>JAFUJA010000033.1 GCA_017473905.1 Lachnospiraceae bacterium | reverse complement strand
ACCCTTTGGAATCGCGTCAACAGCAGGAACCCTGACAATATCGTCTGCGGTAGCGGTTACGGGAGATATCGTACTGGGAGAAGCCGCCTCATATGGAGCAATGAAAGGTGTCGAGGTATTAGGGTTTGATGAACGGGTACAGTTTGTAGCCGGAATTGTGGCCGGTTTAGCCGCCGGATTCCTTTACACGAAGAGCTTGTCCATGTTGACGAAAAGTCCGATTGGAAAGGTTACTCTCTTTGATGATCCTAAGCTGGTAAAGCAGGGGATAACCAATGTGGATGAGGTTTCGGATCTGACGAAGTTGGATGTAGAGTTGACGGCGGGATATCAGGGTGGTACAGGAGTACTAAATGAAGATGTATTTACCCGATATATGCCAGATGGTAGTAAAGTAACAGATTTTTCTCATTTACCAGGAAATACAGGAATAGAAGTTCCTGAAAGGTTATCAGTGGGAGAAATGACATATTTAACACAAGAATATGGAGTGGAATTTGCACAGGTGTATCAACGAGGAGGTGGAATCAATGGTGGCGGAGGAAAATACTTTATATATTCTGGGGATGTTAGTTCGGTTAAAATTCCCATTAATAAAGATGTTATTATAATTAATCATACGCATCCGGGGGGGACTGCATATCCAAGCTTAGCAGATAAAAAATTACTTTCACTTTTGGAACAAGTAGGATCACCACAAAAAATTTCTGAAATTATCCCAATTGGAAATCTAGAAACAATAAAGTTTGGGGTAGATGGCATAAAATAAAGGAGAAAAAAGTATGAGTATTGAAAATTATTCATATTTATGGAATGAGGAAAAAATGAATTTTGTTCTTGTAAAATCAGATTTTGGGTATAGCATTGTCGATAAAAAAGAAAAAGCAATGCTACTGATATCTGATGAAGAATTAGAACAGAAATTGATAATTAAAATGCTAGAAAATGGTAACATCATATATGATAATATAAATCAAGCATATAGTGATATTTAAGTTGAGTAGATTAATGTAACATCCTTCGACAACCCCAGATACCCATATTACAATGGCACTCATCGGGGGCAGGTAGAGACAAAGTCCTCTTATATTTTAAGTCAAAACACACTATCAGCGGTATCTCAAGAACTTAAAAATCATGAAATACTGCTGAGTTTCCGTCTGTTTTTATAAGGCAGTTAGTAGTTTTAACAAAGAAAAACATAATTGCAAGTCTATGCGGAAGACTACATCTGTTTAAGCGAATTTCTGAACTTGAAGGGGATATTTTAGATACCGGCATTTGATAAAAGCGGTAAATTGATTGCAGACTTTTATTGTTTTGAAGGTAGTAAAATGATAAGCATTCCCGTTTATTTCGAATAATGAACTAAGACAAGAGTGTTGGTTGATATTTCAAACCATGGTGGAAAGAAAGTATGCTTTGTGCCACCTTAATATCAAGGGTATATATAAGGTTTAAAACAAAGAATTGAGTATGTTTTATTTGTAACAACTACAACGAAACATACTCAATTTCTGTTTAATATATGCCATTTATGAATGATGAATGTGATTTAGAGTCATCTTATATTTTTATATAATTTTTTTAAAAAATTACCAATAAATATACACTATTAAAACGTATTTATTTTAGGAAAGCAAAATGAAAAAGCGAGGGTCAAATGATGA
This sequence comes from Lachnospiraceae bacterium, assembly GCA_017473905.1. Lineage (GTDB taxonomy): Bacteria > Bacillota > Clostridia > Lachnospirales > Lachnospiraceae > UBA3766. The sequence goes on along the minus strand of JAFUJA010000033.1, from coordinate 24,258 downwards.
AGGGGAAAGAAAAATGTAAGGCGTTAAAAGAAATCCGCCGCCAGATTGCGGAGAAAAACGATATTGAATATGCAGTATCCGAATGTACCTATCAGGGAGAATGTAAGGGAACCTGTCCTAAGTGTGAAGCGGAGCTTCGTTATTTGGAGCGTGAACTGGCGATTCGTCAAAACCTTGGGAAAGCGGTGGCAATTGCGGGAATTTCCGTTGGTGTATGTGCACCTATGGCTGCCTGCAGTCCACTGGAAATGATTAGTGATGTAATTTATGATTTGCAGAATGGTGGCCAATTGGAAGGTGATGTGCAATATATTCCTGAAGAAGGTGTGGCTCCTGCACCCCCTACTACAGAGATGGATCTGGAAGGGGAGGCTATAGAAGAAGAACCTCCTGTTATGGGAGAAATTGAGTCGGAAGATAATTCTGAAGTCGAATCCGAGATTGACTCTGAAGAACTCATTATCGAAGGAGATATTCAATATATTCCGGAATCAAATTAACCTTTTACAATTGAAATATAACTATTTTTATTCTGTCGGAGAAAAGATATGAAGGAAGGAATTACCATGCCGGTGCTTTCGATAAACAGGCACAGGATGAAAACAGACGGAGTGGGTGTTACCACTCTGGTAGCTTCTTACGGTTGTCCGCTGCGTTGTAAATACTGCATCAATGCAGGAATTTTAAAACCGGAGAAATTGAAATTGTGTAAAAATATGACACCGGAAGAGCTGTATGATGTCTTAAAAATCGATGATTTATATTTTCAGGCTACGGGCGGCGGTATCACTTTCGGTGGCGGCGAATCCTTAATTCACAGTGATTTTATTGCCCGGTTCAGAGAGATTTGCAGGGATAAATGGAACATTACTCTGGAAACTTCTTTGAATGTGCCAAAGGAGAATCTTCTTACCGTACTTCCGGCAGTAAACGATTTTATTGTGGACATCAAAGACATGAATCCGGAAATCTATGAAGCTTATACAGGCAGAAGTAATGACAGGGTTTTAGAGAATTTATCCATTCTTATAAAAGAAAAATCCCCGGAACACATTCGTATTCGTGTTCCGAAGATTCCAAATCATAACGGAGAAGAAGATTTAAAAAAATCCGTTGCTCTTTTAGAAAAAATGGGATTTACAAATATTCAGGTTTTTCCTTATGTAATCCGTGAAAACTGATTATTCCGTAATCCGGTATACATAGGCATTTCCGATTTTAGAAATGCGGTCAACAATTTTTAGTTCATAAAGGATGTTTAAGGCGGTGCTGGCCAGGTCTCTGGCGATGCCCGCTTTTTTACTGAAAATTTCCGAAGTGAATGTTTCCGGTAAGCTTTCCGGAAGGAATATTTTATAATCCGCCGGCTCCCGGATTTCGATTAAATCCAGCAGTTCCGTAGGAATTTTATCCGCTTTGGTGGCACGTATTTTACGGCTGGCGCCGTATCCGTCCAGAAGCCGGTATTCTTCTGTGGAAAGAATGGCCAGAGTAAAATGCAGATTGGGATGGTGAAGAAATTCCTTAATTCCGTAAAGCTCATGAAAAAACAGATAGGGCATGGCTTTTTTCCGTACTTTGCGGCTTTTGGTAATGCTGCGACGGGTCATTTCCTCGTAAGTCAGCGGGTCGTTACCATTTTCTTCGTCGCATTCCACCCAGTGCAGGGTGTTTTCTACGGAAACGGGATAAACAATGGTAACCTCGTGTTCTTTTAAAAAGGAATTCAGCTTGCGCTTCATCAGATAAAACTGTTTCGTCTGGATTTCATGGATTTCACCGTCAATACAAACATCTGCCACGAAGCCGTCAATTTTGATTTCATGATATTTTTCGTCCGGCGCGAAGTAGTATTTCAACACGGAGTGAACGGTTTTTTCACTTAAGGTTCCGATGCCTTTTTCCCCCTGGAGGCGCAGTATCATGGTATTTTTAGCTTCTTCAAAAAGCTCTTTGTCAGGTTCAATATGCATTTTTGTCCTCCTTTCAGGGATTAATTGGCGTAAAACCGCCGGAAAGTACGTTTTATTTTACTACGGCCGTTTGGATTTGTCCATGTGCGGGGAACAGAGGGCGTTTTAGGAAAATGGAGAAAGAAGGAGAATGGAAACAGAATTTACTTGAAAAAATGATTTACCTGTAGCAATATTATATGTAGTTCGTCCTGAATATCAGGCGATATAAAAGGAAAGCGAAGTGCGGAGGATTTATCAGTGGAAGATCACCTAAAAAAGCAAAGATATCATGCTTTAGACACCTTTAGGGGAATTACCCTGATACAGATGGTAATTTATCACACATTATTTGATGTGTGGATGCTTTCAGATATGGATATGAGCTGGTATACCGGTACACCGGGCTATATCTGGCAGCAGTTTATCTGCTGGAGTTTTATCTTTTTATCAGGCATGTGTCGTGCTCTGAGTAAAAATCCCTTAAAAAGAGGATTTCAGGTTTTTGGCTGCGGCGCAGTCATTATGCTTGTAACAGCATTTTTACCCGGTATGGAAGTACGCTTTGGGATTCTTACTTTTATGGGAAGTGCCATGCTTCTGGTGATTCCCTTTGAGAAGCTTTTTGACAAAATCAAACCTTGGATTGGTCTTGGGATTTCGGCTGTTTTGTTCTTTTTATGCAGAAACGTATATGACGGGGGTCTGGGATTTGAATTTATAAAAATATGCGAATTGCCGGATTTTCTGTATGCCAACTTTTTTACGACTTACCTTGGATTTCCTTATCCCGGTTTCCGCTCCCAGGATTATTTCCCCATACTGCCCTGGATTTTTTTGTTTCTGGCGGGTTATTTTACGTGGAAATGGATTGGAGAGAAGGAAACTGTAAAGAAACTTCTGTCGTTTAACATTCCGGTGTTATCCCTTTGGGGAAGGCATTCCCTGTTGATTTATATGGTGCATCAGCCGGTGGCTTTCGGTCTGGTCTGGTTGGTTTATAATGTAATTTTTAAAATATTTGTGTAAAAGGTTTTATTTTTTTTACAATTCTGATAGAATGACCTTGTTCGCATTTCCGCGAAAAGATATATTTGAGAAAACAGTAAAAGGAAAGGAAGGAAATCGGATAAAATCCGAAAAGAAGAAATGAAGAAAAAACAGATTATTGCAATGATTATTGCAGCAGTATTATTTGTGACCGTTGGTCTGGTTGGAGTAGCTTCCAGCCTGCTTATGAACTCTTTTATGAATGATTCCGCTACAGGAACCGAAACATTTCCCATGGAAGAATTTGTAGGTGTGGTAAATATCATCGGAACCATTCAGGAAGGAACAGGTTCTTACTTTACAAACACAGGTCAGTATGATCACGCTTTGGTAGTAAATTATATTGAGGAGCTTGCTGCTTGTGAAAATAATGTGGGACTTCTCCTTTACATTGACTCTCCCGGAGGATATTGCTACGTTGGTGATGACTTATACCTTGAGTTAATGGAATACAAAGAGGAAACCGGAAGACCCATTTATGCATATTTCAGCTCCCTTGCAGCTTCCGCTGCTTACTATGCGGCTATGACTGCAGATGAAATCTATGCGAACCGTATGACTACAACCGGCTCCATCGGTGTATACTCTACATACTATGATATGAGCGAGCTTTATAATAAGCTTGGCGTAAAAGAAATCATCGTAAAAAGCGGTGATAATAAGGCAGTAGGCAGCCCGGGACAGGTAATGACCGATGAGCAGATTGCCATTGAACAGTCCCAGGTTGATTACATGTATGAAATCTTTGTAGATGTTGTGGAAAAAGGCCGTAACATGGACAGAGATAAAGTATATGAAATCGCAGACGGCAGAGCATATGACGCCGAGCAGGCTCTTGAACTTGACTTAATTGACGGTATTGCCCGTTACGAAGATTACAGAGCACAGGTTTTAAGCTACTTTGATGACGGAACCGTATTTTATGATCAGGACAGCAATTACAGTGCTTTTGCTTATATGTTCGGTGAGGTACTGGAATCCATGCCCAAGTCTGATAACCAGGTAATCATTGATTTTATTGAGAGCAAAGAAAATGGGGGAGCAAAGTATGAATCAATCTATCGCTAAAGCGGGCTTCTTTCCCCGTTTCGGAGCATATCTGATTGATATGCTGTTTCTGGGTTGTGTTCTGAGCTTCATTAAATTCCCTATTGGTTTGTTTGAGCTTTTGTACCCGGATTGGATTATTTTTAAAAGCGTATTATTTAACTTTGATATCTTTGATATCCTGTATTTCGTAATTCAGCTTTTATATTTTACAATCGCTACTTCCGTAGCGGGAACCACACTCGGCAAAGCTTTATTTAATCTGGCGGTTGTGGACGAAGAAGGAAAGAAGCTTTCTTTCTTCAAGGCATTGTATCGTGAAAGCATCGGTAAGTATATCAGCAGTGTTTTGTACTTCGGATATATCATGATTTTCTTTGAGCCTAACAAGAGAGGATTCCATGATTATCTCTGCGATACTTACGTAATTTATACTTGTAAAGGACAGCAGGCGTTACTGATTCCTTCAGGATTGGTAAACCGTAAAGCGGCACCCCAGCCCGTAGGAGCACCCGTAGCACCTCAGCCTATGCCCGTACAGAGAACCATGCCCGTGGCAAATCCTGCAGTAAACCAGCCTATGCCGGTTAGTCAGGAAGCACCCGTGGCAAGACCTATGGTAAGCCAGCCCATGCCGGCTAATCAGGAAGCACCCGTGGCAAGACCTGTGGTAAGCCAGCCCATGCCGGTTAATCAGGAAGCACCCGTGGCAAATCCTGTGGTGAGTCAGCCTGTACAGCCTCAGTCCTTTATTCCTATGGAGAGTAAAACAACCTCTGAATCAGGAAATACGGGAAATATACAGTAAAATATAATTTAAAACAAAGAAAGCCGTCTGCTCATATCAACAATATGAACAGGCGGTTTTATTATGTTTCTGGCTAAAATCGGTTGACAAATCCAATGGATGCTCATATACTGTAATAGGAATTTAACACATTAAAGTGCAAAACTTTAAAGCATTAAAGTATAAAGGATTTTTATCCGATATACGGAAGGAGATTATCATGATTATTAAGATTACTCTTATGGTGTTGTTTTTTGCTTCCATGATTGGTGTGGGAATTTATGCTAAAAGCAAAGCAAACAGCGTCAGCAACTTCGTTTTAGGCGGTAACACCGCAGGCCCTTGGCTTACGGCATTTTCTTACGGTACTTCCTATTTCTCTGCTGTAATTTTTGTAGGATATGCAGGACAGTTTGGCTGGAAGTTTGGTCTGGCATCTACCTGGATTGGTCTTGGCAACGCTTTAATCGGAAGTCTTCTGGCGTGGGTAATTCTGGGAAGAAGAACCAGAATTATGTCCAATCATTTAAAAGCAGCAACCATGCCCAGCTTTTTCGGTAGCAGATACGACAGCAAAGCACTTAAAATCGGTGCTTCCATCATTGCTTTCATATTCCTGATTCCCTATACTGCTTCTGTTTATAATGGTTTGTCCAGATTGTTTGAAATGGCATTCGGTATTCCCTATGAAATCTGTATTCTCGTTATGGCGGTACTCACCGGATTATATGTTATTTTAGGCGGTTACATGGCAACCACCATCAATGATTTTATTCAGGGTATTATTATGTTATTCGGTATTTGTGCCGTAGTAGTGGCAGTATTAAACGGAAACGGTGGCTTCTATGAATCCCTGATTAAACTTTCGGAAGTGCCCGTTGATGAAACCGTGGCAGTTGCCCAGCAGGGCGTTTTTGCTTCCTTCTTCGGAGCAGACCCGTTGAATCTTTTAAGTGTTATTATTCTTACATCACTGGGAACCTGGGGTCTCCCTCAGATGGTACATAAGTTTTATGCAATTAAAAATGAGAAATCCGTTAAAACCGGTGCAGTTGTTTCTACCTTCTTTGCGGTAATTGTTGCAGGAGGCTGTTATTTCCTTGGCGGGTTTGCAAGATTATTCGGTGACAGAAATATTTACGATGCAAATGGTGGTGTCATTTATGATGCAATTATTCCTGAGATGCTGGCATCCCTGCCCGATATTTTAATCGGTATTGTTGTGGTTCTGGTGCTTTCCGCATCCATGTCCACTCTTTCCTCATTGGTATTAACCTCTGCGTCCACCATTACTCTGGATATTGTAAAAGGACATGTGGTAAAAGAAATGGGAGAGAAGAAACAGCTTCTCATTCTTCGTATTTTTATCTTCTTCTTTGTGGCACTTTCCGTTATCATTGCATGGAATAAAACCACATTTATTGCCCAGCTTATGGGTATTTCATGGGGCGCACTTGCAGGCGCGTTCCTGGCACCTTTTATGTACGGTCTGTACTGGAAAGGCGTAACCAAAGCATCGGTTTGGGCAAGCTTCATCTGTGGTGTGGGCATTACCGTATCCAATATGTTCCTTAACTATCTGCCCAGCCCCATCGTGGCAGGTGCCGTAGCTATGATTGCCGGACTTGTGGTTGTTCCTCTGGTGAGCCTGATTACTCCCAAGATGAACAAGGAGAAGGTTGAGCATGCATTTGCAGGCTACGATAAAGTGGTAAGCGTTCCCGAAAAAATGTATCTTGTGGAAGAAGAGAAAGAAAACAATAAATAATGATATAAAATCCTAAAGTAAAAATCCCGGAGCAAAACACTCCGGGATTTTGCTCTTTATCTTGCCAATTTTGTTAAAATGTGGATATAATAGGGGAAGCATTTTATGAGAGGTCAAAAAGAGTGAAAAAACTTCTGTGTTATCTAAAAGATTATAAAAAAGAAACTGTTCTGGGCCCCCTTTTTAAGTTACTGGAGGCCTCTTTTGAATTGTTCGTTCCCCTGGTTATGGCGGCAATTATTGACGTGGGTATCGTAAATCAGGATCTGCCTTATATCCTGAAAATGGGCGGTGTGCTGGTGATTCTGGCTTTTATCGGCTTTGTCTGTGCCGTATTTGCCCAGTTTTTTGCGGCGAAGGCTGCGGTAGGATTTGCAGCCAATGTGCGTAAAGCCATTTTTGACAATATCCAGAAGCGAACCTATTCCCAGATGGATTCCTTCGGAACATCTACCATGATTAACCGCCTTACGGCGGATGTGAATCAGGTGCAGACCGGTGTAAATCTGGTGTTGCGTCTCTTCCTCCGTTCTCCTTTTATCGTATTTGGTGCCATGATTATGGCGTTTACCGTGGATGTAAAAGGAGCCCTTATTTTTGTTGTAACCATTCCTCTTCTTGCCGTGGTTGTTTTTACCATTCTTCTGGTAAGTATTCCTTTGTATAAAAAAGTACAGAATGCCCTGGATGCCGTTGTGACCAAAACAAGGGAAAATTTAACGGGTATCCGCGTTATCCGTGCTTTTAGCATGGAAGAGAAAGAGGTTGCAGACTACGATGATAAGGTGGCGGTGTACAAACATCTTCAGTTGTTTGCAGGCCGGGTAGGCGCTTTTATGAATCCGGTGACCTTTACCATTGTGAATGTGGCGACACTTTTTATTCTGTGGCAGGGAGCAGGGCAGGTAGATACCGGTGTGTTAACCCAGGGTGAGCTGATTGCCCTTGTGAATTATATGGCTCAGATTCTGGTAGAGCTGATTAAGCTTGCCAACCTGATTATTACCGTGACCAGATCCCTGGCAGGAGCGGACAGAATTGCCGATATGCTGGAAGAAAAAGTGGGAGAGGAAAACGGCGGAGAAGCTGTGGAAGGTGTAAAAGAAATTACCTTCCGGAATGTATCTTTCCGATATAAAAATGCAGGAGCGGATGCTTTACAGAACTTGTCTTTTACGGTAAAAAAAGGCGACATTGTAGGTATTATCGGCGGTACAGGCAGCGGAAAAACCACCCTTGTAAATCTGGCAGCAGGCTTTTATCAGGCTACGGATGGTGAAGTTTTAGTAAACGGAAAAGCCCTGTGTGATAAAGATTTGGCAACCTATCGGGAGCACTTCAGTATGGTGCCCCAGACTGCGGTGCTTTTTAGCGGCACCATAAAAGAAAACCTGCAGTGGGGAAAGGAAAATGCCACAGAGGAAGAAATGTGGCATGCTCTTACTCTGGCTGATGCGGCAGAATTTACCCAAAAGAAAGAAAAGGGCTTAGACAGTGAAGTCCTTCAAGGCGGAAAAAATTTCTCCGGCGGCCAGCGTCAGAGACTTTCCATGGCCCGTTCTTTTATAAAAGATGCAGATGTTTTTGTTTTAGATGACAGTACAAGCGCTCTGGACTATGCTACAGAGGCAAGAGTGCGTCAGGGAATCCGGAAGCTTTCCGAAGATTCCATCTGTTTTATCGTATCACAGCGTGCGGCATCCATTATGGATGCGGATTTGATTCTTGTTCTTGATAACGGGGAGCTGGTTGGCAAGGGCGTGCATAAGGAGCTTCTTGCCGACTGCAGCGTATACCGGGAAATATATTCCTCCCAGTTCCCTTTGGAAGAGGAGGTGCAGCATGCGTAAAAATACCTTGTACATGATTTTTAAATATATAAAAGCAAATACGGTGCTTCTTATGCTGTCTCTGCTGCTGGCACTGATTACCGTAGCGGGAACCCTGCTTTTGCCCATTCTGACCGGTAAAGGTGTGGATTTGATTCTGGGACCCGGAAATGTGGATTATGAAGGGGTTCTTGCCCTGATTACGTTTGCGGCGGTGGTAATCGGAATTACCATGATAGCCCAGTTCCTGATGAATCTTTGCAATAACCGTATGGTGGCTAATGTGGTGGAGCGTATGCGCCGGGATGCAATCCGTAAAATCCAGCATCTTCCCATCCGTTATGTAGATGGAAATGCGTACGGAAAAGTGGTAAATTGTATCATTGCCGACGTGGATACCTTCTCAGAGGGTCTTCTTATGGGATTTTCCCAGATTTTTACAGGGGTTTTAACCATCCTCGGAACTCTGGTCTTCATGTTTACCATTGACGTGAAGGTTACTCTGATTGTGGTACTTGTAACACCCTTATCCTTCTTTGTGGCAGGTTTTGTATCCAAAAAGACTTTTACCATGTTCACGGCTCAGTCCAAAGCGAGGGGCGCGTTGACAGGTTTTATCGATGAAATGGTAGGAAACCAGAAAATCGTCAGAGCCTTCGGCAGGGAAGAAGAAAGCATGGAGCAGTTTGAGATTTTAAACGATGAACTTCAGAAAGTGTCCCTGAAGGCGATTTTCTTCTCCTCTCTGACCAATCCCAGTACCCGTTTTATTAACGCTTTGGTATATGCGGGAGTAGGCGTTTTCGGTGCGTTCTGTGTTATGGACCCGGAAACTGCCATGACGGTAGGCGAGCTTTCCTGCTTTTTAAGCTATGCAAACCAGTATACCAAGCCTTTTAATGAGATTTCCGGCGTTATCGCAGAGTTCCAGAATGCGCTTGCCTGCGCCAATCATTTCTTTGCATTTTTAGAGGAAGAGGAAGAAAAGGATGCAGTGGATTTACTGCATCAGGTCGTTTCCGATGCGGAAGAAAGAAAAGAGAGCAAAGGAAATGCAGCAACAGAAGATAAAAATGCCGCAAAAACTGCCGAGGAGAAAAAACAGGGCAGCGTTGAAATCAGAAATGTTACCTTCTCTTACGCACCGGAGCAGAAATTAATTGAGAACTTTTCCTTAAAAGTGTCTCCCGGGGAGCGTGTGGCAATCGTAGGCCCTACAGGCTGCGGTAAAACTACTTTGATTAACCTGCTGATGCGTTTTTATGATGTAAAAAACGGAGAAATTCTTTTAGATGGAACAGAAATTCAGGAAATGGATCGTCAGGAGCTTCGTTCCCACTACGGTATGGTGCTTCAGGAAACCTGGTTGAAAAAGGGAACCATTCGTGAAAATATAGCTTTCGGCAGACCGGAGGCAACACAGGAAGAAGTAGAGGCAGCGGCACGAAAGGCACACGCCCACGGTTTTATCAGCCGTATGCCGAATGGATATGACACCATGATTTTAGAAGATGGCGGAAACCTGTCAAACGGTCAGAAGCAGCTTCTTTGTATTGCAAGAATTATGCTGACGGATCCGGAAATGCTGATTTTGGATGAGGCAACCTCTTCCATCGATACCCGTACGGAGTTAAAAATTCAGGATGCTTTTGCAACCCTGATGGAGGGACGTACCAGCTTTATCGTGGCCCATCGTCTTTCCACAATCCGGAATGCGGACACGATTCTGGTTATGAAAAACGGAAATGTTATCGAGCAGGGCAATCATGAAGAGCTGCTCGCCAGAAAAGGATTTTATTACGAGCTGTATCAGGCGCAATGGGCATAAAAGCCTTCCGCAACCGCTAAATACGGGCAATTGCAACCGTCGGTTGCACAATTTACAAGCGTTCTTTATGGTTCGCAACCGCCTTAAAAGGTAGAATGAAGCCATGAAAAGGAACCGGAAAAAATCCGGTGTTGCGAATCAGAAGGAGGAAAAATGAAAATGATTTTAGCAGACAAAATTATCCAGTTAAGAAAAAAATGCGGTTGGTCTCAGGAAGAGCTTGCCGAGCAGATGAACGTATCCAGACAGTCTATTTCCAAATGGGAAGGCGCCCAGTCCATTCCTGATTTAGATAAAATTGTACGCCTTGCGGAAATATTCGGTGTCAGTACGGACTACCTTTTAAAAGATGATGTTGCGGAAAGCGAAATTATGCCGGACGTATATGAACCCTTTGCAGGTAAAAAGGTTTCCCCCGAAGAAGCGAACAGATTTATGTCCGATAAAAAGAAAAGCGGTCTTCGCGTGGGTATCGGTACCGCACTTTGCGTCTTTTCTCCCGTAACATTAATTTATCTTGCAGGCATTTCGGAGTTTTATAACATTTCCGAGGCACTTGCAGCCGGCATCGGTCTTGGGGCACTGTTCCTTCTTATCACCATTGCAGTTGTTATTTTTATTTTAGACAGCAATCTCATGGAAGATTATAAATATTTAAAACAAGAAGAATTCGAGTTGGGATTTGGTGTAAAAGGAATTGTAGAGGAACGTAAAAAAAGAAACAGAACCATTCACACCTTATGTAATGCCGGTGGTGTGGCGATAATTCTTTTGGGTGTTGCCACTCTTGTAGTAACTGCATGTATCTTCGGTGAAACCAAGGAAATGTATGTAATTGCAGCAGTATGTTTTATGCTTTCTTTGATTGCTCTTGCTACCTTTTTCTTTGTGTTTGCCGGTTCGGAAACTGGAAGTTATGAGTGTCTTTTACAGGAAGGAGAGTACTCCCGTGCAAATATAAAAAGACAGAAAATAAAAGATAAAGTAGGGGGAATCTACTGGAGTCTGATGACCGCAATTTATCTTGGAGCAAGTTTTCTTACGGGACGCTGGGATTTTACCTGGATTATCTGGCCTGTCGCAGCGGTTTTATTCGGCGTGGTGATGGGAATTTGTAGCCTGTTTGATAAAGATTAAGGAGATACTTTGGAAGAGAAAAAGAAAAATTCATTTGTGAACATTATTAAGAATTTAATTTGTGGCGTTGCTGTTGGTGCCGGGGCGATTCTCCCCGGTATCAGCGGCGGCGTCCTTTGTGTTGTATTCGGTATTTACCGGCCCTTGATGGAGCTTTTTGTTCATCCCATCAAAACCCTTCGTAAAAACTGGCTGATGTTCCTTCTTGTGGGAATCGGCTGGGTTCTGGGCTTTTTTCTTTTTGCCAATATCATTGTGTGGTTGTTTGAAATCTCGGAATTGTATGCAACCTGGCTGTTTGCCGGACTGATACTCGGAACAGTGCCGTCCATTTTTAAGGAGGCAGGCAAAGAAGGCAGAAGCAAGGCATCTTACATATCCATGATTGTGACGGGAATTGTCCTGATTGCAATTCTTCTTTTTGTAAAAATCGGGCTGAATGTGCAGGTAACGCCTCACTGGGGATGGTACCTTTTTGCGGGCGTGCTCTGGGGCGTCAGTTTTATTATTCCGGGCATGTCTTCCTCGCCGGTTCTCATGGCATTGGATTTATACCAACCTTTGAACAGTGCACTGGTAGCATTTGATTTTACTGTAATCATTCCCTGGTTAATCGGAATGGCGGCAACGGCCCTTTTACTTGCAAGGCTTGTGAATTTCTTGTTCAAAAAATATTATTCCGTTTCCTATCACGCAGTAGTGGGGATTGTAGTGGCTTCCGTGCTGGCGGTCATTCCTTTGTCCTATGAGCACGTAGGACAAATTCTTCTGGGCCTGGCGATTGGCGTGGGAGGATTTGTGGCTGCTTACCTGATGGAACGGTTGGATCTGAAAGTAAAAAGCGGGGAATAAGCGGTCGCAAGCGTTTATGCATTCTTTGCTGGAAAAAGGCAATCGCGAGCCTTTATGCATTCCTTGCCGGAAAAAGGCAATCGCGAGCATTTATGCATTCCTTCTCAGACACGCTTGCGCTTGACCTCATGCGTAGCGGTCACTAAACTCATACTGCGCAGAGCTTGTACTCGTTAAGTGCCGACGCATTCACACAGTCTTCGAAGGAAAGATAAATGCGTGCTCGGCAGAAATTCCACCTAAAGAGGAAGTGCAAGTATAAAAGGTGGACTTGGCAAGTCGGAATGCCCCCCGAAAAGAGTGTCCGATGCTAAAAAGGTGGACTTGGCAAGTCGGAACGTCCCCCGAAAAGAGTGTCCGATGCTAAAAAGGTGGACTTAGGGAAGCAGGACGTCCCCCAAAATGAAAGTATGACGCCAAAAAGGTGGACTTGGCAAGTCGGAATGTCCCCCGAAAATGGGTGTTCGAAGCTAAAAAGGTGGACCCGCCTCAGCGTTAAATTCGCGAATCTGCCTAAACCAAGCAAATCTCATTAAAAGATAAGTAAAATCCTCTGAAAACCATATTGACAAGAGATAGTATTTATTATATACTAAGTACAGTTTCGACATATGGGAGTTTTTCGGAGGATTTTTATGAATGAGAAATTGAGGAAAATTGGTATTATAATCGGAATTGTAGTAGGAGTGCTGGTTCTTGTTGGGGTAATAGGAGTAGTTTCATTAACGCCAAAATTCAACAAGGGTAATGTGACTATGATGGATTCCCGCCTGGGATATAAGTACACCATTACGAAAGAGGGAGTACAAATTCACAGCGCTTACATGATGAAAACACCCAAAGACGGGCGTTTGGAGATTCCCGGTAAAATCTGGGGAAAACCGGTAATTCTAGTTCGTTTAAGCGGTCTCCCCGATGGAGTTACCTCCGTTCATATTCCCGATAGCGTAACGTTTTTTGACGGAATTTATGATTGTAAAAATCTGGTGGAAATAACCGGTGGTGCAAACATAGAAACCTGTTCCAATATGTTCTGCTGCGCTCAGGAATGTGATGCATTAAAGCATGTAGAGTTTCTTGAAAAGAACAGACTTGGCAAGCTTAACAATTTTGCACAAAACTGCAAATCTTTGGAAACGGTCACCATAGGTGGTGAAATCAAAGAAATAGATTCTTCTGCTTTTGCGGATTGTGCTTCTTTGCAGTTCATAACCTTTGGTAAAAATGTGGAAGTGGTAAGAAAAGGAGCATTTTATAACTGCCCCGCCCTCACTTCCGTCACCTTCTTAAACGAGGATGTGGTAATTGAGGAAGGTGCTTTTGCCGGCTGTCCCTGGGCAGAATCTCCGGAAGGTAAGGCATTTATAGAGGCACATAAAAAGATAGCAGAAAACTAATGTGAAGTAGCCGGAGGGTAATTATTTACGTCTTTACAGAAGTACTAAAGAGTGATGAATATCGCTGGGAGGGAAGGATTGTATGAAAGAGAAATTGAAGAAAATTGGTATTATAACCGGAACTGTAGTAGGAGTACTGGTTTTTATTTGGATGATTTTTGTTGTAACGTATTCTCCTCGTTTTGTAAATGGTGGCTTGACTGTAACAGATTCCAAACGAGATTATATTTATACGTTTACAGATAAAGGTGTAAAGCTTTATCCACGTTATATGCAGCTAAGTGTACCAGAAGACGGGCGTTGGGAGATTCCTGATAAAGTCCTGTTTATGCAGGTAATTTCGGTTGGGTTAAATGGATTACCGGGTGAAATTACTGCGGTACACATTCCTGACAGTGTAACCTCTTTTGAAGGACCGGCTTCGTGTGAAGGACTGGTAGAAGTTACCGGTGGTACGAATATAGAAAATTGTTTTCAGTTTGGCAATTTCTATGAATGTGGCCAATTAAAATACGTAGAATTTCTTGAGAAAAATAAGATGAATACGCTTTCTCATTGTTTCTCAGACTGCAATTCTTTGGAAACGGTTACCATAGGTGGTGAAATCAAAGAAATCGGTATGTTTACTTTTAAAAATTGTTTCGCATTGCAGTCCATAACCTTTGGCGAAAATGTGGAAACAGTGGGCTGGTACGCAGTTTTCAACTGCCCTTCCCTCACTTCCGTCACCTTCTTAAACGAGGATGTGGTAATTGAGGAAGGTGCTTTTACCGGCTGCCCCTGGGCAGAATCTCCGGAAGGAAAGGCATTTATAGAGGCACATAAAAAGATAGCAGAAAACTAATGTGAAGTAGCCGGAGGGTAATGATTTACCTCTTTACAGAAGTACTAAAGAGTGATAAATATCGCTGGGAGGGAAGGATTGTATGAAGGAGAAGTTGAAGAAAATTGGTATAATAACAGGAATTTTTCTGGGACTTCTGTTGATTGCCGGTATGATTTTTTATGGCATATTTACACCGGAAATAACCGCTTACGATATAACGTTGTTTGATCCTTTTAAAGGGTATGAATATACCATAACAGAAGACGCAGTATACATTGAAGATACTTATGGTTCTTTTAAAGTGCCTGAAGACGGCAGAGTGGTTATTCCCGATAAGCTCTGGGGAAAGCCTGTAGTCAGAATAGGTTTACTTGGTTTGCCGGGAGCAGTTACAAGTCTGCATATTCCGGATAGTGTCATTACATTGAGAGGCATTTACGGTGCTAATGGTTTGGAAGAAATCACCGGGGGTAAGAATATAGAGAAAATTACCTGGTATGGAGTTAGTAACTGTGAGTCCATAACTTATGTGGAATTTGCGGAAAACAACCATCTGAAAAGAGTCGCGAATTTTATTGAGGATTGTCCTTCTATTACTTCTCTGACCCTCAGCGGTAGTATTGAAGAGGTAGGTACTACTGTGATATGCAATTGCGAAAACCTTGAGTCCATCACCTTCGGCGAGAATGTAAAAGTAATTGAGGAACTTGCGGTTACCGACTGCCCTTCCCTCACTTCCGTCACCTTCTTGAATGAGGATGTGGTAATTGAGGAAGGTGCTTTTACCCGTTGTCCCTGGGCAGAATCTCCGGAAGGAAAGGCATTTATAGAGGCACATAAAAAGACTACGGTAAATAAATAAAAAACTATAATTGCATGATATAAAAAGCGTATCTTTGCACGAAACCCAAACTCAAAAACAACAACTATAAAGGAGTAAACCATGGATATTCAGAATCTTTTATCAAAAGTAGACCATACACTTTTAACGCAGGATGCCACCTGGGAAGAAATCAAGGCACTTTGCGACGACGGCATGAAGTATCATACCGCCTCTGTCTGCATTCCCGCAGCTTACGTGAAGCAGGCCGCAGTCTATGTGGAAGGGAAGCTTCCCATCTGCACCGTAATCGGCTTCCCCAACGGATATTCCACCACAGCGGTGAAATGTGAAGAAGCAAGAATCGCCATTGAAGAAGGTGCTGATGAAATCGACATGGTAATCTGGGTCGGTGCCTTAAAAGACAAGCGTTACGATGCGGTTTTAGAGGAGATTAAAGCCGTAAAAAGAGTGTGCGGCGACAAGATTCTGAAGGTCATTATCGAGACCTGCCTTTTAACAGAGGAAGAGAAAATCAAAATGTGCGAAATCGTCTCCGAATCCGGCGCAGACTACATCAAAACTTCTACCGGATTCTCCAAAGGCGGGGCAACGGTGGAAGATATTAAGCTTTTTGCCGCTCATGTAAAACCCCATGTAAAAATAAAAGCAGCGGGGGGAATTTCTTCTTTGGAAGACGGAGAAAACTTCTTAAATTTGGGCGCTCAACGCCTGGGCACCAGCCGTATTATTAAAATTCTTAAGGCAGAAGAAGGAGAAGGATATTGATTTAAACGAATAATGTTTTAAAGGAGAAATGAAAATGAAAAAAACAGTGACTTGTATCCTGTCGTTTTTACCGGCACTTATGATTGCAATTACTTTTATTATTATGTTTTTTGTGCTCATCATTGTGGGAGACGAACCCATGAACGCCATAGGGATTATTGGTATGGTGCTTCTGATTATTTTTGAACTGATTGGTGTATTTCTGGCGCTTGGCCTGATTGTCTGGTACATGATAATCGCATGTAAAAGTCCGAAATTAAGCGTCGGAATGAAGATTTTCTGGTGTATATTGCTGTACTGCTTCAACCTGTTTGTGTTTCCCATATTCTGGTTCTGTGTTATTTTAAAAGAGGAGTAATTTTGTATGACATATAAAAAAAGCGCAATCAGGCTATCCTTATTCTATGGTGCTGCTATGGGTTTGATGACCGGTTTGTTCGGTTTGTGTCTGTTTCCGGGATTCTTTGGAATAATCTTTCATAAATACCTGATCTGGGGCATTTTACTTGGTCTGCTGCTGGACATTATTGTGGCAGTTATGATGGGTATTGCCTGCGGTCTGATATATGGTGTAATCATGTATAATTTCATGGAAAAGAAAGCGATGGAATTCAAGCCCGTAAGAGAGGCTTTTTATGCCAGAGGGTGTCTGGTTTTTGACGACGTGGCGAATCATATGATGGGTATGGAAGGTGTAGGGGGTTGGATGTTTGTTCTGAATGATTCTCTGTATTTCAAGAGCCACAATAATAATATTCAGGTTCACGAATTGCAGATTCCGCTTAGTAACATCCGTAAAATCAGCCATACCAGGTCCGGCATGAGAGGTATTTTCAGTACCGGTCTGGATATTGAGCTTGCAGGCGGAAAGGTTGAGAAATTTGTAGTGAACAACCGTAAAATCTGGGAAGTCAAAATTAAGGAAGCCTGCAGCCGTGTAGGAAATCATATAAATTAAGAATTCTATATCCGGGACGAGGCCCCCTATGACAGGGAAGCCTTTTCCCGGATATATTTTTTTATGGTGCTAAAATCAGCGGGGCCGATATTTAAAAAGAAGCGGTGAAAATCCATGTCGCTATAGTCCGTGCCCCATTTCTGCGCTGCCAGCTCTTTACATTCCAAGATTTCCAGATAGCCTAAGTAATAACTTAAATAGTTCCCCGGCGTATTTACAATATACTCATATATTTCCTCTGTTGCGTCCCTGTCTTCGATGCCGAAGGAGGCAAGGCATTCCCTGGTGTCGTTTAAATCATAGCCGTAGTAGTGAATACACACATCCAGCATGGAATACAGGGCAAGATGCAGGCGCCGGTTGATGCAGGAAGCATCGCAATAGCCGGAATCCGCAAACATTTTGGCGTAGTCGTAGGATAAGCATTCTGCATAGGTAGCGTATCCTTCCGTGTACCCTTTGAAGGAAAGAATTCCCCGGATGGGATGGAAGGTTCCGTTGGATAATTCCTCATAAAAATAGGTAGTCTGAAACAAATGCCCGGGATAACCCTCATGGGCCAGAGTGGTATAAAGGCTTAAAGGATCAGGCTCGGAAGCACCGTTTATGTATATGACATTGTCTTCATAACCGTCTAACGGAGGAATCAGATAAAAAGCAGGACTAACGTAGTCTTCCAGTGCTTTTTCCACAGGCAATACTTCATAAAGGATGTCTCCTCCATGTTCCGGAGCAGGAAATGTCAGAAAAGTTTTTTCTTTCAGGTCCTTCATGATTTCTTCAGGCTCGCATAAACCGAAGTCCTCCGGATACCGGGTGGGACAGGCAAGCAATGCCTGATAATCCGCTAAAAAGGATTGTTGCAGAGCTTCCATGATTTCCGGAACGCTTTTATCCGTTCCTGTCTGCATGGCAAGCAAAAGCTCATAATATGCTTTTCCCTCTTTGCTGACACCCAGACCGGCAGCAGTACCGGCGCAGGGGCGCAATGTTTCCAGTGTCCGGGTTAATTTAGCATAAGCAGGAAGAATTCTGTTTTTGAGACACGTATTATTGTCGTTGATAAAAGCATCCATTTCTTCAGCCGTCATTTCTTCTTCTTTTACGAGGGCTTCCAGTCTTTTACGGAAAGAAACCTGTAAAAGATGTTCTTCTGCTGCCAGTACCTCTTCGGGAAACATGGTTTTACACTGGTTCAATACCTCTTCCAGGGCGTAAGAAGACATAAAAAGTCCCGCTTCCGCCTTTTCTTTTTCGAATATTTCCACGCCTGCAAGATACTCCGGAAGGGATGCAAGGAGAGTGAGATAATGCTCCACATCCTCCTTTTGATAAAAATTATATTCGGATAAAAGAATGGGAAGCTCCACATGCATGCCGGAAGAGAAGGTCAAAGGCTCCTCGTAGAGAATATAATCATAGCATTCCAACTGATTGGTAAGGTAGCCGGCAAGAATTTCGTAGGTAATCCGGTTCTCGGGAGAGAGGCTTCGGGGAGAAATATTCTCCATGGCAGCAAGGGTGTCCTGAAGATAGAGCATTTCATCTTCGGTTTCTTCCGGAGAATAGGCAGAAAACCCCCATTTCGGATTCCGGACCCCGTAGTCAGAGGGATTTTTTAGGGAATAGTGGAGACTTAAGCCGTCGGCAGAAAGCTCCCGGATGAATATTTCGTCACACAGTGCCTGAAACCGCCGGTCCGGAGTGTGATAAAACAGATACAGGGCCGGAATCAGGAGGGAAACTCCCAAAAGCATAATCAGGATGGAGCGTTTATTTTTGATACAGAAAAATTTTAGGCTGTTCACGGATAATCCTCACTTTGGTTTCTTATTTTTACTATATGTGACGGAAAAAAATACATTCCAAAGTTGGGATTATTCTTTTTGAAACAGTTGTTTCTTCCATAAAATCATGTTAATATGTTAGTGGTAAAAATAGGTTTTATCACATTTTTATTTGATGGAGGCAAAAATGGATAATTTGGAATTACAAAAATTTGCAAATGAAGTCAGAAAGGGAATCCTGACAGGCGTGCATGCGGCGAAGGCAGGTCATCCCGGCGGCTCTATGTCATCTGCAGATATTTTTACATATTTATACTGCGAGGAATTAAAGGTTACTCCGGAAACCGCGAAGGATCCCGACAGAAACCGTTTCGTGTTGTCTAAGGGACATACCGCACCCGGTTTGTATGCGACTCTTGCATTACGCGGCTTTTTCCCTGTGGAGGACCTTGTAACCCTTCGTAAATACAAATCCTACTTACAGGGTCACCCCGATATGAAGGCAACCCCCGGTGTGGACATGTCTACAGGTTCTCTGGGACAGGGAATTTCTGCAGCGGTAGGTATGGCCCTTGCAGGTAAAATGGACAAAAAAGACTACCGTGTCTACACCCTTTTAGGAGACGGTGAAATCGAAGAGGGTCAGGTTTGGGAAGCTGCCATGTATGCGGCTCACAAGAAGTTAGATAACCTGGTAGCAATTATTGATAACAACGGATTGCAGATTGACGGTGAAATTTCCAAGGTTTGCTCGCCCTATCCCATCGATAAAAAATTCGAAGCTTTTAACTGGCATGTTATCCATGCGGATGCACATGATTTTGACAGCCTCCGCGCTGCTTTCGAAGAAGCAAAGACCGTAAAAGGACAGCCTTCATTAATCCTTTGCAAGAGTGTAAAAGGTAAGGGTGTTTCCTTTATGGAAAATCAGGCAGGCTGGCATGGCGTAGCGCCCAACGACGAGCAGTACGCAGCAGCAATGGAAGAATTAGAGAAAGCAGGTGAAGCATTATGTCAGAAGTAAAAAGAGCAGCCACAAGACAGGCATACGGTGAGACACTTGCAGAAGCCGGCGGTCTGTATGACAATCTTGTAGTAATGGACGCAGACCTGGCAGAGTCTACCAAAACAGCCATGTTTGCGAAAAAATATCCGGAGCGTTTCTTTGACTGTGGTATCGCAGAAGCCAACATGGTAAGTATGGCAGCAGGTATTGCATCCACAGGCAAGACCGTATTTGTAAGCTCCTTTGCAATGTTTGCATCAGGAAGAGCATATGAGCAGATTCGTAACTCCATCGGATATCCCAGATTAAATGTAAAAATCGGTGCTACCCACGGCGGTATTACCGTTGGTGAAGACGGCGCATCCCACCAGTGTCTGGAAGATGTTTCCTTAATGAGAAGTATTCCCGGCATGGTAGTTTGTGTTCCCTCCGACGTAATCGAAGCAAGAGAAGCGGTTCTGGCTGCAATCAAGCATCCCGGCCCTGTATATCTCCGTTTCGGACGTAGTGCGGTTCCCGTAATCAACGATACTCCCGATTACAAGTTCGAGCTTGGTAAGGGACGCGTGATTAAAGAAGGTAAGGACCTTACCATCATTGCTACAGGTATTGTAGTGGAAAGCGCTATGGAAGCTGCCAAGAAGCTGGCAGAAGAAGGAATTGATGCAGAAGTAATTAACATCCATACCATTAAGCCTTTGGATGAAGAACTTGTCATTGCAAGTGCCAAGAAGACAGGCAGAATCTTTACCGTGGAAGAACACTCCGTAATCGGCGGCTTGGGTTCTGCAGTATGTGATTGTGTATGTGCAAACCATCCTGTTCCTGTTCACAAACTGGGAATTCAGGATGTATTCGGTACCTCAGGTTCCGCAGCCGTTCTTATGAAGGAATTCAAGTTAGACGGTGAGGGCGTTTACGAGCAGATTAAAGAAATTCTTGCATAGAATTTCCATCCCGCTCCATAAGGAATAGAATAAAATATGCAGAAGCAAAAGAAAAGTGGGGGCAGTGGTAACACCGCTCCCGTTCCTTATTTTTATAAAATAATCATAAAATGCGCAGGCTATCCCGTGTGGGCATTTCTCAACGTTATCCGCCCGCCTTATCTTTTTATCAAAAAGAGGGCAGCAGGGAATTACAACAGAAATGCGGAAGCCAAAGTAACCTTTCCCTTAAACGGACAGGAACTTCCCCATCTGAGGGATTTTTCCATGGGAATCAAGCAGTTTGGTTTTAACGGTTGCGGTGCCATAGCTACGTTTAATGCCCTGTCATTGCTGGGTTTGAAGCCTTCCCTTGCGGAAATCGTCCGTTTTTATGAGCGGAAGGGAATTCTCTTTTACGGGCTGATGGGTGTGAATCCCGTGGCAGTGGGAAAATATTTAAAAAGCCTTGGCATCAGATGGAAGCGATATACCAAGGCCGGTGATTTTATGGCTGATTTTACTCCGGGTAAAAGCGGAATTCTGCTTTACTGGTGGGGAAATAAAAAAGGACTCGGCGCCCATTATGTGGCAGTAGAACCTTTGGCGCAGGGAATCCGCGTGTATAATATGTACGGCAGACAGGACAGCTCCTGTGAGTTTGCCGGTATTGAGGAATTTTTAGAAACAGGTAATTATAAAAGAGTGGTGGGGTGGTTTCTTTTAGAAAACCCCGGAGAGGAGAGTACACATGCGTAAAATAAAAATGGGAATCTGTGTAGTGCTGCTTTTGGCCCTTGTAATGGGGATGAGTACGATAAGCTTCGCCCAGGAGGCGGGAGATACAGCCGTAACCACGGAGACAGTTGATACAACGGAAGCCGGTGAAGCAGTACAAGGCGGAAATGCCGGCGGACTTGGCAACGTGAATTGGTGGCTGGCGGGGGGAAGCCTTGCCCTTTCTGCGGGAGCCATGCTTATCATGGTAACCTTCGGAAAGCGTCGTGAAAGAAAGGACAAATTCAGGTAAAATTTCTTGACAACTCTGTTTTTACTGTATACACTATGTATATACAGTAAAAGAAAGGAGTGGCCATATGGATATATTAATCAACATGAAGAGCGGAACGCCTATTTATGACCAGATTTATGTCCAGATAAAGAGCCAGATTATTAACGGCACTTTAAAAGAGAATGAGCTGCTGCCTTCCATTCGCCGGTTGGCGAAAGAGCTGCGTATCAGTGTTGTTACCACTAAAAGAGCTTATGAGGAACTGGAGAGGGATGGTTTTATTTATACCATTCAGGCAAAAGGATGCTTTGTTGCTCCCAAGAATGTGGAACTTTTACGTGAAGAAAATCTAAAAGCAATCGAATCCCATGTGGAAGAGATTTTAAAACTTGCTGTTTCCTGTAACTTAGAGTTGGAAGAAATTCATGAATTAATCGACGCTTATGCGGAAGATGAGCATTCATAAGTTTTTTTTAAATTACAATTGTTAAAAAATTGACAATGTAAGGCTAAAAGACTATAATCTAAGAAAAAAAGCAGGGAGTGATACAAATGAGAAAAAGAATTTTAAGTGTTGCGCTTGCCATGTTATCTGTACTTCTGGTGGCAGGTTGCGGAATTTTCGGTTCCAAAGTTTTGAAGTATGAAGATTTTAAGACTTATCTTAGCGAGCCGATTGAAATTACCACGGAGAATTGGGATGAGTATTTTGATGTGTATGTGTATGAGGCATCCAGAGATGATACCATTCCAAGCGCAGAAATTATACTTCTTCCAAAGGATGGATATGTTATAGATCCAAATGATAATCCGCCTTGTATTAATTTGAATGACGGGATGTTCTTTTTTTATGATAGCATCTCTGACTCTATGTTAATTTATAATTACTATGATTTGGTATGTCAGGAAGCTTCCGGCTGTGTTCGAAAAGAGAGTGTGCCGGACGAAGAATGGTCAGAGGCACCGGAGGGCGGTTATGAATTATTAAATGTAAAAATGGAAGATCGTACCGATGATATTTTTTACAGAGGTGAATATATTCGTAGTGTATGGGACGAGGGTAGCTACATTCTTCACGAAGACCTTGTAAGACCGGATGATTTACCTTATTATGTAAGGATGCCGGATAATGCACAGACCTTCCATTACACCCCGAAGTTTGGGGAATTTGCCATGTTTGACCTGGTTTATGATGCGGATAAGGTAAACCCTGTAAGTCTGGATTCATGGACATACGGATGGCTTGCAGAGGATCCTCAGAATCAGGAAGAACCCAGTGCATCTTTTTATGTATTTTACGGAAATTATGAAGAATTTTATCAGGATGAATTTGATAAATATAATACCGGTAAAATGTGGACAAATGTACAGGTTACCGAGCCTGTAGAAACAAGGATTAATGCCTATAACGGATATTACTGGACCTTAACCTTTGACGTCAAAGGAACGGATATGACTTCCCTGGTTCACTACTATGCAATCCAGTTGGATGAAGAGCATTATTTCTACATTACCGTAGGCGACAGTTATCTGGACGGAAGAATGGCGCCTGAGGAATTTTTCAAACACTTCATCTATGATATTGTTGTTTACTAAAACCGGTATTTTTTTAGGATATGTTTCATAAGATTGCAGTGAAGGAGAATAGCAATGAAAAAGAATTGTTCAATTGCGTTGATTGTCATTTTGCTTATGACCACGCTTTGGGGTTGTAACGTAAATACAAACGACACAACGGAGGTGAATCAGAATACTGAGAAAACCACGGAACCGGAAGAAAAAGTTGAACTTGAGGAATCTGCAGTTTTGGATGAAGCAGCCTATATCGGAGAATATCTGGATGAGAATGGTGACGCCAATCTGGAAATTGCCAAAAATGACGACGGTACTTATACCGTACAGATTGGAATTTTCCGCCTGACGACAATTGATGACGGTGTGGGGGAACTGACGGAAGAAGGCTTAAAGTTTACTGCAACGGATGCGGCAGGAAATCTCATCGGAGGCATCATTACCGTAGAAGATAAGATTGCAACAGTTACTTTTACGGATTCAACCTGGGAGTATCTTCCCAGTGGCACGGCATGTCAGTATACAAAGAGTTCTGACACACCTGTTTTATGGGAAGTATATTAATTTCATAAAAGGCATAAAAAATCCCGGTTCATTCAAGAACCGGGATTTTCATGTTTACTGCTTCTCAAAAGAATCTTTGCCTAATCCGCACCAGGGGCAAACCCAGTCTTCGGGAACTTCTTCCCAGGGTGTGCCTGCAGGGATACCGTTGTCCGGATCACCTACTGCGGGGTCGTATTCATAAGAACAGGGGCAAACATATTTATCCATTTTAATATCCTCCATAATGTTATTTTGGGTGTTAACAACGCTGTCGTACCTGCAAGCAAGCTTGCGCACGTCAGGTTGTTTCTGATAATGCGTGAGTAGCTACGCCGTGCAAACTCATAGCCGCTTCGCAGCTATTTCGTT
>JAFUJA010000032.1 GCA_017473905.1 Lachnospiraceae bacterium | reverse complement strand
CTGGATGGAGAGAATACGATTACGGTTCCCGCAGATTTGGGTTATGGTATTAAAGTAGATGGTGCATTGACCATTGATGATACTACTTCGCCCGCAGAAGATAGTCTTACTGTCTCCGTGACGGATGCTATGGTATTCACAACATTGCTTCAAACACGCTCTAATGGTCAGGAAGAAGCTGTAACGATTAACGGCGGAACCGTGAGCCTGGAAGGAACTTCCGGGGAAGCTTCTCTGTATGGTATCGGACGCTGGGCATATATTTATAATGATGCAGTAGTATCTGTGGATTTGTCCGATAATGGAAACAAAGAATATATGGTGGGTATGGCTAGTGCAGTTTACACCTATACGAGTGGAGCTGTATCTGTATCCGTTGATTCAACACACAGCAGTTCCTATGGCGTTTATTCCCTTTATACCGGAGATGGCAGCGGCAATATTGCTCTGACTGCAAAAGGAGCAGCACATAATATTCAGAATACATTTTCTCTTGATAATGATATGACGGGTAATGTTACCGTTAAAGGATATCTTTCGTATGTAAATGCTTCAAAAGCGAAATGGACCGTACAGGATCAGGACAGTTTTCTGTGGAGTTACTATACATCAGAGGAAAATGATTTTTATGGCAGATATGTCTGCGACAGCACAGGTGCTCCCCTTAAGGACTTTGTGCTGGTAAAATCAGAGAGTAATCTTCCTTTTAAATTTATGGATAGTGCTTTATTTGATATGCCGGAAGGCAAGGTAGGTGTTGCTTATAGCCAGAAACCTTACTGGATTGAAGGCTGTGTAGGCGGAAACGGTATTTACGCCTTTTCTCTGGCATCCGATAGTGCGCCCTTACCCGATGGTTTATCTGTTGATGCTACCAGTGGTTATATAAAAGGAAAACCTACCAATATCCATGAAGCGGGTGTTGCTAAGATTAAGGTGACCTCAGGTGGCGAAAGTGCAACATTTGAGGTGAATTACGGAGCCATTACATGGAACGTACTGGTAGAGAGTATGAGTCTTGACAAAGAAGAGATCATTCTCAACCAGGAAGAAAGTGCGGATCTTGTTGCAACCATACTGCCTGTGAATGCAGACAGCTGTGATGTGAGCTGGACCGTAGATTGGCAGTATTTGAGAGATGCGGATAAAACTGCAGGAGAACCCAATCAGCGTGCTGTGACCCTTACGGCCATAGATAAGGCGGGTAAGACAAAGGTTACTGCTACAACAGAAATCGGTAATCTGCAGGATAGTTGTGATGTTTATATCAAAGAAAAGAAGCCGGAAGCTTATGTGACGTCCGGCGGTAGTTATATCGGCGGTCTGGAAGAGGGAGCATCGTATCTGATTAACGGTACACCGTATACACCGGAAGCTATGATTGGTTTTAGCGGATATGGTGTGGCGATGGATACCGATTGGGCTGGAACAACGGTGGAAATAGTGCGCGTGAATGCGGAAGAGAAATGTAACAGTGATGTACAGTCTCTTGCCGTTCCCACCGTATCGATTCCGGAAGAAATCACTCTGGAATTCCCGGCTCCTGTTTTAGATGGTGCTTCTGCGGAGCGCACACAGGTAGTTATTTCAGATACAACTTACGGTTATGTCATTACAGATATTTTAGTGTCTTGTACACAGTTGAACTGGAGTCCCTATGAACAGTACTTCAAGGGCGGTACGGAATATACAGCGACACTTGCGTTACATGCACTGGGGGATTTGACATTCCCGGAAGATATCGAAGTATCAGTGGATAGTGGAGATGTTGGAATTACTTCCCTGGATTGCATCCTGTCAGCGGACAA
Organism: Lachnospiraceae bacterium; assembly: GCA_017473905.1. Classification (GTDB taxonomy): domain Bacteria; phylum Bacillota; class Clostridia; order Lachnospirales; family Lachnospiraceae; genus UBA3766. The sequence goes on along the minus strand of JAFUJA010000032.1, from coordinate 13,776 downwards.
GAAAATCGTTACCCTGACAGTGGTATATGAGGAAACCGTACCCGATGGTTTGTGGATAGAAGAGATTCCCGTACAGTACTATAACGGCAAGGCATTAAAGCCGGAAATAAATGTATATTACAGAGATCAGCTTCTCACAGAAGAGGATTATAGCATCTCCTATAAAAATAATATCAATGCGGCAGCATCTGATGCGGTAAATGCCAAGGGAAAGAGCATTGCCCCCACTGTAATCATTAAAGGTAAGGGTAATTTTACGGGAAGCGTAAGTAAGACCTTTACCATTAACCCGGTTAATCTGGATGATTACAAGACGGATGAAGGGTTACAGAAGATTCTTACCATCAGCCCGGTTTATATGAAGTATACGGGAAATAAGTTAAATGGTGTACCTGCTGTTAAGTTTAACGGTAAGACATTATCCGTAAAATCGAAAGAATACAGCTTGGAATACAATGACACTGCTACCGGCGCATATCAGGAGAATGGAGAGTATGATATTACCATAGTTGGTGCAGGTAAGAACTTTATCGGAAGTACCACAGTCAAACAGTACATTTCCGGCAAACTGATTTCCAAGGTTAAAATTACACTGGACAAGAGTTCCTATCCTTACAATGCAGGTACGGGAGAAACCTATCCGGAAACAATTACCGTAAAAGACGGAACGACCATTCTTGAAGAAGATGTAGACTATACCGTAAGTTTTGCCGGTTACGATAAAATCGGTACAGCTACGGTAATCATTACCGGTAAGGGAGATTACACCGGTGTAGCCACCAAAACCTATAAGATTACGGGAACCAAGCTTACTTCCAAGATGGTGAAGCAGTTAGAGCATTTCGTTTATGAAGAAACAGAGCATAGTGTAGCATACGGTGTGAACTATACTATTTCCGATAATGAGGTCGCATTGGTGGAAGGTTTGGACTATACAATCAGTTATTCCGGTGACAGAATGAATGCGGGCAAGTTTAAGGTGACTTTTACTGGTATTAAAAAATACACCGGCTCCGTGACCAAGACTTACACCATAAGTAAGGCTCAGGCAAGCGAGTTTAACGTTGTATTGGATAATGCTGATGCGGTACCCTATGCTAAGAACGGTGCAACTCCGGACGTCAGAGTGTATTTTGGAAGTTATTTGTTATGTGAAGGAACCGAGTATAAGGTGACCTATACCAATAATAAAAAAATAGCATCTGCTTCCGATAAAAAAGCACCTTCCCTGTATGTTACGGGTGTGGGCAATTTTACCGGAAATACCAAGAACGCACCTATAAAGTTTACCATCGTAGGAGCGGATCTTTCAGAACAGAACGCTATTATAACGGAAGACGTCTTATACAAGAATAAAAAGAATAATTATATTCCTAAACTCTCTGTTTCTGACAAAAATACGGGAAAGAAGCTTGCGCTGAAAACAGATTACAAGATTGTCGGTTATAAAATATGGGATGAAACCCTTGGAGTTTATAAAGCGTTTGAAGGAGACAAGGTGGATGCATCTGGTGAGAGAGTAAAGATGAGTGTAACTGTTGAAGGTGTGGGAAATTTCAGCGGCAGTTTTACTTCTTTCTATGAGGTATATCCCAAGAGTATTACTACGGTAAAAGTAGATAAAATACCTTCTGCAGAATACACCGGAAAGGAAATTACTCCGGTTCCCGTGGTAACCGTAAAAACAAAAGTGGGAAATAAAACACAGTATGTGCCATTAGATCCTGCATGTTATGAATTGGAATACTCCAATAATATAGAGAAGGGAACTGCAACGGTATTCATTCTTGGTAAGGGAGAATACGGCGGTGTGAAGAAAGTAACCTTTAAGATTACCGGTCAGAAAATGAACTGGTGGGAGAATATATTTTCGTCATAATTTTATGATACAAAAAAGAGCATCAAAATGATGCTCTTTTTTGTGTTGTAATGTATTATTGATTATCTGATTTACTGACAGTTCCTTTTAGATTTGTAACAACATATTTGTATTTTCCAAAATTGTACTGTTCCTTTTCCTGTGTGATTTTGCCGTACTCAATTGCACGGGTGGGACAGTTGCCGATACATGCCATACAATGAGAGCAGGTATCACCCCAGGAGGGCTTTTTGTCTTTTAAGGAGATGTTATTCAAAGGGCATAATTTTACGCATTTACCGCAACCGATACATTTATCCGTATAATAAAAGTCCTTTGCACGGAGCTTGTATTTGCTCCATACGGGATTAAAAGGTACCGTAATAATGGTCTCGAACAGGAAAATATGTCTTGCTTTCAGTTTGCCGCCGTTTTTGATTGTTTCAACTGCGGGAGCAATCTGATTGTGGGAATTTATGATTCTGTTTTCGATTTCTTCGGTTTCCAGCATGGGATATGCATCGTTTGCTATGTAGTTACGGGGCATTTTAAATTCCGCGTGCCCCATGTACTTCATTTTCTTTTTGTGGAACATCCATTTGGCAAGTTGGCCGGAGATGCCGCAGTAACCGCCGCTGGTGAAGATAAAATATACATTTTTATTTCCGCTGAAAGTCTGTTTCTTCAGGTATTTACTTACAAATCGTGGCATTTCGCATACATAAACGGGAGCACAAATGATGAAGGGCTTCTCAGAATGAAGGGGCTCGTAATTTTGCTGTTTTATCCGGTCTAAAAGATCTACGCAGGTATCATCGAGTCGTTCTGCAATTTCCTTTGCGATATATTCCGTATTTCCCGTTGCTGAATAATAAAGAATCATGGTTAGACCTCCAAAAGATAATAGGGACATTATATGTATTGTTAAGATATATGTCAATACGTGTAAAATATGTTATAATGACTATAATTGGTGTGAATATCTTAAACAAAAGAAAGGGCAGGTATTTTATGGGGATTACGAATCAAAAGATTGTTACGGAAGATACGGGATATTGCAGGCAGTTTTATTATGAATTAAGGAATGATGGGCAGAAGGATGTTTTTATTGATAATTACGTGATGTTTGAAGCGGACAGTCTTGAAGCACTGGGACTGGAGGGCGCGGATTGCCGCGTGTTCAGAAGCGGGCGTTACAAGAATGACATGCCTTCTGTTTTTACATTGGGGCATAAAAACGGTGCCATGGAGGATGCGCTGGGTGGTATGTCGGAAACAGGAGATAAGTTAGACGGGGATTCCCAAACGGTAGTCATAAGTGACCATCTTACGATAATCGGTAATCCGGGGCATTATCTGGTGATTACCTATCCGGAAGGGCACAGACAGATGTTTGAAACGCTGATTTATCTGGATGAAGAAGGTCATTTTAAAAAGCTCATCTGCCGTGTAAACCTGCAAATTCGCATGACGCCCGGTCGGAAAATCCAAACGGAAGCCTTGCGTCTGGAATACACCGGTGATGTGGAGAAAACCATTGGAAAGTTTGCGGAAAACAAGGCAAAGCTTTATCGCGCAAGAACACCGAAGGCACCAAGTGTATTCTGCACATGGTATTATTACGGTCTGACGGTTACCTATGAAGACGTGAAAACCAATCTGAATATCATGAAGGAGAAGAAACTTCCTTTTGATGTGTTTCAGGTAGATGAGGGCTGGGAAATTACTCTGGGAGAATGGAAACCAAACCACAAATTCCCGGTGCCGATGAAACAGGTTGCAGAGGAAATCAGGGAAGCAGGTTACAGACCGGGAATCTGGACCAGTCCGTTTATTGCCCACGAAAGTGCAACCATTTGGCAGACCCATCCCGAATGGATGTTAAAAGATAAAAACGGAAATCCTTGTTTGTTTCCTATGAATGATACGGTTTATCAGGTGCTTGATATCACGAATCCGGAAACATGGGATTATTTCCGGGAACTTTACCGGATGCTGACCTTTGACTGGGGATATACTTACCATAAACTGGATTTTACGAGGGCATCCGTCTGCATGGAGAATGCAGTATACTTTGACGATACCATTACGCTGGTGGAAGCATATATAAAGGCGGTTTCTGCAATTCGTGAAGGTATGGGAGAGGAAAGTTATTTCCTGATGTGCGGCGGCTTGTATGATCCTATCGTAGGTCTTGTAGATGCCCAGCGTACCGGCTCGGACGTGCTGTCCATGTGGTCCTCTACCATTAACAAAAACGGAAAGGCGGCGCCCTATACCGTGAAGCAGAGTGTCCTGCGTTATTATATGAATACCTGGTGGAACAATGATCCGGATGCATTGATGATTCGAAAGAACGAAATCATGGAGCGGGATCTTCGCCTGACCTACGGCTTACTCAATGAAGAAGAAGTAAAAACCTGTACAATCAATCAGTATATGAGCGGCGGACTGATGTGTTCCACGGAACCCTTGGATAAAATTGATGAGGAAAGACTTTCCAATCTGAAAAGAATTCTGCCGGTTGTTTCAACCCGTGTAGAACCAATGGATTTTATGGATGTGAAAGAACGATATCCTGAAAATATAAAAGTTGACTTGCAGAGTCAAGACATTACATCCCTTGTGAGAATTAACTGGTCCGACGAAAAAGACATGGAACCGGACTTCATATTGGAGTCTGACATGTTACCCGGCTATCGGAATGGGGATGAAGACCGTCGCAGAGCACTTTTGGGGATGGAATATGCAGTTTGTGACTATTATACGGGAGAATACCGTATTGGTGTAAAGCCCGGTGATAAAGTTACCCTGCCTGCCATAAAACCTCACGGTGCCACGGTGATTAAAATTCAGCCGGTTTCCAATCAGCCGGTGATTGTGAAAAGTACGGGACATTTTTCCATGGGAGGAGAGGATATTGCCATGGAATTAAAAGATTCGGTACTGGAGATTGCTTACGAGAATCCTTTCGGATGGGAAATTTCATATACTGTTATGCTTCCGGAAGGAACTTTGACGGAACAGGGAGAGCGTTTTATAGAGCTGAAGGTTGCTCCTTTTGAAAAGATAAACAAACAGTGGAGGTGTCAAAATGGAATTTAATATTGTTGATTTTGGTGGCGTAGGTGACGGAATGACTTCCAACACCGCAGCATTTCGTGAGGCTGTTTCCAAAGCAGCGGGAGGCGGCAGAGTTTTGGTTCCGGACGGAATCTGGCTTACAGGACCTATTGAACTTATGACGGGTGTTGAACTGCATCTGGCGGATAACGCTGTAATTTTATTTGATAAAAGCAAAGAAGAATATCCTTTGCAGGTAACCGATTATGAGGGGATTGAGCGAATCCGTACCTTATCTCCTTTATATGCGGATCACGCAGATAATATTTCCGTAACCGGAAACGGTACCATCGACGGAAGCGGCCATCTGTGGCGTCCGGTAAAACAGTTTAAAATGACGGAACGGCAGTGGAATGCCCTGCTTGCAAAAGCCCCTTATGTGGTTGACAGCAAAGAAGGCGGTATCTGGATGCCTACCGAGACTGCCTACAAGGGAAGAGCCGAAGGAGAGCGGTATCCCGATGAAGAGGATGCACTTGAGAAGGCAGCACCTTTTTATGATTTCTACAGACCGGTCATGGTGAATTTCAAGCACTGTAAAAACGTGCGTCTGGAGAATGTGCGCATCCAGAATTCCCCGGCATGGGCGGTGCATTTGTTCTTCTGTGAAGATGTGCTTGTAAAAGGAATCAATGTGGAGAATCCCTATCATGCCCAGAACGGTGACGGTATTGATATTGAATCCTGTAAAAATGTGGAAGTCTGCTACAGTAATTTCCATGTAGGCGATGACGGAATCTGCATCAAGTCCGGAAAAAATGCGAAGGCAAGACAGATTCCCGGCAAGTCCGAAAATATTCATATTCATCACTGCTATGTGGGTCAGAGCCATGGCGGTTTCGTTGTGGGAAGCGAGATGTCCAGAGGTGTCCGCAACATACTTGTGGAAGACTGCACTTTTATAGATGCAGATGTGGGAGTTCGTTTTAAAAGTGCCCTGGGCCGTGGAGGTGTGGTGGAAGACATTACCATCCGTCGTATCAATATGGTAAATATCAAGGAAGAAGCTTTTATATTTACCATGGCGTATGTTCACAGTATTATGGATTATGTGGTGGAAGATAAGTTAAACAATGATGATTCGGATGTTCCTTATTTCCGCAATATTAATATCTCTGACTGCAATTGCGTAAATGCCAAAATCGGCGTTAAGGTAAACGGTCTGGAGGATATTCCGGAGGCGATTTCCGATATTACTTTTGAAAATGTAAAAATCAAAGCGGAGATTCCGGATGAACTTGTTGCCTGCAGGAATGTTGTATTTTTATAAAAATTAAAGAAAAACTTCTTGACAGATTGAGAAAGTTAGGATATACTAACCATAGTTAGCGGAGACTAATCCCTCTGATACATACTTCCTAGGGTGCAGTTTCCGCTATTATTCAAAAAAGAGGTTAGGATAAACTAATCCAAAAAAGCAAGACAGCAAATGAAACAAAGTATCATACAAAATCTGATATGTAAAAAGCTGTTTGCCGCATAGAAAATCACGATTGGTTTACACTATGAAAAAAGGAGGAGATTTTATGTCAGAAGAATTGATGATACGTCATTGTTCACCGACGCTTGCCGGTTTGAAAACCGGTAATATGTTTGTCTGCTCTTACAACAGCGAAGAAGAATTGCGTAACAATATGCGCCGCTGGAACAGACGGTTAAGCAATAAAGGTCTGCGGATTCTTCCTCTGCGTTACAGAAACCATCGTGCCCTGGTGTACGTTTACAGACCCAGCAAGTTGGAGCAGGATTTACATCAGGACGCTGCATACAGACTTTTACAGTTAAAAGGATATGATATGCGAACCAGCGAAAGATGTATTGCACAGCTTACCAGACGTCTTGGGGAATCGGAGGATTTTCCTCATGAAATCGGTCTTTTTCTTGGTTATCCGCCTGAGGATGTCTGGGGATTTATTGAGAAAAAGGCAGAGGATTGTAAGCTTGTGGGCTGCTGGAAGGTTTATGGTGACGAAGAAGAAGCTCGACGCCGGTTTCGTAAATTTGATAAGTGTACTGCGGTGTATTCCAAGCTTTTTGCGGATGGCAGAACCGTAGAAAAACTCACTGTTGCAGGTTGATGTTTGTAATTCCCCATGATACTATATTGGCAAATGCTGGAAAGGAATTCTGATATGAAGAAAAATCTGAAAATCCTTTCCCTTTTGCTTGTGATTTGCCTGACTTTAGGGGCGTGTAACACGATGACCGATAAAGTCAAAGAGGCGCAAAGTACTGTAATTTCCTCGGATTTCTCCGAAAATTTCGAATCATTGGAAGAAGAATTCTCCGCGGAAGAAAAGCAGGAGGGGAAGATAGAGAATATTGCATCGGAAGAGCCTTCGGAAGGTGAGCATTCCGAGGCGTTATCCGCTATGGAGCTGGTAAAAGAAATGGGCATTGGGTGGAATTTGGGAAATTCCCTTGATCCGGTGGACTGTACCTGGCTTACGGATGAGATGGCATACGAAACTGCATGGGGGAACCCTGCGGTTACAAAAGAATTGATTTCTTTTGTCAAAAGTCAGGGCTTCCGGACCGTGCGTATTCCCGTAACATGGAAAAATCATATGGGACCTGCGCCGGATTACACCATCAGTTCCCAATGGCTTGACAGGGTAGAAGAGGTGGTAAACTGGTGCCTTGAAGAAGACTTGTATGTCATTCTTAATATTCATCACGAAAGCAGCTGGATTATCAATGCATCCCGGGATTACGAAGGATTCCGGCAACAATATGATGCTCTTTGGAATCAGATTGCCGGACGCTTTGCCGATTATCCGGAGACTTTAATTTTTGAGTCCATGAATGAAATCGGTTTTGACGATTTGGGAGAAGAGGCGGGGTGTCTGCTTTTAAATAAAATCAATGCGCATTTTACCCAACTCATCCGCCAAAGCGGCGGAAACAATCATGAAAGGTTTCTGCTTCTTGCCGGTTATTGGACGGATATCGATGCATCCTGCAAAGGCTCTGTTTTGCCGGAGGATGACAGGGTAATGCTGTCGGTACACTTTTATGCCCCGGCGGCCTTTGCCATTGCGGAGCCGGGAACTTCCTGGGGGTATCAGTATTCCTGGGGAACAGAGGAGGAAATTGCTTACGTGGAATCACAGATGAAGAAGTTAAGCGACACTTTTGTAAGTCGTGGAATTCCCGTCATTATCGGTGAATTCGGAAGTCTGCGGGAGGGAAAGGATTCCGAAGCCGTAAATCTGTATTATTCCACAATTATAAAATACGCCAAAGCCTATGGCATTTGTCCCGTTTTATGGGATAACGGTCAGGAAATTGACCGGACAAATTATGCATTCCGGTATTCCGGATGTAAAGAGGCAATTTTCGGAGAGTAGAGAAAACATGCTTGCAATAAAAGTTTGTATGGTCTATATTTTATTAGGGCATTCTTGTGTTTTTGGAGAGTGCCGTATCAAAATGTAAAGGACAGACTGTATGAATATTTTAGGTGGTGCAGTTTCCGTATCGGGAATATCATTTTTAGTATTTTCCGTTTTTATTATCGTGGCTCTGGGATATGCATTGGGAAGAATTTCCATAAAAGGCATTCGTCTGGGAACTTCCGGTGTTTTTGCCGTGGCACTTTTATACGGTGCTTTCTTCGGAGATACCCTGCAGGAAAGCCTTATGGCAGCTTCTGCCGGCGGAACGGTTGACATCGGTACCGATTGTCTGAAGATGATAGAGAATATCGGGCTTATCTTTTTTGTGGCATCGGTTGGTTTTATAGCGGGACCTAATTTTTTTAAAAATTTAAAAAAGAACTTCAAATCCTATGTAATGCTGGGTGTTTTTCTTCCTCTTGCGGGAAGTCTGGTTTGTCTGGCATGTTATTATCTCGGCAACGGTATGGCACAGGATTCAAAGGAATTTGTTTCTTTGCTGGTGGGAATTATGGCGGGTGCCATGACCAGTACACCGGCATTCTCCGCAGCGAAATCCAGTGTGGCACCGGAATATGAACCGGCGGTCGTGGTAGGATACGGAATTGCATATCTTTTTGGTGTGCTGGGAATTGTGTTATTTGTGCAGCTTGTTCCCCGCATCGTAAAAGCTGATTTCAAAAAGGAACGTGAATTAATCAGAATCAAGGACGGACAGGAAGAAGCGGAAGTAGCTTCAGGCAAGAAAGTCCTGCACATGGACCCGAAAGGATTCTTTGCATTTGGACTTGTTGCGGCACTCGGGGTGCTTGTGGGAGGAATCCGGATACCTCTTACTTCAGAGGGATTTGCGGGAACATCCTTCTCCCTGACTACCACAGGTGGCGTTCTGCTTATGAGTCTGCTGGCGGGTCATTTCGGTAAAATCGGCCCGGTTTCCCTGCGTCTTGAAAAGAATACCCTGGAATTGTTACGGGAACTGGGACTGATGCTGTTTCTGGTGGGAACCGGAGTGGCGGGAGGCTCACGTTTCGTGGAATACTTCAAGCCGGTATATTTCTTATATGGTGTGTTAATTACGATCATTCCTTTGATTATAGGATTTCTTTTTGCACGGTTTGTATTAAAACTTCCGCTGTTTAACAGTCTTGGAGCTGTCTGCGGCGGCAGAACCAGTACCCCTGCACTGGGAACTCTGATTAATACCTGCGGAACTGATGATGTTGCGGTTGCTTACGCGGCCACATATCCGGTGGCACTTGTATCCATTGTGCTGATTTCCCAGATTATGATTCTGTTTTTATAACTATTATCTCCGCCGGAGAAAAATAGAACTTCTATTTTTCTAAAATAGTAATGGTATTTTTGCGAAAATTGTATATAATGATAGTTATAAAAATATAAAAGGGGGATATGTATCATGAAATACATACTGATACCACTTGCGGTAGGTATTCTTATCGTAGTGGCAATTATTATTCTTTTGTTTCTTGTAGGTTATGTAAAGGCTCCGCCTGATATGGCTTACATCATTTCCGGTATTAAGAAGAAACCCCGTTTTGCCATTGGTAAAGCGACTATCCGTATTCCTTTCTTCGAACGTCTGGATAAGTTGAATCTTCGACTGATTCCCATTGATGTTAAAACAAGTAATGCGGTTCCTACTGCTGACTACATCAATATTAATGTGGATGCTACCGTTAATATCAAAATCAGCACCAATCCCGACCAGCTCCAGCTGGCAGGAGAAAACTTCTTAAATAAGCCTACCGAGTATATTGCAAGCGTTGCAAGAGAAGTTCTGGAAGGTAACGTACGTGAAATCGTAGGTAAAATGAAACTGGAAGAAATGGTTTCTGACCGTCAGAAATTTGCGAACCTCGTAAAAGAGAACGCAGAGCCTGACCTTGCAGCAATGGGTCTGGATATCATCAGCTTTAATGTACAGAACTTTGTTGACGGTAACGAAGTAATTGAAAACCTCGGTATCGATAACATTGTTAAAATTAAAAAGGCAGCAGCAATTGCCCGTGCGGAAAGTGAAAGAGATATTAAGGTTGCACAGGCAGCAGCTGACAAAGAGTCCAATGATGCGGCAGTAGCTGCACAGACGGAAATTGCAAAGAAACAGAATGAACTTGCAATTAAGCGTTCAGAATTGCAGATGGATGCGGATACCAAGAAGGCTATGGCCGATGCGGCATACGATATCCAGCGCGAGGAACAGCGTAAAACAATCGAAGTATCAACTGCCAATGCAGATATTGCACGTCAGGAACGTGAAATTGAGTTGAAGCAGAAGGAAGTTGCCGTTAAGGAACAGGCTTTGGAAGCTGAAGTCAAGAAACAGGCAGAAGCAGACAAGTATGCTGCTCAGCAGAAGGCAGATGCACAGTTGTATCAGCGTCAGAAGGAAGCGGAAGCAAAACAGTTCGAAGCACAGCGTGAGGCTGAAGCCCGTAAGGCACAGGCGGAAGCAGACCGTTTCGCAAGAGAACAGGAAGCAGAAGGTATTCGTGCAGTGGGTGAAGCGGAAGCGGCAGCAATTGCAGCGAAGGGTCTTGCGGAAGCGGAAGCAATGGAGAAGAAGGCTGAAGCTTATGCGAAGTACAACAAGGCTGCTGTGGCTGAAATGATGATCAAGGTTCTTCCTGACATCGCAGCTAAGGTTGCTGAACCTCTGGGACAGATTGATAAGATTACCATCATCGGTGGTGGTGAAGGCGGAAACGGTGTAGACCAGGTAGCAGGAAATGTTCCTGTTGTTATGGCGAAGGTTTTCGAAAGCATGAAGCAGGCAACCGGTATTGACCTTGCTAACATTATCAATGCGGATTCCTATGATGCTAAGGTTAACAGAAATGTTAATGTAACAGGTCTGGATGACATTAATCTTGTGGTAAAAGAAAAACCTGCCACAGATTCAGCAGAATAATATTTGATTGTTTTAAGACTGTACATTCGCAAGAGTGTACAGTCTTTTATAAAACATGAGAAGAAATATAGGTTTGAAAAGAGGAAAAAACATGTTATTTCAGGTAACGGGAATGAGTTGTGCGGCATGCAGCGCAAGGGTAGAAAAAGCAGTTTCCAAGGTGGAAGGAGTGACATCGGTTTCAGTGAATCTCCTCACCGCTTCCATGCAGACGGAGGGAAGCGCTACCGCAGAATCAATCATTGCTGCGGTGGAAAAAGCCGGTTACGGTGCAGCTTTGAAAACGCAGGCAAAGGATGCAAAAAAAGCCGGAAAAGACAATTCTGATGAAGAATTAAAGGACAAGGAAACACCATTGCTTTTAAAACGCTTGTGGTGGTCCCTTGGCTTTTTGCTTGTTTTGATGTATCTTTCCATGGGCTATAACATGTTTGGATTTCCATTACCCGGATTTCTGGAAGAAAATCCGGTGGGTATCGGTATTCTGCAGATGTTTCTCGCACTTGTGGTAATGGGAATCAATTTTAAATTTTTCAGTAACGGATTGAAAGGTGTCCTTCACGGTGCCCCCAATATGGATACACTTGTGGGTCTTGGATCTGCAGCAGCATTTGTTTATAGTTTTGCCCTGCTTCTTGTTATGAGCAAAGAGGGGTTAGAAGGCGGAACGGAAGCGGCAATGCCTTATCTTCATGAGCTGTATTTTGAGTCTGCAGCCATGATTTTAACTTTGATTACAGTGGGTAAAACATTGGAGGCAAGGTCCAAAGGGAAGACCACGGATGCAATCAAAAGCCTTATGAAGCTTTCGCCCAAAACCGCAATTCTTTTAAAAGGGAATGAAGAAGTGGAAGTTCCTGTGGATGATGTGGTGCCCGGAGATGTTTTTCTTGTACGTGCCGGTGACAGGATTCCTTTGGACGGTGTTGTAATTAAGGGAAACGGAGCAGTGGATGAGTCTGCCCTTACGGGAGAGAGCATTCCTGTGGATAAAAAAGCGGGAGATGTGGTATCTGCCGCCACCGTCAATCAGTCAGGTTTTTTACAGTGTGAAACTCTGCGTGTGGGTGGGGATACAACCCTTGCACGGATTATCGAAACCGTAAAAGAAGCTTCGGCATCCAAGGCACCCATCGCCAAGCTTGCAGATAAAGTTTCCGGGATTTTTGTCCCCTGTGTACTGGCAATTGCCTTTGTTACTTTTTGTGTGTGGCTTCTTCTGGGTGAGGAGTTGGGCTTTGCTCTTGCAAGAGGAATTTCCGTTCTTGTAATCAGTTGTCCCTGCGCTCTCGGACTTGCTACTCCCGTTGCGATTATGGTAGGAAGCGGCGTAGGTGCCAAGAAAGGTATTTTATTTAAAACGGCCGCAGCCCTGGAAGAAATGGGGCGTATCCGCGTTATGGCGCTGGACAAAACCGGTACCATTACCAAAGGAGAGCCTGCTGTAACGGATGTGGTGCCCGGACCGGATTGCAGCCGGGAGAAACTTTTAAAATATGCTTATTCTCTGGAAGTTTTAAGCGAGCATCCTCTGGCGGGAGCCGTGGTCAAATACGGTAAAAACAAAACAACTCCGGAAGAGGTGACCGATTTTGTCGTATTGCCGGGAAACGGTTTGAAAGGCAATCTGAACGGTCAGACTCTGGCTGGCGGAAGTCTTTCTTTTATGGAGAAAGAATACGGCGTTTCTGGGGAACTCTCGGAACGGGCAAAGCAGTTTGCCAAAGAAGGAAAAACTCCGCTATTGTTTGCCATGGACGGTAAGGTATTGGGTATTATCGCTGTTGCAGACATCATAAAAGAAGACAGCAGGATGACCATTGAGGAACTTCGAAAACAGGGAATTCATGTGGTCATGCTTACAGGTGATAATGTGTTAACTGCTGAAGAAATCGGAAGACAGGCAGGCGTGGATGAGATTATTGCAGGGGTACTTCCCCATGAAAAAGCTGCGGTGATTAAGCGGCTGAAGGAAAAAGGAAAGGTTGCCATGGTGGGAGACGGCATTAACGATGCTCCTGCCCTTGTGGAAGCAGACGTGGGTGTGGCAATCGGTGCCGGCGCCGATATTGCAATTGATGCTGCTGACGTTGTGTTGATGAAAAGTGATTTGAGGGATGCAGCGGGAGCATACCGTATCGGTAAGGCAACCCTGGGAACCATACGCATGAACTTATTCTGGGCGTTTTTCTATAATTGCATTGGAATTCCCGTGGCAGCAGGTGTGCTGATTCCTGCGTTTGGTTTTTATTTAAATCCCATGATTGCGGCGGCGGCAATGAGCCTGTCCAGCTTTTGTGTGGTAAGCAATGCGTTGCGTCTGAATTTCTGTAAGGTATATCCCGGAGAATTGATGCATTTACAAAGTGAAATATCTGTTCCGAAAACAGGAGAGATAAAAGAAAGCGAGGATAAAAAAATGAAGAAAAAAATGGAAATCAAAGGTATGATGTGCGGACACT
>JAFUJA010000031.1 GCA_017473905.1 Lachnospiraceae bacterium | reverse complement strand
TACTGATCCACCTGGTTGGCGGTAGCTTCGATCAGCAGCACCGTATTCGTGGATTTAGCCCGCCGCATACACGCTTCCAGCACCATGCGGTTTCCCGTACATGCAGAATAAATTTCAATCAGGTTACTGATGCCGGGCTGTTCTTCACAATACTTAATTCTTGCTTCGGAATCCGTAACAGCTCTTTTAAATTTACGGATGATGGTATCCGTATCGTCCGTCAGATAAATACTTGCGTTGGGATTCTCATCAGACTTGGACATTTTCTTTGTAGGATCCTGAAGGCTCATAATTCTGGCACCGCTCTTGCCCAGATAAGGCTCGGGAATGGTGAATACGTCCCCATAAATTGCATTGAATCTCTGTGCCAAATCACGGGTAAGTTCCAAATGCTGTAACTGGTCTTTACCTACAGGAACCACATCTGCCTGATATAAAAGAATATCTGCGGCCATAAGCACAGGATAGGTAAATAAGCCCGCATTAATGTTGTCTGCATGCTTTGCGGACTTATCTTTAAACTGGGTCATACGATTCAATTCACCCATGTATGTGAAGCAGTTTAAAATCCATGCAAGTTCCGCATGCCCTGAAACATGAGACTGATAATAGATACAGTTCTTCTCAGGATCCAGACCTGCCGCAATATACAATGCAAGGAGATTTCTTGCTTTCTGTCTTAATTCCGTAGGATTCTGACGTACAGTAATGGAATGCAAATCAACAACCGAATAAAAACATTCATAATCCTCACTTAAGGTCACCCAATTTTTTAAAGCACCCAGATAATTTCCCAGAGTAAGGGTTCCCGTGGATTGCATTCCGCTAAAAAGTACTTTCTTTCCGTCTAACATAATCGTTCCTCCAATTTAAAGTCCTCGGACTGTAATCAATATGTACGGAAGGGCTTACAGCCCTCCCCTCTTATTATTTTAATTAATCATCACAACCGCAGCCGATTGTTGAGCCGTATCCGGGATATGCCGGAATTGTGTTATTACAACACTTGTTGTAGTTATTGTTGCAAATACATGCTTTCTTATTGCAATCAGTTACCGCTGCGCACTGGGCAGCTGCTTCCATTGCTTCACAGCAGCAATCCTTGTAACAGTTGCAGGTATAGCAGTTATTGCCATTTTCATAGCAGGTACATTTGTATCCGTTAAAATTACCGGTACATCCGTAATGTTTGTGACTGTTACCACAGGAACCTCCGTAGTTGTTACCGCAGCCTGAATTACCGCCGCAACAGCAAAGTAATAAAAGTGAAAATAAACAAGAATTCATAGAAACATCTCCGTTTCATGACTTTACTTTATCATATTCACTTCTTCTCCTTTGGTGCATCTTTTAATGTAAAAATAGCAATACTTCTGCCGGACACGCAAAAACCGTTTTCTTCCAATTCATTCACTTCATCGGTAGAATACCTGCAACACCAGCATTTTTGCCTGGGCGGTGCGGGAAGATAAAAGTTTTTCTCCTCCCAATGCATATTGTAAGCAACATATTCCAGTTCTGTTTCTTTCTTGGATACATCAGACTTACTGTAAAGCATTCCGATATGTCTTTGATACGAAGAAAAATCAGCCTTCCAGGCCTCTTCCCCATGATAAGACAAATCCGGATATCCGCAATGGTAACGGTCAAGCATGGTAAAATCATTCGTTCTTTGCAGATAAAAGCACTGTTTTCTGTAAGCAATCATGTTCGCTACAAACTCAGTCATCTCTTTTCCTGCTTTTCCAGCATTCCAGTTAAGCCATGTAATCTCATTATCCTGACAATAAGGATTATTATTTCCTTCCTGGGAATTGCAGAACTCATCTCCCGCATTCAAAACCGGGGTTCCTCCGGAAAGTAGCATCAACAAAAATGCATTCTGCATCATTTTTTTACGTAATGCCAGAATCGCCTTTTTACGGGTCTTTCCTTCCATTCCGCAGTTCCAGCTGTAATTGAATTCAGCACCGTCCCTATTTTCTTCACCATTCATCTCATTATGCTTTCTGTCATAAGAAACAAGATCCTGCAGGGTAAATCCATAATAATTGGTTATGAAATTAACGCAACCCCAATGAGGCGGAGTATTTCGGGTCAATCCGGCCATTGTCATAAGCATGTCCTCATCACCCTTTAAAAACCGGCGCATTTTATACATAAAATCATCGGAATACACACAGAGATTCCTGTAACCGGAATCGTATCCGCAAAGTTCCCCTTCCGGGATATAATGATAAAAAATCTTTGTTTTGGCAAGCAGAGGGTCGGTTGCAAGAAGTGCAATGGGGACTTTATTTCCTTTCAGATGAACTCCGTCAATTCCGTATTGGGTTACCCAATACCGGATCACCTCAGGAATCATTCCCTGTTGAACGGAATCCGGAAAATAAAACTGCATCACAACTTCTATTCCGTTTTGGTGAAGTGTTTTCACCATATCTTTAAATTCTGCTACCGCGTCTGTGCCGGCTGCATAAGAAGCCTTCGGCGCAAAATAAAATCCTTTTTTAAATCCCCAGTAATTTAAGGAAGGAATGTTTTTTTCCTGTAAAAACATCATTCCGTCTTTCTTTTTAGCTGGAATTTCATATTCTTCAAATTCATATGCCGGCAAAAGCTCTACTGCAGTAATACCGAGCTTTTTTAAATATTTCACCTTTTCTGCGAGACCCAAAAAAGTGCCTTTGTGTTTTACTCCTGAAGATTCATGCTTTGTAAAGCCTCTTACATGCAGACAGTATAAAATACTTTCATGAAAAGGAATACACAAAGGTACTTCTTTTACACCATCCGCATCTTCCGCAAAGCCGCCCCGCAACAAAGGAGCCTGTTCTTTTTTACCCCAGAGTTCATTACCGAACACCCTTTTCGCATAAGGATCCGTATACTCGCCGGTTTCATTGTAAAAGTTATATTCAAATTCTTCCGGATTCAAGCCTTCTGCCAAAAGAGAGGCAATATTACCGACACAATTCCCCTGCGTAAAAGGAATCCTGCTTCGTTCTCCGGAAGCTTTATGAATCAAGACAATTCCTTCAGCTGACGCATCCTTTACCACTGCGGCAAACTGAATCCCGTTACAAACCGGGGTTGCGCCAAGAGAATATGTTTGTCCTTTTTTTATTATAAAATTCTCCATTCAGAATACTCCTTAATTGTTTCCATACAAAGTTATTTTATCACAGTTTTATATGTATTGTAACCCCTTACAAAATACTTTTAAAAAAACCCGGTTCCCCTTGCTTTTTATATTGCACACTGATAAAATAGTAAAAAATAACAAAAGGGAGGATTTCTTATGGCAGATTTTATGGATAACAACGTGTCAGAAGAAACAGAAGAAATTACAGTTGATCTTGAATTAGAGGACGGTACAAAAGTAAGCTGTGCCATTATTACAATTTTAACCGTAAATGATAAGGACTATATTGCACTGCTTCCCATGGTGGATGAAGAAGACGAAAACTTCGGTGAAGTATGGTTCTACGAATATATCGAGGACGAAAATGATGAAAGCAAAGAGCCTGAATTAAAGTACATTGATGATGACTCTGTATATGATGCAGTAGCGGATGCTTTCGATGAATTCCTGGACAAACAGGAATTTGATGAAATTATTCCCGATGAAGATGCTGAATAAGTATGAAAACGGCCGGAATTACCCAATGTGATTCCGGTCTTTTTTTATTTCTTCATAGAAGATTCCCGGTTTCTTTTCTTCTGCTTTCTCTTCCACCGTATACAGAAACAATCCTTTCTTTGCCCTGGTCATTGCCACATAAAAAATTCTACGTTCTTCTTCCAATGCTTCTTTCGTCTTTGCTTTATGAAAAGGATACATGCCTTCTAAAATATCCGGTATAAAAACATATTCATATTCCAGTCCTTTTGCCTGATGAATGGTTGACATAACTATCCCATTCTCATGCCATTTTTTCTCTCCGGTAAATACTGCCCCGCCTTCCTCCAAAGCACTTTCGAAGTGTTGAAAGCAATCATATTCTTTTATTTTATGCTGTAGCAAGGAAAGAATCTCTAAATCCTTTTGATTTCCTTCCTCCATAAGATATTTCTCATAACCAATCGCTTTACGAATGTATAATACACCTGCGTAGGGACACATGCCGTGGAGTGTTGTAATATGCTCTTTTAACCGTAAAAGCTGATTTAAGGATATTGGATCGTTTTGTAACAAAACCTCCAAAGAATCCCAGGATACATCATTTTCTCTTAATAAATCCGTAGGCAGATAACGGCAGGGCTTATTTAGAATTCTTAAAAGTGCATTTTTCTCCGGCACCTTTTCTCCAAGATATAAATATGCATGTATATCTTTTATGACCGAAGGAATGTCTTCCTTCTTTTTTCTGTTTATGCCCTTTACCGGGATACAGTTCTCTTCCAAACATTTTATCAATGCCGGGTCAGAAGCATTTGTCCGGAATAACACACCTATCTGCTCCGGCTTACAATTTAAAAGCAACTCCTTTATTTTACATGCCATGTCTTCGTAACATTTTTTACTGTTTTTATAATTTCCGAGAAAAACACTTTTCTTATCCCTTGTTTGTACTGCGAAGAAATCCTTTTGAAAACGCTTGGTATTACGCCGGATAAAACAATCCGCCAGCTTCACAATT
Organism: Lachnospiraceae bacterium; assembly: GCA_017473905.1. Lineage (GTDB taxonomy): Bacteria > Bacillota > Clostridia > Lachnospirales > Lachnospiraceae > UBA3766. The sequence goes on along the minus strand of JAFUJA010000031.1, from coordinate 104,121 downwards.
TCACCGTCGCATCTGTAATTCTTCGTCAAAAATACATGCTGCGGTTCTCTATAGTCCTCTAAAAAACGGAACATTAACATTGGGTCCGAGCCACGGAATCCGTAAATTGCCTGGTCCTCGTCTCCAACAGCAAAAATATTACCTTCCGCTCCGGCAATTGCATGCATCAATTCATACTGAACAGCATTAATATCCTGAAACTCATCAATCAGAATATAAGAATATCTTGCTCTTATTTTATCTAAAAAAGCCGGATTATCCTTAAAAAGCTTTCTGCACATAAGCATCATGTCGTCGAAGTCTATTTTTTTTACATGACAAAGTTTTCCGTAAAATTCACGGTATACCTTTAAAAATAACTCTTTCTCATAATATAAAGGCTCATATTCCTCCGGCTTAATATCATGATTCCTTATGTATGAAAATTGACGCAAAAACTCCTGCAGCATCTCCTCTTCCGGATAAAATCCTGCATGTAAATAAATCACTTCTTTTAAAAGACTGTTTTTCTCTTTTTCCTGTATCAGTGAAATTGTCCGGAATTCAGACTGTTCCTTTAAAATTCCGTAAAAGAAGGCATGAAATGTGCCAAAAAAGACCGGTAGCATTTGATTGTTACACAAAGAAATAAAACGTTTCTGCATTTCAACTGCAGCAGATTTGGTAAATGTAATAACGAGAATTTGTTCGGGAGAAACCCCGAGATGATGAATCAGATAATGGATACGATGGGTGATTACTGTTGTTTTCCCGGAGCCGGGCCCTGCCGTTACCAGCATGGCCCCTTCTCCGTGATGTATTGCTTTTAATTGCAGCTCATCTGCATGAAAAGACAATTTATTCATTGGATAACTTCTCAATTGCCTTTCTGATTCTTGCAAGTGATTCTTCCTTGCCAAGAATTTCAAGAATTTCGGTAGCACCGGCAGGTGTCATCTGCTTACCGGACAATGCGGTACGGATCGGCCATAAAACATAACCGTTTTTATATCCTTTCTCTTGGCAGAAGGCAACCAGCGCCTGATAAAGTGCATCATTTGAGTAATCATCCATCTCTTCCAAAGCGGGAAGAATTTCTTTTAATACAGCCAAAGAGGATTCCTTGTCTGTTTTCATTTTTTTATGAACGTACATTTCGGAATCATATTCCGGTACTTCCTTGAAGAAATCAATCAATTCAGGAATATCCGGGAAGATTTCGATTCTGGTCTTAACCATCTCTGCAATCTTTTTATAATCAAGACTTGCAGGAAGGGTTTCTTCCAGATACGGAAGAGCTTTTTCATAAAAAGCATCAAAATCCATAGCCTTAATGTACTCGCCGTTTAACCATTTTAACTTGGTATAGTCAAATACTGCGGGAGACTTGGACATATGACGGTAATCGAAAGCTTCTACCAATTCTTCCAGCGTAAAAATTTCCCTGTTATCCGGACAAGACCAGCCAAGCATTGCAACAAAGTTTACTACTGCTTCACTTAAAAATCCCTGTTCAATCAAATCTTCGTAAGAAGAATGTCCGCAACGTTTGGATAACTTGTTGTGCTGCTCATCCGTAATCAACGGACAATGCACATACACGGGAACTTCCCAGCCAAAAGCATCATAGAGACGATTGTACTTAGGTGAGGAAGAAAGGTATTCATTTCCTCTTACAACATGTGTAATGCCCATAAGATGATCATCTACTACGTTAGCGAAATTATAAGTAGGGAAACCGTCAGACTTAATGAGAATCATATCATCCAATTCATCATTATTAACGGTAATATCCCCGTAAATTTCATCATGGAATGTGGTTGTTCCTTCCGTAGGATTGTTCTGACGGATTACATAGGGAACACCGGCAGCTAACTTTGCTTCCACTTCTTCTTTGGAAAGTTTCAGACAATGCTTATCATAAACATTAATCTTTTTCCCTTCCACTTCTCTTTCCAGAGTTGCAAGACGTTCTTTGTCACAGAAGCAATAATATGCTTCTCCTTTTTCCACAAGTTTCTTGGCATACTCAAGATAAATGCCGCTTGCCTGACGTTCACTCTGGACATAAGGACCAACGCCCTTATCCTTATCCGGACCTTCATCGTGAATCAATCCTGTTTTTTCAAGGGTACGGTAGATAATATCCACCGCGCCCTCAACAAGACGTTCCTGATCCGTATCTTCAATTCTTAAGATAAAATCGCCGCCCTCATGCTTGGTAATCAAATATGCATACAATGCAGTACGAAGGTTACCGACATGCATTCTGCCCGTAGGAGAAGGAGCGAATCTTGTTCTTACTTTATCCATTCAGGTTACCTCTCTAAAAATTTAACTTGTTTTCATATAAAACAAATGACAATCAACAACTGAAAACTCACTATTTTCTTCTTCTCACAATGAAAATAACAATTCCGGTTACAAGCATTGCAAGAGGTAAAAGAACCACTGAAATTGCCGCGTAAAGAAGTACAGAACCGGTAGGCACTACAATAGGCTCGTAGGAATCTGATTTTACAGGAATGGTTGTTGTAAATTCAACTTCTGAAATATAGTTCAATGCATTGAAGAAGAATTCGGAGTTGGCTGATGCACATGCACTGTCTACATCTGAAATAAGGAATTCCGTACAACCGATTACCACAACTTCGCTGTAAACACCATCACTGATACGTTTACCTGCAACAAATGCAATATCAAAAGGTCCGACAGGGTCTCCTTCCTCTTTCTCTGCAATGGTTCCCGCTTCAATCTTTTTCGCATAAGACTGATCGGAGCTGGTAAATAAAGGTAATACATTCAAAGATTCATCCAGATTTTCTTTTACGGTAAAACCAACAGTCTCAGGGAAGAGACACAAACGTGTATCTGACATAATGGAAGTAATCTGATGAGGCTGTCTTTCACCATAAATATAAATAGGAATCTGACCGTAAATATTTCCGCCGCCTTCAACAACAACACCTTCTGTCATTTCTACGCCGAAGCTTTCGATAAATGCATCATAATTGGGAGAATCCGTTGTGCTGTAAGATGCCAGCATAATCAAATCTCCACCCTTATTAACGAATTCATTTAACTTGTTAATTTCATCCTTAGATAAATCCGTAGTAGGTGAACTTACAATTACTACGTCTGCATCTTCAGGCACTGCTTCTTCCTGAAGAAGATTCAAATACTGATGAACATAACCGCCTTTATTAAAACGTTTTGTAATATACTCCTGAAGAGAAATATCGTTGTGACCGATTAATTCATAAATCACATTAGATTCGCCGCCAAGCATGGAATTAATTGCTGCGGTCAACTGACCTTCCACATCAATACCGGTTATGGTATTGGCACCGGTATTGTAATCATAGGTATATTCATAGCAGTCAGCATAGTTAATAACACGGAATAAATCCTTATAGGTTACAACCATACTGGAATTGTATAATGTAGTTTCCGAGTAATCCATATAAAAACCGGGTTCCTTGGTTTCAGATCTGTAAACCACATCCACGTTGGATGAATACTTTTTATAATTGCCTACATACATGCTGACGAACTCATCAACAGTCTCTTCCTCACCGATAACATTAATGGTTACCTTATCTTCCAGACGGTCCAGAACGTTTTTGGTTTCATCCGTAATGGAGAACAACTGATTCTTGGTAAAGTCAAACTGAGAATACTCAGAAGGAAGGAATGTTAAACCAATGTTTGCTGCAACAATAATTGCAATCAAAAGAATGGTTCCGCCAAGTGAAAGGAAGAACTTCTTCTTTCCCTGGGAATTAGGCTGAAATGAATTTTTACCAATGGTAAAATGAGACAATACCAGGAAAATAATCAGTGCAGAAACAATGTATGCAACGTCGGTTACCACAATAACGCCACTGAAGAAACAGTCAAAGGGAACCATAAAATCAACCACATTTATTACTTTTACAATCCATGAATCAGCAGGGAATAAAAGATAAATAAATGAAGGTACCAGCATTACAAAAATGTAAAGTCCGTAGGTAAGAAGCGCTGCAATAAACTGATGCTCGGTAATAGAGGATAAAAACAATCCGATTGCAATACAGAGACATCCAAACAGGAAGAATCCCAAAAGTGAAAGGAAGTTCTGTACCATAGGAATCTCACCGTAAAAGGACATTACCACAATACCTGCAATAAAAATAAGGCAGGAAATAAGCAAAATGGTTGCAAGAGCAAAAAACTTACCGAAAATAATATCGCTGATACGAATCGGTGCCGTAATCAGAAGCTGGTCTGTTTTCTGTCTCTTCTCTTCCGCATAAATACGCATGGTAAGTAAGGGAAGAATGAATAAAAGAATGATAATCAGGCTTCCCAATGTGGAAGATGCGTAAGCACTGCCCTGACTGAAGTTATAAACAATAAAATAAAGGCTTGAGAAGAAGGTCATTACCGCCAGGAATAACCAGCCCGTAAAAGAATGTAAGAGGCCTTTTAACTCTTTTAAATAAATTGCTATCATGCTTATGCCTCCTCCTTATTGTCTTCGTTTTCGGATTCTGATTCTGCCGCCTCAGATTCTTCATCGGTTTCTGTAACGATAGTTTCTTCCTTCGTTTCAGACTCCACAAAGCTTACGCCGGAAGAAGCCTTGGTATCCTGAATAATTTCAAGATAAATATCTTCCAGTGATGCAAGGGAAGACTTCATTTCAATAATCAGAATTCTCGCATCGGAAAGAGCGAAAGATAATTCCTCACGAATATCCTCTTTCTCTTCAGTTGCAGTAATCTCGTAGGTACACTTCTCTCCGTCTTCGGAAAGCTTCTCGAAGTCTTTTACAAAAGCAAGCCCCTTCAAAGTTTCCTCAATCTTATCTGCCGCACCTTTTAAGATTACGTTCAGTTTCTGACCTGTTTTACTCATCTTAAGAATATTCTCTGTGGTATCCATAGCCACAACCTTACCCTTTGCAATCATAAGCACTTCTTCACAGACTGCACTGATTTCGGATAAAATATGAGAACTTAAAATAACCGTATGTCTTCCTTTTAAGCTTTTAATCAGATCACGAATTTCGATAATCTGCTCAGGGTCAAGACCAACTGTAGGCTCATCCAGAATAATAACCTTGGGAGAACCAAGCAGAGCCTGGGCAATACCAACACGCTGCTTATAACCTTTGGAAAGGTGCTTAATCAGACGCTTCTGCATATCCGTAATATGGGTAAGCCCCATAACACGGTCCAGTTCAAGCTGTTTTTCACTTTTAGGTACTTTCTTTAAATCAGCAACAAAAGAAAGATACTCTTTTACGGTCATATCAGGATATAAAGGGGGAATTTCCGGCAAATAGCCGATACTCTTCTTCGCCTTCATGGGATCTTTACCCATATTGAAACCATCTACGGTAACACTTCCCGCCGTAGGTACAATATAACCTGTAATCAGGTTCATGGTAGTACTCTTACCGGCTCCGTTCGGGCCTAAAAGACCGTAAATATGACCTTCTTTTACGGTAAAAGTCACACCATCCAGTGCCACATGATCACCGTATCTTTTTGTAAGATTTTCAACTTTAATCATATTTTTAACTCCTTTATAAAGGACACCATATCCTTATGGGATACAGTGTCCGCCTCATAACTTATTTATGCAGATTCTTATTCAGCATCAACGTGCTTTTCAACAAGCTTGCCTACGAAGGGAACCTTTACAACGTTACCCTTAGCTGCACTGATAATGAAGATAATTGTCATGATAAAGAACACGAAGTTAATCAGATTGCTTGCGATTTCTGCGATGTCGATGTTACGTAATACATCAGCCCATTCGTAAGCATCGTAATTTTCCGTAATCTTATATACGGTATTGAAAATAGTTGTAATAAGACTGGAATAAAAATAGGAAACCTTATTAAGTACAAAGCATACAGCTGCAATAATAGTAGAGAAAATTGTTGCGCTTGCTGCATTTTTCTTTACAATTGCGTTATCACAGAATGCAATGCAAAGTGCAAAAAGCACGATACATGCAGCGTAATTGAAATAACCTGCAAAGAAACATAAAACACTTAATAAAGCTACTGATACACCAAATTTTGTTTTCATAATTAAACCTTCCTTTTTAACTAAAATAGTAAATAGTTACACACCATATAAGTATAGCATTAAAATTGAAAATGGCAATGTTTTTTTTGCCTTTCACACAAGTTTCACAAAGTAAATAAATTAATTACGTCCGGTGCTTCCGTGTCCGCCCCGGTCAGTCTCACCCAAATGGGAAACTTCCGTAAAAACAAGCTTCGGCTGATTCTCCATAATACGGAACTGACAGATCCGGTCATTTTTATGAATACTGGTATCACGAACCGCAAGAACCGGCATAAACCACTGGTCATTGTCACCGCAATAAGAGCAGTCAATGACACCCTGATGATTGGTCTGAATGATACCGAAATTTTTAAAAGTAGAACTTCTGGGCACCACATGTGCTTCATATCCCTTCGGAAGTTCCATGCCGATTCCCAAAGGAATCAGGGCAAACTCTCCTTTTTTTAAATCTACGTCTTTTGCAGACCGCAAATCAATCCAGTCGGATTTTCCGTCGATATAACATAACTTTTCAATTTCATCATCAAAATATTTTATTTTAATTTCTTTCATGTATCCAGGTATCCTTTCTTATCTTTTCCTTCTTCGTATGCCTGATTTCCAAAGGGTGAATAATTACCGCAATGTAAAACAGGTGCCGCGCCCGCCCCCTGATGTAAGGAAGCCTGTACATCAATGACACGTTGATTTCTGCTTCCTTTCCACATAAGAAGCGTGTCTTTTTCTTCCAAAACAAACTCTCCGTCCACACAGACATCTGTATAACGGAATACTTCTTCATGACAAACCTCTTCCCAAAGGGAACCGGTATAAAGCCAAATGGTTTTATCAGGATATTTTTCCCTGATTTCCTTTGCCAGAGCGGTTACATCCCTGCGATTCGCCACATGAAGAGGATCTCCGCCGGAAAAAGTGATTCCGGAAATATACTCTTTCTCCAATTGCTCAAACAATTCTTTTTTGGCATTTTCGTCAAAGGGAATCCCACCGTTCGGATCCCAGGTAATGGGATTATGACAGCCTTTACAACAATGAGAACAGCCCGAAAGCCATAAAACGACACGCAGACCGTCTCCGTTTAACATGTCATCTTTGGTGATATTATGATAACGCAATTTTATTTCCTCATTTCATTACATGGATTTACGTTCCGCTATTTCAGCCATTTTCGCTGCATTTAAGCGGGTATCCCCGTGTACACGGGAATAAGACAGATAGCCGTTCATACGGTCAATTTTGGTCAGATTACGGCTTTTACACTTAGGACAGACATCCATCTCAAGTTCCTGATGACCGCAATCATCACAGTATGCAAGGGACATGTTTAATCCTTCATAAAAGCCCATGTCCATGGCACGTCTGATAATGGTTTTGATTGCTTCCAGATTATAATCTACAGGGTAACGTACATACTGGATTTTACCGCCATTGCACAAATCCCAGAAGCGGCTTTCCGCATCCTGCTTTTCAATCGGGGTAATATCCTCCGTAACATGACAGTGGAAGGAATTGGATACATATTCCCTATCGGAAACACCCTCCACAATACCGTATTTTTTACGGAACTGCTTAATCTGAAGACCGCAAAGACTCTCTGCGGGAGTTCCGTAGATTGCATATAAATTACCGTCTTCTTCTTTGAAACGGTTCACCTGCTTATTAATATATTCCATTACTTCAATGGCAAATTTACCGTCTTCCACAAGGGATTTTCCGTTATGAAGTTTCTGCAGTTCATTTAATGCGGTAATACCGAAGGAAGCGGTTGCTGATTTTAAAAGCGGTTTGATTTTATCCGTAAGCGCAAGGTTTCCTCCCAGAAAACCGCCCTCGCAATATGCCAGTGGATTGGTGGATGCACGCATTTCTCCAAGATAGGCATAGGTTCTGATGTGAAGGGCTCTAATCAGCTCAAGATAGTAATCAAGCACCTCATAAAAATCCCTGCTTTCATGCTTGGCTCTTGCATAAATCATAGGCAAATGAAGGGACACCGCACCGATATTAAATCTTCCCACAAAAACAGGAACATCCTTTTCATCTGCAGGATACATTCCCCCTCTTTCATACCAGGGCGAAAGAAAAGCTCTGCATCCCATGGGTGAAATAACCTTCTTATATTGCTTATACATACTGGCAACATAGCCTTTACCGGTAAGACTTAACCAGTCAGGATACATGCTCTTGGAGCTGCATTCCACACCTGCTTCAAAAACATGTTCCAGCTCTTTGCCCGGTCCGTGAAGTTCTTCATCATATAAAAAGACAATTTTAGGGAACAAAACAGGCTTCTTGCATCCGTCCTTACCCTGCCCCTTCCGACGCACACGGAACATTGCAATGTTACACATCTGTTCAAACACATCCGTACCAAGTCCTGCGGTTACGGTAATAAAAGGATAGTCACCACGGCTGCTTGCAACGGTATTAAACTTATATTCCCAGCCCTGGAAGCCCTGTTCAAAATCTCTTTCAATATCTTCCATGGCTGTTTTATGGGCAAGGTCTTTCCCGATACCCAGCGCCTGATATTTTTTCATATATTTCTCATAGGACTTTTCTGCATAAGGTTTTAAAATGCGCTCCACTTCAGGTACGGTAAATCCGCCGTACTGCTGGCTTGCCGCACTTAAAACAATATCCCCGATAACGTCAAATGCCGTATCCAGACTTTTAGGCTCATTATAAAAGATATTGCCCATTTCAAATCCGCCTTTTAGAACATTGGCAGCGTCGAAAAGACAACAGTTCATGGTATCTCTTCTTGCTGACATATCGTGAATATACAGGTATCCGTCCCTGCAGGCCTGAATTTCTTCCGTGGTAAGGAAAAACTTCTGGTACAATTCCTTGTTTAACTGATTAAAAATCAGGCTTCTCTTGGTGGAAACCAGAGCAGAGTCCGTATTGGCGTTTTCCTTATCACCGATATACATGATAGACTGGCTTTTTTTATAAACATCATCCAGCATACGGACAAAATCCTGCTTATAATTCCGGTAATCCCGATAACTCTTTGCCACGATGGGTTTTACATCTTCCAATGCACTTTCCACCACATTATGCATATAGGGAATCGGAATCAGTTCTTCATTCATTTCATCGATTTTGGAAACAACACTGATACAGATTGCCTTCTTCTCTTCCTCCGTAAAACGTGTCAGGGCACGATAAGCAGACTTATTTACCGCATCAATTACCTTTTGCACATTAAAATTTTCCTGGCTTCCGTCTTTTTTGACTACTTTAACCGGTAATTTGGGTTTATAGATTTCTCCGTAATTGATATTACTTTCCTGCTCCATCGCTCTATTCTTGTCCATGTCAATCTCCTCATTTCTACATGAATTTGTGATTTTCAATTCCAACAACACAACATATAGTATATTTATAGGCGTGTCGTCTGTCAATACAAACCGGAAATTTTTATGCATGCAAAAAGAGCAGCCAAACTGACTGCTCTGATTCATACAATATTGCTAATGATAACGATTCTGTATCCGTGCAAGATACTCTTTATATTCTTCCACTACATGTTCCGGTGATATAAGCCTTACTTCAGGTCCCAAACCTGTCAGCCAGCCAAAAAACTGATTGCTGACTTTTACGGAAATACGTGCAGTAAAAGTATCTTCATTTTCTTTATGTATGGTGACGTCTTTGCCGAATCGGTCAATGATGACACCCACAAGACTGTTGGGCAGGTTTATTTTAAGAACCTCATCCCGTCCTGCAAACATACCGAAAGTCTTATTACAGTAGTCTGCAAGCTTAAAGTCTTTTTCTTTCAGCCTTGTACTACGCTTCTTTTTACTGAGGGCAATCCCTTTGATTTTATCCACTCTGTAGTGCTTTAAGGAATCTGCTTCCTCATCAAAAGCAATGAGATAATAATTCTCGTCACTCCAGGTAAGAGCAACGGGACTCACCTCATAAAGCTTCCCGCCTCTCCTGAAATGTTCTTCTTTGTTTAACGTATATTCCAGATACCTGTATGTAATCCGGCAATTTTTCTGAATTGCATCATGAATGGCATCTATATTGTATAAAATACCTTCATTCTCGGATTTAATCCTGTTAACCACATACACTTCACGTTTCAACTCTCCCGCATCATGGTTGCTTGCCATGGATGAGAGCTTACTGATTAATTCTCTGGATTTTTTCTTTGTAATAAAACGGGAAGCGGAAACCGCATCCACAAGCAGTTTTAACTCTGCTGTTTCGAATTCTCTGGAGCCTAAATAATATCCGCCGTTCTTTCCTTTTTGCAGGATAATATCATATCCGAAATCACGCAAAGCTTCCATATCGGTATAAATACTCTTGCGTTCCGCTTTAATACCTTCTTGTTCAAGTGCAAGAATAATATCCGCCATGGGAAGCGGATGTTTCTCATCACTTCTTTCCCGCAGAAGTTTTACAAGATATAAAAGTTTTTGTTTCTGATTCTCAGATTTCGGCATAGAAACCTCCAAAAAACAGTTAAAATATCACGATACAATCATTATTCTTCGGTTGTATACTCCATATATTCCTCATCGTTTTCGGGTACCTGTTTGTTCTTTTTGGCTTTAGAAATAATGATTGCACAGGTAACGCCAATGGCAACCGCAACAACAACCACTACAGCGAATACAAGAAATACAATAAAATAAGATAAAAACGCACTAAGAAAAGAAAATGATGCCATAAAAATTACTCCTTATTTTTAGTAAAAACACTTAATTATTATACCACTTCCGAAATTACATCGTCAAGAAGATTGTCCCCATCCGCAGCTGCGGTTGCAAGGGCATCACAGCGTTCATTTTCAGGATGTCCCGCATGCCCTTTTACCCATATAAAAGTAACCTGATGAGGCTTCATTGCATCCAGCAGACGCTTCCACAAATCCACATTTTTAACAGGCTTTTTCCCTGCGGTCTTCCAGTTGTTTTTCAACCAGGAATCCATCCAGCCCGCATTGAAAGCATCCGTCACATACTTGGAATCGGAAATCACTTCCACTTCACAGGGTTTCGTCAAAGCCTCAAACCCTGTAATCACTCCCATCAATTCCATACGGTTATTGGTTGTGAGCTTATACCCTGCCGAAAATTCCCTTACATGAAGCTTGCCTGCAGGATCCACGTAATGCAATACACATCCGTATCCTCCCGGACCATTGGGATTTCCTCTGGCAGAGCCGTCAGAATATAATTTTACTTTCATTCTCAATACCTCATTTTATGATTTTAACAGTTCCGATGCACGACGATCCGCTCGCTCCGTCAGCTCATCCGGATATCCCATCAACCGAAGAAGTTTTATGGCATTTCTTGTACGTGCCGGTCCCTCCAAAAGAATATACGGGAATAAAATATCATCATTCTCAATCACTTCTTCAAAATGATAATTATCATATTTATGGGCCAAAAGATTGGTTAGTTCAATATCATGGGTTGCTGCAAAAGAAAGCATGCCATTATCGGTAAATGACTCCATAATTTCCGAAGCCGCAGCAATTCGTTCTACGGTATTTGTACCGCGAAGCACTTCATCAACAAAACCGGCAACAGGATGTCCCGTCTCCTTTGTTGCCTCAAGAATCCTCTTAATGGCTTTTATTTCCACCATATAATAGCTTTCTCCGCTTTCCAAATCATCCCGCAGGGACATGGAGGAATATACCCTGTATTCCTTTGCTTCATAGAACTTAGCCGGAACCGTCTGAATGGTCTGGGCTAAAATCATACAGATTTCAACCATTTTCAGGAAAGTAGATTTACCGGAAGCATTGGAACCGGTAAGAAGCATACTCCCTGAAATATCAAAGGAATTCGGAACCGCTTCCTCTATAAGGGGATGAATGCCGTCCACTATTTTCATTCCCTCTCTGTCCTTAAAAACAGGCACTGCATAATGAGGCAGGGAACGACGGAAAGAAGCAATACTGATCTGAGACTCCATCTTACCCATAAGGGTAACCATTTCATCAATAATATCCTTGTTTTGATTTACCTGTTTTAACATTCTGTAAAAAACAAAAATATCGATATGAGTAAGCATATTGCTAAATCCGCGAATGGAATCCGCAAGAGCATCTCCGGAAGAAGATTCCGTAGGAAAAACCGACATGGATAAATCGGAAATTCCGCTTACTTTTTTACGGAGTTCCAAAAGCTTACTGCATTCCTCCTGCCAGCATTCCACCGGATGTTTGCCCAGACGTTCCGCCAGTTTTAAAACCCGGATGATATATTTAAAACTAATCAGATAAGGCTCTACTTCCTTTTTCTTTTTCAGATGAACGAACATCAATGCAGTAAACAAACCCACAATGGCAAAAACGCCTGCCTTGGGAAACGTAAAAATCAGAATTACGGTAATAATGTATGCCAAAGGAATCCACAAAAACCGGTAAGCAGGGATACAAACCAGCTGGCACAAATAATCAATATAACGGAAAAGGGAATATTTTCCGGTTCTCCCCAGCTTGGCAAACTCAATCTGCATGCGGATTCGTTCTTCCTCATGGGAATCAAGCCAGTTGATTTTATCCTCAAAGACCTGCATCTGCTCAGGCTCAGCATCAAATTGCAGGTTTCTCAGACGGTAATACAGATACTCTTCTCCCGCCGAGGAATAACAGTAATTAATTCTGCGAAACAATCTTTCGCCATCAATATCATTCCAGGAAATATCATCCACATGTCCGACGGACTTTTCATGGGTGTCATAATATCCCTTTAATGCGGAAACCCGCTCTTCACTGTATTCGTATTTTAATACCGTCCCATATTCCTTTTGCAAACGCTTTTTAAATTGTGCTGCCCGCCTTTTTTCCTCCAGATAACTTTGAATCATCATAAAAATGAGTACTGCAGCAACACCGGTTCCCAATAAAACATATGCCATGTCAAAAGCCTTCCTGTCATAAAATTTCTGTCATTTATCCTAAGATACGATTGGCGATACGTTCTGCCTCTTCGTAAATTTCCTCTTGTTCCGTACCGGTATAAAAAACACCGTCCTCATATAAAATCCTTCCTGCAACCATGGTAAGTTTAACATTTATTTTACTACCTGCATACACAAGATTATCAACAATATTGTGAAGAGGTCGCATATTCGGTTGGGTTAAATCAATTAAAACCATGTCTGCATTTTTACCCGGAGCAATACAGTCACTATCCGGGGTTGCGCAGGCATATGCACCGTTTTTACATGCCATAACAAGCACCTCTTCTCCGGATACTGCAGAAGGGTCTTCTTCCCTTACTTTGGCAAGCGCAGAAACCAAATACATTTCCCTGAAGAAATCCAGTGCATTGTTACTTGCCGGTCCGTCGGTTCCGATTGCTACGGGAATGCCTTCCTTCAACATACGGCTTACCGGAGCAATCCCGCTTGCAAGTTTTAGATTAGAGGCAGGATTGGTAACTGCATAAACCCCGCGCTTTTTCAGGATTTCATAATCGTCTTCCTGCAAATGCACAAGATGGTAGCCGCAGCCGCCGTAACGAAACATTCCCAAGGAATCCAGAAAAGCCACCGGTGTCATACCGTAACGCGCAATGCACTCCTCCACTTCTTTCCGGGTTTCGGAAACATGGGCAAAAACAGGAGTTTTTAATTCTTCCGCAAGTCCGGCAATTTCACATAAAAGCGACTTATCACAGGTATATTCCGCATGAAAACCGGGTACAAAACGGATTAATTCATTCATTTTATTCAATTCTTTGTTCCAACGTTTTAAATCATCTACAGACTGGGAAAAATTATTGACACCCCCGGTTAAGGTACAACGCATTCCCATATCAACACAGGCCGCTGCTATGGAATCCGGAGTGAGATACATTTCACAGATTCCTGTGATACCGCTTTGCAGATATTCAAGAATCCCAAGTTTCGTCAATGCATAAATATCTTTTTCGCTCAATTTGGCCTCTGCCGGAAATACAAGATGATTCAGCCATTCCTGTAACGGCAGATTATCTGCTTTTGACCGTAAAAAAGTCATGGCAGAATGTGTATGGGCATTTTTAAAACCGGGCATTAAAAGATTATTTTTACAGTCCACAATCCGCTGGAAGGTTACATCATTCTCCCGTAAAAACAACTCTGCCGACGCATCCGTCCCGACAAAGGATATTTTACCGTCTTCCGTCCACACCTGCATATTTTCTTTTATCTGCATTCCCTGAACCATGTCCAGAAGGGATGCATTCCGAAAGCATATCTTCATACACTGACCCTCTTATAAAACCTTCCTGTCTACAGACTGAAACACTCCGGCAATAAATCTTTTAAAGAATATACCTTATAGTCTTCCTCTGATTTGGCACAAATAATCCGAAGCGCACCGTTTTTATCAAATTCTGCCAGAACCTGCCTGCAAATACCGCAGGGATAACAATAATCGACAGGCTTCTCACCTTTTATACCGCCCGCAATGGCAATGGCGGTAAAATCCGCCACACCTTCCGAAACCGCCTTAAATACCGCAGTTCGTTCCGCACAATTGGTAGCACCGTATGTTGCATTCTCTATATTGCAGCCCCTGTACACCTCTCCTTCGGCAGTTAAAAGCGCTGCACCCACCGTAAAACCGGAATAAGGTGCATATGCTGCTTCCCTTGCGAGAAACGCTTCTTTTATCAGACTTTTATCATCCATAAAACTATCCTCCGGTCCAAACTTTTATCCAGAATCTTTTCTGTTATTCTCTACAAAAGATTTTCAAATTTGGCAACGGATTCCGTAACAAGCTTTTTAAATAACGGTGCTGCCTTATTTGCCGCTTCCTGCACCTCATCATGGGTCAGGGGATTATCTGTCATACCGGCTGCAAGATTGCATACACAGGAAATACCGCAGATTTTCATACCCATATGATTTGCCGCAATGGCTTCCACAACAGTACTCATACCAACCGCATCTCCGCCCAGCGTGCGCAACATTTTAATTTCTGCAGGTGACTCAAAAGAAGGTCCTGTCAGCTGAATATAAACCCCTTCCTGAAGTTTAATTTCATTCTCTGCGGCAGCATCTTTAATGGCCTGCTGTAAATCCAAATCATACACATGGGTCATATCAGGGAAGCGAACTCCCAATTCATCGATGTTAGGTCCAATCAGGGGATTGGGTGCAAAACATGCAATCTGGTCTTTAATCAGCATAAAATCTCCTGCGGAAAAAGCAGGATTAATGCCACCGGAGGCATTGGTCAAAAACAGTACTTTTGCTCCCAGAAGTTTCATAAGACGAATGGGAAGCACAACATCCGAAATGGGATATCCCTCATAAAAATGAACTCTTCCCTTCATACAAACCACAGGAACTCCTTTTACATATCCGAAAATAAACTTTCCCGCATGTCCCGGAACGGTGGAAACAGGAAATCCTTCGATTTCGGAATAGGAAATTTCACTTACCACTTCAATATCCTTTGCATAATCTCCAAGACCGGACCCGAGTACAATTGCAACCTTTGGCTCAAAATCGGTTTTTGCCCGTACACAAGCGTAGCAATCCTGTAATTTCTTATAAATATCATTCATAGTAAAACCCTCCCAAAAGATGATTTTTTTGCGGTTACCCACAAAAATAAAGGAAGTGAAATATACTCCCACTCCCTTATTTTACCATACATTATATAGTTTTCAAAGTAAAAGTCTGTCAAATAATAATACAAACCATACCACCGTTTGACTCATTGACAATTTTTTGCATGGTTTCCTGCAATTTCACCTGACTTTCTTCCCCGATATTGGCAACTTTCTGGTCGATTCCGTCCCGTACAAGCTGTTCAATGGTTTTACCGAAGATATTTGTCTCCCACATGCCGCCGTTTTCTTCTCCGTTTCCGATAAAACGGATTAAATCTTCCGCCTGGGCTTCGCTTCCCACAATAGGTGAAATTTCACTTTCAATATCCGCCTTAATCAGGTGAATGCTGGGACTATGGGCTGTAATTTTAATACCAAACTTATTTCCGTGATGAATGACCTCCGGCTGCTGCAAAGAAATTTCATCCTTCTCCGGAATGATGACCCCATATCCTTTGTTCCGTACCGCTTCCATGGCATCTTCCACTTTTTCATATTCTTTTTTACGTCTGCCAAGTTCTTTTAAAACCGCAAGAAGCTTCCATTCACTGTCTACTTCTTCCCCCAAAATTTCACTTAACATGGTAAAATATACGGAATCCTCCACATCCAGACGCATAGAAATACATCCGTCTGCCATATTAATTTTATCTATTTTACAAGCTTTTATGTAATCACAAGGGGAAAGTTCTTCCTTGCGCAAAACATCTTCCATGCACTCCAGGTTTTCCACAAAGGAAGCAATCCGCTGGCAAAGCCCTCTTTTCAATTCATGGTTACAATCTAAAAGTTCCACCCATTTCGGACTGTGGAAACAAATTTTAGAAATAGGAAAAGCGTATAAAACCTTCCTTAAAATCTCATTAATGTCCTCTTTTTTCAACTGGGCACAGTTTACGGGAAATGCGTTTACTTTATAGGTTTCACTAATATTACGGGCAAATTCCAAAGCATCTTCCCCATAAGGTCTGGTTGTATTTACAAGCACAACGAAGGGTTTTTTTAATGCCTTTAATTCTAAAATTGCTCTTTTACCGGCTTCCATGTAAGCGTCTTTCTCTAAATCCGTAAAGCTTCCGTCACTTAATACTACAATTCCGATTGTGGAATGGTCCGTAATGACTTTTCTGGTACCAAGTTCAGCTGCCTGTGAAAAAGGAATTGCCTGCTCAAACCACGGGGTTTTTACCAGTCGTTCCGAATCTCCTTCCATATGACCGCCGGCGCCTTCTACCATATAGCCCACACAATCAATCAAACGCACCTTGATATCCACATCTTCTGTCAAATGTACGCTAACCCCTTCTTTGGGAATAAACTTAGGCTCTGTGGTTGTAATGGTTTTACCCGCTCCGCTCTGGGGCAATTCATCTGTTGTTCTTATTTTCTCATTTTCATCGGATATATTAGGCAAAACCAAAAGATCCATAAATCTTTTAATAAAAGTGCTTTTGCCGGTTCTGACCGGGCCAACCACACCGATATAAATCTCTCCGTTGCACCGTTTTTGAATATCGCGATAGAGATCATAGGTAGTTCCGTTTTTTAAATCCATATAAAAAGACCTCCTGCCGTTACTGTTACATTTTATGCAGAAGGTCTTGTTTTATTCCTACTCGGTTTCCACCGGCTGTTCATATAAAATTGTAAATAATTCTTTTAACTCTTTTATGGTATATGTAGGCTGTATTTCCTTATATTCCGGAATATCTCCATCCAACACCACATGACAGGTATGAATACCGAAATTCACACCGCCTCTGATATCCGAAGAAAGAGAATCCCCGATGATAATCATGGATTCCTTATCAGGACATCCAAGTGTTTCATAAACCTTGTCAAAAAAGGCTTCCGAAGGCTTATCAGCCCCTACCTCTTCCGAGATAAAAATATGCTGAAAGTAAGGTCTCAAACCACTTTTGTCCAGTCTTCCGTTCTGGGCACGGGTAATTCCATTGGTAACCAGTGACAAATGAAAATGTCTGCTGAGTCTCCCGCAAACCATTTCCGCATCCGGAAGCAGAAAACAGCCCTGTGATAAGGCATTGATATAATGCTCTTCAACAATTCCCGGCCCGGGATAAGAAACCCCGTAAGCTTCAAAGAAACGGACAAAACGGGTATTTAACAATTCATCCCTGGTAAGTTCTCCCTTTTCAAGCTGCTTCCACAATCCATCGTTCAAAGAATGAAAATATTTGTATACCTCTTCTTCTTTGGGAAAGCCATACGTATCCATAATGGACGTCAACGCCTGACGCTGTGCCTTATTATAATCAAATAAAGTCTGGTCTGCATCAAAAAGCAGGTAACGATATTTCATCAAAAACCTCTTTCTTTATCTTTTTTCGGGAACTTCTTCATCAAAAGCCACCTGCACATAAAATCCTGCAGGCTTCTCAACAATGCCCTGAACCACACCTTCCCGGCTTTTAATACGTTCAAAATAGGCATAATTGCCGGACATTGCAACTGCAGGCTCTACAGTATAATAATAACTGGCAGGAAGAGCTCCTTCGGTGATATTTACACGATCACCCACGGAAACAAGATTTTCCCGCTCCATTTTAAATTCTTCAACTCTCATAATATTACCTGTTTACTTCCAACCATCAACGCTGATTTCCATCTTCTTGTCACGAAGCATCAATTCACCTACGCTGTCTGCCGCAGACTGATTATTGAAAAGAACCTGGTTTACCTGCTCCACGATAGGCATGGAAACCTGATATTTGTCCGCAAGTGCTTTGGCTGCCTTGGCAGAATGAACACCTTCCACAACCATTTTTACTTCTTCCATGGCTTCAGCCATGGTTTTTCCCTGGCCGATTAAAATGCCGGCTCTGCGGTTTCTGGAATGCATACTTGCACAGGTTACAATCAAATCGCCTACACCGGATAAACCATAAAAGGTTTCCGGTCTGCCTCCCATTTTACATCCGAGACGGGTAATTTCCGCCATCCCCCTTGTAATCAGGGCCGCTTTCGTATTATCTCCGTAACCGAGTCCGTCTGCCACACCTGCGGCAAGGGCAACCACATTCTTCAATGCAGCACCGATTTCAATTCCCAACACATCAGGGCTTGTATAAACACGGAATACATCATTCATAAAAAGATTCTGTACAAAATGTGCCGTATCCCTGTCATCTGCGCCTGCAACAATCGTGGTGGGAATGCCTCTTCCTACTTCCTCTGCATGGGAAGGACCGGACAAAACTGCCACATTCGCACCGGGAATTTCATCTTTGATAACATCAGAAAGGGTTTTTAAGGTAGCCTCCTCAATTCCCTTCGCAACATTCACAATAATCTGCTTTTTATCATAAAAAGCAGCAATCTGTCCGGCGGTTGAACGAACAAAAGGGGAAGGAACTGCCATAACCAGCAATTCTTTCTCTTTTACCGCTTCTTCCAGATTCTGTGTAAAAATCATATCATCCGGCAACTTTACACCGGGAAGCTTTGTAAGATGCTCTCTGTGCTCACAAAGCATGCTGATTTCATCTCCCAGCGCTGACCATACAGTTACCTCATTTCCGTTTGTATGAAGTACTCTCGCCAATGCAATCCCCCAACTGCCGGCTCCTAATACACTAACTTTTGCCATATCATTCCCTACCTTCTGTATTATTTTCTTTTTTTACATATCCTGCGGGAAGAATGGTATTTCCTTCCACAACAGCTTCTTTTTCCCCGTGAAGTGCCTGAAATACTTCCGACATTCTGTCGGCAATATCCGAAGGAGGATCAGCTTCCTGAACAACACCTTCTGCCGCAAGACGGGCAGCCTTCTCTGCTTCTTCCCGTTCCACTTCTTCTCTGGGAACAAGGGTTGTTGTCTCAGGCGGTACATAACGGGTTTTTTTATCCGTAATTTTATCTGTTTCCTTTTCTTTGACTTCCTGATCCTTATCTTCGTCGGAAGCAAGAATTCTGGCCAAATCCTCATCATCAAGAGAGACCGTTTCCGGCTCTTCCGTAGCCACAGCTGCCGCAGTTGCAACTTCTTCGTTTTTGGAACGTTTCAGATAAGTTCTTCTTTCCTCGCCTTTTAACAGCTTTTTGATGTTTTCCCTGTGACAGAACATGGCAATTAAAGTAAGGATAAAAATAATAATGTATACTTCAATTAACATTCCCTGAGACATGCCGAGGAATCCAAACTGACCAAATACGATAATCTGTGCAAGAAAACCGAAATACATAAACAGCGAAGCAAGGGAAACATATCTTGTAAGCAGGTAAATACCGAAGAAAATGACAGCTTCTCCGGGAAGTACACCCCAATAAAATGCCAGAATCATGGCAGCGGAGCAGGCAATTCCCTTTCCTCCCTTAAACTTCATATAAAAGGGAAAATCATGGCCGAGAATAACACCTGCAGCAGTATAAAGCCGTACAAGATAATCCATTTCAGGCACAAACTGATGACAAATTACCCATGCAAGTAAAACAGGAATAAATGTTTTAAGCATATCTCCCGCAAGCACAATTGCTCCGGCTCGTTTTCCCATGGTTCGAAGGGTATTTGTGGTTCCCACATTACCGCTTCCGTGTTTTCTCAAATCAACGCCTCTGGCTTTACTGTAAAGCAGACCGGTTTCGATTAATCCAAACGCATATCCCACAACAAGACAAACTATTCTGATTAAAATCTCCATCATCAGTCTTCCTTTCTCTCTCGTATAATGAAGTGAAGAGGCGTTCCTCTGAAGCCGAAGGCATCGCGGATTCTGTTTTCTATATATCTGGTATAAGAGAAATGCATCAGTTCTTTGTCATTTACAAAAATAACAAAGGTAGGCGGCTTCACCGATACCTGTGTAATATAAAACAGCTTCAGTCTCTTCCCTTTATCTGAAGGCGGCTGCTGCATTGCAACCGCTTCCATCATAATCTCGTTCAATACACCTGTAGCCACACGCATTGCATGGTTTTCCATAACCACATCAATCAGGCCGAATAACTTCGGCAGACGCTGTCCGGTTTTGGCAGAAATAAACATAATTTCCGCATAAGGCATAAATGCCAGCATATCCCGGATATTTTCCGTAAAACGATTCGTGGTTTTATCGTCTTTTTCAATAGCGTCCCATTTATTTACGGCAATAATAACCGCTTTGCCTCTTTCATGGGCAATACCGGCAATCTTGGTATCCTGATCCGTAACACCTTCCGTTGCATCAATAACAAGAACAACCACATCCGCACGCTCCACCGCACTAACGGTACGTACAATCATAAAATGTTCCAGTTCTTCTTTGATTTTATTCTTTCTGCGGACTCCGGCCGTATCAATCAGCACATATTCTTTGCCGTCATAGGTAACTTCCGTGTCAACGGCATCACGGGTTGTTCCTGCAATATCGGATACAATCACGCGGTTCTCACCCACAAGTTTATTAATAATAGAGGACTTACCCACATTAGGCTTACCTACAATGGCTACCTTAGGTCTTTCATCCTCTTCTTCCGTAAACGCATCTTCCGGGAAGAACTCCATAACTTTATCAAGCATATCTCCCAAACCAAGACGGTTAGCAGCAGAAACAGGAATCGGTTCTCCGATTCCTAAATTATAAAATTCATAAACATCCGGCATATACTTATCAAAGTTATCAACCTTGTTTACAACCAGAAGCACGGGTTTTTTACTTCTTCTGAGCATATCTGCCACTTTGGCATCCGCATCTACCAGTCCCTGCTTCACATCAACCAGGAAAATAATCACATCTGCGGTAAAAATAGCGATTTCCGCCTGTTCACGCATCTGTGAAAGAATAATATCCTTGCTGTCCGGTTCAATACCGCCTGTATCAATCATTGTAAAGCTTTTATCAAGCCAGTTGATATCCGCATAAATTCTGTCTCGTGTAATGCCCGGCGTATCTTTTACGATGGAGATACGTTCTCCTGCCAGACAGTTAAACAATGTAGATTTTCCCACATTGGGTCTACCTACCACGGCAACAATGGGTTTCTTTTTCTTTTTTGCCATTTTTTACCTTCCTTTATTGCATTACTACATATACATTTTTACATAAAATAAGGGCTAATATCCAACATTCTGAATAAAAAATCTCGCCCGCTTGATTTTACAATATCTACCAAAACTTGTAAAGTCTTTTCCACCTCACCGGTGCGGACATCGTCCAAAAAAACGTCCTCATTACACCGAAGCATATTCTCCGGTAAAAGAAGTCTGCTTCCTAACTCTTTGCCTTTTAACTGGGCAATCAAATCCTGTCCCGTTACAAGACCCGACACGGTAATATTCTCTCCGAAAAAGTCGTTTCTTATGGGATAAATGCTCACTTTAAAAGAAGGAAGATACTCTTTTACCATACCTACAAGAGATTCCAAATTGTGATAAGGCAACCGTCCCGTTGCAATGCTGACGGGTCCGGCCTGCTCCAAAGCCTTCCGGAACGCCTCATCCGATGCTGCTTTCTCCTTAACCTCTTCAAGAGCTTCCACAAATTCATCATGGAAAAGACGGAGCATACCAACACCGTTTTCAAGTTGTAAATAACCGTCATAATTATCTTCCGTGGGAAGTTCCCGCTCCGCAAGAAGATACCACTCGTCCGAAGCATGGACAAAATGAATTCCGTGCTCTTTCATACATTTATCCTGCCAGGAATGAATCAGATCCAATACGGCACAGGCATCTTCTTTACTGAAGGGTTCCAAAGGATATAAACCATCCCTGTATTTGGACAAGCCTACCGGCACTACGGAAACACTTTCCAGCAACGGAATATATTTCGTCAGTTCGGAAATGGAATACTCCAGTTCTGCGCCGTCATTTACATTTTTACATAAAACTATCTGACCGTTCATTGTGATACCGGCATCCGCAAAACGGTCCACTTTATCCAGTGCCTGTCCCGCAAAACGGTTATTCAACATTTTACAACGCAACTCTCTGTTCATGGTCTGGAAAGATATGTTAATCGGTTCCAGGTGATAACGGATGATTCTTTCAACATCCTTGTCCGACATATTGGTAAGTGTCACATAATTCCCCTGTAAAAATGACAATCTGGCGTCATCATCCTTAAAATACAGGGTCTCTCTCATGCCGGGAGGCATCTGGTCTATGAAACAGAAAATGCATTTATTACAGCAGGAATGATAATCATCCATAAACTGGTTTTCAAATTCCAGCCCCAGTTCTTCATCACTGTCTTTTTCGATTTCTATCTCAACAATTTCTCCCTGTTTGCTTTTTACCTCAAGAACAAGTTCCTCTTCCTGAATCATAAAACGATAGTCAAAAATATCCTCGATTTCTTCACCGTTTATGGTTAATAAAATGTCTCCGGGTTCAAATCCGCATTCTTCTCCGATACTGCCGGGACATACATTTTTGATAATATGCTCTCTTTTTTTCATAAAAAATCCCATTTCTTTTTTTTATATTATATAATACACTACTTTAAAAAGCAACTTGACCGCAAACGCGGTTTAAGATATATTTAGTATGGTTTTAGGGGTATTTTATCCCATTAACACAAGAGAAAGGACTCTTAGACATGCCTAATTTATTTGCACTTGAAAACGCAATGCCGGTAGCTCCGGTTAAAATTGTCGCACTTCCCGGCGCACAGAAACTGGGGGAAACCGTAAACAGATATCTGGTGGAATACAGAAGACAGATTAACAATGTTCATCGAAACGATCCCGCATTCCACGGTTATATTGAAGATAATTATCTTTTAGACTTTGCGCTTCCCAGATTCGGAAGCGGTGAAGCAAAAGCGGAACTTCACGAAACTGCCCGTGGTAAAGACTTATATTTTATCGTTGATGTATGCAATCACAGCCTTACATATAAAATGCACGGCTACGAGAACCACATGTCTCCCGATGACCATTATCAGGATTTAAAAAGACTGATTGCCGCTGCCAACGGCAAGGCACACAGAATCAATGTCATCATGCCTTTTATGTACGAAGGACGCCAGCACAAAAGAAACGGCCGTGAATCCTTAGACTGTGCGTATGCGTTGGAAGAATTAAGCCAGATGGGCGTAAACAACTTCATAACCTTTGATGCCCATGATCCCAGAGTACAGAACGCGACTCCCCTTTGCGGTTTTGATAACTTCACACCGAATTATCAGTTCGCAAGAACCCTTTTAAACAATGAAGAAGACCTTATCATTGATAAAAATCACACCGTAGTCATCAGTCCGGATGAAGGTGCATTAAACCGTGCAATTTACTTTGCTACCGTTCTCGGTGTTGATACCGGTATGTTCTATAAACGCCGGGATTATACCAAGATTGTAAACGGCAAAAATCCTATCGTTGCTCATGAATTTCTCGGTGATTCCGTAGACGGCAAGGATGTTATCATCATTGACGATATGATTTCTTCTGGTGACAGTATGATTGATACTTCAAGACAGTTAAAAGCAATGAATGCCAAGAGAGTTTTTATCTGCTGTACATTCGGATTATTTACCAACGGTCTCGCAGCATTCGATGAAGCATACGAAAAGTGTTACTTCGATAAAATCATCACAACCAACTTAAACTATACTCCTCCTGCCCTGCTTCAAAGACCCTATTATCTTCAGGCAGACATGAGTAAATTCGTAGCTTCCATCATTGATTTTATGAATCATGACAGTTCGTTAACCAATGCATTAACACCTACGGAAAAAATCCAGAGGATCGTTGCTCATTACAATGAACGTAACAACAATGAATTAGATTTCTAAAATAAAAAAATCCCATGAAAATGGGATTTTTTTATTTATACTCTCATCGAATTTACACCTGTGGCATTTTTTGACGCGATACCGTAAGTAATGTTTAAAACCAGGGAAATCGTTCCGGTAATCAACAAGGGTAATATTCCGATTTCAACAAACATGCCCAGAATTACAAGCACAACCATCAGACCCAATAAAACAAAATTTAACATCTTAACGGTGATATAAGAAGCGTATCCGATTTGCTGTCTTTCCGCCTCATCACAACTGTTAAACCATACCTTCTGGAATTTAAAATCAAAAAAGCTTCCTCTTTTCTCCGGATGTATCAATTTGCTAAAGTTAACTGCCAAATGTTGCATTTTAGAATAAATAAACAAAAAAGCGAAGTAAAAAAGCAACCCGGTAACGGTAGTTCCCGCAACAGAAAATAAATGATAATCATCTATTCTTATCCGTACCAGTGCCGCGTAAAAAACCACACCAAACAACATCATAACAGAAAGAAACATACAATTACTTAAAATGAGAACCGTCGAAAGAAAAGCATCTGCCTTTTCATATTTTTCATCCTCATCTCCGTCACCATACCAGATTTTACGTGCTTTATTATAATAAACAATACAAAGAACGGACAATACAACTCCTACAAGAATCATTACCGGCAATGCAAAAATACCTGCATTCCGTTGCAATCGCGCAAACCATTCCACAAAGGAAACTCCATCCCTGAAATAATATGTAACAAACGCCACCAGAATCATACCGAACATTCCAATCGCACCGCCACCAAAACCTGACAATACACAGATAAGGACAAACAACGGACTTTTTTTACGGTCTTCCTGACGTATTCCCTCTATAATATGCTGTTCCTCAGAACTGATTTCTCTTTTCATATCAATATCCTCTCATCCTGTTTCCTGTCTTATTTCTCAGCCTCGTCCTCTTCCGTATATTGAAAAATATCTTCCACGGATGCATCAAAGACTTTGGCAATTTTTAACGCAAGGGTAACAGAGGGGGAATAATCCCCTCTTTCAATCAGACTGATGGTCTGACGACTGGCGCCCACCCTGGAACCAAGTTCCTGCTGATTGATATTCAGGCGCACCCTGTACTCTTTTAGATGGTTGTAAAGCGGCATATCCCCTGCCTCCTTTTATAAGCTCATAATCCACATTACAATATTCGGAATATAATTCATTCCGAAAAGGAAAAGACAAACAAGCAGGAATAATACAAATCCCCAGTTTCCGTAAGCAGCTGCCATAGAAGAACCTGCCTTAATTCCTCTCGCTTTATCCGTAAGACGGAATTTCTTGAAAAATACCCAGAACAGAATAAAACCAACGAAAGCAATCAATCCCAAAATTCCAAGCCAGCCAAGATATGCGCCGAGGGGAAGAATATTTTCTGTCATTGCGGTAACCATCTGCTCTTCTGTCTTTGCCATGGCAAGTTCCATTGCCGCATCCATATAATATCCTGCAAGCCATACAGTAACAACGGAGGTTGTAAGATTCATTGCCATATGAAGAAAAATGGTGTACCAGACTTTGCCGGTTCTGATATAAATAAAAGCGAACAATCCGCCAATTAATGTTGCCATAAAAAACTGTGAAAAATTACCATGGAAAAGTCCAAACATCAAAGCAGACAAAGCAATTGCAAGAAATTCGCCGTGTTTTACCACTCTGTCAATCAGTAATTTACGGAAAATCAACTCTTCTACGATAGGTGCAAGAATTCCCACCACCAGTACACGGAGGAAAAATCCGGATTCAAGCATTAATGTTGCAACAGCATTTGCTTCGGCGCCCTCTACACCAAAAGGAAGCGTCAATGCCAGATGAATGACTGTACCGACGGAAGTTCCGACACCTGCCAGCCCTGCCATAAGAAGAACAGAAAGAATCAGTTTGCCGAAAGACATTTTACGCTTTTCAATTTTGGTTTTCTCCATACCTTTCCCCAAAAGTAACAAAAGTGGAAAACCGATACAATCCACGCCTAAAACAATAGACAAAAAATTCAGGGATATAGCATGTTCCATATAAAATGCTTCATTCACCAATGCAATTATGTTTAACAATAAAGTCTGAACCAAAATCACCACCACTGCAAACACGGCATATCTCCATCCGATTGCCGTCGCAACCTTACGCTGTGATTTGGTACTTACAGCATCAACTGCCGTTTCGGACACCATTTCAGGAGCCATTTCACTTACATTCTTTTCATTTACTTCCATTTTCATTCCCTCTCACTTAATTTGACAATTATATTTTGCAATTTGACAACTTTTATTGTCAAATCAATCCTATCATTGACAAAGAAAGTTGTCAACTATTATTTTATTTGTTTTAAAAAATTCTTTTACATTGTATCGCGCATTCCTCTATTTAATATGATATAATATGCATAACCTGACATTTACTGTCAGATTTTTATCAGGAAAGGAGCCCGTTGCCATGGTTTATGTATACATTACAACCGCTTTACTCACATTCACCTGTTTTGTTTTGTTGCTTTCAAACTTTGAAGTGAAAAAAGTAAATTTTTACTTTTTGATGCTCGTTCTTTTAATGACAATATCAAACGGCGGTTATCTTGCACTGGCACTTTCCGGTAACCTGGAAGAAGCAATCCTTGCCAACAAAATAGCCTATATAGGCGGTATTTTTGTTCCGCCGGTTACTTTGTTTCTGATATGTGCCATTTGCAATTACCGGCTCCGGACCTGGTTAAAGTTTCTGCTTGTTTCCTACAGTATGTTTGTTTACGCGCTGGCACTGACCATCGGAAGCAGCAATTTTTACTATGCTGACGTATACCTTGATTCTTATAACGGTGCAACTGTACTGGGACGCACCTACGGCATTGGTCATAATCTGTTTTATGTAATATTATACGGCTATATTATTGCCCAGATTGTTCTGCTCATTTATACATTTTATAAAAAGCGCGCCGTGTCCCGATACAGCATATGGACCTTAATCGGAATGGTTACGGTAAATATTATTCTTTTTATCGTAGGACGTTCCGTTAACTCTGCGCTGGAAATCATGCCGATTGCTTATACCATCGACAGTTGGATTATGCTGTATATGTACCAGAGGTGCATGAATTATAATTTTGAAGATAACATAACAGCTTCCTTAAAAAAACAGGATACTTACGGTTATATTATGTTCGATAAAAAATTAAATTACATCGGATGCAATGAAATCGCTCTGGAAATCTTTCCTGCACTCTCTCAATGCATTGTAGACAGGGGAATCCGAAAAATTCAGGAACTGGACAAAATTTCCCAATGGCTGGATGCTTTTACGGAAACTAACACCGTTAATTTCAGTTATAAAACTGCAGAAAAACACTATGAATGCCACATAGAGAAAATATGGAACCGCAAAAAAATCAAGGGATATGTGCTGGAACTTCGCGAAGATACCGATAAATGGAAATATATGAATCTGCTTGCAAAACACAACAGCGATTTAGAGAAATTTCAGGCAGAACTGGAACAAAAGGTAGACGAGCAGACCGTGGAATTGCGCCTCCGTCAGGAAAGAATCAACGGGTTGTTTCTGCGAACCGTTACTGCCCTGAGCGAGGCTGTAGATGCCAAAGACAGATACACAAGCGGTCATTCAACCCGTGTTGCACAATACGCCCGTATGATAGCCCGTCAGATGGGAAAAACAAAGGAAGAACAGGATGAAATTTACCGTGCGGGATTATTGCATGATGTGGGAAAAATACGTATTCCCGACGAAATAATTAATAAGCCCGGAAAGCTGACAGACGAAGAATATAATATTATAAAAATACATCCCGTTACCGGATACCATATTCTAAAAGGAATCTCAACCGACGACAAAATTGCCCTTGCCGCAAAATATCATCACGAACGGTACGACGGCAAAGGATATCCCCATGGGCTTGCCGGAGAGAAAATACCGGAGGTTGCAAGAATTTTGGGAATTGCAGACTCCTATGATGCCATGGCAAGTAACAGAAGTTATCGTAAAGCACTCCCTCAGGAAATAGTCCGCTCCGAAATCGAAAAAGGAAAAGGCACACAGTTCGACCCTGATATTGCTGATATCATGTTAAGAATGATTGATGAAGATAAGGAATATACCTTAAAACAAACCGATTCCATGCATCGTAAAATCCTGATTGTGGATGACGAAGAAAAAAACCATCAATCAATCCTTGAAATCATGCAAAACGAGCCCATGTACGAAATGGTTTCCGCCCTCAGCGGCAAACAGGCGTTGGAGCTTATCAAAATTCATGACTTCGACTTAATTATCCTGGATATAAAAATGTCTGAAATGAACGGTTTGGAAACGCTCCAAAAAATCAGGGAACAATATCAGACTCCCGTGGTTCTTATGACAAGTGACAGAACCCTCGATGTAGATGAACTCTTTTCGCCTTATAACTATTCAGACTATATTACCAAACCTTTCCACCCTCTTCTCGTAAAAGAAGTTGTGCACACCATGACGAAGCTAAACCATTTATAATATACTTTCCTGGCAACAATAACAAAAAGATTATAACGTGCAGGAAGCAATAAAAAAAGCCGTACATAATACGGCTTTTTTAAGTTTCATTAAACTAAAATTTTACAGAAATTCTTTTTTCCTCTTCTTACAATGAACTCTCCTGCACCAATTTCATCTTTGGTGTATGTTTTCTTAATATCGGTAATCTTTTCGTCATTAACGGAAACGCCACCCTGTTCAATGGCACGTCTTCCTTCACTTCTGGTAGGAACAAGCTTGGAAGAAGTAAGAATACCGATCAAATCGATGCTTCCGTCTCTGTAATCTTCTTCCTGTAATGTGTAGGTAGGCATATTTGCGTTGTTTCCGCCACCGCCAAATAATGCTTTTGCAGATTCCTGAGCTTTTACAGCTTCTTCTTCGCCATGAATCATTTTGGTTAATTCAAATGCAAGAATTTCTTTGGCTGTATTTAACTGACTGCCTTCCCAGTCACTCATTTTATCGATTTCTTCCAAAGGAAGGAAGGTAAGCATACGAATACATTTTAAAACATCCGCATCCCCTACATTTCTCCAATACTGGTAGAATTCGAAAGGTGAAGTCTTATTCGCATCAAGCCATACAGCACCCTTCTCAGTCTTACCCATCTTCTTGCCTTCAGAATTAAGAAGCAGGGTAATTGTCATTGCATAAGCATCTTTACCAAGTTTACGACGGATCAGCTCGGTACCGCCAAGCATATTGCTCCACTGGTCATCACCGCCAAACTGCATATTACAGCCATACTTCTCATAAAGCATAAGGAAGTCATAGCTCTGCATAATCATATAGTTAAACTCTAAAAAGCTTAATCCCTTTTCCATTCTCTGTTTGTAACACTCTGCAGTAAGCATTCTGTTTACGGAGAAATGAGGTCCGATATCTCTTAAAAATTCTACATAGTTCAAATCCAAAAGCCAGTCAGCATTGTTTACCATCATTGCTTTTCCGTCTGAAAAATCGATAAACTTGCTCATCTGCTCTTTGAAACAATCACAATTGTGCTGAATAATTTCCTTGGTAAGCATTTTACGCATATCAGATTTACCGGAAGGGTCACCAATCATACCCGTACCGCCACCAATTAATGCAATGGGCTTATTTCCTGCCATCTGAAGTCTCTTCATAAGGCAGAGAGCCATAAAGTGACCTACATGAAGGCTGTCTGCAGTAGGGTCAAAGCCAATATAAAAAGTTGCCTTACCATTATTGATTAATTCTTTGATTTCTTCTTCATCGGTTAACTGTGCAAGCAAACCTCTGGCCTGCAATTCTTCATAAATAGTCATTTCTGTCTTAAATCTCCTGTTTTTATAATAAATACACACTAGCTGCGGGGATGAGCATTATCATAAACTTCCCGCAAATGATTGTGTGTCATATTCACATATATTTGTGTTGTGGAAATATCGGAATGTCCCAGCATTTCCTGCACACTCTTTAAATCAGCTCCGTTTTCCACAAGATGGGCTGCAAAAGAATGACGTAACGTATGGGGTGTAATATCCGTTACAATGCCCGCCTTTTTCGCATAATACTTGATAATTTTCCAGAAGCCCTGACGGCTCATTTCTTCTCCGGAGCAATTAGCAAATAAAATATCCGAATTCGGGTTCTCCACCATAATATCACGGGTTTTATTCATGTACGCAATCAAAGCAGCTTTCGCTTTTGCTCCGAAGGGAATCACTCTTTCCTTCTGGGCATCCCTGCATACAATAAATCCCATGGTCAGATTTACATCCGATACCTTGAGGGTAATCAATTCCGTAACTCTGATTCCGGTAGCATATAAAAGTTCCATCATGGCACGATCACGAATCTGCTTGGGAGTGTCACCGGAAGGCTGTTCCAATAACCGGATAACCTCCTTTTCGGTAAGTATTTCCGGCATTTTCTTTTCAATTTTCGGTGCCTTCAAAGATGCTGCCGCATCTGTCTTTGTAACCCCTTGTAAAAGCAAATACTGCCAGAAAGATTTCATGGACGCAATGGTTCTTGATATCGTTGCCGCAGAGAAATTACGACGTTGCATATCCGTTACAAAATCCTGTAAATGACCGGCAGTAACCTTATGACAATCCAAAATTCCCTGCTCCCGCAGATAATTGCTCAGCTTCGTCAAATCACGCTTATATGATAGTTCTGTATTTGTCGATGTTTTTTTAACGCTATGCATATATTCTATAAATGCATCTATCCTTTGTTCCATCAACCTATAATCCTTCTCTATCGTATTTATGTCAATCATTGACTGTGCAAGTACCATTATAGACATTTTTACTTAGAAAAGCAATTAAAAAATTAACATAATTTTGAAAAAATCCTTATAAATTAAGGGGTTTTCCTAAATGTTGACCGAACCAAACAACAGGTCACAATATCTTGTGATTCATGAAATAAAAAAATTTGTAAAAAGTTTTACAAAAAATGAATTTACATAACATTCTGTTAACATTCCTATTATGACAACTACACCAAGAAGCAAAATGCCTTTAAAAAAATGCGATGATGTATGATGGAAATAAACATTTTTTGTTTGACTGTTACGGTCATTATTATGCACACCACTCCATATCACAAGAAAATAATCATATCCCGCATACAATGCCGGTGCATATAAAAGCCAATGGGGAAAACATCCCAATATAAAAACTGCAATTCCCGTAAAACCTTCCACCCAGGCGAATCCGGTTATCATGCAGCCACATTGTACTCCCAGAAACAAAACTCTGATAAAATATAACATAGGACCGGGCGGAATAAATACAATGATGACATAAAACATAATATCTACTACTCTGGCCCAAATGACATAACACAAAAATGCAGGATAATAGATTTCGATATCTCTTAGTGCAGACAGACAAGAAGCTACGATTTCTTTTCCGCTTGCTATTCTAAAAACCGATATTCCCAAAATGATCCCGAGAAAAAAACCGACCGGAAACAAAATCAATAAATTTTGCTTCCGGCCGAAAAAATCATTCCATCCAAAAATCTTTTTTTTCATTCCGTAGCATACCTTTCATGCTTTTATACTATTCTATGCTTCGGAATTCACAAACTTGTTCTTATAACTCATAATTGCTGCAATTGTTTTGGAATCTGTTATTTTGCCTGAATAAATCAAATCTTCCAGATCTTTTATTTCACAAGCTTCCACATTAATAAATTCATCTGCATCCAAATGCTGCGCCCCCTGTGAACCATCAATATGAGCAACATAGATCGGAATTTGCTCATTACAGAATGCCACAGTGGTATGAATGGTAATTAACCATTCCATTGATGCAGCTTCATACCCTGTTTCTTCCTTTAATTCCCTTTTTGCAGCCTCTAAAGGCGGTTCTTCCGGACTGTTAAGACCACCTGCGGGAATTTCAAGAGTATAACGGTCTAATGCGTTACGATACTGTCTTACCATAAGGATTTTTCCGTCCGGCATAACCGGTACTACCGCTGCAGCACCTTTATGACCGATAAAATCCCATTTTACAATATTTCCGTTTGGAACAGCAATCGTGTCTTGATAATAATCTATGATTTTACCATGATGAATCAAAGTTCTTTCTAATCTTTTAAATTCGTCCATAACAAATCTCCATCGAAATCACTTATTTTAACTCTGCAAGGAATTTCTCAAGACGGTCCATACCCTTTGCAATCTGTTCTTTGCTGATTGCATAAGAAAGTCTGATGTGGTCTGCAAAACCGAAATCTGCACAGGGAACAACTGCTACTGCATAGTCATTTAAGAAAATATCCGCAAAATCAGCTGCAGTGGTAATTACTGTGTCTTTGTATTTTTTACCAAAGGTTGCAGAAATGTCAATAAAAACATAAAACGCGCCTTTCGGTTCAATGCAGGAAAGAAGAGGCATATTACAAACACGCTCATACATATACTTTCTTCTCTCATCAAACTCTTTACACATAAGCATCACCTGATCCTGAGGACCGTTTAACGCTTCCAAAGTCGCTTTCTGTGCAATTGAATTGGGGTTAGAAGTTGCATGTGACTGCATAGCTCCCATGAGTTTTGCAATTTCTACGCTTGATGCCGTATATCCGATTCGCCATCCTGTCATGGCATAGCTTTTGGACACACCACTACAGGTAATGGTTCTTTTATAGATTTCATCATTCAAAGATGCAATGCTGATATGCTTCTCACCGGCATAAGTAAGATATTCATACATTTCATCAGATACAACATAAAAATCCTTTTCAACAGCAACCGCAGCAATTGCCTCCAGTTCTTCTCTGGTATAAATCATACCGGTAGGATTGCTGGGAGTATTTAAAACAAGAGCTTTGGTTTTATCTGTTACAGCATTACGAATCTGCTCTGCGGTTACTTTATACCCCTGTTCCTTTGAGCCTGTAATGATAACGGGCACACCATCGGAAAGCTTTACCATTTCAGGATAGCTTAACCAATAAGGTGCAGGAATAATAACCTCATCCCCGGGGTTCAAAATCGCATCAAAAACGTTGCTTAAGCCATGCTTACCACCATTGCTGATTACAATCTGTGAAGGAGTATACTTAAGCCCGTTAAAGGTTTCAAATTTCTTACAAATTGCTTCTTTTAATTCATTTGTACCTGACGCAGGTGTATACTTGGTAAAACCATTTTTAATTGCATCAATTGCTGCCTCACATATATTATCAGGTGTATTGAAGTCCGGTTCACCGGCACCAAATCCTACAACATCAATGTTGTTCGCCTTCATTTCCTTTGCTTTTGCTGTAATTGCAAGTGTGGAAGAAGGTTTTACACTCTTCGCTTTTTCTGATAATGTCAATGACATATTAAATCCTCCGCTTCTAAAAACTGCATAGTCATACTTCAATACATTCTACTACATGTTTTTGCAATACACAAGATTTTTTTTGGAATAAAAAAGGGTTTTGATATAAATCAAAACCCTTTGTTTCATTGCTCGTAAGATAATTACTTCGCGTAATCAATTACTCTGGACTCACGAATAACATTTACCTTAATCTGTCCCGGATATGATAATTCAGCTTCAATCTGCTTGGAAATATCACGAGCCAGTAAAACCATGTCATCGTCGGTAACCTGCTCAGGAACTACCATAACACGAATTTCTCTACCTGCCTGAATAGCAAATGACTTGTCAACGCCTTTAAAATTGTTGGTGATTTCTTCTAATTGTTTTAATCGAGATGTATATGTTTCTAATGTCTCACGTCTTGCGCCGGGTCTTGCGGCAGAAATAGCATCTGCAGCCTGTACAATGCACGCAATCAGTGAAGTTGCTTCCACATCACCATGATGTGATTCTACTGCATTAATAACAATTGCGGATTCTTTGTATTTACGACATAAATCAGAACCCAACTGAATATGAGAACCTTCCATCTCCTGATCCACGGATTTACCGATATCATGGAGCAAACCGGCTCTTTTCGCCATTCTCACATCAAGTCCCATTTCCGCAGCAAGTAAGCCGGATAACTGGGCAACTTCCATTGAATGCTTCAAAGCATTCTGACCATAACTGGTTCTGAAATGCATCTTACCAAGAAGTCTTACCAATTCGGGATGAATGCCATGTACGCCTACATCAAGGCATGCTGCTTCACCTTTCTCCTTAATTAATGCTTCAACTTCTTTTCTGGCCTTTTCAACGGTTTCTTCAATTCTTGCAGGATGAATTCTACCGTCTACAATAAGCTTCTCAAGTGCAACACGTGCAACTTCTCTTCGAATCGGATCGAATCCGGAAAGAACAACTGCTTCGGGAGTATCATCAATAATTAACTCCACACCGGTCATGGTTTCCAAAGTACGAATATTTCTACCTTCACGACCGATAATTCTTCCCTTCATTTCATCACTGGGAAGCTGAACAACAGAAATCGTTGTTTCGGACACATGGTCAGCTGCACATTTCTGAATCGCTGTAACCACATATTCCTTCGCTTTCTTATCAGCTTCTTCCTTCGCTCTGCTTTCCATCTCTTTAATAAGCACAGCGGTTTCATGTTTCACATCTTCTTCAACAATTTTAAGCAAGTACTCTTTTGCTTGTTCAGAGGTTAATCCTGAAATTCGTTCCAGTTCCTGTACACGTTGTTCGTTCAACTTAGAAATTACTTCTCTCTGCTTTGCCATCTCTTCTTCTTTCGCAGCAAGAGCACTTTCTTTCTTCTCAATTGCATCCAGCTTCTTATCAACGCTTTCTTCTTTCTGCTGAACTCTTCTTTCATAGCGTTGAGCTTCAGCACGGCGTTCCTTGATTTCTTTGTCGAGTTCATTTTTGGTTTTAATGGACTCTTCTTTAATTTCAAGTAAGCCTTCACGTTTCTTCGCTTCAGCGGTTTTTAAAGCT
Organism: Lachnospiraceae bacterium; assembly: GCA_017473905.1. Classification (GTDB taxonomy): domain Bacteria; phylum Bacillota; class Clostridia; order Lachnospirales; family Lachnospiraceae; genus UBA3766. The sequence goes on along the minus strand of JAFUJA010000031.1, from coordinate 68,807 downwards.
TCATCAATGATTTCACGTGCTTTTTCGTCAGCATTTCCGATTTTTTTCTCAACCTTTTTCTTATATACGGTAAGAGCAATCGCAACACTGATAACTGCGGAAAGAACTAATGTAACAAGAACGGCAACAAGCAGAACCCAAAGTTCCACTTTTCCCATCTGTACAGGAGCACCTCCTTATTTAGTTTTCATTGTGCAAATATCAATATAGAATCTAAAATGACTCTAATTAACGTTATTACAACACTTCTAGTTTAAACTGTTTACCATGTTATGTCAAGCAATTCTTGTTCCTGTAAGAGGTAAAAATCACGAAACTTTTTAGAAAAAATCTGCCCTTCTAAAAGTCATCATAAAAATCTGAGACTTCTTTAAACATTGCATTTATAGAGTCCGCCGAAAAACCTTTCCGGTACAAATAATTTCGCATTTTGATACGCTCTTCTTTTGTACTGTCCACAAGGGAAAAAGACTTCTTTTTCAATATTTCTTTTATTACACTTTTATCCCCCGCAATATCCCCGAGTTCTTCCTGTTCCGCATAAATGCGTTGCGCAAGCTCCTTATGAATTCCTTTTTCCGTAAGTTTACGAATAATTTCATTTCTGCTTCTGCCACCGGCATATGTACGGATAAATGCCCCTGCGTATCTCTCATCATCCAAGTAATGATATTTCGTAAGATATGCAATTGCTTCCTCAATCACAAAAAATGGGTAACCGTCATTTTGAAGTTTTTGTTCCAGTCCCTTCACTGTATACTCTCTGGAAGAAAGCATATACATACCTCTTTTTTTCGCACGGGGACACAAAACCTCCTTCACAAACCGTTCAAATACATCTTCCTCAATAAAGGAATGTAATTTCATCCCATACTTACGCAAATCGCCTTTGTAAACAACAAAGGCGATTTCATTATCCGTAATAATCTTGACTTTTTTGGAATTGATTTCAATCATTTCCCTTATTTCGATCATACTTCTTCACTTACTTCTTTCTTTGCTTTCTTCTCAGACTTTCCGTCCATTTCCGAAGCGGTTCCGGCAAGATTATAGTGAGCTCTAACTCTCTGCTCTACTTCTGCACAAACGTCAGGATTTTCCTTCAGATATATCTTGGCATTTTCACGTCCCTGACCGATTTTATTTCCGTCATATGCATACCATGCACCGCTTTTACTGATAATGCCAACCTCTGCAGCAAGGTCAAGTACATCTCCCTCAAAGGAGATACCTTCGCCGAACATGATATCAAATTCTGCTTCCTTAAAAGGAGGAGCAATCTTATTCTTAACAATTTTGGCTCTGGTACGGTTACCGATAATATCTCCGCCCTGTTTCAACTGCTCTACACGGCGAATTTCAAGTCTTACGGAAGAATAAAACTTCAAGGCATTACCACCGGTGGTAACCTGAGGATTGCCGTAAAAAACACCAACTTTTTCACGTAACTGGTTAATAAAGATAACCGTACAATTGGAACGTCCGATTGCACCGGTAAGTTTTCTCAATGCCTGAGACATAAGACGAGCCTGAAGACCAACGTGAGAATCTCCCATTTCACCATCTAATTCAGCCTTAGGCACAAGTGCCGCTACCGAGTCCACTACAACGATATCAATTGCACCGGAACGAACCATGGTTTCTGTAATCTCAAGTGCCTGTTCACCATTATCAGGCTGTGAAATATACATATTGTCCACATCAACACCGATTGCCTTGGCATAAGAAGGATCCAGTGCATGCTCTGCATCAATAAAGCCGGCAATACCGCCTCTTTTCTGGATTTCTGCAATCATATGTAATGTTACTGTTGTCTTACCACTGGATTCAGGTCCGTAAATTTCAATAATACGTCCCTTGGGAATTCCTCCGAGACCCAATGCTATATCAAGGCTTAAAGAACCTGTGGGAATTGTCTCCACATTCATCTGACTGGCAGGGTCTCCCAGTTTCATAACCGCTCCCTTACCAAACTGTCTTTCAATCTGGGATAAAGCCGCTTCAAGGGCTTTTTTCTTATCTTCTCTATCCATTTCGTCACCAAGCCTTATTTCACTGTATAAGGCGCAAATCTACGATAAAAAGAATGATTTGCATATTATCCTTTCTCTGTTTTTTCTTTTTATCATTCACGCAAACATTTGTTCTTTTTTAGAATAAAACAAATGTTCGGTTTTGTCAATGATTTTTTATGATTTTATTATAAATCCCTTTGACACTACTAAAATAACACGGAATCTGTCCAATAAAAATCCCTCAAAGGCATCCCTCCCCTTCTTTTATTATCACTTTTGGGAAAATAGCAGCTGAATAAGCCATGAAAAAGCGGACGGAGCATACCATCCGGAAATGATGTACCGGGAATCGGCACATAAAATGTGTGACTATAATACCATATTCTTTTATAAAAAAACAAGAGAAAAGTCTAAACTTTTCTCCTGCTTTTATTTTTTGAGTCATTTATAACGATTCTATCGGTCCCACGAAAGTATCATCCGGCTTCTCCGTTGTACTCTCTTCCGGCTCTTCGCTGCCGTCTTCGGAACCTTCTTCCTCAGAAGATGATTCTGTGGAATCCTCATTTTCATCCGAACCGGAAGTATTTTGAAAGTATTCATCAGATGTGATGATTTTATTCGCAACGTCTGATTCGGATACCGTAAGGGAAGGGTCAGTAATGGAAGCAAAACGCTGGTCATTTAAGTAATCCACCATATCCAGTATGGTAATGGTTGACCACCCCCAGTTACCATATTCATCAATTGCCCCAAATCCGATTTCAAGACCGTAGGGACTAAAGAAAATAATGTTGGTTTCCGCATCAGTAAGGAATTCAAAAATTTCCTCATCAGTCATGTATTCACTTAAAGAAGCGGCGCTTCCGTTCTGAGATTCGCATTTGCTTAAAAATTTACTTACAAAAGTATCATCAATATTTGCAATGGATGAGTTATCTAAAACAACACCATTTTCCAAATCAATATTAATGCCGTGAATATAATGAACTTCCCGATATCCGTCCATATAAAGATTAACATCCAGAAGGATACTCATTTTCACCTCATCATTATAGGTAATAAAAGAATCTACTTCAATTCCAACGTCCTGTTCATTGTTAGGATCCGTCTGACCGTTTACCAGTTTTAAAAGCTCACCGGCAGTAATTTCCTTAATTTCCGCATTCAAAGAATCAAGATTGGGAATGTTATCACTTTCAAGCTGATAATAAGCAATATAGGCATAATCCATTTCCATCTGGTCCGTTCCTGCAGCGTTTGTCTTCGATGCATTCAAAATATAACGCACCGGTACATAATCCTGATTATAATCAATACTCTCACAGAATGGTTCATAATAGATTCCCGTAAAAGATGTTCTGGGCTGATTTACATGATCGGAATCAAAGGTACTCATATAATCTTCCACAAGGAATAAATCTCCGCCGGGGTTGCGTCCGTCCTGAAATGAGGTAAACTCATCAGCTACAACAGTCCAGTCTACGTTTCCTGAAGAATCATGAATTTTCTCCAAAGAATATACTTCCCGTTCCTCTGTAGGAGTTGTAGGCAACGTAGTTGTAGGAGGATAGGTCGAAGTGATACTGCTTGAAGAGCCTGTATTAACAAGTGCGGTAGAAAACAGAAAAACAATTGCGACAACAATACATACAAGTGCCAGACCCCCTACACCGAGAACGCTTCCTAAAAATACAACAAGAAAGATTCCGACTTTTTTCTTCGTTTTACCGTCGTTGCTTGTATCGATTGTATCAAATTCCCTGTTATAATCGAATGCATTCATCTTTTCAGTCTGATAGGCAGAAGTTTTATCCGATTCCCCGTATCCGAAGGAATACGCATTATAATCCGTTTCGCCGAAAACCGGCATATTTCCATTCGAAGAAGCAACCTCTTCTGCCGCAACTGCCTGTGAAGTTGCTTCGTTTGCCGAAACTGACTGCGGAATCACTCCGTCTGCAGGAGTTGTCTGCACAACAGCTTCCTCCGGTATAACCGACTGAGGAATCACTTCCGTAACCGTAGTATTGTAATTTGTAACATTATCAAATACCGGCTCCGACTCACTTGCAGGCTCGTCAGTGTAATACCGGTATGCGCCCTGGGATTTTGCATCGGAAGGAAAACGATCCGTTACATCGTTATCATAGCTTCCAAACACATCTTCCTGCACACCCGCAGCCACATCCATTCCGCACATGGTACACCTTCCGGGGTACGTAACTGCCCCGCAATGAGGGCAAAACACATATTTATACATACTGTTATCCGCCATTTACATTCTCCTCTTAAAACACCAAAACAAACTAAGATTCCTTCTTACCAAAAGAAACTTCCGTAATATATTCCAATACACATCTTCGCATTAAAATGAGAGCTGCCGCGGTGGCATTTTCCCTGATTTTACTTCTGTTTCCGCTAAAATGATATTCCTCTACGGTGGTTTTGCCTTTTACGTAGCAGGCAATATAAACAAGCCCCACAGGCTTCTTTTCCGTACCGCCATCCGGACCTGCAAGACCGGTAACGGAAACTGTGACATCAGCCTTGGAAGCAAGGGAACCACCCTTTGCCATTTCTTCTGCTACCTGAGCACTTACCGCCGTATGTTTTTCAAGGGTACGTTTTTTAACCCCTGTTATTTTCTTTTTTGCCTTATTCGAATAGGTCACATGACCGCTTTTAAACACATCGGAAACCCCGGGCACATTAATCAGACGGGATGCAAGCATACCACCCGTACAGGATTCTACCGTACATAATGTAAGCTTATTGCTTAAAAGCAAATCAACTACTGCATGCTCCAACGTAATTTTTTCATCCGTGGTATAAATATCATTGGCAAAACGGGATTTCAGCTTCTTTACAACAGGTTTAATGCGCTTCATTGCTGCCTTTTCATCCACATCACTTGCCGTAACACGTAAATGCACTTCACCTGTTTTTGCATAGGGTGCAATCGTAGGATTCTCCTGTTTTTCAAGCATATCCTGAATCATGGATTCAACCTTACTCTCGCCGATACCGCATATTTTTACCGTAACGGATGAAATTACCTGAGGGCTCTTTTTCTTCAGGTAATCTGTTACATAGGTTTCAAACATGGGCTTCATTTCTCCGGGAGGCCCGGGTAAAAGAACCGCACATTTTTTACCGTCTTCAATAATAATTCCGGGAGCGGTACCGTTTTCATTGTATAAAACAATACTGTCCTTCGGAACCAGTGCCTGTTTCCAGTTATTATCCGTAATCTCTTTTCCTCTTTTTTCAAAAAAAGAAATCAGCATCTCTTTTGCTTTTTGGTCTTCCACAAGTTCTTTTTTCATTGCCCTGGAAACCACTTCCTTGGTCAAATCATCCTGGGTAGGTCCCAATCCGCCGGTTAAAATGAGAATATCTGAACGCTTCAAGGCGGTTTTAACCGTATCTGTCAGACGTTCCTCATTATCTCCCACAACGGTCTGATAATAGCAGGAAATACCGAGAGCCGCACACTTTTCTGCAAGATATGCCGCATTTGTATTTATGATATTTCCCAGTAAAAGTTCTGTTCCGACTGAAATAATTTCTGCTACCATGTTCCATTACCTGCCTTTCAAAACAACTACTTTTTATCTGCCAATACACCTTTGTTTTTTATCATACATTCAAAAAGTGAATAAATCGTGAGCACTACCACAAGAATTTCCAAAACAAGTACAAATATACCGTAAAAAGGAAGACTGATATTGGGAATCAGACATATAATCATAATCATCTGAAGCGTGGTTTTGATTTTACCGGACATATCTGCCGCAATCACCACACCGTTATTGGATGCCACAAGTCGGAAGCCGCTGATAATAAAATCTCTTGCAATAATAACAAGAACAATCCATACGTTGATTTTGCCTAATGTAAGAAGACAAATCAATGCCGAACAAACCAGAAGTTTATCCGCAAGGGGATCCATGAATTTACCGAAATTAGATACCATATTATACTTTCTTGCAATATAACCGTCCAGAAAATCCGTTACGGAAGCAAGACAGAAAATACCCAATGCAATCCATGCAAAAATATTAACCATTCCCTCTCCCGCATTTGCAATCCAGCCGGAAAGAAAAGGAATGTACTGAGGAATCATAAAAACTAAAAATATAGGAATCATAACCACTCTTGCAAGCGTTATTTTATTTGCAATATTCATCTTCAAGCTCTCCTATCAAATCATATTCATTGGCACCTGCAACCACAACTGATGCAAAATCACCTGTCATTAAAGTCTGCTCCGTACGAATAAAAATAAAACCATCCACATTAGGCGCATCCATATAAGTACGGCCAATATAAACGCCTTCTTCCGGAATACTTCCTTCAATCATAACAAGTAATCTGTCACCTTCTCTGTTCTCTGCTTTTTCAAAGGCGATTGCCTGCTGCAATTCCATTAACTCGTCACGTCGTTCCTGTTTGACATCTTCCGGAATCTGCCCTTCCATTTCCGCCGCAGGAGTACCTTCTTCGGGAGAATAGGTAAAAACGCCCAAACGGTCAAATTCCGTGTCATTTACGAAATGCCATACTTCTTCATGGTCTTCCTGTGTTTCCCCGGGGAAACCGCTAATCAGAGTAGTCCGCAAACAAATGTCGGGAATTTCCTTACGAAGCAGGGCAATTTTAGCTTCCAGTTCTTCTTTCGTAGTGCGTCTTCCCATTCTTTTTAAGATTTTGTCAGATGCATGCTGAATGGGGATATCAAGATAATGACAAACCTTGGAATTCCGTTTTATTGCTGAAATCAACGCTTCATCCAATTCTTCCGGATAACAGTATAAAATACGTATCCAGACCAGACCGCTTATTTCATTTAAAGCATCTAAAAGTTCAGGCAGACACTTTTTTCCGTAAAGGTCTTTTCCGTATACCGTAGTTTCCTGGGCAACCAGAATCAGTTCTTTTACCCCTTTGTTTTCCACAAGGTCTTTTGCCTGAGCGATAAGGTCTTCCATGGGTACGGAGCGGAAATTACCTCTTATCTTGGGAATAACGCAGTAGGTACAATGTTTGTCGCAGCCTTCTGCAATTTTTAAATAAGCATAATGCCCTCCCGTGGTAACAACCCTGCGTTTCACACCGGCTACCGGCGTGTTAATATCGGGAAGACTGACGTATTTCTTCTCCGGACAGGCATTTTCAAGTGCTGCGACGATTTCCTTACAGCCGGCAATTCCTAAAATACCGTCAATCTGCGGAATTTCTTCAAGCAATTCGTCCCAGTAACGCTGGGCAAGACAACCGGTAACCAGAAGCGCTTTGATTTTATTTTCTTCCCGAAGCTGTGCATATTCTAAAATGGTATCCACACTCTCCTGTCTGGCATCATGAATAAAGCTGCATGTATTTACAACAACAGCCTCTGCAAGGGATTCATCATCTGTTATTTCGTGTCCCGCTTCTGTTAAATAACCTAACATTTCTTCGGAATCCACAAGATTTTTATCGCATCCTAACGATATAAAAAGTACCTTCATGTTCCGCCCAACCTAATTTCATAATGTCTATTATAAAAAAACGGACACAGGGGAAGTTCCCATGTATCCGGAAAGTGCCCTCATAAAAGGGCACTTTGGACAATCTTATTCTTCATCACCAAGAATTTTAATCTTGGATTCATTCAGTTCTGCAACTGCGATGGAAAGGGCCTTTTTTCCGTCGTCTTTTACAAGAGGCTCTGCTCCGTCAATGATTTCACGGGCTCTCTTGGAAGTTGCCATAACGATGGAATAACGGCTGTTTACAACTGCCTGTTCTCCGGGTTCAACCTCGCTGTTTACTACGTTCATTAAATCTGAATATGAGGGATGTAACATAATTCTATTCTCCTTCCGTGAAGAGTTTTAACTCTTCTTTAATTGTTTCTATAAATTCCACAGACCTTACGGTACTGCTGTGTGCTGCTTTAATAATTTCGTTGGTATTCTTCACACATTCATCCAGATTGTCATTCACAATCACATAATCATAGAGATGCATATGTCTTGACTCAACTTCTGCCTGTGCCAGACGCTTATGAATCACATCAACGCTTTCTGTCTGTCTGGAATAAAGGCGGTCTTTTAAAATCTGAATACTGGGAGGTGTTACAAAAAGAAGCAACGCATCAGGGTGTTTTTCCTTAATCTGTAATGCTCCCTGCACTTCAATTTCAAGGATTACGTTTTTACCTGCTTCCATCTGTTCTTCCACATAAGAAAGAGGCGTTCCGTAAAAATTATCGCAATATACCGCATATTCCAAAAATTCTTTTTCTTCAATCCGCTTGATAAATTCCTCCCGGCTTACAAAGAAATAAGATTTGCCGTCCACTTCCCCGGGTCTGGGAGATCTGGTTGTCATGGACACACTTAATGCATAATCGTCATATTCATTGATTAACCGGTTTACAACGGTTCCTTTTCCTGCACCGGAAAAACCGGAAATTACAATAAGAATTCCTTTTTTCATCCGTTCATTCCTCCGTTTTTATCCTGTTCCTGTGCTCTGGCTGCTATCGTATCCGGCAAAAGGGCGGACAATACAATCTGCCCTTCCGTCATAACAAGAACAGCCTTGGTTTTTCGTCCCTGTGTGGCGTCAATTGCCGTTCCGTTTTCCTTGGCAGTCTGTACCATTCTTTTAACGGGTGCCGCATCCGGATTCACAATGGCGGTTATTTTATCGGAATTAACAATATTACCATATCCGATATGAACAAATCTGCTCATTGAAAACCTCCTTATTCAATGTTCTGAATCTGCTCACGAATCTTTTCAATTTCGGTTTTTAATTCAATTGCAACATTGGAAATTTCCAGGTCGTTTGATTTGGAAAGTGTGGTATTCGCTTCTCTGTTCATTTCCTGCGCTATGAAATCCAGTTTTCTGCCCACGCTACCGCCGGCAATCAGGGTTTCCTTTGTGGTTTCAATATGACTGCGGAGACGAACCAGTTCTTCATCCACACAACTTTTATCTGCAAAAATCGTAACTTCCGTAAGAATTCTGTTTTCGTCAATTTTATTATCTTCCAGAAGCTCTTTCACTTTCTCTTCAAGACGCTTTCTGTACTCTGCGATGATAATAGGGGAACGCTCCGTAATAAAATCAACATGCGTCAACATGCCGTCAAGCTTGCTGACCATATCATTTTTCAGATTTTCACCTTCCTTGATACGGCTTTCTACAAAGCCTTCCGCTGCTTTGCGCAGGGTTCCTTCCAATAAATTCCAGATTTCTTCTTCATCGATGCTGACTTCATCCATGGTAAGAACTTCCGGATATCTGGAAAGTGTGGAAACGCGGATATCATCATCCAGACCGAACTCTTCTGCCATCTGTCTTAAATACTTCAAATACTCTCCGGCAATTTCGCTGTTATATTTAATACATACATTCTGTTCCGCTACTTCTTCGTAAGTGATAAAAACATCAACTTTACCACGCTGAATGTATTCTTTTAAAACATTACGGATGGATGCCTCAAAAAAATTGAGTTTCTTGGGCATTTTAATTGCCAGATCAAGATATCTGTGGTTTACGGATTTAATTTCTACCGTACACTTTCTTGTTCCGTCAGAAGTTTCAAATCTGCCGAAACCGGTCATACTTTTAATCATCTGTTCACTCCGTTCCGGGAACATAACCCTCTATCCCCTGTCTGCATTACAACAAAGAATATGCTTCAAAGGCATATTTCATTTAATTATACTTCATCAATCGATTAACGTCAACGCAAACCTGTCAATATTTGTTTCAATTACCATGGAAAAATTCGTGTAATATACAACAAATCCGGGTTCTCCTCCACCGGGACGTTTTACATGTTTTTTACGGATATAGTCCACTTCAACCTTTTCCTGATCCCTGTTTTTGGAATTCATTGCGGCAAGCGCTGCCGCAGCTTCGAAAACCTCATCCGGCATATCCCATTCCGTAGCGGGATTTTCATGGGGTGCTTTTACGATAACATGGGAACCGGGAACACCTTTTGCATGAAACCACCAGTCATTTCCCGTAGCCATGCGGAAGGTAAGTTCTTCATTCTGTAAGTTATTCTTTCCCACGTAGATTTCGTACCCGTCTTCCGTACGGTAATGCAGTGGTTTACTTGCATTCTTCTTATCCTGCTTGTCAGGTTTTTTACGGATATAACGGCGTTCATACAGCTCGTGGCGAATCTGATTCAAATCTTCTTTGCTTGAAGCAATCTGAAGAAATGTATGGACCGATTCCAGATATGCAATTTCTTTTTTGGTTTCCTCCAACTGAATCCCCAGAGCTTCCTCGGTCCGTTTCATTTTCGTGTATTTTTCAAAATAACGCTTGGCATTGTCTTTTACACTTTTCTCTTTATCCAGAGGAATCGTAATTTCTTCGTTTGTATAATAATTTAAAACCGTCGCGGAAGCTGCCCCTTCTTCCACACCATATCCGTAAGTATTTAAAAGCTCACCGTAAATTTTATACTGCTCCTTCTTTGCCGCATCCCGTAACTGTTTTTCCTGTAAATCCAGTTTTTTATAATCTCTTTCCAGAATTGTCTGTACGGTTTTACGGAGATTCAGGGTTTTCTGACGCATAACGTCTGCATTATTTTTGGAATGATAAAAGAATGCCAGCATTTCGGACACACTTTCAAAAGTCTTCCTGTTTTCAGGCGCAAAACTCGAAATGTCCGTTACCGCAAATTCCTGTTCTTTTCCGTTCTCATATAAAACAACCGGTGTAAAATTCTTCTCTTTTATTTGTGTAACAAGTGTTAAAAAAGCTTCCCAAAGTGCCTGCAGCTCATCCTCATTCAAATCAGTGCCGCCCTTACGGTCGTCTAAATTTGCCATGTCGCATAGTTCTCTTGCAATAAAAGGCGAAATTCCCGTAAAAGACTGATAGAGCATTTTATACACCGGAAGAGAACCTGCTTTCACAAGCTGAAAAAATTCATTTTTATCTGTTTCGAGTGCATTCTTTTTTTCACAGGTTACCGGAATAAAATACTCCCGTCCCGGCAATACCTCTCTTACAGAGCTCATTGAGGAAGGGACATGTTTTAAACTGTCTAAAATCACCTGATTATCATTGCATAAAATCAGGTTACTGTATTTTCCCATCAGCTCAAATATAAGAATACGCTGGCACATATCTCCCATTTCATCCAGATGTTCGGCACGGATTTCAACCACACGTTCCATTCCGGGCTGGGTTACGGACAGAATTTTAGCGCTCTGCAAATGCTTCCGCAATACCATACAGAAATTCGGTGCGGTAAGGGGTGCCGCCTTTGCCGTATCCGTCAGATAAATCAATGGTAAGGATGCGCATGCCGAAAGAAACAGTTTATACTGCTTTCCGTCATTTTTTACCGTAATGACAATTTCTTCCTTTTCCGGCTGGGAAATTTTAGAAATACGTCCTCCCGTAAGGGCACTATTTAATTCTGCAACCACACCCGCTATGGTAATGCCGTCAAAAGCCATATTCTTCCTCCATGAAAAAAGCGTGGCTTCTTTGAAAAGCAACGCTTTTTATCTTTTAAATTATCCGATTAACCAATCGTACATTTCCTGATATTTCTGTGCGGATACCTGCCATGAGAAATCAGCTGCCATGGCGCGATCCACCATTTTGTTCCATTCACGCTTCTTATCATAATAAATCTTCTCAGCGTAACGAATGGTACGAAGCATTTCGTGTGCATTGTAATTTACGAAGCTGAAACCTGTACCTGTACTTTCGTACTCGTTATAAGGTTCAACCGTATCCTTCAAACCGCCTGTCTCACGGACAATGGGAAGTGTTCCGTAACGAAGTGCCATAAGCTGGCTCAAACCGCAGGGTTCAAACAGGGACGGCATAAGGAATGCATCACAGGCTGCATAAATTTTATGGGACATTGCTTCTGAATAATAAATATTAGCGGAAACTTTATCTCCATATTTCCAGTCAAAGTGACGGAACATATTCTCGTACTGCTCATCACCGGTACCGAGTACCACAATCTGAACAGCATCCTGACACAATTCATCCATCATATAAGCAATCAGATCGAAGCCTTTCTGGTCCGTAAGACGGGAAACAATTCCGATCATCATAGCCTTATCATCTTCTGCCAAACCAAGTTCTTTCTGAAGAAGTCTCTTATTTTTAATTTTTTCCTTACGGAAGTTCTTGATATTGTAATTTACCTCAATGTACTTATCCGTTTCGGGATTGTATTCTTCATAATCAATACCGTTTACAATACCCCGTAAATCATGCTGTCTTGCACGCATCAGGCCGTCCAGACTCTCTCCGTAAAAAGGTGTCATGATTTCCTGCGCATAGGTACTGCTTACGGTTGTGATGGCATCCGCAAAAACAAGTCCGCCTTTTAACATATTGGCATTTTTATATGCTTCCAGCTTATCCGGTGTAAAATAGTAGTCTGAAAGACCGGTAAGTTCTTTTACACTCTTCACATCCCACTTGCCCTGGAATTTTAAGTTATGAATGGTCATAACAGACTTGATTCCGTGGAAAAATGAGTTGCCCTGGAAACGTTCTTTTAAATATACCGGCACAAGACCGGTCTGCCAGTCGTGACAATGAATCACATCGGGCCGGAAATCCAACAAAGGCATGGCTGCCAAAGCCGCTTTGGAGAAAAAGGAAAACTTCACAATGTCATCATAAACATTATTGCTGTAAGGTCTGAAGCCACCGAACATGGATTCATTATCAATAAAATAATAAATCACGCCGTCCACTTCCGCTTCCAGAATTCCCACATACTCGCTTTTCCAGTTAAAGTCCATATAAAAGGAATTCTTATACACCATTTTATCCCGCATTTCCTGAGGAATACAGGTGTATTTCGGCATCATAACCCTAATGTCAAAATAACGCTTATCCACACATTTGGGAAGAGAACCTACTACATCGGCAAGTCCGCCCGTCTTAATAAAAGGAACACCCTCTGAAGCTACAAATAATATGTTTTTCATTGCACCGACCTCCATGCGTCCAAATGATAAAAACTTAATACAATGCTTTATTTATAACTGGAAATATTATACATCAAACCTAGTGATATTGCAATCGAATTCGGTCCGCAATCAGTGCTATAAATTCAGAATTCGTAGGCTTTCCCTTTCCATGATTCACCGTATAGCCGAACAAGGCGTCAAGGGTCTCCATTCTGCCTCTGCTCCATGCCACTTCTATGGCATGACGGATGGCTCTTTCCACTCTGCTTGACGTGGTCTGAAATTTCTTTGCAATGGAAGGATATAAAAGCTTGGTAATGGAATTCAGCATTTCCGCATCCTCCACGGAGACCATAATAGCTTCCCGCAGATACTGGTACCCTTTTATGTGGGCAGGCACTCCGATTTCATGTATCATGTCAGTAACTTCTCTTTCCAGGTCCGCACCTGTGGGTACGGCTGCTTCTTTGTGTGAAATCGGGATGTATTTCCCTTCTTTTGCGTTTTTACTGTTCTTCTGTTCTCCGGGAACCGTAATGGTAATCTGAAATTCTTTGTCACACTGAAGTAAATCCGACAGCATCATTAAGATTCTGTCGTTATCCTGGGTATTCATGAGACTAACGTGATCCATGATATCCTCCTTCATGCTTTTTCGGGATTTTATTTTCCCGTTTTTTACTGCAGAGTGATTATATCGGAATTATTTATCTCATTTCAACTCTTTTCAACCGCATTTACGGTGTGTTTTCGACACGTTATTTTTCGACAAATCTCTTCAATTCGTCCAGACGTTTTAATGCATCCTTCCGTCCTGCTTCATAAATGGCCTGCAGCTTCTTCGGGTCGCTTTCCGTACGTTTAACAAGAACGTCTGAAGGAGGATAAAAAAGTAGCACTTTGCCTTCTTTTTCCATCTGTTCCAATGCATCAAGGGTTTCATTGTAGCGGATATGTCTTGTATTCATGGCATGTACTATTTTAGGATATTTCCGCAACATCAGTTTAACAAGAAGAGCCATTTTGCTTTTCTTTTTGCGATATCCGTAAGGTCTTGTGAGAATAACAACATTCTTTTCGTACCCCTGGGACTGAAACCATTTTATGGGAATGGCATCGGAAATTCCTCCGTCGAGATACTCTCTGCCGTTTAATAAAACCGGCTTGGAAACAAGCGGCATGGAAGCGGAACTCTGAATCATCTTCATGGTTTCCTCTCCCTCTTTATCCGCCTTAAAATACACCGCTTCACCGGTTTCCATATCCGTACTCACGGCATAAAACTCCACCGGATTCTTTTCAAAAGTATCCCAGTCCATGGGGTCTAATTCATAAGGCAGGGTTTTGTAACAGAATTCCACATCAAAAATATCCCCTGTTTTCAAAAACGACTTTATACTGCCGTATCTGGGATCGTTGCAGTATTTTGTATTATATCTGATGGCTCTGCCGATTTGCTTTGACTTGTAATTACAGCCGAATGCCGCTCCTGCAGACACGCCGACCAAGCCCTCCGCTTCTATTCCTTCTTCCATAATAACGTCCAGAACACCTGCGCTGTACAGTCCTCTCATAGCGCCGCCTTCCAGTACAATTCCTGTCTTCATGCTCTTGTCACTCCCTGTCAAACTTACGAATAATTACTTAAAAAAATTGAATTGTTTTTTTAAATTATTATAATCCTTTTTGTAAAAAAAGCGAGTTTTTTTCGGTATATTTTCTTGAAAGAATATAATTTTTTTATTATCATAAAAATAATTTGTAAGATTTCAGACAGGAAATGAGAGGTACTTTTTTATGAAACGCTATATAAAATATGCGAAAAAATACTGGTATCATTTTCTCCTGGGACCGCTTTTTATGATGCTGGAAGCCTGCGGAGAATTTATTTTACCCTATATTAACAAGAACATTATTGATATCGGCGCCGCCAACGGTGATGTCCCTTACATCTTCCAAAACGGTATTTATATGGGACTTTTGGCCTTTTTTATGTTGGCAACCGGCGTGTTGGGTGCAAACTTTTCCATTCGCGGAGCAACCCGGCTTGCCGCAGGTGTCAGAGATGAGGTATTTGTCAAAATACAGGAGTTTTCCTTTTCAGACATTGATGACTTTACTACCGGCTCCCTGATTACCCGTATTACCAATGATGTAACCCAGATTCAGAATTTCGCCCAGACTGCCCTGCGCGGTATGTTTCGGAGCCCGATTATGCTTATCGGTGCCCTGATTATGTCGTTTCATTTAAATTCCAATCTGGCATGGGCAATTTTAATCATTGTTCCCATACTCGGGATTTCCATTGCGGCAATTATCCTGGTTGCCTCCCCCCGCTACACCAAAATGCAGCAGGCGCTGGATACGGTAAACAACGGCATCAACGAATCCATAACCAATATCCGGGTTATCAAATCCTTTGTGCGGGAAGATTATGAAATCGGTAAATTCGGCAAAATTAATCAGATACTGGTAGATAAAAGTACTTCTGCCCTGAAAGTCATGCTGCTTATGCAGCCCGTTTCCGCCCTTGCGGTAAATGTTTCCACTCTGGCTGTGGTCTGGATTTCCGGCCGTCAGATTATGGTGGGGGACATGGAACTTGGTACCCTAACGGCTTTTATTACATATCTTTCACAGATTCTTACGGCACTTACCTTCGTTGCCAATATCGTATTGCAGGGAACCCGTGCCGCTGCTTCCCATAAAAGAATTTCACAGGTACTGGATACCAAAGTGAAATTAACGGATTCCGATGCAGCGTATCCGGATAAAAAAGTAGAAAACGGAAGCATTGAATTCAAAAATGTTTCTTTTAAATATTTTAAAAATAATAAGGACTATATCCTTGAGAACATTGACTTTAAAATCAATGCCGGTGAACTAATCGGTATTATCGGTTCCACGGGAAGCGGAAAAAGCACCCTTGTTTCGCTGATTCCCAGACTTTATGACCCTGACGAGGGTGAAATTTACATCGACGGAACCAATATCAAAGATTTATCCTTCGAAAATCTTCGTGACAGCATTTCCTATGTATTGCAGAAAAATACTCTCTTTTCCGGCACCATTGCGGAGAATTTACGTTGGGGAAATGAATTTGCAACCATGGAGGAAATCCGTCATGCTGCCACCGTATCACAGGCAGACGGTTTCGTCATGTCTTTTCCCGAAGGTTATGAAACCGATTTGAGTCAGGGCGGTTTAAATCTTTCCGGCGGACAGAAACAACGTTTGTGTATTGCCAGAGCTTTGCTTAAAAAACCGCAGATTCTGATTTTAGATGATTCTACCAGTGCAGTGGATACCGCAACGGATGCTTCCATACGAAAAGCTTTCCGTGAAGAACTTCCCGGTATTACCAAGCTGATTATTGCCCAGAGAATTTCTTCCGTGGAAGACGCAGACCGCATTATGGTTCTCGACGAGGGTAAAATCGTAGGTTTTGATTCCCACAGTGTATTGTTAAAAACCTGCACTGCTTATCAGGAAATCTACTATTCCCAGAAAGATAAGGAGGAAGCATAATGGATAAAGAACGACAGATCCGGCTGGAAGCCAAGTACAGCAATGCTGCTTCCAATACCAAGAATGAAAGAACTACAAAAACCTTAAATGTCATGAACAGAAGGGGAAACATGGGTGCCACCGGAAAGCCGAAAAATACCCTCCCTACAATCAAAAGACTCTTTAAATATTTATCAAAGGAACGGGCGTTGCTTTTTATTGCCCTCACCTGTGCGGTAATCCATACGGTTACCACTCTTTTGGCGTCTTATCTTTTACGCCCCATTATGAACAAATTTATCTATTTTGATCCTGCCAATCCGGATTTAACAGAGCGTTTGGAGGGTCTGGGGCTGGGGCTTGCATTCATGGCGCTGATTTATGCCATTTCCTTAATTACACAGTGGACACAGCAAAGACTGATGCTTACCGTATCCCAGCGTTCCTTAAAACATATGAGAAACGATCTTTTCCAAAAGATACAAAAGCTTCCCGTACGTTTTTACGATACCCATGCAAACGGGGATATCATGAGCCGTTTTACAAACGATGTGGATACCGTAGGTGAAATGTTGAATACGACCTTGATTCAAATCGTTTCCGGTGCCATTACCATTGTGGGAACCATTATTCTTATGCTGGTAACAAATCCTATTTTAGGCGGTATTACCATCATTATGACCCCGTTGCTTACCCTTATCAGTAAAATGATTATTAAGTACGGCCAAAGCTCTTATAAGGCACAACAGCGGAATCTGGGTATGTTAAACGGCTTTTTTGAGGAAACCATTTCCGGCCAGAAAGTTGTAAAAGTTTTTCATCACGAAGATGTAGCTACGGACGAATTCAGATTTCTAAATAAAAGGCTTTGCGAAGCACAGATAAAAGCTCAGTTTACCTCCGGAATCATGGGACCGTTAACCCATCAGTTATGTAATTTAACTTATGCCGTTTCCGCATGTGTAGGCGCACTTCTTGTTGTTTTTAAAGGGTTTGACATCGGCGGTCTTACGGTTTCCTTAAACTTTACCCGTTCCTTTAACCGCCCCATCAATGAAATTTCCATGCAGATGAACACAATTTTCTCTGCCCTTGCCGGTGCGGAACGTGTATTTGAGGTATTAGACGAAGAACCCGAGCAAAGTTCAGAAGATGAAATCATTCCCGACAAGCTTACGGGACACGTTGTACTGGAAAATGTTAACTTCGGATATGTTCCTGAAGTAACCGTTTTACATGATATTTCCCTTTTTGCAAAACCCGGTCAGAAAATCGCCTTCGTAGGTTCCACCGGAGCAGGAAAAACAACGGTTACCAATTTGTTATCCAGATTTTATGATACTATTTCCGGAAGCATTACCATCGACGGAATTCCCATTGAAAAAATGGACCGTTCCTTTTTACGAAGCAACATTGCCATGGTTTTACAGGACACTCATCTTTTTACGGGTACGGTAAGAGAAAACATCCGTTACGGACGTCTGGATGCTACGGATGAAGAAGTCATTGCAGCTGCTAAAATTGCTTCTGCACACAGCTTTATCATGCATCTTCCCCAGGGTTATGATACCGTACTTGAATCCGACGGAGCCAATCTTTCACAGGGTCAGCGGCAGCTTCTTAATATTGCCCGTGCTGCTATCAGTCATGCACCCATTCTGATTCTGGACGAAGCAACAAGTTCCGTAGACACCAGAACGGAACGGCATATCGAAGAAGGTATGGATGCCCTTATGGAAAACAGAACAACCTTTGTTATTGCTCACCGTCTTTCCACGGTACGTAAGTCAAATGCTATTATGGTTCTTGAAAAAGGCCGTATTGTAGAACGCGGTACCCATGAAGAATTATTAGAACTTAACGGTCGTTACGCCGACCTTTACAACGAAATAGCGGAGCTGAATTAATTCAGCTCCGCCATGGGTGTGGATAAATACCGCATTCCCGTATCGGGAAGCAATACCACAATTGTTTTATCCTTCATATTTTCCTGTTTTGCCAGTTCAACCGCCGCACGTAAGGCAGCACCGGAAGAAATTCCCACAAGCAGACCTTCCAGCCGGCACAAATCTCTTGCGCAGGAATACGCATCCTCATCTTTTATGGGAAAGACCTTATCCACAAGGTCTTTTTTTAATACCTCCGGACAAAATCCCGCTCCGATTCCCTGAATGCCATGGGCTCCGCTCTTTCCTTCTGTTAAAAAAGGGGAACCTGCAGGCTCTGCCCCGGCAATAAAAATATCCTTGTTTTTTTCTTTTAAAAACTGTGCTACACCTGTTATGGTTCCGCCTGTTCCGATTCCCGCCACGAAAGCATCCACTCCTCCGTCCGTATCCCGGTATATTTCAGGACCCGTAGTTTCATAGTGTGCTTTGGAATTGGCGGGATTCCCGAACTGATCCGGTATGAATGCATTGGGAATTTCCTTCGCAAGCTCCTTTGCCTTGGCAATGGCTCCTTTCATCCCTTCCCCGGCCGGAGTCAGAACAAGCTTTGCACCGTAAAGCTTCATCATCACTTTACGCTCCTCAGACATATTTTCCGGCATAACAATAATTGCCTGATATCCTCTTGCGGAGGCAATCAGTGCCAGACCGATTCCCGTATTACCGGAAGTGGGTTCAATAATCACGGAATCCTGATTTATAAGCCCTTTTTCTTCCGCATCGTCCAGCATTTTTTTCGCCACACGGTCTTTTACCGAACCCGCAGGATTATAAAATTCCACCTTACCCAGAATTCTTCCCTGCAATCCGTACGCACGGCGGAAATTAGAAAGCTCAATCAAAGGTGTTTTTCCGATTAATTCTTCAACTGATGTATAAATTTTGCACATTTTACATGTTCCTCCAGGAATTTTTGCATAATTATTCTTTACTTTTCCCTAAAAAAAGACGATAATATCCGTACAGGACTTGCCTGAATGATAAGAAAGGAGAAGAAAAATGCAGATAGATAACCGTTTTTTATATGATTATACGCAGATTTCCTATCCTTCTGCCGAGAACGTAACACAGATGACACCGGAAGAAACTTCTCTTCCCAAAGTCACCTCCGGTTCCGACGCGGGCAATGAACCTTCAGCTTCTTTTACCAAAACGGATTCCGCTGCTTCCCAAATCAAAGCTTCGGGTATGTTTTACAAAAAAGAAGCCTTCCTGCCCCGAATTTCCGGTGCTGAGTCTTCTTTCAAAGCAACTCCCATTCACTTAAATGAAAAGATAAAATCAATGCCTGAGCCTCAGGCTCTTGTTGATGTGTCTGCAACCAATACAGCCGCAAACGAAGTATCCGACGAAGCAATGGATGCATTCCTGCGACAGGCTTTTAAATTATTTAACGTTAAGCTGTAGTCTAATATCTGTAATCAAATGCGTTTTTTATCCAATGAAGTTCTTCACCGCAAATGGATATGACATCATATCGCATGGGACTGAATTCTCCGATTCCCATTTTTACCCTGTAAAAATCCGATACCTTGCAGATTGTCTTCTGTTTCTGATAGGTTACCGCTTCTGCCGGTGATCCGCATTTGTCGTCTTTTCTGTATTTCACTTCAAAAAAAACCAGATACTCTCCGTCCCGTCCGATTAAATCAATTTCCCCAATCCGGTTTCTGAAATTCTGCTCCAGTATTTTTACACCGTTCTCCTCCAGAAAAGCACGGGCTCTTTGTTCATATTTTGTACCTGTTGTTCTTTTATTATCCTTAATTTTTCTTACCCCGTTCGATTTCTTTCTGCCGTATTTTATCCATGGCATCCACAAAAACAAGAATTTCCGCTACAACCTCATATAACTCAGGTGGTATCATTTCACCGATTTCCAGTCTTGAAAGGGTATCCGCCAGCTTATCATCCCGGTGAAGGGGCACGTTGCTCTCCTTCGCCTTTTCTATGATACGCTCTGCCAGTGCTCCCTGACCGGATGCGATGACTTTCGGTGCGTCTTCCGAAGGATTATATTCAAGAGCAATTGCCTGTTTTCTTTTAACCTTTTTATTCTCCATGCTGCTCCTTTGCCGCCCTGCGCCTATGCACGAACATCAAAACGAAGGGTCTCAATCATTTTATCCTTTTCCCTGCTCTCATCCACGGGTTCCGGGAACAAATCCGTCTTTACGGAACCGGGACCGGGGGCAATTTTCACTTCCGCCTTCATATCATAACCACGCTTTTGCAAGCGTTCATTCAGTATATCTATATGGTTCATAAGGAAATCCAGGGTTGCTTCATCCTGTACTTTAAATTCCGTACTTACCTTGGAATTGTTTAACGTCACAAACACATCCACATGACCAAGATACTGCATGTCCAGATGAAGGGATGCGGTAATGTTTTCCGTCTTTTCTGCCAGACTCTTTTTATCCGCAAACACATATAAGTCTCCTGTTGCGGATTGTCCGTTCATTTTCAGGGGCAGCTGTACATAGGGAACAAGCTGGTTTAACTGATTTAAAAAATCCACATTTTCCTTAAACTGGCTGATATTCTGACTCAGAGCATCGGATGCCGCAAATGACTTTGCCATGGAATCGGCAATGGTTTGCACCTGACGATTTAATCTTGTATAAAAATCCGAAATATTTTCTCCCTTTTCCACTTCTCCCGGTGAAAGTAACCAGGCCTGCTGAAGTTCTTTTCCTACCAGTTTACTGAAGCCTTTGTCTTCAAAAAGCTTCATCACAGCATCCTGACCGATTTGATTGTCTGAAAGTTGCTGTCCCAGCAATTTAAAAAACTCTCCGACTTCCAAAGAACCGTCTTTGATTCCCGCAAGGATGCTTTCAAACCCTTTCTGTCCTTCCAGCAATGAAGTAAACCGTGCCAGTTCCTCTCCTGTCAAAATACCTGTAAAAGCATTTTGTCCGCTGTTTTCGGTCACTTCTCCGTTTTTACCGACGAGTTCCATTAAAACCCGGTCGTTTTCCTGTATTACCTGACGAACTGCACCTTCCCCGTCCGCACCTTCCGCTGTGACCGGCAAGCCGTTTTCCGTTACGACAGTCTTTCCCTGACCGTCCGGCATTTCCTGTAATGAAGGCTGTTCTGGAGCAACCACACCTTCGGCAGTTTGGGAAACCATTGTATTTTTACCACTTTGTGCCATTTCATATTCTGCAATGAACTGAATCACATCACGGCTTAATGCCATTGCCTGCTCTCCGTCTCCTTTGGCGGCGAGTGAAGAAATTTCTCCCGGAAGAGCATCCATGATATCCTGTAATGTTGTAGCAAGCCTCTCTTCGTAGTTGCAGAGTGCCTGAAACTGCTGCACATTTGAAGGCGTCGCCTCCAGTCCCATTTTATGCATCATAACCAGCTCGGCCGGAGATGCTTCCGGAAATTGTACCGCATCACGATACAGTCCCTGCAGGGCATTTTTATCAATAGACATCCCTTGTTGCATCAATTGCTCAACCAGGGCAACCGACGTGGAATTTACCGGCAAATTCGCAGCCTCAAGAGCAGTTCCCGTAAGGCCTTCGCCCGTAAGATTCGTAAAAAGGGCACGAAGGGCAATCTGTCCGCTTCCGCCGTTTTGTACTTCAAAATAAATTTTCTGTCCCACACCGATATCCATATCTCCGCCTAATCTGGCTGTGATAACGGAATTTTCTCCGATGCGGATTTCCGCCTCATTTCCTTTGACGGAAACAATTTCTCCCTGAAGGGTTTCTCCCGGTGTCATGCCTCTCAAAAGAGCATTGTTATTGGCAGAAGGGGGAACGGTTACACTTTGTGTATTCGCAGCGTTTACGCCTGTTGTTCTTGTATAGGTTCCGTAATTACTCCACTGTACTGACATGCCGCACCCTCCCTTCTTCTAAGTGAATAAAAAAATCTCTCTAAACGCAATATTTTACCGGAACTATATTTATATGCTTATATAAAATTACCGATAAAACTTCTTCTGTGAATCGGTGTAACTCCTATGGTCTGCAATGCCTGAATGTGTTCAGCCGTTCCATATCCCTTGTTAGCCGCAAATCCGTAACCGGGATACTGCCTGTCATACTCCACCATCATCCGGTCTCTTGTGACTTTAGCAACAATACTTGCTGCCGCAATGGAAACACTTTTGGCATCTCCTTTTATGATGGGTACCTGTTTCATTGTGAGTCCGGGAATGGTAACCGCATCGTTTAATAAAACGCCGGGTTTTACGGTAAGGTTGTTAACCGCATCCCGCATGGCTTCGTAGGTAGCCTGTAAAATATTGATTTCATCAATTCTTCCCGCATCCCGCATTCCGATTCCGTACGCAACACATTCTTTCAGAATCACATCATACAATTCCTCTCTTTTTTTCTCGGAAAGCTTCTTGGAATCGTTTAAATACAGGATTTGTGAATCCTTCGGAAGAATCACCGCGCAGGCAACCACAGGTCCGGCAAAGGGGCCCCGTCCCACTTCATCAATACCGCATACTGCACCAAAGGAAGCGTATTCTTTTTCATACTTCTTCATCTGTTCTGTACGGGCAATCTCTTTCTCCAGCGCTGCAATATTCTTTTTGGCAGACTGAATCAGGCTCTGCACGCCTTTGCGTTCATCCGCCTCATAATCATGAATAAAAGCACTCCATGCTTCCGGTTCGGTTGCACGACTGAATTCTTCTTTTATGGCTGAAATACTTTTTTCCATATTGTATCATCCGTTTCTTTTATGTATTTAATGCATGTTTTTTACAAACCCCATGGAATCAAAAGGGAAAATTCGCACCCATGCACGGCCGGTAATTTCTTCCCGTTTGATATTTCCTACCTCAATGGCACGGCTGTCGCTGGAATTGTTCCGGTTATCTCCAAGAACAAAATATTCTTCATCCCCTAAAACAATTTCCGTAGCGGCACGGCCCGGATTCAGAATGGTTTCTTTTCCGTAATCTTCTTCCAGCACTTCGCCATTAATATATATGGTTCCCTTTTCATCAATTTTTACCGTTTCTCCGGGCAAACCGATGATTCTTTTAATATACTGCTTCTGTGGATTTCCCTTAAAAGGAAATACCACAACATCAAACCGCTTCGGGTCAGAGAAACGGTAAGTGATTTTATCCACAATCAGGTTGTCTCCGTCAATCAATGTATCATTCATGCTGTCGCCTTCAACGATGGTACGCTGTCCCACAAAATACACCACGAAAAGAGACACAACAAGCACAATAAGAATATATACACTTGTCTCTAAAACTTCTTTTAAAACTTTATTCTTCATGATAATCATCCGGCCTTTCCAATGTAATTCTACCGATACGACCTGCCCTGAAATCATCCATCACAAGGGCAGATGCTTTACGCAAATCTAATTCCTCTCCCTTTGAGAAGCATTTGCGTACTTTGGCAATTTCCTGCAAAATTTCTCCCGCAACACGCTCTTTCTCCGCTTTGCCATCCACCGTTTCGGCAGGAATATCAATACCGTAACGTTCTTTTAAAAGAGAAGGATATCTGTCCCGAAGCAATACAAGAAGTTCCACTGCCAGCTCTTCCATCTGCAGCACATCATCATTAATGGAACCGATTAACGCAAGAAGCAAACCGATTCTCTGATCTTCAAATTTTGGCCATAAAATACCCGGTGTATCCAAAAGTTCCAGATTTTTATTCAGCTTAATCCACTGTTTTCCCTTGGTTACGCCCGGTTTATTTCCTGTTTTGGTACATGCCTTGCCCGCAAAGGAATTGATAAACGTAGACTTGCCCACGTTGGGAATTCCGACAACCATTGCCCGGACAGGTCTGTTTAAAATACCTCTGCGCCGGTCTCGCTCGATTTTTTCACTGCAAGCCTTCTGTACGGTTGCTTCAATCTGCTTCATTCCCACACCGCGCTGGGAATTTACTTCCACAACAAAATATCCTTTGGAAGTAAAATAATCCATCCACTGTTTGTTACATTCTATATCGGCTAAATCCGATTTGTTCAAAAGAATCATTCTGGATTTGTTTTTACCCAATTCATCAATATCCGGATTGCGGCTTGCGAGAGGCGTTCTTGCATCCACCAATTCGATACATAAATCAATCAGTTTTATATTCTCCTGCATCATACGCTTTGCTTTGGTCATATGACCGGGATACCACTGGTAATTCATCTTTTCTACCTTCCTGTCTCTTTAATCTATCAGTCCCAAGGGAATGTTTTCCTTTGCAAACCGGAACCATGCCCGGCCAACAATATCGTCTCTGTGTACCGAGCCGATATTTCCCGAACGGCTGTCTTCACTGTTGTTACAGTTATCTCCCATTACAAAGAATTCCTTTTCTCCTAAGAGATAGGCATTTTCCGCCAGACCCGCGTTTTCTATTTTATCATAATCAAATACGGTGACCTCTTCGTTATTTACATACAAAGTACCGTTTTTCACCTGAACCGTATCCCCGGGAGTCGCTACAACTCTTTTAATGTAATAATGGGATTTTTCGTTTCCGTTTGGTCTGAAAACCACCACATCTCCCACCTTCGGCTGAAACATAAGGTAAGAAATCCGGTTCACAAAAACCTCCTGTCCGTGGGTCAATGTAGGCTCCATGGAAACTCCGATTGTGCTGACACGCATACCGAACAAAAATACAAGCACGAATGCAATCAGAATCACCGTTACAATATAAAAAGCATAGTTAAAAACCTCTTTCCATATGCCGGGCTTTACTTTATTCTCTTTTTCATAAAAGGTAAGACCTCTTCTTTTTTTCTTCTTTGCCATATTATGTCCTCTTTTGGTAAAACACACCTTGTTTTAGTATACCCCATTCACATAAAAAAGGGCAACTACATTTCTGTAACTGCCCTGAAAAATCATGTTCATATAAAGCACAATGCCATACTGAAAATAATTATCTGATTTTTTCTTTTACTTTAGCCTTCTTACCAACACGGTCTCTTAAGTAGTTCAGTTTTGCACGTCTTACTTTACCTTCACGTACAATTTCAACCTTCTCTACGTTAGGAGAGTGGATAGGCCAGGTCTTTTCTACGCCAACACCGTTGGAGAACTTTCTTACAGTGAAAGTCTGACGGTTGCTGCCACCCTGAATCTTTAATACAGTACCTTCGAAAACCTGAATTCTTTCACGGTTTCCTTCCTTGATTTTACCGTAAACTTTAACGGTATCACCTACGTTGAATGCAGGAACTTCAGCTTTTAACTGAGCTGCTTCAATCTCTTTAATAATTTCGCTCATTTTATGGGCCTCCTTCTTTTCATCGGATGTTCTTGATGCCCAAGGGCTCAGCGGACCATCTCTTTACTTCGCAACAGATATAATCTACCACAAACAAGTTGGAAATGCAAGCATTTTATAAAATTATTTTTCCTGTTGCTTATCACGGTATAAAAATTGCGCAATGCTTACGGAAATAAGACCGACACCTGCAAGAATCAGCAAATCTCCCACTCCGTAAGATTCTTCACCCAGAATGGGAATTGCTTCTGCAACAGCAGGATAAAACTGGAATATTACCGATAAACCATTGTTAATAAAATGCATCATGACGCCGACCCAGATACTTCCGGACTTATAAGCCACATAACCAAGTCCTATACCCATCATCGTTCCGCCGATGAACTGCAACAGATTCATATGATATGCGCCGAAAACCAGGGCAGAAATCACAATGGCAACCCAGGGTTTCCATTTGTTTTTTATGGTACCGAATAAAAATCCACGGAAGGCAAACTCTTCTGCTATGGCAGGAGAAATCCCTACAACGATAAACGCCGGAATGAATCCTGCAGCCGTAATAATGGAATTCAAATCTTCCGAGGTCTGCATCATTCCCGGGAACCATTGGGATAAAAGCACCAGAACCACCTGTTCCAGAAGAAAAATTCCCAACCACATAAAAACACCGCCAAGCAAATGTTTTACGTTCGGAGCGGAAAGGGAGAACAACTTTTTAAAATCAGCCTTCATATACCATGCATACAGCACCGGCACCAGTAAAATCAGAAGCTGGCAAATTCCGGTTCCCCAAATGCCCAGTTTTAAAACAGCCGCACTGCTTACATAAATCATCACAAGAAGCATAATACCAAACATTAAAATGGTATCTCCTACCCCGGGCATCTGATTTTCTTTCATATTACGTCTGTTTTCAAACAGTTTTACACCATTGAAGCCTTCTCCGAACAGCACAGCTTCACTGGAGAAAAGCTTGGACATAACCCAGACTGCAACCGCCGCATAAATAAGGTTGGAAAGAATCACCAGACCAATCATGGGCCACTGGAATTCCAGTTCGAAATTGGCTTTTATCAGGAGAGAAATATTTACAATAGGGATCAAAGCCGTTTTATAATCCAGATTGATGTTGGGAAGAATGGTTGCCATGGAAGCAAACATAAAAACAAGAAGCACAGGTGTGCTGTAATTGTTCGCCTCTTTAAAACTCTTGGCAAAAATACACACGCAGAGACAGACTGCAGATGTAAACAGGGCAAATACAGGGAGACATACCAATAAAATTCCCACGGCCGGCAGATAATCCACCAGATTTAATCCCATATCGCTTACTGCATCCATGGAAGTATAAACATACAATCCCACAAAAGTCATGGACAGCAAATTCAAAAGTGCGGAAAACACCGCAATTGTAGACACTGCAAGAAACTTCCCCGTCATAAGCTCAGACACTTTTACAGGCAGGGTCATTAAGGTCTCCATGGTACCTCTCTCACGCTCTCCCGCAGTCACATCAATGGCCGGATAAATGGCACCCATCAAAATGCTGACAATTAGAATCATGGGTAAAACCATACCAACTACAGAGCCCATGGAAGCTTCCTGGGACGCCATGTTTTTATAAGAAATATCAATAGGCTCCAAAACCGCTTCATAGTCTTCCACATATTCCTGTATCAGTTCAACCCGAAGTTTCTCCTTATATTCATCTAAAATCTCAGAAATATATCCCTGGGCCGAAAGGGATTTGTTGTTTGTCATATCATATCCGATTTCGTAAACCGGAACCGTTTCCCCTTCTTCCAGTGCAATATATGCATGAATGGCATCCCTGCTTAAGGCTGCCTCCAGCTCTTCTTTTTTATCGTATACCGTGACTTCAAAAAGATACTCAAATGCATCCTCTTCGTCTGTTAAAAGTCCCTCTAATACCTGATTTTCTTCTCCGGCGGCAATACCGACGGAATAAGTCGATTCAAGGTTTTCCTTGTTCATGTAATTCATAAGAAAAACCATAGCAAGCATCATGGCCGGATAAAGAAACAGGGGAATTAAAATCATGACAATCAATGTCTTTTTATCTCTTAAAACATCCAGAATTTCTTTTTTATAAAGGGATAAGATATTTCTTCTACTCATTTTCCAATCCCTCCTTTGCGATGATGGCACGGAAGGTATCCCGAAGATTATCCGTTTCACTTGCTTCCATAAGCTCTGCCGGGGTACCTGTGGCAATAATGCGGCCTTTATGTATCATTACAATTCTGTCGCACAAATACTGGGCTTCTTCCATGTAGTGGGTGGAATAAAGCACGGTTTTTCCCCTGTCTCTTTCCTTTTTCATAAAAGAAACGATGGCTTCGCTGCTAATGATATCAAGCCCTAATGTAGGCTCATCAAAAATATAAATGTCCGGATGATGCACCAGACAACGGGCAATATTCGCACGCTGCGTCTGTCCGGTAGACAATCTTTCAATTCTGTTATCCGCAAAGCTTTCCATATCAAGAAGCGCTATGATTTCTTCTGCTCTTTTGGCCGTTTCTTCTTTGGAAATTCCATAAAAATCCCCGAACATCATAAGCATCTCTCTTGTGGTAAGACGTCGGTAAAGTCTTGTATTCCCGGAAAGATAGCCGATTGCTTTTTTACATTCCAAAGGAGTGGTCAGAACCGTTCCGTCTGAGTCCGTTACCGTAACGCTTCCTTCATCCGGTGTCATAAGCTGACCCAGCATACGAAGCAGAGTTGTTTTACCTGCACCGTTTGCTCCTAAAATACCCAGAATTTCACCGGGGTTAGCATGAAAAGAAACATGGTCCACCGCATAAAACTCTTCTTTGGTAGCACCATGCTTTTTTCTTTTATCTTTGGATAAATCTCGTATAAATTTTTTGCTGAGAGAATCCACATTAATCATTTACGCTTCTTTTCCTCCAGATATTTTTCATACATATCAGGGCGTTTTACACGGGTGCGCTCCTCGGACTGCTCCCGACGCCACTTGGCAATATTGGCATGATGACCGCTTAAAAGTACCTCAGGCACTCTTTTATCCATCCATACTTCCGGTCTTGTATACTGGGGATATTCCAGTAAATTGCCTGAAAAAGACTCTTCCTCTGCGGAATCCTGATTGTTTAAAACCCCGGGAATCAAACGGGCAATGGTATCAATCATAACCATGGCCGGAAGCTCTCCGCCGGTTAAAACATAATCCCCGATGGAAACCTCGTCCGTAACGATTTCCTCAAGGACACGTTCATCGATTCCTTCGTAATGACCGCATAAAAAAATCAGTTCTTCTTCCCCGGCAAACTCCTTCGCCATTTCCTGATGAAAGGTGCGCCCCTGAGGGGTCATAAAAATAACCCTGGGCTTTTTTTCCTTCCCTTCGGTAAGAGAACGGCAGGCATCGTATACAGGCTGTGCCTGCATTAACATTCCCGCACCGCCGCCGTAAGGATAATCATCCACCTTGTTATGTTTATCCAGGGTAAAATCCCTGATATTTACTGCATTGATGGTAAGATGTCCCGCTTCCGCGGCTCTTTTTATAATACTGTTGTTCAGTCCCTGCTCGATCATTTCGGGAAACAGGGTCAGAATATGAAATTTCATGTTCATTCTCCAATTTGTATATTTGCGTGATTCCGGTTTTAAAAAAACCCGTGAATAACCGTAAGGAATTTTTAGTCCAGAAGTCCGTCCATGATATGGACAGTCATACAACATTTCTCCATATCAATGTTTAGAATGCATTCCTTAATTGCCGGAAACAAAACTTCGCTTCCGTCTTCCCGTTCTACCACATAAACATCATTTGCTCCGGTCTGAATCACATCCTTCATGGTACCGAAGGATTCTCCGTCCTCTGTTACCACCGCAAGACCGATTAAGTCTGCAATGAAGTATTCGTTTTTACGAAGAGGAACGGCATTTTTACGGTCTACATAAAGGCTTTTCCCTTTGAAAGCTTCAATGTCATTAATATTGTTGAATTCCTTAAATTTTAAAATAACAAACTGTTTAAAGAACTTAACGCCTTCCGGATGCAAAAGCATCTGCTCTTTCCCTGTATCCAGCCATACTTCTTTTAAACGTTTGAATCTGCTGACTTCATCCGTGGTGGGAAACACTTTTACTTCTCCCTTGATTCCGTGGGTGGATGAAATCACGCCAACCTGTAATAATTTCTCCATTTTCTCTCACTTTCCGAATTAAAATCTTTTAGAATACAAGCTGGAAAATCGATGCGAAGGCTACCATGAGAAGACAACCCACACCGGTTACGAAATAGCATATTTTCTCAGCCTTGCTGACATCCATACGTCTGCCGGTTCTTGCGAGGAATGCAATATAAACAACTGACATGATACAACCCAGCCAGTACATCATGTTGGTTGCATTGATCATTTCGAGGGATGCATTTCCCATGGCAGAGGAAATCATAAATACATAAAAAACACAGAAAACAACGAAGTTCACACACTGAATCACATGGAACTTGCGGAATTTAAGATTCTCATCCTTGGGTGCTTTCTGCATCCAGTCCATAAACCATTTACACAGCGCAATCAGTACCGCAGTTGAGGAATACAGATACATAACCACTACCAGAATCAATATAACAATCTTAGCGATATGCTGCGCCTTGTCGGTTGATACATAGTCAAAATTAGGAACCATAATAGTGGGGGTACCGTCATCATAGGTGTAAAGGAAACCGATGGTTCCATCATAAAACTTCACATGCCGGCTGTCGATTGCCGTAAAAAACGGAATGTCTCCGGACATGGCTGTTCCCATTTCCGTTCCGCTTAATGCCTTAAAGCTGGTGGTTTTTAAAAGGGAAAAGATTGATAAATTTCCTTTATAGATTGTACTTCCCGCCACATATGCACCTTCATAAGAAGCAAGGCTTACAGGAATGTCACTTCCGTCTCCGGCGTAGGTTCCGTAGAGTGCTTCAATCAGACTTACACCAAGCTTACTCTCATGGTAGGAGTTTGTCATATAGGTCAAACCAAGACCGCTTTCCGGATCCAGATATAAGTAACAGGTATTGGAGTATGAGCTTGCATTTAAGCCCAGTACGGGAGTTGCCTGTTCAAAAATCCAGAAGCCGTAGCTTTTACGTCCAAGTTCGGTTCCGGGATAGTAAAGAGAAGGACTGAGAAACTCTTCTGCCGATTGTGCAGAATCAAAAAGTTTGGATTCCTTCGTATCCGCAAGCGCCATCATAAGGGTACACAAATCCTTCTGGGTACCTGTTACCATTCCCACGGGATACATGGGAATAAAATAACGGCTGTTTTCGATTAAAGTAGTCCCCTGATAGCCTTTTACAAGCTTTCTCTGAGTTTCCACCCATTCATTGTCAATTACGTTGTAGCCGGGATAAAGGGCTGTATGCTCCATTCCAAGGGGAGTAAAAATATTCTCTTTTACATACTCTGCATAAGATACACCGGAAACCTGCTCTACCACATATGCCGCAAGTGCCGCTGTCCATTCGGAATCCGCAACCACAGATCCCGCACGGAAAATCTGCTTGGGTTTGGTACGCATAAGTACGGCTTCAAAACTGTCATATTCCGCACCTTCCGGCACCATTTTCTCCGCAACGTTTTCCTGGAAACCGGCGTTATAGTTAACAAGATTTTCTACGGTAATGCCTGTCCCCGTAAAAGCCTTGTAGAAATTCTCATCCTTGATATAATCCGCAACAGGCACCTGCAAATCGATTTTGCCGTCTTCCACAAGCTGCATGATGCTAATCCAAATCAGCAGTCTGGAAGCATCGCCCCACTCAAAAACAGTATCATCATTTACTGCAAGGTTTGCTGCAATATCTGCGTATCCGAAATCTGTATCAAAAAGAATCTCATCCTGTTCAAACACTGTAACAGAACCACCGGCAATATTTGCCTTCTCTGCCTCAACAAATCCTTCCAAGGCGGAAATCAATTCTTCTCCTTTTAAGGCCTCTTTCGGAAGAGCCGCTGCGTCCGCAGTCGTTTCCCCCGTCTGCTCATTCACAACATTTTCTGCCCCGTCAGAAGACTCGGTTGCATAAGCTGCCACAGGCGCTCCAATCAGAAAAATTGCCATGACAAAGGCAAAGATTCTCACTGCTGTTTTACTTTTTATATGTAACTTCATTCTAAAAGCCTCTCTTTCAAATTGCATACGAAATCATTATATCATAAAATGATGATTCGGCAAGTGAGAACACAGAGGGTTCATGAATTGGGGGATAAAAAAGAAGGTATGTTTCAACCTTCTTCTTTTATATTACTCTCGCATATGTATAATGCTTATATTATATACTTTTTTACATACAGTGTAAGAAATGCTCTACAACGAGTATTTTTAAAATGATAATAAGTTACAAAAATATTTAAGCCAGTTGCGACTCACTATTATCCGCTATTTCTTCCAATACACCTCTCAAAGCCACAATCATCTGTTCATCAGAAGGAACTTTTATTTTTTTTCTTTTTATTACTTCTGATTCTGCGATTGGCATTAACATATTTCTAGCAAATTTTTCTCTGTCGACACTAGCAAACATATCTTTTAATTTCTTTCCATTAAGTTTTTCTTTCAATTTGTCTGTACATTTTTCAGCTTCATTTTTACTTAATAAATACTCACTTGCAATATCCGCAAAAACACGCTGAATGATTCTAACCATCTCTTCTGCATCATCCTCAATAAATGCGCCAGTTACTGAATTTGCCACCTTTCCCGCAACTGCACCAGCAGCGGCTGATCCAATTAATCCACCTACTATCCCCACCGCAGTTCCAACGCCTGGAAAAATTGCGGTTCCAATTGCAGCACCGCCAACCCAACCTGCGGTTCCTGCCCCCACTGAAGCTACAGTGTTTGTCATATTTTTGAATAACTGTTTCCCCGATATACGCCCCCTAAACAAATTGGCTACATCAAAAGAACTCAATACAGCGACACTAACCGCTGAACTTATCACGTTACCCCTTAAAAGTTTCGCAGCGCTTTTCATGGCAGCAGCACCATATATCTTAGTTCCACTTCTAAATGCATTAACTATAAGAGCCGATGCCTTTGGTCCCATAAAGGTTACTATCGCTTCTGAACTACTTACTAATGCACTGTTAAGTCCAGCCTTAGACAATTGTCCGGCAATAATTGTCGTAATAAATGCAGTTCCTCCAACTTTTAACCCGGAATATGTCGCAAACTTAATAGAAGTATTAAAGTCTTCTCCTTTCCAAATCGAAACAGAAAAAGTTATCAATGCTGTTATTCCAAATGCTGATGATGCAATAATTGCACCATTTGCAGCATCATACATGATCGAATCAACCGTACCAGCTTTTGCTATATTTTTAGCCTGTTCATAAGTAAAATGACCTTTTCTAATGATA
Source organism: Lachnospiraceae bacterium (assembly GCA_017473905.1). Classification (GTDB taxonomy): domain Bacteria; phylum Bacillota; class Clostridia; order Lachnospirales; family Lachnospiraceae; genus UBA3766. The sequence goes on along the minus strand of JAFUJA010000031.1, from coordinate 35,693 downwards.
TTCTTTGCTTCATTCGGATCCGATATTCCTTTGACTTTTCCATTACGTATTTTTTCTTCCATTGCTTGTACAGCGGCATCATATTTATCTAAAGGCACTTCAATCTGCATCGGTTTCCCATCATGAAAATACCTAAAATCTCCATTTTCGTCAAAACAAGCATTTACACACCCAGAACCGGTTTGATAATATTTAGATTGTATTAATATTCCATCAACAATCCTATCAGGTCCATTTTTAACATTATCATCACCAATAATTTTTGCATCATGTCCAGTAAGTTGATCAACAAAATTATTTGCTCTTTCAGCCGCAAATCCATGTCCCTGACTTGAATGAAATCTCTCCTCTTCAAATGACTTATTAACCTGACCATATGCGCCCATAGCATATCCTGCGGCAATTGCTTCTGAAAAACAAGTATTTGCATCATATTTTACGTCTGAAGATTCAAATAAAACTTCATCATTCTCCATTGATAATAATTCTTCAAAAAATGATTTCAAAGGAGCTTTTGCAAAAAAACAACTACTCCACACAATTGAAGTTCCATCCTTCATCAAAAAAAGTAACTCATTATCCTTATCACTCTTCTTACCTTTATTAATTAAGTTGACAGAATCAATTTCGTCGTACCACAGCTTTTTAGGTTTTTCCATAATTTCAACATATACGACTTTGTCATCTGTGAAAATATAACCACTTTTTCCATTATTTGTTAATGATGTATCTAAAAAAGCAATTACAGTATCTTTATAACTATCTAAATCAGGAGCAAATTTTTTTTTCGCATTTTGAAGATTTTTTGATGGTATATTTCCACTAATTGTATAGGAACAATCTAATTTATTAAAATACTTTTTTGCGACCTGTATTTTTTCATTGTGAGACCCCATATTATCCCTCCATAACAAAGTGAGCACATTTTTTGTATGATTCTTTAATACTATTAATAATGTCAAAAACAATTTTAGTGCTAGCACTATCAAATTCTAACAATTCCTGAAGTTTATTTAATAATTCTTTTTCAGCGTCATGATAAACATTGTCCGCCATAATAGTCGCAACCAATTCCAAAAATACAATTCTTTTTTCTTTATCTCCAAATTCTTTTTGAATTCTTGAAATTACTAAATCAAGTGGCATTGTACATTCATAATTGTTGTTATCAATGTGCATCTCCAAACAATGTGTATTTATAATTATTTTTTCCTCCTCCGAAAAATTACTATCTATTTTCGACATATACAGCTCCAATTCCAAAAAAAGACTTTTTTGTTCACGATTTAATAATGATAAATACATATTTTCCTCCTTACAGTTCATTTAGAACTAATTCTGATAGTCTTTCAGCATACAAATGCATAACCTCTTGTAAATAAAATGAATTTAATTGCATTTTTTCAGGAAGAGAGTCAAATGATTCTGTGGCTTTTTTTCTACACTCATCCCAAATTTTATTTTTATGTAATTTTAAAGAAATATTGATATCGTATGTATTAACAATATCTAATATATTTTGTTCGATTTTTTCTTTTTTTTCATTTAGTATTTTTTGTTTTTGCATTTCATTAGAAAACATCGGGAATGATAAAGTGATTGTAGATTCAATCATTCTCATTAGCACTTTTTCAATTTCTTCTTTATTCTCCAATTCATCCACTCCTTTCCCTTTCAAAAATTATACTTACATGTCTGAATAAAAACAGCTATTCAAACAATAATATACATTGATTAAATACTCCCCCCCCTTTTTTAAATAAAAAACAGACATTTACTATTTTTAAATTATATCATATTGTGATTATCTCCACAATGGGAATTTTCACAAGAGTAATTATAATAAAATCAAATAGAACTAGGGAGTTGATTCATATTATTAGTTACGGTCCGCTTTGGGAAACAATGAACAAAAAAGGAATTACACAGTATTTCCTCCTCAAATCAGGCATTGATAATAAGACATTAGATAGTTTAAAAAAAGATAAAAATATTACTCTTTTGACTGTTGAAAAGCTATGTAGTATTATCGATTGCACACCAAATGATATTGTTGAATTTAAATGAGGCAGAGATTTCTTTAACCAAAGAAATGTCTGCCTCATTATTTAATATTACACTCTTATACTTCCTTTTCACACCAATAATCAATTCGCACATTTCGCAAATGCAACCAGTTCTCTACGCAAAAAAAGACCGGCAACACCGGTCTTTTTCTTTTACATTTAGATAATATCAACGTCGACATGCAAATCATCCTTGGTTGATGCCGCTTTTACGACACAACGGATTGCTTTTGCAATACGCCCCTGTTTTCCAATCACTTTACCCATATCAGAAGGTGCAACATGTAATTCAATCTTCACACTCTTGCCTTCAACGGTTTCATTTACTGTAACTTCTTCGGGATTATCAACGAGGGCTTTCGCAATTACCTCTACTAAGTCTTTCATAATCTACCTCCGAATTTATCAGAAAATCTTATTTCTCAATACCTGCGAGCTTGAAGATCTTACCAACAACTTCAGTAGGCTGTGCGCCGTTAGCGAGCCACTTCTTTGCAAGTTCTTCATTTACCTTGAATTCACTGGGATCTGTGTTAGGATTGTAGGTACCGATTTCTTCGATACATCTGCCATCTCTGGGAGATCTGGAATCTGCTACAACGATTCTGTAAATAGGATTTCTCTTCTGTCCCATTCTTCTTAATCTGATTTTTACTGCCATTTTTCTTTACCTCCAAATGTGTTTAAAAAAATAAATTATTCTATGCTGTTTTGCATTTTATATTGTTAAAAAGGAAAACGGAATTTCCCTTTTTTACCACGTCCACCCATCAATGACGGCAACTGCTTCATCATCTTCTGGGACTGTTCAAACTGTTTGATAAAACGGTTTACAACAGCGATATCCACGCCGGCACCTTTTGCAATTCTGTGCTTTCTCCGGGGATTTAAAATCTTAGGATTGGATCTTTCCTCCGGTGTCATGGATAAAACGATTGCTTCCATACGTGCAATCTGCTTTTCATCGATGGAATTCTCAAGATCATCCTTGGAAACGCCCATGTTTGGCATCATTCCGAGAATTGAGGAAATACCCCCCATTTTACGCATCTGTTTCATACTTTCCAGATAATCGTTGAAATCGAACTTACCCTTTTTCATACGGGCAGTCATTTCTTTGCTCTTTTCGGCATCGATATCGATGTCCGTCTGAGCCTTTTCAATCAGGGTAAGAATATCACCCATGCCTAAAATTCGGTTCGCCATACGGTCCGGATAGAACTGCTCCAAATCAGAAAGCTTTTCACCCATACCTACGTATAAAATCGGCTTACCAGTCACGGCACGAACGGAAAGAGCCGCACCGCCTCGGGCATCACCATCCATCTTGGAAAGGATAACACCGTCAACACCAATCTGGTCATTAAAAGAACTTGCTACATTTACCGCATCCTGACCGGTCATGGCATCTACAACGAGAAGTGTCTGATGCACCGTTACATTTTCCTTGATTTCCTGCAATTCTGCCATCATGTCATCATCAATGTGAAGACGTCCGGCGGTATCCAGGATAACAATGTTATGTCCGTTTTTATTGGCATGCTCAATTGCTGCCTTGGCAATATCCACAGGCTTATGGTTCTCTCCCATAGAGAAGGAATCAACCTGCTGGATTTCTGCATTTACCTGTAACTGCTTAATTGCCGCGGGACGGTATACGTCGCAGGCAACCAAGAGAGGTTTCTTACCTTTTAACTTCATCTTACCGGCAATCTTGGCCGTAGTGGTTGTTTTACCGGCACCCTGAAGACCACACATCATAATGACGGTGACTGCCTTACCGGGCTGAAGTTCAATTTCGGTGGTTTCGCTTCCCATAAGGGCAATCATTTCTTCGTTAACGATTTTGATTACCATCTGTCCGGGATTCAATCCGTTTAAAACTTCCTCACCAACCGCACGCTCTTCCACGGACTTCATGAACTGCTTCACGACACGGAAGCTGACGTCCGCCTCCAGGAGAGCCATTTTAACTTCTTTCAGGGCTTTTTTTACATCTTCTTCCGTAAGTTTACCTTTACGTTTAAGCCCTTTAAAGACATTTTGAAGTTTATCTGTTAAGCTTTCAAAAGCCATTTGCTATAACTCCTCTATCATATCCTTGGCCAGTAACTGTATGGAATCACATTTTGCAAGTATCTCACTTCGTTCCTGTGTTCCCTTAATTTCAGCAAGAATGCCGTTGATTTGCCTTGCATTCTCCTGAATCTTCATGAATTTCTCCACCAAATGGAGTTTCTCTTCATATTCCGTAAGAATTTTATCACACCGCTTCAACGTATCATGTACGCCCTGTCTGCTGATGCTAAAATCCTGTGCTATTTCACTTAATGACATATCCTGAAATGCGGATGCCTCATAGATAGAACGCTGATGTTCCGTCAGCAGTTCTCCATAAAAATCGTAAAGCAAACCACGTTCTACAATCTTTTCCATGTTTTATTCACCATCCCATTTCACAGGAAATTACGCGCACTTTGCCCGCAACATGTTCAATCATACATGATAAAAAGAAAGGTGTCAAGTATTTTTTCTTGACACCCCTAAAAAAACTTTATTTTTATAGTATTTTACCGATAAAACCCGGTCCGAAACCGCTAGGTTCTTAAGAAACGTAGCAATCCTGCGATAAAATCATGGGATAAAACTCTGCTTAAGAAATAGCAGAAACGCATGATACAGTTATCCACGGACACCGCCCTATGGGAACCTGCATCATTTAAGGCTTTTTTAATTACCTTTTCCGGTGTATTCATAAACTTCTTTTTAAAAGCACTCAGTCCATTGGTGTATCGCTCACTCACATCAAAGAAAGGTGTATTCACGGGGCCGGGACAAACGGCCATGACATGAATTTTTCTCTTGCGGAGCTCTGCCCGGAGTGCTCTGGAGAAATTCAGTACAAATGCCTTGCTTGCACCATATACCGAATATCCCGGGAAAGGAAGGAATGCTGCCATGGAAGCAATGTGAATGATATGACTGTTCTTTCTCATATAAGGCAGACAAAGATGCGTCATTTCAAGCAACGCCTCACAATTCAAACGAAGCATTTCCGTTTCATCCTCAATTTTCATTTTATCAAAATCACCATGAAGCCCTTTACCCGCACTCTGGAACAGCATTCTGATATTAGGGCGGTATTTCTTCAGCGCTTCGCAAAACTCTTTTCTGTCCTGTGCATCGGTAACATCCATGGTAAAACTTCTGGTACTGTGTGCCAGACATGCAGAGAGTTCAAGAAGCTTATCCTCTCTTCTTCCGATAATCCAGATTTCATCCAGGCTTTTAAATCTTTCATCAATCTGAACCGCTGCTTCCCAGCCAAGGCCGGATGTTGCACCTGTTATAATCGCAACCTTCATACAAAACCTCCTTTTTTTACCAAACGGTTTCCAATGTATTTCCTTCTGTTTTATCATCATCAAACAAGTTCTTAAGCCAGACTTCCGCCAGCTGAATCCAAATGACACACTCATCCTGAATTGCACGTCCGTCGTTGGTTTCCGTCAACTTATTGGCAAGCGCAAGTCCGTGCTTTCCTCTGGGGAACATATGGAATTCCGTAGGAATACCCGCCTTTCTGAATGCACTGACAAGAAGTAAGGAATTCTCCACCGGTACGGAAGTATCTGCAAATGTATGCCAGATAAAAGCCTGAGGCGTTTTGTCCGTAACCTGATTTTCCAGAGAAAGCTTCTGTAAAAGTTCTGCTCGCTCTTCATCACTTCTGTCAGGGCCGATAAGTTTTTCAAAACTTCCCTTATGAGCAAATTCTCCTGAAGTAATAACAGGATAGCTTAAAAGCATACCGTAAGGCTTTAGCACTTCTCTGTCACCTTCCAGTCCAAGCTCTTTTGCAAGGAAATCCTCGTGCCAGAACATACCGAGACTGGCAGCAAGATGTCCGCCTGCCGAGCACCCCTGAACTACAATTTTATCCCTCTCAATATTCCATTCTTCTGCATGCTCGCGAATCAACATCATTGCTCTTGCAAGCTCTGTAAGAGATGTGGGGAATGTTGCCGGTGCGCAGGAATAGCGAAGCAGCCCCACATGATAACCCATGGATAGGAATTTTAATGCCATGGGCTCCGATTCTCTGTCAGAAGTTCTGCCGTATCCCCCGCCGGGACACATGAGAATAAGAGGTCTTTTTTGTATTTTCATATCTTTGGAGTAATCCTGTATGTAAAGAATCAGTTTCGCTCCGGGTTCTGAACCCTTCTCTTCCATGGGAATCATCATATAATTCATATCGTCACCCTTTCCTACGGTTATACCGGCATTTTATTTTAGGACAAAGGCTTGTCCGATGCCGATACAACCATTATAACATTTTTCCCGTCACATCTGAATACTTTACGAAAATTTAATCAAAGCTTTTTATAACCGTTTCCAAAAATTTCATTTGCACTGGTAACAATCATAAAAGCATAAGGATCGATTTCTTTTACCGCTTCCTGGGCAAAGGGTGCCAGCCGGTTTCTGATTACACATAAAAGGATTTTGCGTGTTTGTCCGGAGTAGGCACCTTTCCCTTGTAAAAAAGTCACTCCCATATCCAGTTCGCGCATAAAATATGCTGCTATTTCCTCTTCCTTTTCACTGATAACATAAAGCATCTTCGCTTCGTCCCTGCCATATAAAACCCAGTCAAGCACAACGCTCATCAATCCAATGGCAAGCCCTGCATACATGACGGTTTCCAGCTGCCGGAATGCAATGAAGGAAAGAGCAAGCACGCACAAATCCACCATCAGGAATACTTTACCGGTGCGCACATGCTTATATTTTAAACGAATCAGTTTTACAACAATGTCCGTTCCGCCGGTGGTAGCACCGATTCGTAAAATAATACCCAGTCCCAGAGACATACACACACCGCCTCCCACTGCCGCAAGAAAAAGGTCTCCCGTAACCGGTTCCAGACGTTGTAAGAAATTAGAAAAAAAGGATATCCAGCTTAGGGCATACAAAGAAGACATCACAAAATAAAAACCGAATTTTATCCAGGCAATAGCAAGCAAAGGAAGATTCAGAACTAGAATCAGAGTTCCGGTATCAATATTGGTAAAACGGTTTAAAATAATGGAAATACCAGTAATGCCTCCCGGCGCAAGCTGGTTGGGATCCAGAAATAAACTGATTCCCGTCGCATAAATCAAAGAGGCAATGGGTATGACAAATACCCACTGAAACATTTTTTTCATTCTCTTTTTATTATCCGCATTTAGCCATAAGCCTCTTGATTCTTCCATTCCTGCTCCTTTCGCCTCTTTTTTACATTAAAAAAAGAAAGCCAATCATTTCTATTAGCTTTCCTTTTTTATGTAAAAATATTCTATTCATCCAAATCAAAAAGGGCATTTACAAACTGTTCACTGTCAAACTTCTGTAAATCTTCAATGGATTCACCTACGCCGATGTATTTTACGGGAACCTTTAATTCAGACTGGATTGCTACGGCAATGCCGCCTTTTGCCGTTCCGTCAAGCTTGGTAAGCACAATTCCGGTCAGGTTGGCAACTTCACCGAATTCACGGGCTTGCATCAGGGCATTCTGTCCCGTGGTACCATCAAGTACAATCAGATTTTCTCTGTGGGCATTGGGAAATTCCCTGTCAATGATACGATTGATTTTCTTTAACTCTTCCATAAGATTTTTCTTATTATGAAGACGTCCCGCCGTATCGCAAATCAAAACATCCGCTTTTCTTGCCTTTGCCGCAATTACCGCATCATAAATAACACTTGCCGGGTCAGATCCTGTAGAGGCCTTGATGATTTCCACACCGGCACGATTGGACCATTCCTCAAGCTGCTCTACCGCAGCTGCACGGAAAGTATCCGCAGCAGCAATTAAAACCCTTCTGCCGTTGTCTTTTAACTTTCCCGCAAGCTTGCCTACCGTGGTGGTTTTACCAACACCGTTTACACCGATTACAAGAACAACTGACTGTTCCTTTTCGAAGTCATAAGCAGTTTCTCCAACTTCCATCTGCTTCTTGATATTTTCAATCAGAAGGGCACGACACTCGGAAGGCTCTTTGATTCCCTGCTCTTTTACCTGTTTTTTCAGTCTTTCTATGATTTCGCTGGTGGCATTGATACCGATATCTCCCATAATGAGAACTTCTTCCAGCTCCTCATAAAAATCTTCATCAATGTGTGAAAAGCCCTTAAAAACAGAATCCATTCCATGAACAATGTTGTTTCTTGTTTTTGCAAGACCTTGTTTTAAACGGGCAAAAAAACCTTTTTTTTCTTCACTCATAATGATAGCCTTTCTAATTATCCAATTCCTTATCAATCAGGTTAACACTTACCAGTGTGGATACACCCTTCTCCTGCATGGTAATACCGTACAACTGATTTGCCTGATCCATGGTACCTCGTCTGTGTGTAATAACGATAAACTGAGTGGACTTGGTCATTTTATGTAAGTATTTTGCAAATCGCTCTACGTTGCTTTCATCCAGTGCCGCTTCGATTTCGTCTAAAAGACAGAAAGGAGACGGTTTTAAGTTCTGGATGGCAAATAATAGTGAAATTGCCGTCAACGCTTTCTCCCCACCGGAGAGCTGCATCATATTCTGAAGTTTCTTGCCGGGAGGCTGTGCATTGATTTTGATTCCGGCTTCAAGGATATCCTCATCGTCCATAAGCTCCAAGGTCGCCTGACCACCGCCGAAAAGTTCCTTGAATACCTTATCAAACTCCTTGGTAATCTCCAGAAAACGTTCCTTAAACTGCTTACGCATGGACTCATCCAGCTGCTCAATTATCTGTTGCAGGGTCTTCTCCGCTTCAATCAAGTCCGCATGCTGTCCGCTTAAGAAGGTATAACGCTCGGATACTGCCTTGTAATCCTCAATTGCGTTCACGTTAACGTCTCCAAGCTTCTTAATTGCGTCCTTAATCTCTACAATGCTTTTCTTCATTGCAGGCAGGTCATTCATTTCTTCATTTCGAAGAAGCGTCGCATCATGAAGGGTTATTTCATACTCCTGCCACATATAACTGCTCTTGGACTCAATGGATTCCTCCGCACGCTCCCGCTGGGATCTGAGACGGAACAATTCCTTATCCAGGTCAGTAATCTGTTTGGTTAATTTCTCCCGTTCATCAAAGAAGTTTTTCTGTTTTGCTGATAATTCATCCTTCTTTGCAACTGCTTCATTTAATCTGGTCTGAGTTTCAGACTTGGTTGTAAAAGAAGCCTCAATTGTTTTTTCAATTTCAACAATATTGTTTTTCTTCAGTTCAATATCGCTTTCGCTCAAACCGATACCGCTTACGATTTCCTCTTTCTCTTCCATATGGCGGGCAATTTCCCCTTCCACACGGTCTAAGTTCTGTTGCTCAAAGCCCTGACGCTGTAATAGTTTCTCTACTTCCACATCCATTTCGGATACGCTGTTTAAGCAGACAGTTTCTTCCTTGCGGGCTTCTTCCAACAATGCCTGATTGGAGGTAATCTTCTCTTTTTCACGGCTTTCCTGATCTTCAGATGCTTTTAGGGAATCCGCAATCCGCTGTTTCTCCGCTTCCATATTGCGGATTGCTTCACGGATTTCATTCTCTTCTTCCTTCAATTCATCGAATCCACGCTGCACACTGCCTCGCTTCTCCTGGGCCTGTGCCACATTCATACGAGCGGTATTCTGACGGATAAAAGCATCCTGTAACTCATCTTTTCCGGCAGCCAGTTCCAGACGAACCTTATTACGTTCTTCACGAATCTGTTCCAGCTTGTCCACAATCGCATCCAGCTCTTTGGCAAGTGCTGAAGCCTTTTCTTCCAGTTCGGTTACTTCTCTTCGGCGACCTAAAAGGTTGCTGCCGTTTTTAAAAGCACCACCGCTGATTGCACCGCCGGGCACCAGAAGTTCGCCTTCAAGGGTTACCATACGGATACCGTAATCAAACTTCTTGGCAATTTTTAAGGCATTGTCTACATTGTCAACCACCATAATACGGCCGAGCATAGACTTGGAAACATTTTTATACTTATCTTCCTGAGATACCAGTTCATCGGCCATACCGATGACACCTTTTTCATCCAATGCCTCCGGATTTTTGAATTCCTGGGGATTGGTAAGACTGGTCAAAGGAAGGAAAGTTGCTCTTCCCAGACGATTCTCTTTTAAGAAGTTAATCATCTTCTTCGCGGTTGACTCATTATCGGTAACAATATTCTGGATGTTACCGCCCAAAGCTGTTTCAATGGCAACTTCATATTTTTTATCAACCTTAATAATATCCGCAACAACACCACAGATTCCCGGATTATCTTCCTTCTGCTCCATTACCTTACGGATACTGTTGTTATAACCGTCATAACGCTCTGCAAGATTTTTGATGGTTTCCAGCTTGGATTTTTCCTGATGATACAGAATCTGCTTGTCCTTTTTCTCCTGTTCCAGTGCATTAATATCATCTCTGAACTGGGTCAAACGTTCTTCCATAACACGAAGCGCGTGATTTCTTTCACCGATTTCAGCGGTGATTTTTTCAAATGCCTCTTCAAGGGCTATAATCACGGTATCCTGCTCCGCCTCTTCACTTTTGGCCTTTAAAAGTCTGGCATTTAATTCCGCAAGACGGATATTATTATGTTCGTTTTCGGAATCCAGACGTCCCAGCTGGGATTTGATGGTGGCACGTTCATTCAATAACTCAATGATTAAGTTTTTGCTCATCTCAACACTGAAATTCAATGTTTCGATATTGGTCTGGCATGCAAGCAGTTTTTCTCTTTCTTCGTCTCTTGCTTCCACACCTTCTGCAGTTTTATCGTCAATTACTTTTTTCTGCTCGAGAATGACAGCCTTCTCATCCTCTTTTTCCTTTATGGAAGCATCTACGGATGCAAGACGGCTGTTCATATGCTCCTTATTGCCTTCGGCGGAATGAATCTGCTCTTTTAAAAGCTTAATTTCACCTTCCAATTTTTCACGAAGCACATCTGTATTTGCAAGACTGGAACGGGACGCTTCAATCTCACCTTCCAACGTTTCCAAAAGTGTTGTAATCTCTTCGTACTCATCTTTTAACTTATCGTTGGACTCGTTGGTTCTGCGGTAATCTTCCTCCGCAATAACGATTTTTTTAGCAAGTTCTTCCAGCTGCTCTCTGACACGTTCACTTTCCAAAAGGAACACGTTCACATCAAGCGTTTTTAATTCTTCCTTCTTCTTCAGGTAAACCTTAGCCTTTTCAGACTGTTTCTCCAAAGGCCCGATCTGCTTTTCAAGTTCGGAAAGAATATCCGTAACACGGACAAGATTCTGCTGTTCGGTTTCCAGCTTTCTGCAAGCCTCCACCTTACGTCTTTTAAACTTAACGATACCGGCAGCCTCATCAAACAATTCACGACGGTCTTCCGGCTTACTGCTTAAGATTCTGTCAATCTGACCCTGTCCGATAATGGAATAGCCTTCCTTACCGATACCGGTATCATAAAAAAGCTCGTTTACGTCCTTCAAACGGCACACATTACCGTTAATTAAGTACTCGCTTTCACCGGAACGGTAAATTCTTCTTGCCACGGTTACCTCTTCATAATCAATGGCAAGCTGATGGTCAGAGTTATCCAAAGTAATGGCAACATACGCAGAACCCACAGGCTTACGCATCTGCGTTCCGGAGAAAATAACATCCTGCATGGACGCACCACGCAGCTGTTTGATACGCTGTTCACCCAAAACCCATCGTACCGCATCGGCAACATTACTTTTACCACTGCCGTTAGGTCCTACAATACCGGTGATGCCGTTATTAAATTTTAAAACCATTTTATTTGCAAAGGATTTAAATCCGTGCATTTCAATGCTTTTTAAATACATTTGTTCCTATCCTTTTACTCTGTCAAACCAAGATTACTGCTGCTCTTTCAGCTTTTTTAATGCAATATAGGCAGCCTTTTGTTCTGCGTCTTTTTTATTGTGTCCGGTTGCGGTCGCCATACAGTTTTCATCCACATATACCGCAACTTCAAATACTTTATTGTGCTCAGGACCGGTTTCAGAAACAAGCTTATATACGGGTCCCTGATGAGAGCCGCTTCCCTGTACCATTTCCTGTAAAATACTTTTACTGTCTACGAATAACTGACGTTCTCCGATATCTTCCAGCACATATTTGGAAATAAAAGCACGGGCAGGCTCAAAACCGCCATCCATATAAATCGCTCCGATAATTGCTTCAAAAACATCGGAAATAATGGAATTACGCTCACGTCCGCCGCCGCTTTCTTCTCCTTTTCCGAGAAGAATGTACTTACCAAGACAAATATCCTTGGCACAAAAAGCAAGTGCCTGCTCACATACCATAGATGCTCTTACTTTAGACATTTTTCCTTCAGACATCTCCGGATAGTTGCGGAACAGATATTCACTTATCGTAAGTTCCAAAACCGCATCTCCCAGATATTCCAAACGCTGGTAGCACTCCCATTTATTGATTTTTAACTCATTTGTAAAAGAACTGTGAGTAATGGCACTTCGTAACAATTCCTTATTACCGAAAACATACCCGATTCGTTCTTCTACCTCTTTTAAATGAAGTTCCATATCCATTTGTATTACCAACCTTTTGTTACAAATTTACTGTTTCCGTTCAGCTTTTTTGATTAACTCAACAGCTTCACCAATGGTAGAAATTCTTTCGATTTCTTCCTCTTCCAGTGTAATATTCAACCGGTCTTCCAATTCGTTTACAATCTGGTACACATCCAGAGAATCCGCACCCAGATCACCCATAAAAGTGGTACGTTCAGTCAGTTCATTGGGATCTACTTTTAAAACATCCGCAACAACTGCTTTTAAACTGTCAAGTTCCATTGTTTTCCCCTCGTAACTTATGTTTCATCTTAAAAATCAGTCATCTGTTTTCTTCAAGCTTTCACTGATTTTACCGTTAATATCGTTTTTCTTAAATTCAATACAATTTAAAATGGAGGCTTTTACCTCGACAGCAGTGGAATTGCCGTGGCTTTTTACCACAAGTCCTTTTAATCCAAGAAGCGGTGCGCCACCGTATTCGGAAGCAGAAAACTTCTTCATAACCTTCTTCATACCGGGTTTTACAAGTGCGCCGCCGATTTTACCCCGGGTCGTTTCCATCATGCTGTTTTTGATAACTTTTACAAGTGCGCCGCCGACACCTTCATAAAGCTTAAGGATTACATTTCCCACAAAGGCATCGCAAACAATAACATCTACTGCACCGTAAGGAATTTCTCTTGCCTCAACACTGCCGACAAAATTAATATCCGGACAGGCCTTTAATAAAGGAAAAGCTTCTTTTACAAGTGCATTACCCTTCTCTTCTTCGGCACCGATGTTTACAATTCCGACCTTAGGATTCTCAACACCCATGATATTCTTCATATAGATACTGCCCATTTTAGCAAACTGTAAAAGATTTGAGGGCTTTGCATCTACATTTGCGCCACAGTCAATCAACAATGCCATGCCGTCAACAGTAGGAATTAAGGGAGCCAAAGGAGGTCTTTCCACGCCGGGAATTCTTCCGACCAGAACCTGTCCTCCGACCAGAACCGCACCGGTGCTGCCGCAGGAAACAAATGCATCACAGTTCTCTTCCTTTACAAGCATCATACCTTTTACAATGGAGGAGTCCTTCTTTTTACGGATTGCCATAACAGGAGGCTCTGCCATTTCAATCACTTCAGTGGCATTCACAATCTCAATCTGATCCTTAGGGTAATCGTACTTTGCAAGTTCTGCTTTTACAGCATCTTCCTTTCCGACAAGGCTGATAACAACGGATGAATTCTCCGCTACAGCTTCCACCGCACCTTTTACAATTTCCAGCGGTGCATAATCACCACCCATGGCATCTACCGCAACTCTAATTTTTTCACTCATAACAGGCCTCTTTCTTTCCCTTGTTATTAAAACACAATCATTCTTTACTATACTAAAATAAACCGTAAAAATCAAGTTTTTATGGAGATTCCGCGAAAACACTTTGAAAACATAAATTTTTTTATTGACAAAGCCCTCAGATAACTGTATAATCTGAAAAGTACGGAATATTTACGTAATTGGTTTGATATGGAGGTGTAATACAATGTCTATTTGTCCTAAAAATAAATCTTCCAAAGGCAGAAGAGATAAAAGAAGAGCAAACTGGAAAATGAGTGCTCCTACTTTGGTTAAATGCAACAAGTGTGGCGCGTTGACAGCTCCCCACAGAGTTTGCAAGGCTTGCGGATGCTACAACAAAAAAGAGATTATCAAAATCGAAGATTAATTCGGGCAAAAAGACTTTCGGAATCGAAGGTCTTTTTTATTGCAGATAAAATTTCCGTGTAACAAAAAAGCACCCCTGAAATCGGATACTTCTATCCCGTCTCATGAGGTGCTTATTTTATAAACTAATTGCTTCGCAATACCGCTCGGGTGCGAAGAATGTGCACAGCACATTCTTTGTTCTTGAATTACAATAATTTCTTGTTGATTGAGTGATTTGAAAATGCGCTGCTTACATTCGCGGCTGTATTCACTGCAGACATTACAGTCATCGCCTTATTATAATTGTTAATGGAGTTCAGTGCTCTCTGCTGCTGGTTCTGAATTAAAATAATCTGCTGCTGGCCCTGTTCCATTCTGATGCGATGCATTTCTTCCTCGTAAAGGTTAATTGCTTCCTTGAAGTTATCTGCACGCAACGTCTGAAGATATTCCAGCATAAAAGCAACTGCATGAGCATATCTGTACTTTTCGGGAATCACGAAAAGAACATCTTTGTTGTCATTGATAATCTGATTCATCTCATCAATATTCAATTTCAGTTTCTCTTCTTCCTCTTTTAAACGAACTGCTAACTTCTGCTTACGTTTCTTGTTCAGAATTCCGTTTAGAACAAAAAGTAAAATAGAACCCACAAGGAAAAACAAAATCAATAAAATCGCAATGACAAGATGGATCCATTCTTTCATTAACACACCGATTCCGCCGTATATAATAAGCGGAAGAATCAATACCAGTCCCGAAACTGCAAAGAAAATACAAGGGGTCGCCTTTGACTTACTCATGTCCTTTTTAATAAAAACTAAGACAAAAAAACCACTACCCTTACGGATAGTGGTTTTTTTATATCACAGTATAATTTTAATTAGTTTAACTGAGCCTGTGCTACGGTGATTGCGATAACACCAACGATATCTTCTGCAGAGCATCCTCTGGAAAGATCGTTAACGGGCTTAGCGATACCCTGAAGAATAGGGCCATATGCATCTGCCTTTGCAAGTCTCTGTACAATCTTGTAAGAGATGTTACCTGCATCAAGGTTAGGGAAAATAAGTACGTTTGCTTTACCTGCAACATCGCTGTTAGGAGCCTTGGAAGCTGCTACGGAAGGAACGATTGCTGCATCTAACTGGAACTCACCGTCAACAGTGATTTCAGGATACTGCTCTTTTGCAATCTTGGTAGCCTCTACCATCTTGTCAACCAATGCATGCTTTGCACTTCCTACGGTTGAGTGTGAAAGCATTGCGCAAACTGCCTTCTCTCCTACTAATGCTTCGAAGCTTTCTGCAGAAGAAGCTGCGATTGCAGCAAGTTCTTCGGGATTAGGATCCTGATTCAAACCGCTGTCTGCAAAAATGAAAGTTCCGTTTGCACCGAACTCACAGTTGGGTACGTCCATAACGAAGAAAGCAGAAACAAGCTTGCAGCCTGCTTTTGTCTTCAAAATCTGAAGTGAAGGTCTTAAAGTATCAGCTGTAGAGTGGCAAGCACCTGCAACAAGACCGTCAGCATCATCTGCCTTTAACATTACAATACCGAAAGTAATGGTATCTTTTAAAAGAATATCTTTTGCCTGCTCAAGGGTCATTCCTTTTGCTTTTCTGGTTTCATATAAAAGATTTGCATAATCTTCAAACTTATCGCAGTTTGCAGGATCAATAATCTTTGCAGCACTAACATCAACACCGGTGCTCTTTACGTGCTCATCGATTTCTGCCTGGCTACCGATTAATACGATATCAGCAAGGTCTTCCTTGATTGCCTGTGCAGCTGCGTAATATGTTCTGTCATCCATTGTTTCAGGAAGAAGAATTGTCTTCTTACACTGTTTTGCTTTTTCTTTGATTTTGTCTACAAAAGCCATTTCCATAATCTCCTTCACATTTGCATTTTTATCCAAACATCCGCAGATGTTTTGTTTCTGAATCATTATACATAAAATAATTTCATGTTACAAGGTAAAATCAAAAAAATCCTACTCTCGGCTATTTCTGTCCTTTTTATACTAAAAAAACGGATTATTTCAATCACATAAATTTGATAAAAATATTTTTTACTTGTAATAATGTCATAAACATGGTAGTCTAAAATAGTAGAAAAATATGTATTTTACACACAGCAAAAGAACAGGGGTACAAACTATGAAAGTTGCAGGAATCATTGCAGAATACAACCCGCTTCACAACGGGCATGCATACCATATCCGCAAGGTAAAAGAATTAACCAAAGCGGATTATGTTATAGTTGTTATGAGCGGCAATTTTACACAAAGAGGAATTCCCGCTCTTATGGATAAATACAGCAGAGCTAAAATGGCACTGAAGGCCGGCGCAGATTTGGTTCTTGAACTGCCTTTATGCTACTCTTCCGGCAGTGCAGAATATTTCGCATCCGGTGCAGTTGCTCTTTTAGACAAATTGGGAATGGTGGATTGTATCTGTTTTGGCAGTGAATGTGCAGACATTAGAATATTAACGGAAATTGCAGATATTTTAATTGATAAAGAAGATTTACTCTCCGAACAAATCCGTGCACATATGAAACAGGGACTTACCTATCCCCAGGCAAGAGCTCAGGCAATCGGTGCTTTGATTCCCAATGCTTATGCACATGTGGATGCAATGAGCTATCCCAACAACATTTTAGGATTTGAATACATCAAAGCATTAAAGAGACGCAACAGCACAATTGTCCCTTATACCAATCAGCGTATCGGCTCCGGCTATCATGACAGAATGGTAACGGACGGCATGAGTTCCGCACTCTCCATCCGCCAGTCTCTTTTAGAAAATAACTCTTTGGAAATGCTGGAAACCTCGGTTCCTGATTATGTATTCACCGCAATGCAGAAGAATTACGGAAAGAGCTTCCCCGTTTACCATGATGATATTTCTTCCATCCTGAAGTACAAACTTCTTCTGGAGGAATCCAAAGGATACACGGAGTATTTGGATATTTCCGAAGACTTCTCTGCTAAAATTGCTAAAAATCTTAAAAAATACCGAAACTTTACACAGTTTTGTGAGCTTTTAAAATCAAAAGACATTACCTATGCAAGGGTAAGCCGTTGTCTGCTTCATATTCTCTTGAATCTGAAAAAAGAGAACTTAGAAAAATATGTAGCCAATGATTATATCTTTTATGCTAGAATCCTTGGTATCCAAAAAGATGCCACGGAATTATCCTCGGCAATGAAAGAAAAATCTTCCATTCCCATTATTTCCAAGCTCGCGGATGCGAAGAAAAACCTCTCGCCTCTCGGAATGGAAATGTTGGAATCGGACATTCTCGCAGCACATATTTATGATTCCATCGTTGCAGAGAAATTTAATGCAAAACCTACCAACGAATTTACGCGAGAAATTGTAACCGAATAAAACAGTTAACAGGCTCTTTTCCAAATGAAAATGAGCCTGTTATTTTTTTACAGAAAAGAAGCAATGCGCTGTTAAAAACGCACTGCTTCTTTTCATTTTTATAAGCCTAATAAACGAAGAATAAAGTTCTTCTGCTCAATCTTAAATTTAACAGTAATTTCACCGCCGTAATTTCCGGTACCTCTCAGTGTAACTGTTGCTGTACCCTTCGCAACATTGTAGCTGTATCCAACGATTTCATAATCTGTTTTATTAAGAACTGCTGAGCCTACTTTAACGGTTAACTGATCTTTTCCGGGTTCTACACTTTTTCCTGTGTAATACTGCTTTGCAACGGTAACCTTTGCTTTTGCAATACTTGCTTTTACAATACGATATACCGCAGAGATTTCACCGGTGTAGTTTCCTGTTCCTGAAACCGTAACCTTAATAACTGTATCCTCGGATAAAATATCCTTAGCTTCAACTTTAGAGCCGGCTTTACGGAACACACTCTTCTTATTTACTTTTACATAGCAATCCTTGGCATAAGTATAAGCAAATGAAGCTTTATAATCCTTTCCTGAAGCCAATGCTTTACCGTCTAAGTCTTTAATAACAGGCTTAACGGGATAAATACCCTCTGCATCCTGATATACCACATCCTGCACCAGAATAGACATATTGCTGATATCCTGCTGCATTACGGTAAATGTCTTGGTTATGCTGCCCTTAAAGTTCTTTTTACCTTTTACAATAATGGTTGCTGCACCTGTTTTTGTGTTGTTTTTATAAGAAAGTGTGTAATCCGTACCCTTCTTGTAAACCACATCACCATAGGTTAAGCAAATCTCGGGCTTACATCCGCCTTTTACAAATGCATACTTCGCTTCTGCATCTGAAATCACATTACCGGCATTATCAACAAATGCAATATCATTTGCGGACAAGGTTGCCGGTGTAATCTTAAAGGTCTTCTTTACGGTTCCGGAATATGCACCGATACCGGTAAACATTACGGTTGCGGTACCTGCATCCTTGTTCTTGGTATAACCACTGATAATATAATCTTTGTCCTGAACAAGTTTGGTTTCCTTTAACATTACCGTTGCGGTAAGAGGATTTGCACCCTCATTTAACTTAATTTCCTTACCGGTAAATTCAACACTTGTCTTATTAAAAGTAATCTTGGTCTTGTTCATTGTAGCAACAGGCGCAATCTTAAAGGTTACTTTCTTCACTCCAATGTAGGAATTAACACCTTGAATTGTGATTGTTCCGGTTCCGACTTCTACATTAGGACCATAGGTCACTTCGTAGTCCGTTCCCTTTGTCAAAGTTGTCTTACCAACCTTAACTGTTACATCCGGCTGAATTGCCTCACCGGTGTAAGTAACACTCTTTGCGTATACAACACTTGCTTTTGCAATGGAAGTCTTAGTCTTTAATTCAAACTTAACTTCCCTGCTTCCGGTAAAGTTACCCGTACCTTTTAAGGTAATGATGTAATCACCGTCTGCAGTAAAGCCGTTTGCATAAGCTTCAGGATAAGAAACGGTATAATCCTTCTTGTTCTTAAGCTTTGTAGTACCGTACATCAAAACGGGAACAGGCTTCTGGGCCTTACTACCGGTAACTGCATACATATCGTCTGCAGTAAATTCTCCTCCGTTGATATCTCTGGGAAGAATATTAAACTTAACAACTGCTTTTCCTTTATAGCTGCCTTTTGCCGTAATGGTAACAGCAGGAGCCTTTTTCGCTGATGTATCGGCTGCAACTTTGTTATTGGAATATTTTACGGTATAATCCGTCTTTTCTTTTAAAAGAGTTTTATGGTCATATACACGCAATGTAAAAGTAATTGCCTTGCCTGTATATGTTGCATCTTTTACACCTGCAACCCAAATGGAATCAGGAACTTCGGAAGCATCTGCAAACTGTGCTCTGTCTTCCTCTGCCACATCTCCCCAATACTGGGTCTCATCCACAACAGTATAGCTGAATTCTGCAACTGCACTGTCATTATATCCTTCTTTTACAGCAATTGCTTTAATCACAACAGGTGCGTCCAATACAATTGCGTCCACATAACGATTGCTTTCCGCAGTAGGGATTTCTCCGTCCACAGTGTAGTAAATCGTTGCACCGGGAGTTTCTGTTACAAGCATAATTTTAGTTCCTGCAAACAACTCGGAACCGGATTCATAATTTGCAACAGGTGTCTCTGCTGTTACATTACTTCTCCAATGAGCAATTAAAGTATGGTCGGAAGCAATTGTCACAATGCTGTCTGCCGTAATCAATTCATCAGACTCTGTATACCAGCCGTCAAATGCGTAGCCATCCTTCGTCGCAGTAACAAGATTGATTCCGTAAGTCTGTCCATAGGTAACAGTTTTTGCACTGGTTGAAGAAAGTTTACCGCCGTTTGCATCAAAGGTAAGTTTATACGTGTTAGCTTTCCAACGTGCATAAAGGGTTGTATCCGTATCATTCGCAAAAGTGGTTGTATCCTTAATTTTGTCACCACCTTCCAATGCTGTATACCAACCATCCAAGGTATAACCTTCGCATGTAGCAACAGGAAGTGTTCCGTATTTGCTGTTAAATGCAAGCTCACGGCTTAATTCATCACACTGACCACCATTTGCATCAAAGTATACCATATAGGAATTTGCTTTCCACTGTGCATATAATGTAACGGATGATGATGTAGAAATTGCGCTTACCATCTGACCAAGTTCATAGGATGTACCTGAGCCGTCTGATGCAGTATTCCATCCCACAAGAGTATATCCTTTTCTGGTAAAACCTTCTGTAGGAAGCATGAAGGATGCATCCGCTACAGGGTAAAGACTTGTAATGCTGCCTGTACCTCCATTGCGGTTGAATGCAATGGTATATTTAATTGCTGTCCACTTCGCATACAATGTAAGGTTTCCGCTGGAGCCTTCCGTAATGGCAGTAATTTTGGTTTTAAATGCGTCGTCCGTAAACCAGCCGGCAAAGGTATAACCTGTCTTTGTAGCATTTTTAAATACAAATGCATCTTCAATGCTGTATTTATCCGGATTCTCTTCATGATTGATTCCGCCATCTAAAACATAAGTAATGGTGTAGCTGTCCTGAGACCACTTTGCATATAAAGTAAGTTCACCGGTACAACCGTTCAGATTCTTAATCTCTGTATTAAATTCCTCATCCAGATACCAGCCTTCAAAAGCATAGCCTGCCTTTGTTGCGGGATAAAATGTGAATTCATCTCCCGCTTCATATCCGGCAATATTTCTGGGGTCATTTTCACCGCCATTCAAAACATAGTTGATAGCAGTCAGATTTTCGGGTAATAACCCTTTGTTCTTAAGCCATGTTTCTGCATAAGAACCTTTTACAACATAAAAAGCTGCATTTGTACAACCGGTAAAAGTATCGTTTCCGATTGAAGTTACAGAAGCGGGAATTGTGATTTTTTCCAATGCCTCACATCCGTAGAATGCAAAATCACCAAGCGTTTCAACGCCCTGAGGAATTTTAATTTCTATTAATGCATCACAGTTATAGAATGCGTTATTACCGATGGAAGTAACATTATCACCGGCAAAAGTAACTTCTTCCAATGCTGTATTTTCATTAAATGCATAAGTAGGAATTTCGGTAACACTTGCAGGAATCACATAAGATGTTACCTTTTCACAACCTGAAAATGCATAAGAGCCCATTGTTTCCAATGATGCAGGCAAAGTAAAGGTTTCAAGTGCCGCACAACCCTTAAATGCACTGTTTCCGATTGTTATAACTGTTTCGGTCAATTCACACTGAGCTAAAGATGTACAGCCTTCAAATGCACTGACACCCACTTTCTCCAAAATGGAATTTTCCTCAAAAAGCAATGAAGAAATATTTACGATACTTGTGAAAGAATATTCACCGATTTCTTTTACGGATGCGGGAATGGTAATGGTAACATATACCACCTCTTCCGTATTCTGATTCACGGAGAATTTTGCTCCGTAGAATAAATATGCGGGAATAATCTGAACCTTCTCACCTAAAATAATGGTATGAATATTACAGTTCTTAAAAATATTCTGTGCCTTGGTTGTTACTGCAATTGCATTGTATTTTACGGTTGTTAAAACTTCACAGTCAGAGAACGCTCCGGTTCCGATGGCTGTTACATTCTCAGGAATTGTAATTTCCTGTAATTTAATACAATATGCAAAAGCATTATTACCGATTGTCACTGTCGTATCGGGAATATCGAATTCCTGAATTGCAGTACAATACTGGAATGCATTCGCTCCGATGGTATTCAATAAGGAACCATCTTCGAATTTAATATTAGAAATATTATTGGGTGTAGCATTGCTGCCGGCAAAGGCAAATGTTCCCACGTTTGTGACACTTGCGGGAATTGTTACCGTAGTTCCGGAAACAAAGTGAGCTTCGTTAAACAATCTTGCGGGAATTGTTTCAATTCCTGTAGGGAAAATAACATTGTTAATATAACACTCTTTAAAAATACCCGCACCGCAGGTTACAAGATTATTCGCTTTTAAATCAAGGGTTCCGATGGTGTTTCCCTGGAACGCAGATGCACCGATTTTGGTAACCGTATTCGGAATAATCAATTTCTTTTCAATCTTACAATCAAGAAATGCAGAAGCTCCGATTTCGGTAATTCCGGCAGGAATCTCCATAATGTCATTTTCAGATTCTGATTTTCCTTCAAAAATGACAGTCTTCAAACTCATACATCCTGCAAACAAACTGTTGGGGATTACTGTGATTTTAGAAGACAGAACCGGCTCATTTAATAAAATACAGCCCTGAAAAGCACTTTGACCCAATGTTTCAACTGAGTTCGGAATTGTGATTCCGTTAAGACTTACACAGTCCTTAAATGCAGAACTCTGAATTTCCAATACGGAATTTGCAATCGTCACCTCAGCAAGCGAAACGCATCCTTCAAATTCATTTGAAGAAATATATGTAACACCGTAAGGGATTTCTACTTCCAACAAACTTGAACAGTTTTTAAAAATTCCGGAACCTAAATTATCTGTTGCATTGGAAAGACGCAGAGTTTCAACATCTGTACAAGTACTGAATGCTTCTTTTCCAATGTTTGAAACGGAATCAGGAATGCTGATTTCCGTCATTGCTTTACATTCTTTGAATGCTTCCTGCTCAATTGTCTTCAGTGATGAAGGGAAAGTCACATTATTCAGTTTGTTACAACCCATAAATGCTGCTTTACCGATAGAAGAAAGAGCACTTGTTTTGGATTCAGTATTTTCAAAAATGACATTCTGTAAGTTAGAACTTTTGAATGCATTTACACCAATTCCCTGAATAAAATAAGGAATTGTAATAACCGCATCATTTGCATCTGTTTCTTCATCGTGAAATCTTGCTGAACAGAAAAGTCCTGCAGGAACAACCGTATTGTTATTTGCAAAACTGATTTCTGTAATATCACAATTCTGGAAAATTCCTATTGCGCTGGCACAGGAAATATTGTTTGCATTTACAATAACTTCCGTCAAAGAACCACATCCTTTAAATGCATATGATCCAATTGAAATAAGTCCCTGGGTAAGCGTTATCTCAGTAAGACCGCAGTTTTCAAATGCAGAGATACCGATAGTCTGCAAGGAATCTGAAAGTGTTACTGTGGTAAGTGCCGTACAACCCTTAAACGCATTCTTCTCGATATCCGTCAGCTGGGCACAATTTGAAAAATCAACCTCTAACAGATTCTCCATACCTGCAAAGGCACCTTCTTTGATTACGGTAAGTAAGGAGCCTTCCTCAAACCGAAGTGTATGAAAGCTGTACCCACTAAGGTCTAAGTAAGAAATACTTGTTACTGACGCATCAATGGTCAAAACACCTTCTTCTACAGAAGATGCTACCACATCCTCAGCCTCAATAACCGGTTCCGATTCCAAAGGAGCTATTTCCTCCAATATAATCGGTTGAAGTGCTTCTTCTTCAGAACCTACTTCCGAAATTGTTTCCGAATTTTCGATTTCTGAATTTTCAGAAGAAATCACTTCTGTTGTTTCCGAAGTTTCTTCCGTCACACTCGGAGTTGTGTCTTCTGCTGCCATTGCTACTGCCGCATGCTCACCGACTGTAACGAAAATCATGAGCGCAATGCAGAACATTGCCAGCAATTTTTTTGTTCTTTTTCCGAACATTCCCATTCCTCCTTTTAATTTTTAAAACTGTGAATCGGTGCGGGAATTCTACCGCCACGATTTACAAACGCATCACAAGAGTAAGGATTTACAGGCATGATAGGCGCATGTCCCAACAAACCACCAAACTCTACCACTTCTCCCACACCCTTTCCGATTACCGGAATAATGCGGACTGCAGTGGTTTTCTGATTTACCATACCAATGGCAAGTTCATCTGCAATAATACCGGAAATTGTGGTTGCTTTCGTATCTCCGGGAATTGCAATCATATCAAGACCAACGGAACAAACACAGGTCATCGCTTCAAGCTTCTCTAAGGTGAGTGCACCTGCCACAACTGCATCAATCATTCCCTGATCTTCACTGACGGGAATAAATGCACCGCTTAAGCCGCCTACATAAGAAGATGCCATAACGCCACCCTTTTTTACCTGATCATTTAAAAGTGCCAGGGCTGCCGTAGTTCCGGGCGCACCTGCATATTCCAAACCGATTTCACATAAAATATCTGCCACACTGTCTCCCACTGCCGGAGTAGGTGCCAGGGATAAATCAATAATACCAAAAGGTACATTCAAGCGTCTGGAAGCTTCCTTTGCCACCAGCTGACCCACACGGGTGACTTTAAAAGCAGTCTTTTTAATGGTTTCACAAAGTACTTCGAAATTCTCTCCGCGCACTTTCTCCAAAGCTGTTTTTACAACGCCGGGGCCACTGACACCAACGTGAATTACACAATCTGCTTCCGTTACACCGTGGAATGCTCCCGCCATAAAAGGATTATCATCCGGCGCATTACAGAATACTACAAGCTTTGCACATCCCAAAGAATCATTTTCCTTAGTCATTTCCGCAGTTTCCTTGATTACTTCACCCATCATTTTAACCGCATCCATATTGATACCGGTTTTGGTGGAACCCAAATTAATGGAACTGCACACACGGTCTGTGGTGGAAAGTGCCAAAGGAATAGACTTCATGAGAAGTTCTTCCGCAGGTGTCATTCCTTTACTGACCAGAGCAGAATAACCGCCGATAAAGTTAACTCCCATGAGTTTTGCTGCCTCATCCAAAGTTTTGGCAATGGAAGCAAAATCCTCTGGAGTTTTACATGCTGCACCACCCACAAGCGAAATAGGGGTGACGGAAATTCTTTTATTTACAATGGGAATACCGAATTCCCTTTCAATATCTTTTCCTGTTTGCACAAGGTCTTTTGCATAGGTTGTAATCTTATCAAAAATCTTCTTTTTACATACTTCCAAGTCAGGATCCGTACAATCTAAAAGACTGATACCCATGGTAATGGTACGCACATCCAGATTCTCTTTTTCGATCATCTGATTGGTTTCCGCAACTTCATATATATTAATCATAATTGCCTCCAAAAATTATTAGATACGATGCATACTGTCAAAAATTTCTTCTCTCTGACACTTAATTACTACACCGATTTCTTCACCGATCTGCTCCAATTCACTTGCAATATCGGTAAAAGGCTTAGAAGCCTGATTCATATCCGTAATCATCATCATGTTAAAATATCCCTGAACAATCGTCTGGGAAATATCCTCAATATTAATATGGTTGTTGGCAAGATACGTACAAATTTTGGCAATAATACCTACACCGTCTTTTCCTACAACCGTGATAATTGTTTTTTTCATACTGCTTCTCCTTTTTATATAAAAATTTAAAACTCAATGATATGGGATACCCCATCCCTTTGTGCCACAAGAATGGGAAAATCATTGCCGTCATAAGGACTGCCTCCCATGGTTACTTCCAGTTTAACGGTCTCATACGCAAGCTCCGGCATATTATTCTCCCGACTTAAGTGCCCCAAAATAACCGTCTTCATATTATCATGTAAAATTCTGTCCAGAAGACGTCCGCTGTTTTCATTGGACAAATGTCCCCTGTTTCCTAAAATACGCTGCTTTAAAACATAGGGATACGGTCCCACCTGTAACATATTTACATCATGATTGGCCTCTAAAAGAATGGTATCCATTCCCTGCAGACAGGAGACGGTGTAATCATCAAACATCCCCATATCTGTTGCAACCGCTGCGTTTCTGTCACCGTTGCGGAAACGGTATGCCACAGGCTGTGCGGCATCATGACTGATTTTCATGGGATTGATTTCCATATCTTTTATGGTAAAAATCCCGTCAGCGTTGATTTCATGATAAAGGCTTTCATCCACGGCTCCCAACGTTTTTATGCTTTTTAAAGCTTCGATTGTGCCCGGAGTGGCATAAATGGGAATGCCGTATTTCCGCGAAATAACTCCCAATCCCTGAATATGGTCGGAATGTTCATGGGTAATGAGAATTCCGTCAATATCCCTGCCTGTCAGACCGATTTGATTCAGTCCGGCTTCTGTTTTTTTATTACTGATTCCTACATCCACCAGCAAATGAGTGGATTCGGAACCGATATAAATACAATTACCGCTACTACCGCTGGCAATACTTACCAGTCTCATTCGTCTTTTTCCTTCCAGTAAATTTCAATCACATCACCGGCTTTTAATTCTTCCATATACTGTGCCGGCTTATCATTTAAATTGGTGACAATGGCTCTTCCGTTGCCTTTGCCCAGGTCGAAGTCTATGTAATCAAAAACATCTACATAAATATAGGAATCTTTTCCCTGCAATGTAATGGGCATCTTGTTTACAATAACCGTTATTTCCTGTGTGAAAACAGTTTTATTATCCTGCTCATGCTTTTTTTCAACGGATGCTTCTTCAACACTTTCCTCCTGATTATCATCCGCTAAATTTTCATAAGTGTCTGCTTCTTCCACTACATCCTCATCAGGCAAATCCTCGTAAGACTCAGCCTGTGCACTGTCTGAAACTTCACTGTTTTTGATTACAAAGGAAAAATTATCATAAACTTTTACATCCTCGTCTGCCTTCTTGTTGTTGACTTCCACATACTGTCCGTCTTCCAAAACAACGTCAAGGAATTCAAGAATCTGACCCACTGTATAATAATTTAAAAGCTCAATTGCATCTCCGTCTTTGATGGCGTATGAGCCGGTTTGGAATTCTCCGTTTACTGTGGCAAACTTGGGGAATTTAACGTTTTTGCCGTCAATATCCACACTGATGGTATCCGTCACTTCCGCAATTTTGGAAAGCATCATGGACGCTGCCTCTCCGGGAGTGGAAGGAACTACTTTGATAACATCATTTGCCTGTAAAAGCGTATGTAAA
Organism: Lachnospiraceae bacterium; assembly: GCA_017473905.1. Lineage (GTDB taxonomy): Bacteria > Bacillota > Clostridia > Lachnospirales > Lachnospiraceae > UBA3766. The sequence goes on along the minus strand of JAFUJA010000031.1, from coordinate 8,543 downwards.
TCCGCAGTTTCCCCGTTTAAATATACCTCTGCAGCTTCCCCTAAATTTCCTCTCACAACACGGCTTTTTCCATTTACGGAGAAATTCAGGCTTTCGCCCCGTTTCGGGAATAAATCTTCATTGGTCATTCCCGCCTGCATCACTGCATCTACAATGGAAAGCTTTCCGTTATCATAGAGTTTTACGCGTTCCTCATTAAAGCTGACAAAGATAAAATTATTATTCTGCTCATAAAAATTAAGGCAGATTCCCAAAGGTGTTACCAGCATGGAATCTCTCTTTACAAAATCTTCCTGGAAAGAGATTTTCTGCATTACATCCTCACCACGTAATGCAACACGCTGTACGGGAATGCCGATTTTATCTGCTAAAAGTGTGGTATATCCTTCAATTTTACCGCCTCCGCCGACAACAAATACTGCACTGACGGGCTTATCTCCGTTCAAAGATAAAATCATGTCCGCAACTTTCGTTGTCATGTTATCAATAATCGGCTGTAATAACTCCATTACCTCTTCTTTGGTAATGGACTGGGTAAGCCCCATAATATCCTCATATTCTACGGAATCCTGTTCTGAAATCCCTCTTTTAATCTGCTCTGCAACATTAAATTCTACAAGACAGTGCTGTGTAATGGCATCCGTCAAATTATCCCCTGCCACAGGAATCATACCATAAGCTGCGATACATCCGTCTTTGGTAATACAAATATCGCTGGTACCCGCTCCTACGTCTACCAGGGCAATATTCAGCATTCTGAATTTCTCGGGTACAGCTACTTCCATTGCAGCTATAGGCTCCAGTGTCAGGTTGGCAACTTTTAATCCCGCAATCTCTACCGCTGAATACAAACCATCAATGACATCGCTGGGCAAAAAGGTTGCAATCAAATCCATACCGATTTTATTTGCCTTATGATTCTCCAGATTGGAAATGAGATTTCCGTTCATATAATAGTGCATAACACTGTGGCCTACACAATAAAACTTTTCATCGCTTTTCTGATGTTCGATAAAAGTCTCGTAAGCCTTCTCCACACCGGCTGCATCCAATTCATAAATATGCTCATCGGTTACAACTTCTTCCCTGTCAAATTCTATTTCCACGGAAGCATATTCTGTCCGTAAAACACGACCCGCAGCCGCAATGCACACTTCGGAAAGCTTACGGTCGATTTTATCTTCCAAAAGCTCTTTGATTTCCTGAATGGTTCCTGCAACCTTGCCGATGTCATGAATCTGACCATCGACCATGGCTCTTGTTTCATGTTCTTTTACAGCCTGTGCCACCACATAAAATATATCATTTTTACGGTATCCAACCGTTCCCACTACGCTTCTTGTTCCGATATCAAGACCGAAAACAAGATTGCCGGGATAATTTACAGATGCTGCCATTTGTACTCTCCCATAATACAATCAATTTTATGATATAGTTCTTCTTTGGTTCCTGTATTCTCTATTACGCGGTCCGCATACTTGCAGAACTCCTCAGCTGTAAGCTGATTCTTCATAATTCCATCAATCCGGGCATCCGTATATCCACGGGTTTCCTTCAGACGTTTCCGGCGATTTTCGCTCGTGGCACAAATATACCACAATTCATCCAAATCGTCCACATATCCCGCCTCAATCAGAAGCGCTGCTTCAATAAAAACAAACTTAATTTTATCATCTTTGGAATAAACATCAATTCTTCTGAAAATCTCGTCATGTACCGCCGGATGAATAATCTCGTTCATTTTATCCACTAACTTTTCATCTTTAAAAATACGCTCTGCAATCAGCGTCCGGTTCATGGTTTTATCCGGCAATAAAATATCTTCTCCCAGAAGGTCTATTACCGGCTGATAGCAAATTCCGCCGGGTTCTTTTACCTCATTGCCGATGGTATCTGCTACCAGAATCTCACAGGGGTAGTTCTCTTTTAAATAGTTTAAAACTACGGACTTTCCTGCTCCTGCTTCACCTGTAATACCAATGATTAGCATGTTTTTATTTGGCTTCATACCAGTTCTCTCCCGTATGCAAATCAACTTCCAGATTGACGGCAAGAGAAGCCGCCTTTTCCATCTCTTCTCTTAAAACAACTGCTGCCTTGTCAGTTTCCTCCATCGGAACCTCAAGCAGTAATTCATCATGCACCTGAATTAAAATTTTGGACCTTAATCCCTCTGTAAGAAGTCTGTCACGCACATGAATCATGGCAATCTTCATAATGTCCGCAGCAGTTCCCTGAATGGGGGCATTCATTGCCACTCGTTCCCCGAAACTACGCTGCATGAAATTCGAAGATGCAAGTTCCGGAATCGGTCTGCGTCTGCCGTATAATGTCAGGGAATATCCCTGCTCTTTGCTTTCTTTTACAGTGTTATCCAGGAAATTCTTGATTCCGGGATAGGTGTTAAAATACTCTTTAATGTACGAATCCGCTTCTTTTTTGGAGATACCCAGATCCTGGGCAAGTCCGAAAGCACTGATACCATAAACAATGCCGAAATTAACAGCCTTTGCATTTCGTCTCTGTAAAGGGGTTACTTCCTCTAAGGGTACATGAAATACCTTTGAAGCAGTCATGGTGTGAATATCTTCCGCAAGCCGGTAAGCCTCAATCAAAGGTTCATCTCCCGACATATGGGCAAGAATTCTTAATTCTATCTGGGAGTAATCCGCATCCATTAAAACATGTCCCGGCGCAGGAACAAATACCTTACGTATCAGACGTCCCATTTCCGTACGGATGGGAATATTCTGAAGGTTAGGCTCGGAAGAACTGATTCTTCCCGTTGCCGTAATGGTCTGATGGAAATTCGTGTGAATTCTTCCGTCTTCACCAATCTGAGCCCCAAGTCCGTCCGCATAGGTGGATTTTAATTTAGCCAGACCTCTGTATTCCAGAATATCGGCTACTATGGGATACTCATTTGCAAGACCTTCCAGCACGTCTGCAGCAGTAGAATAACCGCTTTTTGTCTTCTTCCCACCGGGAAGCTGCATCTTTTCAAATAAAACCTCTCCCAACTGCTTCGGGGAATTGATGTTAAACTCAACCCCTGCAGCTTCTTTTACGGATTTCTCAAGAGTATCTATTTTTTCCTGTAACTCTTCTCCATAGCTTCTTAATTCATCAGGTTTTACGATGATTCCGGTCTGCTCCATTTCATAAAGAACAAGAGATAAGGGCATTTCTATCTCTGTAAAAATATTCTTCATGCCGCATTTCGTAAGTTTTTTATCCAAAAGCGGCATGACACGGCAGATTGCTTCCGCTTCTCTTCCCATATAGGCTATATACTCTTCTTTTTTCTGCCGATAAGCACTTTCCCTGTCCATTTTAGGGAACTGTTGTTTAAACGGCATAAAATGGCTGCCCAGATACTCTCCCGAAATATCACAGATTTCATAATCATTTTTCAAAGGATTTAAAAGATAGGCCCCAATCAATACATCAAAAAGATTGGCGCAGGCCTCCTGACTGCCTTTTTTATTCTCATCTAAAAGAATCGGGTAGAGCTTTTTAATATCGAAACAGGAAATTACCGTACCGCCTTGGTATAATTCCTGCACAAGTTTCTGTAAATGTTCGGAAGTAATGTCCTTTTGTACCCCAATGAAATATGCTTTTCCCTCTTCAAAAGAAAGTGCCAGCCCGGAGAACGTGTCCTGATTTTCTGCTGTTTCAAATAATGACAACTGAACAGGTTCTGTCTCCTGACCTTTCTGAACAGGCATTACATGCAGTGCAACACTTTTAGCCTTTCCGGCCTGCTCAAATACCTTGGCAGCTTCTTTTAAAGCGGTAATTTCAATCACATTTACTTCTGCTTCAGGTTTTGTCACAGTAGTGTCAAAACGGCTGAGCAATGACTTTAATTCCAGCCTCTGACATATTTCATAAGCTTCCTTTGTATAAAAATTACCAACCTTACCCTGTTCAGGTAAAAAAGGAATATCCGCATGAATCTCAATTGTTGCAAGAGCAAGACTCAGACGGGCAAGATGCTCATTTTCCTGTAAACTGGTACGTATTGCCTGCTTGGTAATATTATCAAGATTTGCATAAACACCGTCTATGCTTCCATAGTTTTTAATTAAATCGGTTGCTGTTTTCTCTCCAACCTTGGGAACGCCCGGAATATTATCCGCCGTATCTCCCATCAGGGCTTTTAAATCGATAAACTGAGTAGGTGTAACGCCGTATTTCTCAACCACATCCTGAGGATAATAATCTTCTACCTCCGTACGACCACCACCCTTGGTTTTAGGAATACGGATTTTGATTTTTTCGTCCGCTATCTGAAGCAAATCCCTGTCCCCGGATATTAATGCAACTTCCATTCCCGATTGTGCCGCTTTTTTTGCCATGGTTCCCAGAATATCATCCGCTTCAAGTCCCGGCTGTTCCATAATCATAATTCCCATAGCCTGTAACAATTCCCTGATTACGGGAACCTGTTCTCTTAATTCCTCCGGCATGGGTTTTCTGGTCCCTTTATATTCCTTATACATCTCATGGCGAAAGGTCGGCGCTTTTACATCAAATGCAACCGCCAGAAATTCCGGCTTTTCTTCCTCCAGAATCTTAAACATAATATTCAAAAATCCGTAAACCGCATTGGTATGAAGTCCGCTTCCGTTTGTCAGAAGAGGAACCCCATAAAATGCACGATTTAAAATACTGTGTCCGTCTATTAAAACAAGCTTGCTCATACTACCGCTCCTGATTTTTTAATAAAAAAATGTTGATATCACATATCCAAATGCCACTGCAAGGAAAATACCGAACCAAATCAAAATTCTCTTCCGCTGCATTTGCTGCTCTGCATCCCGAATACTTGTCTCTATTAATTCGTCAAGCTCCTTCTGCAAATCAAAGGCTGCTGCAGAGTCCAGTTTTTTCAAACCTTCCACAACAAGAAACTCAATGGACAGCTCCTCTTTGCAATGAGGACAATTTGCAATATGTTCCGTAAAAAGAAGAATCTCCCTGCTTTCCATTTCGCCGTTTATAAAATTTTTAATTTTCTTAACTACTTCATTGCAATCCATAGGCCCACCGTCACCTTCTTTGTTACAGAATACACCCATACATAATCAGTATACACCAATTACTTGCATTTTTAAAGAAAAAGCTGTTTTTTTACTTGCCATAAAAAAAAATATATGATATTATAAACAAGGTTTGAAACCAAGCCGGCGTGTCGGAATGGCAGACGAGGCAGACTCAAAATCTGTTGTGGGCAACCACGTATGGGTTCAAGTCCCATCGCCGGCAGTTATTTTAAAAGAAATGCGTGAAATCGTATTTCTTTTTTTATTACCAAAAACGGACCAACCGCTTTTATACAGTTGATCCGTTTTTTATAATATAATTATCCCACTCTTTCTCAAGAAATATTAAAACACGGGACCATTTACATTTTATATTTTTCTAGTCTCATATAATCTTCCGGCAAAAGCTTCCCTTTTATTCTGATGCCGTTTTCTTCATAAGATTCCTCATCAATACCTGCGTTTTTCTTCAAATGGGAGTATGCTGCACCATCGCTGTAGGGAATCAGCAATTCACAGGATATATATTTTTTCATAAAAACTTCCTGTAACATTTGAAGTAACTCTTCCACCCCAATCCGATGAAATGCACTCATATAAATCTTGTTTCCGATACGTTTGGGAAGTTCTTCGGAAGGAAATAAAATATCCGCTTTATTATATACATAAATTGCGGGGATACTGCCGCATTCCAATTCTTTTAAAACTTCTGCGGTAATATCCAGCTGTTCTTCATGATTAACATCGGAAGCATCTACTACATGTAATAAAACATCTGCATCCGTTGTTTCCTCCAAGGTAGAATGAAATGCTTCCACAAGGGCATGAGGAAGGTGACTGACAAAGCCGACCGTATCTGTTAAAAGGAAAGGAATCCTTCCTTCCGACTCAATTCTTCTGACTGTTGTGTCCAAGGTGGCAAAAAGCATGTCTTTTTCAAATACTTTCTTTTCATCCCTGTCGAATTCATCACCTTTTTTACCATAGTCAATAAAAGCATTCATAAGAGTTGATTTTCCCGCATTGGTATAACCAACTAATGCTACGCGGAAAATACCGTTTTTATCTCTTCTTTTCCTCTGAACCTGACGATTCTCTTCTAACTCTTTTAATTCCCTACGCAATTGGGCAAGGCGATTCTCCAAATATCGTCTGTCAAGCTCCAGCTTTTTCTCACCAGAACCTTTGTTACTCATACTGCCGCTACCGCCGCCCTGACGGCTTAATGCTTCGTGTAAGCCAACCAATCTGGGCAGTGTATACTGCAAGCGTGCAACTTCTACCTGAATCTTAGCCTCTCTTGTTTTGGCTCTTTTAGAAAAGATTTCTAAAATCAAAGAAGTTCTGTCCATGATTGCGACATGAAGTTGATTTTGCAGGTTACGCAGCTGGGACGGAGACAAAGTCTGGGCAAAAATAACGATATCTGCTTCCTGCATAATAACCGTTTCCTTTACCTCATCCACTTTACCCGGTCCGATAAAAGTTGCCTTATTCGGGGTATCAAGATTCTGCGTAATGATGCACACCACTTCCATGTTACAGGCTCTGGCAAGTTGTTTTAACTCATCCATATACAACTCAAAATCCGGCATATGGTCAAAATCCACACCTACCAAAACCGCCCGTTCCTTCTTTTCTTCTTCATTTATATCCATATAAAACTTCTGTTCAGCCATCAAAAACTCCCATAGTAAACTTTTATATCATTTCCAATCCCACCGTAAAACAAAAATTTTACGGTAATTCCTTTAATAGAGAATACATTTTCATATCAATAACCTTACCATTCTTTACTGCATTATTCCTTAATGTGCCCTCATATTGAAAACCTGATTTTTCAAGAACCCGACAAGACGCTGTATTATAAGCAAAGGGTTCTGCATAAATACGAAGAATGTCACTATGCTTAAATACATATTCGCAGATTTGTTTTACCGCATCCGTCATAATACCATTTCCCCAGTACTCTTCCCCAATATAATATCCCAGTTCCGCTGTTTGTCTGTGAATATTCTGCTGACGAAAAACACCTATACTGCCAATTACTTTATCATCTAATGTAATCGCGAATGCAAATGTTTCGTCTTCATTTGCGGAAAGCATGCTTGATATAAAATCAATACCATCTTTTTCTAAATATGGATAGGGCAAACCATCCCGAAGATTATCCTGTATCTTTCTGTTCGATAAAACTGTAGCCAAATCCTTTGCATCTGACAATTCCCATTTTCTAATTTTACAAATCATTCTATACTTCTCCATACTTCACTATATTCAAATTTCTGTTTCCTGCAAATCAAAAATCATTTCAAATAAGATTCTTTCCGCATAATTTCATAAACCATCACTTCACCGTCACCAATATCATGTTTGCGGTGCTCTGCTGTTTTATACCCTCTGTGTTCATAAAAACAAGCCGCCGGAAGGGATGCGTCCACGCCTTCCGGTAACCCGCGATAGCGAAGTCCGAAAGAATCTTACCATAACCCTGGTGCTTCAAGTCATTTGCAATACAAATAGGCCCCATGGTCATAATGGGAATATCTCTGCCGTCATCTGCCTGAATGCTTGCACGCACAAAGACATTCTGACCAATAATCCGGCCATCCTCCTGATGATTGTTGACTTGCGACTCGCAAACATTAGTAGTTTGCTCGTGTCGCTTCGCTCAATGCTGGGCGGTTACGAAAGCTTCGGTTCCCTACAAATTAGGATTTATCTATTGGCTCCAAGCCATAACCAACTCTTTTTCGTTGGTATTATCATCCGTGATTTCTGATTGAATTACAAACTGTTCTCTCTGATAAAATTGAATTGCACGGATATTCTTATTATAAACGCTCAATCTCATATTGGATTTAATACCTTTTGCATAGTTCAATAGTTGTTTCCCAATGCCTTTCGACTGCATATCTTCTTTTACGAATAACCCCGCAATATAATTATCTGTCAACCCAATAAAGCCTTCTATTTCTTTTGTACTAGTGTCTTCATACACATATATTTCTGCTTGTGGAAGAATCTTTTTTACCATATCATAATTATCCATCCAATAATATTTTGATATGAAACTATGTGTTTTAATGTTTGTATCAAGCCATATCTGCATAACGACAGATAAATCATTTTCCTTAAATGTCCTTATCACAATATTACCTCTGCAAATTCAAATTTATCTCTCTGTTAATGCTTCAACAATATTTTTTTCAATATATTCTACTCTGTCAAAAACCATAGGCTTAAAATGTGCAGTTATGGCTACTACAATTTGATTTTTTCTATCAACATATATAATATTACCACCATCACCAATAGCGGCAATTACCTCTCTTGTTCTGTGAGGAAGCCACCACAAAAAACCATAATCCTGATTTCCAAATTTCTCATCGGTAGATATGCAGGATGTTGTCATTATTTTAATCCAATCCTCACTTACGATACGTGTATTGTTATATACTCCGTTATTAAGCACCATCAAACCTATCTGTG
>JAFUJA010000030.1 GCA_017473905.1 Lachnospiraceae bacterium | reverse complement strand
GTCTTAGCAGTCTTTCCGTAAACATTACCGCGTCTCTTGTTCTTACCGTCATTGTTCATGGTATTAACAGAAGCTACTGCAGTTCCGGGGAACATTTTTTCAACTGCTTCTTTGATCTGATTCTTGGTTGCTTCGGGATGAACCAAAAATGTATATTTCTTTTCACCCATGCCGGCCATACTTCTTTCAGTAATAACCGGTTTGAGGATTACGTCGTAATATTTAATATCAGCCATTATGCGTACACCTCCTCAATTGTTGAAACAGCATCCTTAGTAATTACCACGGTACCGGCCTTCATGATATCGTAAACATTAATCATGTTAGCTACTACTGTTTCTGTGTCAGCGATGTTTCTAGCGGAAAGAATTACGTTCTTATCGTTATCATTGATTACCACAAGACCCTTCTTTACGCTGAGGTTATTTAAAACTTCCTGGAATTTCTTTGTCTTGATTTCATCAAGTTTTAACTCGTCTAAAATCATAAGCTTGCCGTCCTGAACCTTGCTTGTCAAAGCGGACTTTAATGCAAGTCTCTTTTCCTTCTTATTTAACTTGAAGGAGTAGTCTCTCGGAGTAGGTGCAAAAACCACACCACCATGTGTCCACTGAGGGGATCTGGTTGAACCCTGTCTTGCATGACCGGTTCCTTTCTGTCTCCAAGGCTTTCTTCCGCCACCGGAAACCTCTGCACGGGTCTTTGCCTTCTGTGTTCCCTGGCGCTTATTTGCAAGGTGCTGTACAACTGCAAGATGCACGAGGTGTTCGTTAACTTCTACACCGAAAACAGCATCATTCAAGTCCATTGAGCCAACTTCCTTGCCTTCCATATTATAAACAGATACTTTTGCCATCTGTGTGTCCTCCTTTCGTCCCGATTATGCTTCTGCCTTAGTTGTTTCTTTGATAGTTACTAAAGCTTTCTTAGGTCCGGGTACTGCACCCTTTACCAGAAGCAGATTCTTATCTGCATCTACGCGAACTACTTCAAGATTTCTTACTGTAGTCTGCTTTGCACCCATGTGACCGGGCATTCCTTTGCCCTTGAATACACGGCTGGGGCTTGAACATGCACCATTGGAACCCTGATGACGATGGAACTTGGAACCATGAGCCATAGGTCCTCTGTGCTGGCCTAATCTCTTAATTGCACCCTGGAAACCTTTACCTTTGCTGATTGCAGTTGCATCAATCTTGTCGCCTTCTGCAAAAATGTCAGCTTTGATTTCCTGTGCCAATGCGTATTCTGCAGCGTTCTCAAACTTGAACTCTCTAACATAACGCTTGGATGAAACACCGGCTTTTTTGAAGTGTCCCTGCATTGCCTTACCAACACCGTGAACGTGGATGATTTCTTTCTTACCGGATGCATCCTTGTTGATGATTCTGTCTTTCTTGTCTACAAAGCCTACCTGAACTGCTTCGTAACCGTCATTTTCGATTGTCTTAATCTGGGTTACTACACAAGGACCAGCCTGAAGAACTGTTACCGGGATGAGAGTTCCGTCTTCTGCGAAAATCTGTGTCATACCGATTTTTGTTGCTAAAATCGCTTTCTTCATTTCTTTACCTCCATTTGTTTCTACTACAGCGGCATCTGAGGTTTGTTCGGATGCATACTAGTTGTAGAAGGTTTTATTTGTTTTCATTTTGTAACAACTTTGTATCAATACTTATTTCATTTTAATATTGATATAAACACCAGCCGGTACTTCCAGAGTCTGTAATGCATCGATTACTTTCTGGTTCGGCTCGATAACATCGATCAGTCTCTTGTGAGTTCTCTGTTCGAACTGTTCTCTGGAGTCTTTGTACTTGTGTACGGCACGGATGATTGTTACTACTTCCTTCTTAGTAGGAAGGGGAACAGGTCCGCTCACCTTTGCTCCGTTCTTCTTAACTGTTTCGATGATTTTCTTGGCAGAAGCATCAACTGTCTGATGCTCATAAGCTTTAAGTGTAATTCTCATAACTTGATTTGCCATAAAAAAAGTCGCCTCCTTTTCGCACTTTATAAAATCTAAGTACGACAAGCGGTGACTGTACACTCTCCCGTGTGTGTCCTAAATGTTTACGCAACCCCAGAATCTCTTCCGAACCGTAACCATCGGATTTTCACGTCGTTTCTACCCTAATGTAGACATTTTGTTTTGTACAGTGACTTGTCGCCAGTATCTTGACTTGACATTCGCTCCATGTAAAAACTCATCCCGATGCGGGGATGACAACCTTACATTTCATCGCTATCATGCCACAGCACTTAATACTATACATTACTTTATATACAAATGCAAGTACTTTTTTTAATTTTTTTCCGAGAGATAAAAATACCTTTTCTTCTATATATAATGCTTTTATTAAAATGCTGCTTCTGTTCCCTCCCTATTATAAAAGGCGACCGTTTCAGATCGCCTTTTACTTCCACCAATATTTTCTCAACGCCAGTGGGAAATACATTCTCCCAAAAAATCGTATCCGGCAAACACCAGCAACAGATTGCGGATAACAAAGAAGCCAACCACAATCACCAGCATCATAACAATCTGCCAGATATATATTCTTGTTCTGAATACTCCATCCCTTTTAATCAATACAGAATACCCGCTCATCAGAAGACACTGTATATATAATATGAAAAGATACATCACAAAGGGATGTGCCAGGAAGGATTGTACAAACCTTCCTTCTAAAAGAAACCGCACCGCACGCGTACCGCCGCAACCCGGACAATACAAATGCAGATAATACGGAAAAGCACAGCTGTTGTTTGAAAAAGAAATCCGATATCCGGTAACATTACAATATATCGCAAATCCTACCGCAGCCACACCGGCTGTCAACAATATCCAAAACAGCGCATTTGTCCAAAACCGTTCTTTTTTGCTTACTACTTCACTCATAACACTAACAGCAGAAGCTTACGCCACCGAATCCTGCAGAGAAAAAAGTAATCAGAATGTCTGCAAGAACCTGAACTCCGATGGAACAGATGCCGAGGATCCAGCCCACCTTTGCAAGATTTGCTTTCTGACCTCTTTTGCCCTGACCGATAAAACCAAAAACAATGGCAAGAATAGAGCATACATAAAAAGGATTTACGAAAAATCCAACAATACCGAGCACAAGTGCAGCAACACACATGCCATCCCCTTCGCTTACCTGAGGTGCATTATAGGGTGCATAGGGATTCGCATTATAAGGATTCTGTGCATTGTAAGGATTCTGCGTATTATAAGGATTGGGTGTAACAACGGGAGTAGGTGCAACATAAGGATTACCTGCACCATATCCGTTTTCAGTCACAGGTTCTGCAACTGTTTCTGCCACTACCTCTACCACAGGTTCTGCTACAATTTCCTCCACCGCTTCTTCCACGTTTTCTGTTACTGCTTCTTCTACAACTTCTTCCACAGTTTCAACTACCGCTTCTACAGGTTCCTCTACAGGTTCTGCCACTGCTTCTTCTATAACTTCTTCCACAGTTTCAGCTACCGCTTCTACGGTTTCTTCCACAGGCTCTGCCACCGCTTCAGCCACGGTTCCTTCTACCGCATCCATTGTGGGTTCACCTATTGCTTCTGCCACATTATCGTTTTTTTCAAATCCGTCCATAATATACCTCCTGTCAAACGAAAGCCGTCAAGCGCTTCCTCATATTGTAAAATCGGGCGGTTCTTCCACCACCTGCTAACACCAATCATATCAAATACAAATTCGAAAGTCAATTTATCCGCAGAGCATTCCGTGCCTTATTTTTCTTTTGACCTTTTCATAGTTTTAAGATATGATGGTGCATGAACACTTTTTATGATATTATAAAAATATAAACAACATGTTAATAAATACCGGAGGCTATTATGTGGATTGCAAGTGAATGGAAAGATTATGAAGTGCTCGCCACCTCAGGCGGGGAAAAACTGGAACGTTGGGGCGACTATATCCTTGTCCGACCCGACCCTCAGGTTATTTGGAATACCCCTCATACCCATGCCGGCTGGAAACAAAAAAACGGTCACTACCACAGAAGCAGCAAAGGCGGCGGCGAATGGGAATTCCGCAATCTTCCTCAGGAGTGGTCCATTTCTTACAGAGACCTTACCTTCCGTCTGAAGCCTTTCAGTTTCAAACATACCGGTCTCTTCCCCGAACAGGCCGTAAACTGGGACTGGTTTTCATCCATTATAAAAGAATCTGACCGCCCCTTAAAGGTACTAAACCTTTTTGCTTATACCGGCGGTGCAACCCTTGCGGCAGCAAAAGCCGGTGCAAGCGTAACCCATGTAGACGCTTCCAAAAGGATGGTACAATGGGCCAAAGAAAACGCTGTCGCTTCCGGATTAGGAGATGCGCCTATCCGCTGGCTGGTTGATGATTGTGTAAAATTCGTTGAACGAGAAATCCGCAGAGGAAATCACTACGACGGAATCATTATGGACCCGCCTTCCTACGGCAGAGGTCCCAAGGGTGAAATCTGGAAAATCGAAGAATCAATCTTCCCTTTTGTAGAGCTGGTAAGCCAGTTACTAACCAAAGATTCCAAATTCCTTTTAATCAACTCATACACCACGGGCTTACAGCCTGCAGTACTTACTTACATGATTGAAACAGCTATCGTGCCCAAATTCGGTGGCAAAGTAGAATCCGGTGAAATCGGTCTTCCCGTTTCCCAGGACGGCCTTGTCCTTCCCTGTGGTGCTTCCGGACGCTGGATTAATAATATTTAAAAAGAATTTTCTTATACATAAAAAAACTCCTGTTTGAACCAATCACCATGGCCAACAGGAGTTTTATTTGTTTTTAATTAATATCCACTATAGTACATCATCTCTGACAAGATAGTAGCAAGTGATGCACCTGTAACAATCATTACAAGAACAACGATCAATCCAATCAAAAGTGAAATTCCGATACCTACAAGCATCCAGATTAAATATGCCTTACCGAAGTTTCTCTTGCTGGGTTTGGAAGAACCAAATGCCCACACAAAAAGCATAATCAGGTTAACCAGGGGAATGCAAAGTAAAAGCATGGACCAGAACCAGTCTGCCGTGGATACCGTGTTGGGATCCTTTGCGGGAGCGGGAGCCTGAGCCTGAGGTGCCTGATTGTACTGCTGATAACTCATATTGTATCCGTTCATATTATTGTTATCCATATTTTACCTCCTCATATGTTTTTTTACTTTTAAAAAGAGAGCTTTCCTCAGAAAACTCTCTTCTTCTTTTTTCTTCATGTTTTGCTTCCAAAACTTTCATTGTAAAAGCAGAATGTTTCTGATGACACAATTGACAAGCAACACCGCCAGCGAGCTTATTACCAATACGGTAATGGGAAACTTCCGGATTCCGATTTTATTTGTATGTATGTATAACCACGTATTACCCATAAAAGTAACCACAACAGTCACCGCATATAAAACAACCGGATTGGCCAGAAAGCTGTCAACAAGATTCCCGTGAACCAGATAATAAAACGCTCTTGTACCACCGCAGCCGAAACAATAAAGACCTGTAAGCCGATACCACATACAAACCGGTTCGCCGTTTACAAGTTTATCTCCCCAAATCAGGAATACAACTGCAGCGATGATAAGCAATGCCGTCATAACCCTTCCCACCTGATACCAGGATTTGGTTAGCGCATCAGGAAACTCTCTTTTTTTACGAAACATATTATTTTCCTGTATTCGGATTGATTAGTAGCTAAATAAAGCAGCACCAATGATTACAAAATAAATAATATAGAAAATTACAAGTCCTACGAAAATAAGAACGCTGAGGATACCGGTAATAAGACCTGCGATACCAAATCCCTTACCTGCATTCTTCTTAATTGCGATGATACCTGTGATAAGTCCGGCAAGACCTACAAGACCGGTACCTGAACAAAGTGTAACACCAAGAATACCAAGAATCATGGATACAATACCAAGAGTACTGCTCTGGGTATTTTCAGCTACCTCGTAGCTTTCATAATTGTTATAGTTGTTTAAATTGTTTCCGTCCATTTTAAAAATGATCCTCCTTTGATAATGCAATAATATATATGCTTTATAGAAAAAGATAGCACAATTGCAATTTTTTTACAAGTTATATTTGCAGAATTAAACACTGCATTCTTTCAGATTCGCTATTACAGGTTTGCAAAAATAGCAATTCCGAAAATACCCACATAGAAAATCAGGTAAAAAGCAAGAATTACAACTGCACTCAAGAAAAAGAGTGTTCCGACAATACCGGTAATAAGACCTGCAATACCGAAACCTTTACCCGCATTGTTCTTAATTGCTTTGATACCCATGACAATTGCCACAATACCGGGAATTCCGATGATATTAAATCCAATCACGCTGAGAATACCCAGCACCATGGATACGATACCAACGGTAGGTTCTGCCGCAGGTTCTGCAACATCATAGCTGCCGTAATTATTGTAATCCGTATAATTCATGTTATTTCCGTCCATTTTCCTTTCCTCCCTGAACAATAATTATATATACGCATCACAAAAATATCACATTCTGCCATATTTTACAAGATTTATTCTTAATTTTATTATCTCGCAGACAGGATTCACATCTTTAACGGATTTTTACCAAAAAGTTCAATGCTCCTGTCCAGAATTCCGTTCATACAGGCAATGGCAATTCCGTAATTTGTCATAGGAACCCCCGCTTCTTCACAGAACTGTCTGCGACGCTGCATTTCTTTCTCTGTTAAAGTGCAGGCTCCGCAGTGAATCACCACTTTATATTCTTTTAAATCCTCCGGAAAGGTACCTCCTGCCGAAAAAGAAATATCCAATTCCTTTCCCGTAAACTTTTTTAACATTGCAGGAATTTTTACGGTTCCGATGTCCTGACACTGACGATGATGGGTACACCCTTCCGAAATCAGCAGTTTATCCCCGTCCTGAAGCGTCGATAACACCCTCGCCGCTTCCAGTGCTCCGGCAAGGCTTCCCTTATGCCGGGCCATGATAATGGAAAAGGAAGTCAGGTGCACATCCCGTGGAACAACCTCTGCCACACTTTTAAAAATCTGAGAATCCGTTATTACCATTCTGGGTTTTCCCGGAATCAGTCCTAAAATTTCTTCCAGTTCTTCCGGCTGCACGGTGACACAAATTCCATGTCCGTCCAGCACGTCGCGAACCACCATCTGCTGAGGCAGAATCAAACGCCCTTTCGGCGCAGATTCATCTATGGGGGTAATAAGCACAACAATATCGCCGGGCTGAATGAATTCACGGATCAATCCCGAATCCTTTTCCAACCCATGACCAATCTCTCCGATTTTATGCTTCAGTTCTTCAATTCCGTCCCCTGACAAACCATTTACTTCCACAGAAGGAATCTTATATGTTACAAGAAGGTCCTTTAACTTCTCCTTACCGGTTTCTCCGGACACCTGTTGCTTTACATTATACACCAGAAGGCATGGAATCTTTTTTTCATAAAAGAAACCAAGCAATTCTTCCTCCTGTGTCATATCTTCATCCCCGGGGTCTGCCACCAGAATTGCCATATCCGTATTCTGTAAAAGTTCTCTTGTTTTTTTGATTCGAAGTTCACCCAAAGCACCTTTATCGTCCAGCCCCGGTGTATCAACCAATACAACCGGTCCCAGAGGCAAAAGCTCCATGGATTTTTTTACCGGATCCGTGGTCGTTCCCTTAATCTCAGATACAAGGGAAACCTCCTGTCCTGCGATTGCATTCACAAGTGTTGATTTCCCCGCATTACGCTTCCCGAAAAATCCGATTTTAACTCGCAGAGCCGAAACAGTTTCATTCAGACTCATATTGTTCCTCCCATCCTCCATTTTATCTAAAAGCGAAAATCTCTCCTGTTTGAATTAAAAATAGCTTCGATGTTCTCAGCCGCAATTCCTCTTATTTTATCTTTCGGAATCTTCTTTAGTTCCTTTTCAATCAGAGCCATGCCTCTTTCTTTTGTTTCCTCAGATGCATAGTCTGTCAGATATTCTGCCAGAGTCATCAGCGCATTCGGATGACAGCAGTTTAAAATCTGTCCGTTTTTACACAAAGCCATAAAACGGTCTCCGGTTCTGCCTTCCCTGTAACATGCGGTACAGAAAGAAGGAATATGACCGTTTACCATCAACCAGTTTACAACCTCATCCAGAGACCGCTGATCGGACACATCAAACTGTTCCGAATCATGCGGACGTTCTTCTTCCGTATATCCTCCCACAGAAGTGCGGGAGCCTCCGCTGATTTGGGAAATTCCAAGACGAAGCACACGCTCTCTCACCTTCTCATTTTCTCTGGTGGAAATAATCATGCCCGTATAAGGCACCGCAAGTCGGATACAGGCGATAATCTTTTCAAACATTTCATCCGGAATGGAGTTATCAAACACATCCGGATCAATGTCATCCGCTCTTTTTACCCGAGGAACACTGATGGTATGAGGTCCTACACCGTGAACCGCTTCCAAATGCTCCGCATGCATGATAAGTCCGGCAAATTCGTATTTATACTTCTCCAGTCCAAAAAGCACGCCCAGTCCTACATCATCAATGCCGCCTTCCATGGCTCTGTCCATGGCTTCCGTGTGATAATCATAATCATGCTTGGGTCCTGTCGGATGCAGGGTGAGATAGCTTTCCTTATGATAGGTTTCCTGAAATAAAATATAGGTACCGATACCCGCTTCTTTTAATTTTCTGTAATCCTCAACCGTGGTTGCCGCAATGTTTACGTTCACACGACGGATTGCACCGTTTTTATGATTGATACTGTAGATGGTTTTGATACATTCCAGAATATACTCAAGGGGATTGTTTACCGGATCTTCTCCTGCCTCAATCGCAAGACGTTTATGTCCCATATCCTGCAAAGCAATTACTTCCGCCTTGACCTCTTCCTGTGTCAGTTTTTTTCGGGTAATATGCTTGTTTTTCAGATGATACGGGCAGTACAGACATCCGTTTACACAATAATTGGACAAGTAGAGAGGCGCAAACATTACAATACGGTTACCGTAAAATGCAAGCTTGATTTCCTCTGCGATTTGATAGATTTCTTCCACCTTCTCCGGAATATCACAGGCAAGCAGCACAGATGCCTCTCGGTGAGACAATCCCGCACATACCACGCCGCTTTCCGTCTTCTGAGGGCGGGCCTTTTTAAGAATCTCATCGATTAATGGGAGATTGCTTTTATTTGCCTCCGCATATTCGATGGTTGCAAGAATTTCTGCATCATTGATAAACTCTTCCGCTTTCAATGATTTGGGGTTGTAAATAGCCATGGTTTCTCTTCCTTTCTTTTCGGTCAGATTTTCTTCCCGTTCAGATTATTTATAAAACGCATTCGCTGCGATTTATTTCGCATCACCACGATGAACAACGACCCGGTATCCAATGGCTTCCATTCGGCTTTTCAAATCATCAAGCCCCTGTGCAGCCTCGGCACCGGTACTTATTTTATTGTTATATAATTCATATTTCTTCCTGACACTGTCAGGCGATAAATTCGGCATTACCACATTTGCTCCGGCAAGAATTCCCAATTCGCGTCCTTTCTCATGAATGGTTCCGAGAGCTGTCGTAGCCGGCAACAGCACCTTCGGGCAAATCAACCGGATTAGTGATAACAGATACAAGGTATCTTCCAGACTTCCCTGCCTTTCGTCCCGAAAAGGTGTTGCCTTATGAGGTACAAAAGGACCGATGCCGCACATCTCAGGCTGAAATCTCTGTATAAAAGCAAGATCCTTTGCCAGATGTTCTTTTTTCTGTCCCGGCGAATTCACCATAAAACCGCATCCCGTCTGATAGCCGATTTCCTTTAAATCCGCCAGACATCTCATACGGTTTGCAAAGCTCATTTCCTCAGGATGCAACATATTGTAATGATTCTCATCTCCGGTCTCATGTCGAAGCAGATACCGGTCCGCTCCCGCTGCAAAAAGGCGACGATAGCTTTCCCTGCTCCGTTCTCCCAGTGACAAAGTCAGTGCACAATTCGGAAAAGTTTTCTTGATTTTTATAATCAACTGCTCCATACGCTCATCCGTATAGAAGCCATCCTCTCCCCCCTGAAGCACAAAGGTACGAAATCCCAATGCATAGCCCTCTTCACAGCATGCAAAGATTTCTTCCGGCGAAAGACGATAGCGTTCACAGTCACGATTGTCTCTTCGTATCCCGCAGTAAAGGCAGTTGTTTTTACAATAGTTAGAAATCTCTATCAAACCTCTGACATATACGTCTTTACCGTAGTATCTCTCCCGGAGTGAAACAGCTTTGGATGCCGCATAAGCTGCGGTTTCCTCAGAATTTTGCTCCAGCAGATATAAAAAATCCTCTTCCGGCAGACGCTGGGATTTTTCCAGTTTTTCTATTAAAATTTTAAACTTCTCTGTCATTGCTTACCACATTTGAATATGCGGTTTTTACACTAATGCCCTGCAATCTTCCGATTTTGCCGGAGAGTGCGGAAATGACATCCTGTGGTGCATCCACTGCAATACTCACGATGTTTATCTTTTTTTCACGATAAGGAATTCCCATTCTGCCGATAATGTAATTTCCGTATTCGTGTAATATTCTGTTTAAAGCCTCTACGGAATCCGTATTTTCTACGATGATTCCCATTACTGCTACCCGTGTTTCCATTTATTTTCCTCTTGTGGGAAGAGGCAGGTTTTCATTCCCGTACCACATTACCCAGACACAGCCTTTCTTTATGGTAATCCGACTTTCTTTCCCTGTAAAAGAATTACTCACTCCCAAAGTATAATCAGGCAGCAATTCTGCTTCCGTCAAAGGATAAAGCAATCCTTCCAGCGTAACGCCTTCCGCTTTTCCGCAGGAAGCGAATACGGAAACGGTACCTTCATACTCCCCGGAAAAATGCAAAGTCGAATTGTCTCCACCCGCAAGTGCGGTAATTTTAATATCTTCTCCAAATAAATACGCCGCCGCATTCTGATTGGCAAGACCGCTTAATAACTGCATGGCAGCTATGGTATGATCCAGTCTTCCACCCGTAGCACCATAAAAATAAAGCTCCGTACAGCCTCTCTCCATGGCCACCTTTGCAGCAAGTGCAAGATCCGTATCATCCTTCATTACGGGATGTTCTATCACATTGGGATGGTCAGGACGTTTTCCCAAAGAATCGAAATCTCCCACTACCATATCAGGTTCAATCCCAAGTTCTTTTAAATATGCATATCCGCCGTCGGCCGCAATGATATACGCCCCCTCTTCCGGATGAAACACATCTTTCCGAAATTCTCCGGCACCTACAATATAACAAATTTTACTTTCTTTTTTCATCCCAAAATACTCCTGCCGGATTTTATAATGACTGTAACGCCTCTTTGATTTCCTGTAAAACTCTTTTTTTGTCCGTTGACCACAGAGGCGCAATTAAATCCCTTTTACTTCCGTCTCCCGTAAGACGATGTATCACCATATCAGGCGGCAGCACAGCCACGCACTCTTTTACGATAGATATATATTCCTCCCGCGACAAAACCTCAAACCTTCCCGCCGCATAATCCCGGGCAAGGTCTGTGTTTTTCAGCACATGTAAAAGCTGAAGCTTGATGCCGTTTGCTCCGCTGTTTCCCACATATCGTACAGTTTCAACCATCTGCTGCCGGCTTTCTCCGGGAAGCCCGAGAATAACATGTACCACAACCTCTATTCCACGGTTTTTCAGTTCTTTTACGGCTTTATCAAAAACCGGAAGAGAATAGCCTCTTCGAATATAAGCGGCTGTTTCTTCATGTATAGTCTGAAGTCCCAGTTCCACCCAGACAGGTTTTATCCGGTTCAGTCTCTCCAGCATCTCCAGAATATTCTGCGGCAGGCAGTCCGGTCTGGTGGCAACCGACAATGCCACCACATCCTTATCTTCCATTGCCTCCGTAAACTTTTGCTCCAGAAGTTCAGGCGGACCGTAAGTATTGGTAAAAGACTGAAAATACGCTATATATTTACCGGAAGTAATTTTTGAGGAAAGAAATTCTTTTCCTCTTGCGAGCTGTTCCGTAATGCTCAACGTTCCGTCCTGAGCAAAGTCTCCGGAACCTTTTTCTCCGCAAAAAATACAACCACCCACCCCAATCGTACCATCACGATTGGGGCAGGTGCATCCTGAACTCAGTGCTATTTTATAAACTTTAGTACCGAATTTTTCTTTTAAATAATCATTTAAACTTCTATACATGACAGATATCCGTATACTCTGCAATTTCACGATCTGTAGTACACAAATCCTGAACATTGATGTCCTGAACATCATAGTGACCGGTTTCTCTTGCAATCTTCTTTAAGGCTTCTGTCAATTCGCTTACGTTCTTTGCGCTTTCTTTTAAAATAATAACATCTGCGCCCATTGCCATAATTTTGGCAGTTTCTTCCGCATCCTGAATGTTATCGACTTCCACAATCAACTCCATACCGGACTGTACCGTGTTAAGATATTTGTTTGCACGATACAATGCGTAAGGAAGAGGCACTACGCTGAAGTCATTCAATACCACAAAGTCAGGCTTTGCAAATACACAGAATTCCAAATCTCTTTCGATTCGTCCAGCCGCAAGTTTTACTCCGATGGGACATCCGTCTGCTTCCAAACGAAGGAAAGATACTGCCTGACGAAGGTCTTCCTTGGAGCTGATGGTCTTTTCAATACCGTTTCCGCGACCAACAACAATTTCAATGGCATCTGCCTGCTGGAAATCTTCACTCGTCAAACCGTTATTGGGAATATACTCTAATACATTGTGGGCATTTCTCTTGGTAACAGGCTGCTCAAGAATCAAAGGTCTCTCAGCTCCCATACCGATTACAATCTTGGTATCAATGGGAGTATTCTCCGCAAGAGGCATAGGATTCAACTGTGCCGGAAGAATCATAATATTTTCCAGACGATTGGAATAGTTTTTCACTTCACCGGTAATGTCTGTCACTTCTTCATCTAAAACAATGGGAACCACCTCAATAACAGGCTCATCGTAAATGGCTTCCTCTACGGCGTCTTCAGCCACATCTGCATCAGTATCTGTTGTGTCCGCAATGTATTCGTAACGTTTTACTTCTTCTTTTTCTTCACTGTCTGCAACCACTTCATCCACAAAACTCCAGGAACGGATAACCGGTGCCTTAGCATCTTCTTCCTCTGTTTCAAAGGAAAGCATTTCTACCGCATCCTCCGGAATCTCTTCTACCTCTTCCTCAATTGCTTCTTCTGCCATCTCTTCGAAAGCTTCCTCAGCTGTTTCCTCAGCGACGGATTCTTCCTCTACTTCTTCTGTTTCCTCTGCGATAGCTTCTTCAATTGCTTCGTCAACATTCACTGCCGGGATTTCTTCTGTTACTTCTTCAATTTCTTCTTCGAATACTTCTTCGGCAGCTTCCGCAATATCGTCTTCCGCAGTTGCTTCTTCCGTAGCTTCTTCAACTGTTTCTTCCGATGATACTTCTTCAAAATCTACGGTTTCGGGAACTTCTGTACTTTCTTCTTCAGCAGGCATCTCAGCTACATCTTCTGTAACTGCTTCCCTTTCTTCTGCAGTTTCATAAGACTCATCCACAAAATCCGCATCTTCCGCTTCGCCGATTTCATCATCTTCAATTTCTTCAAGGTCAATAAAGAAGGGCTCTGTTTCAACGTCTTCAGCATATTCGTCATCTACGGATGCTTCTTCTGCAATATCTTCATCCTCCGTAACTGCTTCTTCCGCAACAATTTCATCCTCCGTAACTGCTTCTTCCGCAACGAACAGGTCTGCTTCCTCATCTGCTTCCACAGTCACTGCATCTACTACATCAATGACATCAACAACATCATCTACGATTTCATCTTCATCAGTATCTTCAAAGAACACTTCTTCCGTTCCGGAAATCACTTCAGGAATCACAAACTCCGGCATAACAGGATCATCTGCAATCTCCTTATACATATAAGGCTCTTCCACAGTGTCTTCGACGATATCCCTAACCTCTTCAAACAAATCTTCCACAGGTCCTTCGTCCAAAGCTTCTGCCTCATCCGCAACCGCTTCAGCAGCAACATCTGCTTCACTCGTAAATTCCGCTGTCGCCACAGGTTCCTCTTTTATTTCCTCATAAAAAGGTGCTTCCGGTTCTACCGTTTCATAAACCGGAGTCTCAATAACACTGTCTTTTACAACATTTCCTTCTTCGTTGCCGTCTACCACGCGCTGTACCGTTCCGGTTCCCCACAAGGGCTTAAATCCATTATCGGCAGAATCTTCTTTTACTTCATCCGCCTTCATTTCATTTACCACATTACCGTTTAAATCCAAAACTCTTTCAACGGATGAAAACGCATTATCAATGGTCCATGCTTTGGTAGATGCCGCAGGCTCTTCTTTTTTCTTTTCGGTCTTACCGCTGAAAGGTGACCAGAATTCCTGTCTGCGCTCCACCACATAATCTGTATTAAAAGGCTTTGCCTCCGGCGCTTCAGCCGCTTTCGCTTCAGCCTCATTTGCTGTATCTTCCACAACAGTCGCAACCGCATCAGAATCTGCCTGTTCATCAACTGCTGTTACATCGGAATTTGCCTGCTCATCAGATGCAACTGCATCAGATGTATTCTCTTCATTCTTGTCTTCCCATGCATTGTTATTTGACACTTCCTGCACAGGTGCTGCCACCGGTTCAGGATCAGGCTCTATCATTGTAAAATTCTCTTTTCCCTCTTCACAAATAGGACAACGGTCCAATTCAGAAAAAGGTCTGCCTGCCTGCTGTTCGTTGTAGATATAACTGCATATCTTACATTCGTATTTTGCCATAAAAAAATCCTCCCTTTAAAGTAACCCGCCTTTTATGTATGTTTTATCTTATTGCTCATAACAAATCATACCTTTTTTAGCATACCACTTTTTGTATAATTTGTCTATTTTTAGGAGAATATTTCTCCGGTTTTTTCACTCTTTTATGCAGGAGTTTTTTCTGCAAGTTTTGCCCACTCTTTTCCCACTTTTTTTCTGACAATAACGAAACACACAATATGGGCAAGCAGTGTCAGCGTCCAGGAAACAGGATAAGAAATATATACGGTTTCAATTATATGCAGATTTTCTATCTGAAAAACAGTCGCCAGCCACACAAGTCGGAATGCACAGGCTCCCAACAGGGAAACAATCATGGGCAATACGGAATATCCGATGCCTCTCATTGCCCCTACCATAACGTCCATCATACCGCATAGAGCATAAATTGTGCAGATGAATGTCAATCGGGTCATACCCGCTTCAATCACTTCCGGAGTATCCGTATATAAACCAAGCAAAGGCCTTCCCAAAAGGAACACCAGATTACCAAGGCCTGTTCCCACCATAAAAACAAGCGCCTGTGAAGTCCATACAATTTTATTTACCCGCTCAAATTTACCGGCTCCCACATTCTGACTTACGAACGAAATCGTTCCCTGATATACGGAATGCATGGCAACATAAACAAAGCCTTCCAGATTGCTTGCAATAGAATTACCGCCTACGGTAATATCTCCGAACAAATTAACAGAGGACTGGATAAATACGTTTGACAAAGAAAACAAAGTTCCCTGCACACCGGCTGGAAGTCCCACCTGAAGAAGTTTTAAAAAAGTCTTCCCATGAATCCGGACAGACTTTAAATCCAGTCGAATGGACCCTTCTTCTTTCATCAGACATCTGACCACAAGTACTGCGGAAATGCACTGGGAGATTACCGTTGCAACCGCAACGCCTGCCACGTCCATTTTAAAAACAATGACAAAAATCAAGTTAAAAACCACATTTACAATCCCTGCAAACGTCAGATAATATAAGGGGCGCTTTGTATCTCCCACCGCACGTAAAAGGGCGCTGCCGAAGTTATATACCATATTGGCAGGCATTCCCAAAAAGTAAATGCGCAGGTATAACACTGCAAGAGGCAGAATCCCCTCAGGTGTTTCCATTTTCCGTAAAATAATGGGGGCTCCGACAAGCCCGACTACCGTAAGAAACAAACCGCTTATCAGCGCCACGGCTATGGATGTATGTACGGTTTTATGAATTTCATCTTTGCTTCCAGAACCTGCAAAACGTGCCGCAAGCACATTCGCACCTACGGACAATCCGATAAAAACATTCGTCAGCAGGTTAATAAGGGATGATGTTGCCCCTACTGCGGAAAGGGAATTATCCCCGGCGAAATTACCCACTACAACAATATCCGCTGCATTAAAAAGAAGCTGCAACATACCTGAGCACATCAAGGGTATTGAAAATAACAGCAGCTTCTTAAAAATCGACCCGTTACACATGTCGATTTCATATTTTTTCTTTTTAACTTTTTCCATGATATTACTTCCCACTCAGATTATTTGTAACCCCACACCAATCCAAGCTTTTGTATATCATCTTTTATTCGCTTAATTCAGAAGTACAATGAGGACATCTCGTTGCATCAATTGCAATATCGCTCTTGCAGTAAGGGCAGGTTTTGGTTGCAGGCGCATCCTCTTCTTTTTTACGGGCCATAAGTTTGGTAATTGTATTCACGAATTTTACAATCAGGAATACCACGAATGCCATAATCAAGAAGTTAATCACTGCGGTCAAAAATGCACCGTAATTGATAATTGCTTTGCCAAACAGATTGTACTGCAAAGAATCAAAGTTAGCTCCACCGAAAATACCGATAACAGGGCTGATAATATTATCAACCAGTGATGTTACGATGTCTTTAAATGCCGCACCGATAATAACACCTACTGCCATATCAAGCACGTTTCCTCTGCAGACAAAATCCTTAAATTCCTTAATAAAACCCTTCATTCTTTTGTATCTCCTCTCTTATGTTTTGTATATGCTTTGTATTTTTTACTTCGTTTCTTCTTCCTCATCTTCCACAAGACGTAAGCCTGCCGTATCTTTTACGGGAAGTGAAAAAACAATAGATTTTGCACGGGTATTCAAGCCGGCCTTCTCCATAACGGACTTCATAATCGCATCTCTTAAAGATGTTTTGGTTACAATAAAAATCATTTCCTTCTCTGCTGCCAGAGACACTCCCATAAACTTTTCCGCGAGTTCCATTCCGGTTCCCTTGGCATGGATTACGGTTCCGCCGTATGCGCCGGCCTCTTTGGCCGCATCCATAACCAGCTCTATATTACCCTGATTTGCAATCACAACAATAAGTTCATGTGCCGTTTCCTTCAATTGTGATTCCTCCTTTTCATACACTCTTCCTTCTAAAAGAAAATCCATGGTTTTTCTTCCGCCGATACTGCTTAAGGGTACCGTAAAAGCAATTCCGCTTCCCGGTGCGTCGATTTTTAACTTTCTTTGCAGTTGTTTTTTGATATCAACCCATCCCGCACCGTCCACAGTTGTAAATACTACCGTTTTTTCGCTGTGCTCCATACCCAGATAATCAAGTATTTCGCTGGAAGCCGTACCGGTACCGAAGGTGAGAAACATGACCTCGTTTCCGTTTTCATGGTACAAATCAAGATATTTTTTTCCGATTGCACGATCCACAATTGTGGTCATCAAATACAGATTACTCATGTCAACCTCATTTCCGTTGTATAAAAAGCAGCCCTGACCGCTCTTTTACAATTCAATAATTTCCATATCACCATAATTTTGTGCTGCGGTTGCCGCTCCGCCGCCCGCAATTTTGTGAAGGTTCTTTTCTTTTACTTTGTAGATCACACCCATAACCTGGATGGTAATAAGCGGTGTCATTGCAACCATGGCAACAATACCGAATGCATCGGTAATAATGTTTCCGCCTACACTCTGGCATGCTCCCATTGCAAAGGGAAGCAGGAAGGTTGCGGTCATGGGACCGGATGCCACGCCACCGGAGTCAAAAGCAATCGCCGTAAAAATTTTAGGTACAAAAAATGCCAATATAAGAGCCACAAAATAACCGGGTACCAGAAACCATAAAATAGAAATTCCGGTAAGTACACGAATCATTGCCAGACCAACGGAGCAGGCCACGCCAATGGAAAGCGAAAGCCCCATTGCCTTTGCGGAAATCGCACCGGATGTGAGTTCTTCTACCTGTCGGGTCAATACAAATACCGCAGGTTCTGCCATAACGATAAAATAACCGATAATCATACCAATCGGAATAATAATCCATGCATAATCCAGAGATGCAATTGTCTGTCCCAGATAATTACCTGCCGGCATGAATCCCACATTAACACCGGTTAAAAACAGTACCAGACCAATATAAGTATATACCAGACCGATTCCGATTTTAATCAGGCTGTGTTTATTAATTTCCCTTGCAAACAATTGGATAATACCGAAGCACACTACGATAGGCAAAAGGGAAATCAGCATTTCTTTTAAGTAATGAGGAATTTCTTCCAGAAAAAGCTTTGCCATACTTACCGTATCTTCCACCAGAATAAGGGCTTCGTTCGTCGCCTCCCCCTGTCCTGGTTTAAACAGAAGGCCTAAAATAAGCACTGCAAGAATAGGTCCGACAGAACACAAAGCAACCAGACCGAAGCTGTCGTCTGCCGCATGCTTATCGCTTCGGATTGCAGATACACCGATACCGAATGCCATAATAAACGGTACGGTCATCGGACCGGTGGTTACACCTCCGGAGTCAAACGAAATCGCCAAGAAATCCTCGGGGACAAAAAAAGCAAGGGCAAAAACCGCAACATAAAGAACCATCAAAAGATACGATAAGGGAATTCCAAAAAGCATACGTAAAATAGCCACCACAAGGAACAGACCAACACCTAACGCCACGGCTACAATCAACACAAGGTTGGGCACCGCAGGCACCTGTTGCGCCAAAACCTGTAAATCAGGCTCTGATATGGTAATTACAAATCCCATTGCAAAGCTGATTAGAATAACGAGAAAAACATTCTTCGTTTTGGTCATAATCGTTCCGACACGTTCTCCCATGGGAGTCATTGATATTTCTACACCTACATTAAAAAAAAGCATTCCTGCTATCAGCATTACCGCCCCGGTTAAAAAAGTCATAATAATACCGGAAGGAACCGGTGCAATGGTAAAACACAGGAGCAACACAATTCCCAAAATCGGAAGTACCGCTTTTAATGTTTCTGAAAATTTTTCTTTGAATTTTGATCGATATAAACGCAATTCAGTCACCCTTCTTCTACTTACTCCACATTATACTAACACAAGAATTTCCTTGTGAAAAGAATAAGTTTTGAAAAGAAAAGTGACTGAAATGAATCTCATTCTACCAGAAGAGCCCTTTTGCTCCAATGGTAAACTTTACTTTTTTCGTACCGCCGTAGTTACCGGTTCCTTTTAAAACCATGGTAGCGGTTCCTTTGTTTACGTTATTGGTCACACTGACTATCTCATAAGACTCCGGTGCCAGTGTTTCTTTGCCGATTTTTACGGTTATATCCGATTTGTCCGGTATAATTGCTTCTCCGGTATAAACCTGCTTTTCTACCGTAATCTTTGCATTCGCAAGTGATGCCGCCACAACACGGTATGTGGTCTCGATGCTGCTGCCGGCGTAAGGACCTTTCCCTTTTACCACAATCCGGACTATGCTTCCCGCATCGGGAATGGCCGTTTTGCCCAACTCATTTCCTTCTTCATCAAAGTAGGAATAAGCTTTCTCGTAATCTTTTCCCGCCTGAAGTTTCTTACCGTTTACATCGGTTAAAACAGGGGTTTTCCGATATGCGCCGGCTTTGTTTTTATACACGGCATCCTCTGCCATGATTTCCACATAATTATTTAAATTACCGATGGCTACCACAAAGCTTTTATTGAGCGTTCCCTTAAAATTGCCCTTTCCCTTAATTACAATAAGGGGCATTTTATTTTCCGCTGTTTCAGGAAGAGTAACCGCATTATTGTTTTTATAAGAAAGCGTGTAATCCTTACCTTCTTTTAAAACAGTTCCCCCAAAGGAAACCGTCACTTCCGGCCGGGCACCGCCCTTACGATACTCTGCCGTGGAAGAGGCAGTTACGGTAATCTGCTTCTTTGCATCTTCTCCCATGTCATAAGGGGTAATCTGGAAGGTTTTCTTTATTGTACCGGTATATTGGTTAATACCCGTAAAAGTTACCGTGGCTTTTCCCACAGCCTGATTTTTGGTATAGGATACCGTATAATCTTTCCCTTCTTCCAAAACGGTATCCTTCAGAGTCAGAACCGGATTTGCAAGTTCCACCGCTTCACCGGTATAAACCATCTTCTCAATACCGGTCACCTTAGCCGACTTCATGGATATGCCGGTAATTTTGAAGGTCAATGTACGTTCACCGGTATAACTTCCCATACCGATTATCGTAACACTTGCAGTACCGATTTCCTTATTGTTTGCAAACCGCAGGGTATAATCCTTCCCTTCCATAAGACGTAAGTTTTTATACTTAACCGTCAGTCCGGGACAAATTGCTTCTCCGTTTCTGTAGGGCTGTGCTTTTATGGATGAAATACTGAGTTTGGAAACCTGAATTTCATTCACAATGTTAAGAAGAATTTCTTTTTCTCCCGCATAATTGCCTTTTCCCACCAGGGTAACCGCATATTTGCCGGCTTCTTTATATGCACCCACAGAGGTATCACGGCGCTCTACGGTATAGTCCTTGTTAAGTGCCAGTTTCTTACCGTTTCTGTAAACAACAGGCTTGGTGGCAAGTACCTTACCGGTATAATTCGCAGTCAAATCTGCCGCAGTGATATCCCCGTCGGAAAGACTCTTGGGCAAAATGCGGAAGGTAACGCTTTGCTTGCCGCTGTAGTTGCCCTTACCGGTAACGGTAATCGTAGGCATTTTTTCTTCCGATACGGTTACGTTTTTGTTGTTTTTATATGCTAATTTATAGTCTTTATTTAAGACAAGAAGTTTGTCGCCGTCATAAACCTCCACAAGGGGCTTTAAAGCATTTCCGGTGTAAGTCATGTCCCCCACCGGCTTCACATAAAAGCTTCCCTCCGGCTGGTAAAAGAATGCATAGACTGCCATATCTCCTAAAATCCGGGTATCCGCCTTGAATTCTTCTCCTTTTCCCTCCGGCTCGGTATACCATCCAAGGAAC
Organism: Lachnospiraceae bacterium; assembly: GCA_017473905.1. Taxonomy (GTDB): domain Bacteria; phylum Bacillota; class Clostridia; order Lachnospirales; family Lachnospiraceae; genus UBA3766. The sequence goes on along the minus strand of JAFUJA010000030.1, from coordinate 3,808 downwards.
ACACTTCCTTCCTCTCCCGTAGGAACAGGAAGTTCTCCCGGGGTACCCGCATAGGGTACGTTTCTCGTTTCGTAAACCTCACCGGTTATAAAAGTAACCGTTGCATTTACATTCACATGACAGACAGCCTGAAAACTGTCCATACTTACCAGAATATCCGCCTCTCCCGCAGAAACAGGCGTTACGTTTCCGTTTTCATCCACGGTAGCAATATCCGGTTCGGTACTTTTATATGTTATTACAATACGTTCCAATACTTCCTCCGGGATTGTTTCTTCAGAGAAGATCACCTGAAGCACCTGAGGTTCCGGACGTTTCATGCTCATTTCATCATAATTCAATGCGAAACTTTCGGGAATTACATAAATATCCCTGCTTGAAGTATAACTTCCCACGCTGACCGTCACGGTTGTTTTTCCGGCCTTCAGTCCTGTTACGTTTCCTTTGGTATCCACTGTTGCAATGCTTGTATCTGCAATGGACCATTTTACGGTCTTATCGCCGGATGCCACTTTCGTGGTCACGGTAACAGGAACCGTAGTTCCCACTCGCAACGTATAGTCTGCCACTTCCGCCGCCGTTCCGTCCTCAAACCAGATTCCGCACACGGTAGCCTTAGAAGTACCTTTTTTACCGGAATAGGTGGAATTGCTTCCCTTGTATGTTGCGGTAATGGTTACCACTCCCGGCTTTTTAAACAAAACCGTACCGTCCGCCTGCACTTCTGCAAGGGACGTATCAGAGGATTTCCATGTAAAATCCGCTGCCAATGCCGGAGAAGTTGCCGCATCCAAAAAAGGCAGAAGCTGTACCGTGGTATCTCTGTCCGTTGTATAGGTTTTACAATCCACGTAAGCGGTTAAATCACCTTCCTGCACTGCTCTTTTTAGGAAAATATTCCCCTGGGACGCAGGACAGGGATTTGCAGGCATGTTTTTGTATACGGGGATTTTAAATACAAAAGTTTTATCCAGTGCATCCGCATTGGAATATGCCTTATACATGGTACGGCCTTCCGTAGTAGGCGCCATAATATTCTGCATATACTGATGGGTATAAAGAGTTCCCACCATGTCAAATTTCTGAAGATACAGGGTATCCTGACCCACTTTGATATAACCGTTTCCGATAAAAGAAGAACCGCCTATAATGGATTTGTAACGGCTGTTCCAGCCCTGCTGTTTGGCATAAGCAAGACCATTTCTGTAAATTTCTTCATTGGTTTTACCGGAAGCCTGAATATTGAAATAGTTATAATATCCCTCATACCCGGAATACGTACCGGAAATAAGCGGAGATGTTCCTGCCGTACCCTGTTCCTGCAACACTCGTGAAGCAAGGTGATACGGGCTTACCGTGGTTTCGATACCCGCCTGCTTAAAAGTCTGGGCGTAAGTCTTCCCCTCTCCCGGAATCTCTCCCGCCATAAAAGAATTGCTGAGAATCGCCTGTACCGTTGCAGTTTTATGATATGACTCGTTATAAGTCAGCTGTTCAAACTGAAAAATATCCTTCTCCGTAAGGAAGTTACGGGGGTCCATATAATGCCGGATGATAAAAGGCTGGGCATAATACCATCCCGGAGAGTGATAAGCTCCCTTCCAGGAAGAATCCACGGAAGAATGAACAAGGCTCCGCTCGCCCACTTCCGCCGCAGCCGCCGTATCAAAGTTCTCTGCCACGTTAAAAGGCACAAAATGCCAGTTAGGATATTTATCCTGCAAAGCACTTAACATACTCTGATAGCTTGCCGGAAATTTACTGATTTCCTCCGCTGAAGTCACTTCCGATTCCGTCGCCAGAAAATCACCCTTCTCCATAAAAGGAGTCAGTTCTTTTTCCACCCATTCCAATAAAACCTCATTGGAATAAATCAGATACTGTTTCTCTATATATCCGTAAAAAGTGTCTTCTTCGGTTGCGTATTCCACACCGAACCAGATTTCATTGTCGGCAATGACAAGTTCTTTGATAGAAACGGTTTCACCGGAAACCAAACTGATTACCGTATCCGCATCCTCATCCGCTTCTGAACGTACATCATAAGAATCCGTCATATATACAAGTGCCAGAAAATTCTCTTCTCCGACAAGATTTCGAAAGGATTCTTCCAGCTTTGTAATCTCATCCGCTTTCGGTACGTTCTTTTCTCCACCGGTCTCTTCGGAAGACTCCTCACTTGCGTCCTCGGAAGCTTCTTCACTTGTCTCCTCTGAGGTTTCTTCTCCCGCCTCTTCGGAAGTGTTTTCGCTTGTCTCTTCGGAAGACTCCGAAGTATCTTCCGTGGTCTCTTCCCCTGCACTTTCAGAAGTCTCTTCTCCTGCGTTCTCGGAAATATCTTCAGAATCCTCTTCTCTTGTGTCCTCGGAAGCTTCTTCTGAAGCCTCTACTCCTATGTCCTCGGAAGCTTCTTCTGAAACCTCTACTCCTGCGTCCTCAGAAGTTTTCTCACTTACCTCTGAGGATTCTTTTCCGGTCTCCTCGGAAGTTCCTTCTTCCTGCTCCTCTGAGAATTCCGTGGTCACTTCCGTATCCGTTCCCAAAGTTCCACCTGCCGCATTCGCCGGGAACCCGGTTCCTATCATAAGTAAACCTGCCATAAGCAGAGCCAAAATTCTTCTGTATTTAAACATATTTTATCTCCCACTTTGATTTACATAACATCTTTTTCTTTTACAGTATAAAAAAAAAGCCCCGCGAAATCAACCTAAAATTGCAAACTGGTGGATATTGTAAGTTTTGTAAAAATACAAACCGGCTAAAGCCTATGATGAAAAGCGTACCCTAAAAGAAAACGACTGCGTCGTACCCATATGTTCTTTTAGGGTACGCGCAGTCGTAATTCTTTCTGTGGAAAATGCAATAAATTTTATATTCCGTACTTCTCATACATCTCAGCTAAAAAGGCTTCGTCCTGCAGTTTATCCGCAAGATGCATTTCACCATTCTCGCTCATTTTCTGAAGAAGCAGAAGCATGCGTTGCTGATTTTCTTTTATTCCTTCTTTTCGTCCATCCGCATAGCCATCCTCCCAGCTTTCTTCCTTCTCCTGTTTGATATGCTTCTCCTGGTCATATTCGAATATACTCATAGCGATTACCTCCGCTCTCTGCGCTGTCAGGAACTCTGCAAGAATTCCGTCCCGGATACAATCGTCCACCGCTTTTATTACCGCAGCCTGTAAATCCATGTATTTCCGGTTTTCTCTGATTCTGGTTGTAAACTGCACATATTCTTTTAAAAGACGACATCCTTCCAGAAGTTCTTCGTTCATGCCCGGATTGATGTTATAAACCGTTACAATCAGCTCCAGTTCCGGGTTATCCGTCTGCTTCTGAAACAACTCAGACAAACGATACTCCATCTTCTCCGGCATCCTGGTATTCCCGTTATAAAACACCGCAAACCTTGGGGTGGGAATTGCTACCCGCCTTCTGCTGTAGAGATTCTTCTCTGTCACCATCTTCTGCAGAATACCTGACACATAAAACAGGTCTCTTAGCGGCATGTTCGGATTTACCGTTGACTGGTGCTCATAGAGACTTAACTCAAACGCAAACACCCAGGAAACATCATTCTTCATCCCCATGTATACTGCATTATCTAACGTGGTAATCTCCAAGTCTTCCGCATTGGTAAAGTTGGTTTTATTGACCGCATTGTAAAGACTGAGTAACGCCGGTTTCCCCCGAAATAACATCCGAAAAACAGTGTCCTTGTAATTGCGTTCCGCTACCGGAAACGCATCATAATCCGTGTAATTCATTAACACTCCTCCTTATTCCGCAGGGCCTTTTCAATCCCTGCT
>JAFUJA010000029.1 GCA_017473905.1 Lachnospiraceae bacterium | reverse complement strand
AGAGTTTGGATAAATAAGTCCGGTATTTATCGGACTTTGTAGACTTTTCGGTCTTGAGATTATGCAAAGGTTGCAGAAAGTATGGAGCATAATGTAGGGATTTGTAAAAGGACACAATGCGAAATAACTGAAAACTAAAGAGTTTTAACCAGTGTGTATGGACCACTTTCAAGTGTAGACTTGGGAGTGGTCTTTTTGCGGTTATGGAAAAGATTTTACACTTATTCTATTGACAAATTAACCACATTTAATCATAATTGACTTAAGAGTTAGTAACTTACGAGTTAGTAAAAAAGAAGGGAATAGAAATATGTTTCATTGCAGAGAAAATGAATTGTATGATTTGAACCGAAGATATAAAAAGGGGAATTTTGAGTGTATTGTTGTATATGGACGTCGTCGAGTAGGAAAAACAGCACTTATAAATGAGTTTTGTAAGGATAAGCCAACTATATTTTTGTCTGCACTTAATGCAAGTTCACAGGAAAATTTAGAAGCACTTTCAAAAGCTATTTATGAAAAAAGTTATCCGGGAGTGGAATCTGCTCCAATTTATGCATCCTTTGACGCTGCTTTTGCAGAAATTACACGTATGGCAAAAGAAGAGAGAATAGTATTTGTTATTGACGAGTATCCATATCTTGCAAAGGCGGATAAGTCTATTTCTTCAAGATTACAACATATCATTGACCATATATGGAAGGAAAGTCAACTATTCCTAATTCTCTGTGGATCGTCTATGAGTTTTATGGAATATCAGGTGCTGGGATATGAGAGCCCGCTTTACGGAAGAAGAACAGGGCAGTTTAAAATTAAGGCATTAGATTATAAAGAGATGACTGCATTTAATCCAGAATTAGATGAAGAACAGCAGTCGCTTGTTTATGGGATTACCGGAGGTGTGCCACATTATATTAATAAGCTTGAGGTAGAAAATGATATTGATGAAGCATTAAAAAATAATTTGTTTAATACTTCTAGTTATTTATTTGAAGAACCGGAAAATTTATTGAAACAGGAACTGCGTGAGCCAACCGTATATAATTCCATCATTACAGCGATTGCTGGAGGTGCGTCGCGCTCCAATGAAATATCTACCAAAATGAGTATGGAATCGGCGATATGTGCTAAATATTTAAAAGTTCTTTTAGATCTTGGTATTATCAAAAAGGAAACACCTATTACGGAAAAAGGTGGAAAAAAGACAATATATGCGATAGGTGATAATTTCTTCCGTTTTTGGTATAGATTTGTTCCACAGAATATATCTGCAATCAGCGCAGGGAAAATTGAGAGAATATATGATACACTAATCAAACAGCATTTCTCTGATTATATGGGACTTGTGTTTGAACAGATGTGTAGAGAATATCTGCTTCGCTACGCAGAAGATTTACCTATTATTTTATCAGATGTAGGTCAATGGTGGGGAACAGATGCAAAAGAAAAGAAAGAAGTACAGATTGATATTGTAGGAACACCAGTTGAAGGAAAAGAATACATTATCGGGTCTTGCAAATATCGTAATGAAGCAATTGGTGTGGATGAGCTGGAATTGTTAAAACATTATGCAACAGTATTTGGAAAAGGGAAGAAATATCATTATTATATCTTTTCAAAAGGTGGGTTTACACAGGGGTTGAAAGAGTTAGCTGATAAAGGAGAGGTTAAACTTTTGACTTTGGAGGATTTGTATAAATAAGTATGGTTATTGATTGAATTTCTAAAAAGGAGGCTGCGATGAAGTCAAATTTCGAATTCTTAAAAGAATATTGGCCAGCATTAGCACAGATTGGCGAACCAGCAGGTGATAAAGACACCGATTGTCAGAAACGGAAAGCAGATAGCAAGCCAATGGCGGCATAAAACATGCATTGAACGGGGATTTGTGTAGAAAAAAGAAATAATTGAATGGGGATTTGCGCATAAATCGGCTTTACACGAATGGGGACTTGCGTTATACTCTGTTCAAAGAGGTGATTTTATATGGCTAAAACATTGTTTAAAAGAAAAATATATGATGAGATACTTGAGTGGAAAGAAAAAAGAAGTGATAAATATGCGCTTCTGATAAAGGGTGCCAGACGAGTTGGGAAGTCAACGATAGCGGAGGAATTTGCCAAGAAGGAATTTAAATCATATATTTTAATTGATTTTGCACATACAAATAAAGCGATTATAGAATTATTTGATGATACGTATAACTTGGACTTTTTCTTTCTGCAATTACAGCAGTTAACCGGAGTGAGATTATATGAGAATGAGTCTGTAATTATATTTGATGAAGTTCAGTTGTTGCCAAAGGCCAGACAGGCAATTAAGTATCTTGTTGCGGACGGAAGATATAAGTATATTGAAACGGGTTCTCTGTTGTCCATAAAAAAGAATACGAAGGATATATTGATTCCCAGTGAGGAACATAAGATATCTATGTATCCGATGGATTTTGAAGAGTTCTTATGGGCTATCGGTGATGAAATTACAGCAGATACAATTAAAATGTTGCTAAAAAACAAAAAGGCCGTAGGAAATACTATGCATAGAAATCTAATGCGTATTTTTAGATTGTATATGCTTGTTGGCGGAATGCCACAGGCGGTAGAAACATATTTGGAGCATAATAATCTACAGGTGGTTGATGAGGCAAAGCGAGAAATTGTAGACTTATATGAAGAAGATTTCACAAAGATAGATGGAACTGGCCTTGCAGGAGATATATATGATGCGATTCCGGCAAGCCTTAGTGGGAATGCATCCAGATATGTATTAGCCAATGCCAGAGAGGGCATGCGAGCAGAACAGGTTCGTCAGCTGGTGCCGGATATACTTAATTCTTACACTGTAAATATTGCATATCATGCGAATAATCCGGGCATAGGAATGTCATTAGAAAAAGATTCGGGACGATATAAGTTATTTACATCCGATGTTGGATTATTTGTGACGCTTGCATTTAAGGATAAAAATTATACGGAAAATGTAATCTATAATAAGCTGCTTTCGGATAAATTAGAAGCGAATCTGGGATATGTATACGAAAGCGTTGTAGCGCAGATGCTGATAGCAAAGGGAAACAATTTGTTTTATTATACAATGCCAAGTGAGACATCAAACCATTTGTATGAGATAGATTTCTTGATTGCTACCGGAGATAAAATCAGTCCAATTGAAGTGAAGTCAGGAAACTATAGAGAGCATAAATCGTTGGATGTATTTTGTGGAAAGTATAGCAGTCGTATTAGAGATAAGTATGTTGTGCACAACAAGGATTATAAATGGGAGAATGGTATTCATTACCTGCCGGTATATATGGTGCCGTTCTTGTAGAAAAGTTACGGTTTTCGAATCGCCATTATCAGGTAATAAAGACACCGATTGTCAGAAACGGAAAGCAGGCGGCGGTGGGATATGCGCCGGAGGTTTGGAAGGGGAAAAAGATGAAAAAAACAGGAATTGTAAAGAAGTTATTTGTATGGATGCTGATTGGGATACTGTTAGCATCCAATGTGCAGTATGTAGGCGCTGCAGAAGATTTCCATTCGCGGACAGAGACTGTGGAAGTCGGTGTTTCAAGTGATTTGGAGGAAATATCGGAAGAAATAAGTGAAGATACTTCGGTGGAAATGAGTGAGGAAATATCTGAAGAAATAAGCGAGGAATTTTCCGAGGGAACAAGCGAAGAAGCTACCGAGGGAACAAGCGAAGAAGCTACCGAAGAATCAAGTGAGGAAACTTCCGAGGAATCAAGCGAAGAAGCTACCGAGGAATCAAGCGAAGAAGCTATCGAGGAATCAAGTGAGGAAACTACCGAGGAATCAAGCGAAGAAGCTATCGAAGAATCAAGTGAAGAAACCTCCGAAGAAGTAAGCGAAGAAGTACTTGAGGAACAGGAAGCAAATGAGACCGGCTCCATTAACTGGACCTTTGATTTTGAAACCGGAGAACTGTCAATATACGGACAATACACAGGTGAAGAAGATGCGTCACCGGACTGGTCCGGATTAGGGGATAAAATTAAGACCGCAAAGGTTTCTGCAAAGGGTATGAGCTCTATGGCGGGCTGGTTTGAACACTGCTATGAACTGACAGCAATTGATTTTACTGGAATAGATACATCCAAAGTAACGGATATGTCTTCGTTGTTTGAAGGTTGCGGTTCATTGGAAACGCTGGATCTTAGTGATTTTAATACTTCCCGTGTGACAAACATGGATTTAATGTTTTATGGGACTGAAAATCTGGAGGAGTTGGATTTGAGCAGTTTCAATACTTCCAAGGTCAAAACGATGAATAATATGTTTAACAATAGTGGAATTCGGTCTGTGAACCTGACTTCTTTTAATACTGCTAATGTAACAACTATGAGGGGCATGTTTTCGAATTGTGAATCATTGCAGAATTTGGATGTCAGCAAGTTTGATACCCGGAAAGTAGAGAACATATCATATATGTTTTTTGACTGTTTTTTACTGCGTGACTTGGACGTAAGCGGATTTGAAATCGGGAATGTGAAGACTGCAGCAGCAATGTTTAACAATTGCAGTAGCCTGAAGAAACTTGATGTAAGCAATTTTGATACTTCAAAAATGCAATATATGCAATTTATGTTTAGCGGATGCAGTGCACTTCAAACACTGGATGTCAGTAAGTTTGACACATCAAATGTGATTTCTGCGTCGTATATGTTTCGCGGCTGTAATTCTTTAAAAATCATTGATTTAAGTAGTTTTAACCTGGCAAATGCGGAAATTGATTATTTTATGCCGGATACGGATTCTCTGATTTATATTAAAACCCCACCCAATTTCACCGGTCAGGTATCTTTACCGGATTTGTATACTATGGATGGTGTTAAGTATGACAAAATACCGGTAGGAGAGCCTTCGATGGAATTGCGTAAGCCTTTTACGGTTACGTTTGACGATTGTGTTTCCGAACCGATTGAGGTTGTGACACTTGCTTTACTGCCGGTGGATTTCCCCGAGACGCCTTCCAACGGAAAGAAAACCTTTGATGGCTGGTATACGGAACGCGATGGTGAGGGAGATAAGCTTACGGAAGATACCCCTATTACGGAAAATCTTACCGTGTATGCAAACTGGTTACCGGATTTGTGGGTGGAAGAAGTAGAGGATTATAGTTACACCGGCAAAGCAATCAAGCCGGAAGTGGTTGTTTATCACGGTGAGGTTCGCCTGACGAAGGGAAAGGATTATACCGTATCATATAAAAATAACGTGGCAGCAGGCTCTGCGGATGATACTAAAAAAGCTCCCACCATTATCGTAAAAGGAAAAGGAAATTATTCCGGTACGGAAAAGGTAACCTTTAATATCAATAAGGTATCCATGGAATATATTCCGATAGAAGATATCCAAAGTATTGCAAACGGTAAGAAACAGCTTCCTGTTCCTAACATTTCCTATATGGACAAGAAACTTAAAAATAAAAAGGATTTTACGCTTGAGTATCCGGAATTGGATGTTCCGGAATCGTACAAACCTTATCAAGCCGTCGGAAGCTATAACATTATTGTAAAAGGAAAAGGAAATTTTACCGGAAGTAAAATGATAAGTTTTACAATAAAAGAGGGCATTTCAATTTCCAAGGTAAAAATAGCAAAAATACCAGACCAGCAGTGGCAGGGAACGGAAATTCAGCCGGCACCGGTGGTTACATATAAAGACGAGACGCTCGTAGTAGGAACGGATTACTTTGTAAAATACAGCTATAATATCAAGATAGGTAAGGCAACGGCAACAATTGTCGGTCAAGGAAAATACGTGGGCAAGAAATCCGTTACTTTTAACATTGTAGGGATTTCTCTTGCCAAGGCAACGGTTACGGGAATTGAGGACCGTGTTTATAGCGGAACGGAACAGCTGCAGAATGTGACGGTTACTTTAAACGGCACGGTTCTGGATTCTGAACATTATGAAGTAACCTATTCTAAAAATACAGATGCGGGAACTGCAACCGTAATGATTTCCGGAAGTAACGGTTATACGGGAACCATTAAAAAAACCTTTAAAATCAAACCCTATGATATCGATGCAGATGCACAAGCCCTGATTACAAATCTTCAGCCCTACAGTACATACATATATACAAAAGGGGGCACAAAGCCTTACATGGTACCTTATTTTGCAGGACGGAGAATGGAGGAAGGAAGCGATTTTACATGCGCTTACGTAAATAATAAAAAACTTGCGGATGAAAATTCTTCCAAGGTGCCTACCGTTAAATTAAAGGGAAAAGGCAATTTTAAGGGAACTATCGAGGTACCTTTTTATATTATGGCGAATAATATAGGACAATCCGGAACGGTAACGATGAGAGTTCCCGATATGCCGTATTCTCCCAAAGCCGGCAAATACATAAGCAAACCTGTTCTTTGGGAAGGCGGTATTAAGCTGGTTGCCGGCACCGATTATGAGAAAACGGTGGTATATACTGCAAATAATAAGGTTTTAGATCCTAAAAAAGATGCCCCTTCAGTGGGAACATATATCACTGCGACAATAACCGGAAAAGGCGGTTATACAGGCACATACAGTGTAGTGTATAAAATAACCAAGGCATCTTTTGCTTCTGCCAAGATTAAAATAAAGACAAAGGAATATACCGGAGATTATGTATATTTATCTAAGAGGGATATTACCGTAAAAGCAGGTTCAAAAGAATTGGTTTACGGCGTGGATTATGAAATTGATACGCTGAGTTATGAGAATAATCTTCAGAAAGGTACTGCCAAAGTAATTATCAAAGGATTGGGAAATTACGGTGGACAGAAAACCGTTAAATTTAAGATTGCCGCAAAGAAGATGTTGTGGTTCTGGAGAAAAAAAGAATAATAAGACATTAAAAACAGGGTATATTGGCTCGTATTACACGAATCGATATACCCTGTTATATTTTATTACAGTGTTTCCATTGCAGTACACATCAGGAGAAATGCACCCATGCCATGTAAGTCGTTGGTGGAGGTGGGCCTGTTACAATAGTGGGCGTAATCACCGACGCAGGTTCCGATGCAAATGTGGCTTATGAGCAAATCGTCTCCTTCGTAGGTGAGACTGTTGATAACGCCACGGAAACCGTTGAGGGCTTTTTCGCGATAGGAGTCATCAAGAATTCCAAGCTGCACGGCTCTTGAAATTGCGGCGGTAAAAAGGCAACTGCAGGAGTTCTCAAGCCAGTTTCCTTCCACATCTCCTTTGTTAACAACCTGATACCATCTGCCGTCTTCAGACTGATATTTGCAGATAGAGATCAATAAGTCTTTTAAAAGGTTGCTAAGCTTCCCGTAATCTTCCGAAGCGGTATCCATTTCTTTCATTATATCCAACATTCCGATAGGAACCCAGCCAATACTTCTGCCCCAGAATTCACGGGACAGTCCTGTTTCGGAGTCGGCCCAGTCTTCTTCTTTTTTAGAATCCCATGCATGATACAGGAGACCTGTTTCGGGGTCAGATGTTTTATCAAAAATCGTATATGCGTGCTGGACTGCATAATCCAGAAATTCCGGTTTGTTGTATTTGGAAGCGTATTGCGCGCAGATGGGACCCATCATATAAAGGCTGTCAAGCCAGATCTGGTGCAGACACTGGTAGGAATTATGGGAGAAACCACCCTCGCAAACGCGGGGAGATTTTGCCATTGCATCCATAAGATGCGCAAGTGCTTTGCTATATTTCTCATCCCCATAACGCTCAATTAAGGGGAACAGCACGTTTCCCGGTTGTAAATCATCCAGTTTGCCTGTATCGCAGCGATAGAAATTACCTTCAGCATCCATAATACTGTCTACATATGCCTTGATATAATCCAGATAAGAGTCGTCTTTGCAAAGCAGATATGTATGATACATTCCGGACAGAAATACGCCCTGATGATAATGGAAGCGTCCCGCCGGGGGTAAGTCGCAGGGAGCAAACTTACGCATCATGGTTTCGCAGGCTTTTTTGGCATAAAAAAGTGGGGATTGCAGGTTCGTTGAATGGTTCATGTCAGGCCCTCCTTTGTAAAAAGATGTGGTTGTTTCAGAATCGCAAAAAGTACTTATCATGATTATAACATGTATGTATCTAAAAGCCAAATTATACCACAAGTAGAATGACAAATATCTCTTACCGTGTTATCTTTAAAAATGTCGAAACGCTTATTTTATACGCAAACTTTTCGCAGAGAAACCGGAAGGGGTTACGGCAGAATGAATATGGTTCTGCATCGCAGGTTCGAGTCCTGACTTTGTGACTGCGGGGTGGTCTGGAGTGGCTCCAGCCGAGCCCCATAAGCTCTGCAACGTGGGTTCGAATCCCACCCCCGCGACTCATAGGATGATAATAAAATATTGTGGTAACGCCTGGGATTTGGTATTATAAATATACCGGTTCGGGTCAGGTTGCCGAAGTTTAGGTTGTGATGAGCTAAGGCTCATGGGAAGGAGAAACGATTTCAATGTTTACAATATACCAACAGTGGATTTAATTGCTACCGGAAAAAATATTGAAAAACTTAGAAAAGAAGCCGGATATTCCGTAAAAGAAATACAGGAAATATTCGGATTCGGAACGCCGCAGGCTATTTACAAATGGCAGCATGGAACAGCACTTCCGACAGTAGACAATTTAGTGTTATTGTCGGCAATTTTTAAGGTTTCAATCGATGAGATTTTAGTCGTGGAATAATGTGCGGGAATACCGGCTGAAAAAAATGTATAAGGAAAACAAGCAAAGAAGAAACATTTATGTTATCAAAAATCAAGTGGTCACTTGGAAAAATTAATTACAGATTATATTTTGCATTACTGGCACTAGGTTTATGCCCAACCATATATACAACGGTCAGAGTTTTTTTTCTGGGGCAATTGCCTGGGGAATGGTCATACTCAATAGCAGGTCAGCTCTCCTGGATTAATTTGCTGTATGAGATTATGAATGAGGCTATTATTTTACCCTTATTTTACTTTATTGGAAAAGTAAAAGATGATAAGGAGGAATTCTCCAACAGGGTACGTACCGGAATGTTTATTGCCTTCGTTGTATATATTATCCTTTCTGCATTTGTGATTATTTTTGCGAATCCGCTGCTTCGTTTGATGGCAACTGATATTAGCATTATAAAAGCATCATCCTCCTACATACGGATAGAAAGTGTTGCTCATATTTTTTCGATTCTGTCTCAATTTGTCCTGGTTGCACTCGTGACGGTAAATAAGAGTAAATACTTGTATTTGCTGACAGTACTCCGGCTTGTAGTGAGTCTTTTAACGGATATATTTCTTGTTTCTGAACTTCCTGTATCTGCGAAATTAGGTGTTAACGGAATCGGTTATTCCAATATTATCGTTAATGTAATCCTGCTTGTAATATCACTTGCATTTCTTTCAAGGGAAGGGATTCGTATATGGTCAAACACAAAATCTGATTTCAAGTGGACGAAAGAATTTTTACAAATAGGGGCTGTTTCCGGCGCGGAATCATTGGTTCGTAATGTTGCATATATGGTTATGATAGCACGTATGGTCAATGTTGTGGGAGAGCAGGGTACGTACTGGGTCGCAAATAATTTTATTTGGGGATGGCTTCTTTTGCCGGTGCTTCAGCTGGGAGAATTGATCAAACAGGAAGTAGCAACAGATCGGGAAAATATCAGAAGAAATTCACTTGGCTATTTTTCAGTTACGGCAATAATATCCTTATTATGGTTTCTGAGCATTCCATTTTGGAAGCCTTTTATGTCCGGAATACTTGGATTTGATAATGTGGATAAGTTGTTTGAACTGGTGCTGCTTTTGCTTGGCTTTTATGTTTTATATGCAGTTCAAAATGTATGCGATGCTACTTTTTATGGAAGCGGTAAAACAAATTATATGCTTTTTGAATCCGTTGTAACGAACACGATTTACTATGGCGTAGCATTTATTCTTTATCTTACAAATGTGTGGACACCAACCTTAACAGGGATTGCATTGCTTTTTGGAATAGGAAATGCCTTTGACACAATAGTGTCTGTGTGCGTTTATATCTTTTATTTGAAAAAAAATAAGATATCTCTGTTCCATCCACTTTAAGCAAACCTTTCTTAAAGGTTTTTCTTGTACTTCCGATATATATAATGAATACTGCAGGTAAAAGGATTTACCACATATAAAACAAGGAGGTTGCGGACATGCGTGGAATTGATAATACCATGTTATCATATCTTCATACCTATGAGGCGTATCGCATTCCGAAGGGGACCAAAGTGCTGGGCTCCGACGGAAAAGAAGTTGTTTTATCCGAACAGGAAGATAAGCTTGTGCTTACGGAGCAGGCCGGTAAACAGCTGATTAAGGACCGGAAGAAGTATGGTGAAATGCTTCAGTTGAGGGCAGAAGTGGCTGCTCAGGAAACACAGGAAGAAGCAATGAAAAAGCATACTGAGGATCAGGCCAAGGCGATGGCGGTTTTTAGAAGTATGTCAAAGGGCGACACGGTTCCTGTCACGGATGAAAATAAGCTTATGGCTTATGATGATAAGTTGTATCAGGCCGCTAAAATTGCCCAGGCGTTGGCTCAAATGGCAGAGAAGCGCACTGAAGATAAGGAATCTCTCTGGGACGAAAGAGAAGAAGCGGAATACGCCAAAAAGATGGAAGAACTTTGTAGTGAATCCAATGAGAGAGCCCTGGAAGTGGGAACGAAATCGCAGGAATTCTCACAGGTGCAGAAGCAGAACATTGTGGAAGTTGATGCCGGTCAGATGGATTTTTCCAAGGTAAAAGTCGTGAATCTGGGTTCCGGTGTGGAAGGGATGAATGTTGATTTGTCCATTTGATAAAAAAGAATAAAAATGTGAAATGTTTTTCAAAAATAACTCCCTGTATCCTAAAAAGGATGCGGGGAGTTTGTTATTATTTTAACTAAGTGCATAAATAAGCTAAAATTAGCACAAATTTTGTATATATATTGTTTGACCTTGAGTATATTAATATTGTTAAAAGTTTAACGAATTGGGGCAGAGGTGAGGATTGATAAATGGGGATTTACAATCCGTCACCATATTTAAGGAGGAAGAGTATGAAAAAAAAGGTTTATGAAATCGTTGATGGTGTTGAAAAGCTTGAAGAAGCAATTCAGCGTACCAGACTGGCACAACAGGAATTTGCAACCTTTACACAGGAACAGGTTGATAAGATTTTCCTGGCAGCAGCATCCGCTGCGAATAAGGCAAGAATTCCTCTTGCTAAAATGGCCGTAGAGGAAACCGGTATGGGTATTGTAGAAGATAAAGTTATCAAAAATAACTACGCTGCCGAGTACATTTACAATGCATACAAGGATACCAAAACCTGTGGCGTTATTGAGGAAGATAAGTCATACGGTATTAAGAAAATTGCGGAACCTATCGGTGTGATTGCAGCAGTTATTCCTACAACCAACCCTACTTCAACCGCAATTTTTAAATGCTTGCTGGCAATTAAAACAAGAAATGCAATTATGATTTCTCCTCATCCCAGAGCGAAAAACAGCACCATAGAAGCAGCTAAAATTGTATTGGAAGCAGCAGTTGCAGCCGGTGCTCCAGAAAATATTATCGGCTGGATTGATGTGCCCAGCCTTGAAATGACCAATCTGGTTATGCGGGAAGCCGATATTATTCTGGCAACCGGCGGACCGGGAATGGTGAAAGCCGCTTATTCCAGCGGTAAGCCTGCATTGGGTGTAGGTGCAGGAAACACACCCGCAATTATTGATGACAGCGCAGACCTCCTTCTTGCGGTGAATTCCATTATTCATTCCAAGACTTTTGATAACGGTATGATTTGTGCATCCGAACAGTCTGTTATCGTTCTTGAAAACATTTATGATGCCGTAAAAACAGAATTTGCTGTCAGAGGATGTTATTTCCTGAATCCGGAAGAAACCGAGAAAGTCAGAAAAACTATCATTATTAACGGTGCTTTAAATGCAAAGATTGTAGGACAGTCAGCATATAAAATTGCAGAATTATCCGGTGTAAAAGTTCCGGAAGGGACTAAGATTCTTATCGGTGAAGTAGAGTCTGTAGAGCTTACCGAAGAATTTGCCCATGAAAAACTTTCTCCTGTTCTTGCAATGTATAAAGCAAAAGATTTCGCAGATGCGCTGGATAAAGCGGAACGGCTTGTGGAAGATGGCGGTTTCGGTCATACTTCCTCCGTATACTTAAATGAAGTTACGGAAAGAGAAAAACTTGATATGTTTGCAGCAAGAATGAAGACCTGCCGTATTCTCGTGAACACCCCTTCTTCTCACGGTGGAATCGGTGATTTGTATAACTTCAAACTTGCGCCTTCACTTACACTTGGTTGCGGTTCCTGGGGCGGCAACTCCGTATCTGAAAATGTTGGAGTGAAGCATCTTATCAATATCAAAACAGTAGCGGAAAGAAGGGAAAATATGCTTTGGTTTCGTGCACCTGAGAAGGTATATATTAAGAAGGGCTGTCTGCCTGTAGCATTGGATGAATTAAAGAATGTTTTAGGTAAAAAGAGAGCGTTTATTGTTACCGATACATTCCTTTATGAAAACGGCTATACAAAAGCCATTACGGATAAATTAGATGAAATGGGAATTGTACACATGACATTTTCCGATGTACAGCCCGACCCTACACTTTTAAATGCGAAAAACGGTGCAGCTTTGATGGCATCTTTTAAACCTGATACCATCATTGCCCTTGGCGGTGGTAGTGCCATGGATGCTGCGAAGATTATGTGGGTTTTATACGAACATCCCGAAGTGGATTTCATGGATATGGCAATGCGTTTTATCGATATCAGAAAGAGAGTTTATACCTTCCCTAAAATGGGTGAAAAGGCATATTTTATCGCAATTCCCACATCTGCGGGAACCGGTTCCGAGGTAACACCCTTTGCGGTTATTACAGACGAAAAAACCGGTGTGAAGTATCCTCTTGCAGATTATGAGCTGATGCCGGATATGGCAATTGTTGATACGGATTATCATATGAGTGCACCCAAGGGACTTACGGCCGCTTCCGGTATCGATGCGGTAACCCATGCACTTGAAGCCTACGCAGCAATGCTTGCTACAGATTATACAGACGGTCTTGCATTGAAGTCATTAAAGACGGTATTTGAATATCTTCCCAGAGCATATGCAAACGGTCAGACAGATATTGAAGTAAGAGAAAAAATGGCGAATGCCGCAACTATGGCGGGTATGGCCTTTGCAAATGCCTTCCTTGGAGTTTGCCATTCCATGGCGCATAAGCTCGGAGCATTTTATCATCTGCCTCACGGTGTGGCAAATGCACTCATGATTGAGGAAGTCCTTCGTTTTAATGCTTCGGAAGCACCTGCTAAAATGGGTACCTTCTCACAGTATGACCATCCTCATACACTTGCCCGTTATGCAGAGGTTGCTGATTATCTCGGTATTAAGGGTAAAACTGATACAGAGAAACTGGAAGGTCTTATCAAGGCAGTGAATGATCTTAAGGCTAAGGTGGGCATCAAGGAAACCATTAAAGATTACGGAATCGATGAAAAAGAATTCCTTGAGAGACTGGATGATATGGTTGAACAGGCATTTGATGACCAGTGTACCGGTGCGAATCCCAGATATCCTCTTATGTCTGAAATTAAGCAGATGTATCTGAATGCTTACTACGGAAAGCATTTCGAAGAAAAAGAAATGCCCGCCGTAAAATAAATGAGTGAACAACTTTGTTTTTATGACAGATAAAAAGGCGAAATGCCCTGATGCTTTTTAAAGGAGGAAGATAAGATGAAACTTGATAATGTAATCGCAGTCAGAAAAAATAAAAAGATTTATCGTGACGGTAATAAATGTATCAAAGTATTTGATGAAAATTATTCCAAGTCAGATGTTTTAAATGAAGCTCTTAACCATGCGCGGGTTGAGGAAACCGGCTTGAATATTCCTAAAATCCATGAAGTAACCACCATTGATGGAAAGTGGGCAATTGTTTTGGAATATATTGAGGGGAAAACCCTCGCACAGCTGATGGAAGAAAATCCGGAGAAGAAGACAGAGTATCTGGAGCTTCTTGTGGACCTTCAGCTGAATGTTCATTCTAAAAGATCCGTGCTTTTAAACAAGTTAAAAGACAAGATGAACCGTAAAATCAGTGAAGCAAATCTTGATGCAACGACCCGTTATGATTTGCATACCAGATTGGAAGGAATGCCCAAGCATACCAAACTTTGCCACGGAGATTTTAATCCTTCCAACATTATCATCAAAGAGGACGGCAGTGCTTATATTTTAGACTGGTCCCATGCAACCCAGGGAAATGCTTCCGCAGATGCGGCTAGAACGTACCTGTTGTTCTGGCTCGACGGAGATGTGGAAGGTGCAAGGGAATATCTGAATATTTTCTGTAAAAAGAGTGATACGGCCATGCAGTATGTTCAGAAGTGGATGTCCATTGTTGCCGCATCCCAGTCCGTAAAAGGAAACGAAAAGGAAAGAGAACTTCTCCTCTCCTGGGTAGACGTCGTAGAGTTCGAATGATCGCGAACGTAATAAGCGTTGCAACCGAAAATAAGAAAGTGCCTCTGGCGAGCTTGCTTGCCGAGAGGTACTTTTTTGTTTTCGGGTATAGCGCGCGTGCGCGCGTAGTAAGTGGCTTTGCCACTTACGCTGCAACGCGGAAGTTTCATCATATAGGGCGCCAGCCCGCGTTGAGGATGAAGGCCGAAGGGCTTTATCCGAAATGGCACGGCGGAGCCACTTACGCTGCAACGCGGAAGCTTTATCACATAGGGCGCCAGCCCGCGTTGAGGATGAAGTCTGAAGGACTTTATCCGAAATGGCACGGCGGAGCCACTTACGTTGCAACGCGGAAGCTGTATCCGAAATGGTACGCACTAACGTCTGACGGAGGAATTGACGAAATAAGTTGTAGTTTCATATGGGGAGTGTTATAATTTCTTGTAAAATAAGGCTGATGTAATTCAGTAATTCTGAATGAAGGAACAGCGTTAGTTTAGAGGAGAATCACTCATGCATATTTGTTTCGTGGCCGGTTCCTTTCCGCGTGGAAAAGAGGCTTTTTATACATTTGTGAAGGCGTATGTGGATTCTTTTGCGGATAAGGGGATCCGATGCTCCGTAATTTCTCCGCAATCTGTCACGAAGGTAATTGTCAGAGGCAGAAAGTTGCGCCCTGTACGGTGGCATTATATGACAAGTAATGGGAATCGGGTGGATGTTTACCAGCCGATATATTTTTCGTGGTCTAATATTTTAAGAAAAAGAATGATAAAGAACATAAAAAATGCAATTAAACGGACATTGTGTTCATTTGATGCTCCGGTCGATTTGTTTTACGCTCATTTCTGGTTCATGGGACTCTTGATGGCCGGTATCTCCGATGGAAAACCGGTTTTTGTAACCTGTGGGGAGGGGAGTGAGATTTCCGCAATTCATGATTATGAAAAACAGGAATTGGAAGAAGTTCTGCAAAATATTTCAGGTGTTGTTCATGTGTCTTCCAAGACATTGGATGAAACAAGAGCCGCAGGGATTCAAAAAGATATTCCTTATGTGATAGCTCCAAACGGGTATAATCCCTGTGTGTTTTATAAGAAAGACAAGTTGGAAATCAGGAGAAAACTCGGGTATCCGGAAAATAG
Organism: Lachnospiraceae bacterium; assembly: GCA_017473905.1. GTDB lineage: Bacteria > Bacillota > Clostridia > Lachnospirales > Lachnospiraceae > UBA3766. The sequence continues at coordinate 116,638 of JAFUJA010000029.1, read as the reverse complement.
TTTTATAGTTGCTTTTGTAGGTTCTTTTGACGAGAGGAAGGGTTCTTGCAGGCTTTCGGAAGCATTAGACGGTCTGAATCAAAAATTACCGGAAGGAGAAAACATCCATTCCATATTTATTGGCCGGGGAAAGTGTAAGCCGGATTGTGATAACATTCTGCATTGCGGACCACTTTCTCACGATGCCGTTCCGGATTATCTCAATGCTGCAGATATTTTTGTTCTGCCTACCAACAATGAAGGGTGTTGTAATGCCATTGTAGAAGCTCTGGCCTGCCATTTACCCATTGTGTCTTCTGATAAAAAGTTTAATGATGAGATTTTAGATGAAACCTGTTCCATCAGGATTAACGAGATGTCTGTTCCGGAAATTCAGGATACAATTGAGAAACTTTATCGGGATCGTGAATTAACAGCCCGGTTGGCAGCAGGTGCGGCAGAAAAAGCAGAATCCCTTACAATATGGGAGAGGGTTGATAAAATAACCGCTTTTATGAATGATGTATTGAAAAAATAACAATTAGGAAGATGTTTATGGTCAGCGTGATAATAACAACATGTATGCGTTCACCGTATATGGTACAAAGGGCTATCAACAGTGTAATTTCTCAGACATATCAAGATTGGGAACTGATTGTTGTGGATGACAGCCCGGCAAATTACGGGGAGCGAATTCAGGTAAAGAAAACAGTAGAGTCTTATGGTGACAACAGAATCAGGTATATTGCCCATGAAGATAACAAAGGTGCATGTGTCGCCAGAAACACAGGGCTGGAACAGGCTGTTGGAGAGTATATTGCATATCTGGATGATGATGATGAATGGATGCCTGATAAACTGTTGCTTCAGGTTGACAAAATGAATAAGGCAGAAAACAAGGTAGCTATGGTATACTGCGGTGCTTTAGTAAAAAGGGACACCGATATAGAAACTGCGGTGAGAAAGCAGAAATATTATAGGGGAAAAGTTTTCGATTATTTAATTCTTGATAATTTTATCGGATCTACTTCTTTTCCGTTGATAAAAACAGAAGTACTAAGAAAAATAGGCGGATTTGACCCGATGATGCAGGCAGCCCAGGATGCAGATGTGTGGCTTAAAATTGCAGAAAAATACGAAGTGGATTATATTGAACAGCCATTGGTTTGTTACCATATACATCAAGGGGAAAGAATTTCAAATTACCCGGATAAAAAGATAAATGCTTATGAAAGGCTGAATGAGAAGTATAAAGAGTATCTTATGTCCCATCCCAAGGCGTTTTCGGCCAGATACATGAAATTAGCCATTGTGTATGCAAGAGCTAATATGAAAAAGCAGGCTTTGCGAATATGGTGGAAAGCATTCCTTCGCCGGCCGTGGGATTTTGTGCTAAACGGGAAATATCTGGTAAATATTATAAGGTGTAAAAAGCAATTCGCTAAATGACAGAGGAGAACATATGGATTCTTCAAGAACAAAAAATTCCACATTGAATTTAGCTACAACATTTGGTCAGCAAATGCTTAATATTGTATTAAGGTTTGCTGTCAGAACTGTTTTTGTGTATACATTAGGAAAATCTTATCTGGGAATCAATGGGTTATTTGCGGACATTTTATCCATGTTGTCCCTAGCTGAATTTGGTTTTGATGCGGCAATCGGATACAAATTATATAAGCCGCTGGCAGAACAAAATGATGTCGCAATCAGAAAATATTTGCGCTTTTTTAAATATGTATACCGTGTAGTAAGTCTGGTTATTTTGGGAATCGGTATACTGTTGATTCCTTTTCTTCCGATTTTGATAAAGGACTATGAAAGACTTGATGCATTGGGGATTCATGCAGTTCTTGTTTACATGTTGTATCTGCTGCAGAGTGTATCAGGCTATTTGTTTTTTGCGTATCGAAGTGTCATCATTAAGGCAGACCAGAAAACATATCTTTTGAATACTGCAAACGGCATAGTTGATATTGTAATGAGTGTTGTGCAGATTGCAATTCTTTTGTTATGGCATAATTATATTTTATATATTGTATCTTTAATTGGATTCGTAATTATAAAAAATTTAGTCAGTCTCAGAATCTCGCAAAAAAGGTACCATTCCTATTTTGCAGATACCGGCGAACGTTTGTCCCGGGAGGAGATAAAAGATATAGTAAAAGACTGTGCCGCCCTTTTTGTTTTCAGAGCAGATAATATGGTAATGAAGGCCACGGATAATCTTATTTTGAGTAGTTTCCATGGTTTGATACTGGTTGGAGAGTACTCCAACTATCTGATGATATATACAATGTTAAAAAGCATTTTGGCGAAAATGTATGAATCCGTAAAAGCAAGTATGGGAAATTTTTTCGCACAAGAAAGTGTAGAGCGTAAATATGCATTTTTCGAAGCAACTAATTTTATTACCATTGTGCTTTACGGAACTGCGGGTGGCGGAATTGCCGTTGTAACCAATGAACTGATTGAATGCTGGCTTGGAGAGAGTTATATTGTAATGCAGCCTCTCCCTATTCTGATTGGAATTGAGCTGGTATTTGCGGGAATAAAAATGAATCTAAACCAGATTCGAAATATATCCGGTGTGTTCCGTCAAATGTGGTACAGACCATTTATTGGAATTACAATCAATTTATGTGTATCCATAATAGGGGTAAATCTTTGGGGTATTCATGGTGTTGTAGTGGGAACCATCTGTTCCCTGATTCTGGCTAATTTTTTAATTGACCCTGGAATCATACACAAGCATTGTTTCGGAAATTATCGTCCCGTCTTGTTCTATTATATCAAAAACCTTGGTTATATGAGTATTTTACTGCTTGCGGTTGCTTCGGCCATGTGGATTTGCAATCACGTATTTACAGGTTGCGGATGGTGGTCCGTAATTTTTCATGGTATATTCTGCGGAATTTATATTCCGGGAATATTATTGATTGTTTACCATAGAACCGCTGAATGTAAGTTTTTAATAAATAAAATAAAAATCTTAAAAAGAAATTAAAAGAAATCATCTTAAAAAGGCGTCATATAATGACGCCTTTTTCGGGTTAGAAATATATTTTTTACCAGTTTACTTTCATGCCGTCTGCAGTCGCAGAGCAGCTGCAGCAGTTTTCACTGGTTCCGCAGGTTGTGGCGGACTCAGGAGTCTGGGCAGGGTTACGTCCCATGGAAGTGTTATCCTCACAACGGTTCCGTAAGGCGGCAAGAGGATTGGGCGCTACTTCAAATCGGATATCCTTGCCTAGACCGCGGATGGTATCTTCAATCACTCTGTGGCTTGCCACGCAGGAAACATTGTTATTTACGATGTTCTGATAGTAGTAAAAAGGTGCATCACTGCATAAATCCTGTAAGGGTACAATCGATTCGATGCACTGGGTATTTCCTGTTGTGGTTGCAATGATATTGCGGACATATTCAATATTGGGACCTAAAATCAAAGGTTCGGGGAAGCATCCGCCGGGAATTACCTGCTGCCAGTCTTTGCCCTCATATTTAGCCAGTAAATCCTTTGCCTTGTGCAAATGGGAGATTTCCTGCAGGAGACATTCTTCCCAAAGCTGACGAATCCGTAAGTCACACTCTGAAATCATACAGGAGTAGTACAGGTAGCACTCTGTATATTCATGCATAAGCAAATCTTCCAGGAAGGTAGCGGAGGTGTCCTTCAGACTTTCGTACTGGGTTACATGTTCTTCTTCAATCATGCCGATTTCCTGGTATAATCTCCGGCCCAAATCAGACTTGCAGTAAAAAGGCGCAATATTCATATAATAGTTCATGGTCTGCTGTTCCGCCGCGGTAATAATACCGATATGCAGTTTTGTAAGCAGGGGATTTGTATTGTTGTTGATGCAGGGATAGATGGAATCTACAGGATGCCTGTGTTCTGAAATTGTGGGACGGGCAGGTGTAAGCTCTGTATAGCCGCCTACGTAGAGCTTCGGGTCCACATTGTATTCATATCCCAAAAGGTTACTGTATCTGTAAAGATGGTCAAAATCCTCTAAAAGTGCAAAGTTCAAAGCGTTTTTTACGGTACAGTTGGTTTCTTTTTTTGCCATTACGGCAGTTAAGTCTACCGCGAGCTGTTCATAAGCGATGGTGGTTTCCAGAATGGTTTCATCCTTGGGTTTTAAGGCAGTAATTCGTTTTTGCTGCTGCTGTTCAATACGACGTAAAAGTGCAAGTTCACGACGCAAATCATTGTCCGTGCATCTGCGGGAAAAATTTCTTGAAAACCACTGGGCTTCAAATTCCGTACCGTTCATCAGGATAATTCTGGTTTTAGTATAGGGATTTGTCTCCATTTTATTGTAGCTACAGGGATACATGGTATTCCAGTCCATAAAAGTTTTCTCAATAGGGATGGGTTTTTCCTCGAAGGGGTTAAAAGATTTATAAGAATTCATACTGTTCTCCAATCTCATTTATTTTTAGGGTATGCAGTTAAAAAGTAAATGATACGCCGGCAAATCATAAAATTGCTCACCATAAAAAGTGCCTGTATCTTGTTACAAATAAAAGGGTATGTTATCATGAAGCAGGAATATATAAAAAGAAAAAATAGGGAGAAATTATGATTTTAGATTTGTTGATTTTTGCGCTGAATGCAGTAATGCCGATTATTTTTCTGATTGGTCTGGGATATATCCTTAAGCGGAAAGGACTTCTTACCAAGGAATTTCTGAAGACAGGAAATAAAGTAGTGTTCCGTGTCCTTTTGCCGGTTCTTCTGTTCGTGAATCTGGCAGATATGGAAGACTTTTCTGTGCTGCAACCGGAGCTGGTGCTCTATGTAATCTGCGCCATCGGTGTTTTGTTTTTTATCGGTGTTCTTCTTACTTTTTTTACGAAGGACAAAAAGCAAAAAGGCGTTATTCACCAATGCGTGTTCCGCTCTAATTTTGCTTTAATCGGTGTGCCTCTGGCATTGCTTCTTGCAGGAGACGGGGGTGTAGCGGCAGCTGCGGTATTGTCCACTTTTACCATTCCCATTTTTAATATTGCGGCGGTAATCGCTCTTTCGGTTTATACGGGTAACCAGTCCACCATGGGATCAAAAATCATAAAAATCGTAAAAGATATTTTTAAAAATCCTCTGCTCTGGGGCGTGTTTGCAGGCGTGTTGTATGTTTGTATCAGACCGGCATTTACCCTGCTGCCTGAGGGTGTTACGGCGCTTGGCGGAAAATTTACTTTTGTATGGACTGTGCTGGAGTATCTTGCCAAGGCTTCGACTCCCCTTGCACTTCTGATTCTCGGCGGCCAGTTTGAATTCAGTCATATCAAGGGCCTGCGGAAACAGATTATTATCGGTGTTCTGGGACGACTTGTATGTGCACCTCTTATCGGCGTAGGCGGTGCGGTTTTATTGCAGAAGCTTGGAGTGTTACATTTTGATGCGGGCATTTATGCTGCCCTGGTAGCTTTGTTTGTGACACCGGTTGCGGTTTCCAGTGCGATTATGGCAGAAGAAATGGAGAATGACGGGGCACTTGCGGGGCAGCTTGTGGTATGGACGACGTTAATTTCCGCAGTGGTTATTTTCCTGGTTATTATCATGCTGCGCGGACTTGGACTTTTATAGTGTTTTTAAGAAATTATTAATGTATTTAAAAATAATTTTATGGGTATTAATGCTTTACTTTGGATGGTTTTCAGGGCATAATAAAAGGAGGATAGGAAGCTTCTAAAAGCTGTAAAAATGCCTTTGCAGGCATGTTGTTTGGGGATACGAAAGAGCAGGTGTTTTATGGAATATAATACAAATGATCTGTCGAAGATTTTAGATGTTTCAACGAATACCATCAGACGTTTTGAAGGAAAAGGATATTTAAGCTCTGACCGGGATGAGCAGAACGGTTACCGTAAATTTTGTCCCACGGATGTGGAGAAACTCATGTACATTGCCAAGTACCGTAAAGTAGGTTTCAGTCATGAGGAAATTCCTTTTATCATGCAGGAAGATTTGAATACCATAAAAGAGCGTTTTAAGGTTCGGAAAGCAGAGCTGGATGAAGAAATTGCCCATTTGCAGGCATTAAGTCATATGCTGAAAGATGACATTATGCTGATGGACAGGGTGGAAGAATACGGGACGGATGTGGTGGAATATACATGTAGTCCTTTTCACTATGTGATATATCGTAACAAAGGGGAACTCTGTACCAAGGGTGAGCAGGCAAAAGTGTTACATCATTTCATGTCCACCTGTACGGAATTCGAGTATCTGTATTTGTTTGACAGAGAGGACCTGGAAGCACGTCGGATGGTATTTAGCGAAGGCGTGGGAGCCAACCAGCGATGTACGAAGAAGTATGGAGTGCAGTTAAGCCCGCGGGTACTTTCTTATGAGAAGCAGCCCTGCCTGATACGTTTTATGAGAATTCCGCTGGATTTTCAGACGGTGGCAGATGAAACACCGGGAGAGCTGTTTTCTGATATTTTTGCGCCGTTTTGGGAATACATGGCGCTTCATGACCTTGAGATGAACGGAGATGCCATCGCCTTAAAGCTGGGATATTCTAAAGAAGACGGAAAAGAGTGGCAATATATTTTGATGCATCTTGCCATTAAGCCGAAGGGTGAAAAAAGTGATTTATAACAAAAAAATGATATTTTTTACAGATTGGTTGTTGAAAACATACAAAACAACCAATCTTTTTTTATGGATTTTTTTTGAAAAGGATTTATTGACCCTGACACGATGTAAGGGTTTAGACTAAAAAATAGCGAAAGTTATGTTTTAAATATTATGGGAGGTTTAGCAATGAAACGTAACATGAAAAAGTTATTCAAAAGAGTCATTGCAGGTTCCTGTGCAGCGTTAATGGTGCTGGGTGGTATTATCCCCAATCTCGGTACCTTACATGTACAGGCGGCAGAGGAAAATACTCTGTGGATTGTTGGTGACTCCACCGTTAGTGCGTTTACGGATAATTATTACTATCCGAGATACGGCTACGGTACCCAGATTGGCAATTACGTAGATGATACCTATGCAATTAGGAATCTGGCATTATCCGGTACAAGCTCCAAGAGCTTTACTACGGAGGACAACTATTCTACTTTAACAAGCGGAATCAAAGAAGGAGACGTATTGCTTGTAGGTTTCGGACACAATGATGAAAAGTCCGAAGATGAAGGCAGATATACCACTCCTGACAGTGATTATACGAAGGACGGCACTTTTGCCAAGAGTCTTTACGATAATTACATTACAGTTGCAAAAAACGCAGGTGCAGAGGTTATTCTTTGTACTCCTATCGTAAGAAGAACAGCTGACGGAACATGGTCTGACTCACAGCTTCATAAAACAAACGGCGGAGACTATGCTCAGGTTATTAAGGATTTGGGAGCAAATGAGAATGTTAATGTTCCTGTAGTGGATTTAACATCCTTAACCAAGGCTCTTTATGATGAACTTGGTTATGCAGAAACACTTTATCTCCATGCATGGACCCGTTCTTCAGAAGGTTCCGTGGATAACACCCACCTTAACATTTATGGTGCCAAGAAGGTGGCATGGTTACTTGCAAATGCAATCAAGGATACCACTTCTTCACTGGCAGAACATATTGATTTGACAGCAGGTGAGCCTACTAAGGCAAATGACCTTGTAGTAAATCCTGATTATGTGGAACCTGAATATGACGGTAATTTACCCCAGAGTGAATTGTATGAGGATTATGTAATCGGTGAAGGCGAAACCGCAGTTGCTTTCAAAGGAAGTGCATTCGGTAACCTCAGTGGTAGTCCCTCAGTTGAAAATCATATTCTTGAAACAGATGAAAACGGCAATATGCATGTTGCTGTTCTTAACAGCAGAGGTAAAATTAACAGCACGAGTGACGGTGTTGTAATGTACTTTTATAAAGTGCCCGTAACAAGCAGCTTCAGCCTTTCTGCAAAGATGACCGTAAATTCCTTCGTTGCAGAAAATCAGGTGGCTTTTGGTTTGATGGCGCGTGATGATATGTATATCGATGAAAAAATCGAAACACTGGCATCAGATTACGTGGTTGCCGGAACCCGTGGTAACGGGGTTAACTGTTTTTATCGTAAAAACGGTACCATTGGAGGTCAGGCATCTCTTACAACAGAGACTCTGGAAGCCGGTGCAAGCTACAATGTAAGCATTGTAAGCAACAGTGACGGATATACCTGTACTTTTGGTAACGAACCTGCGCAGAGCCAGGGATACGATTTTGCACTTACATCAGTAGATGCGGATTATGTGTATGTCGGTATGTTTGCCTCCAGAAATGCAGATGTTACCTTTAAAAATATCAAGCTTGTAGTTGACGGTGAAGTAATCGCTGACAATACAAAGACAGAATATGCGGTAACCGTATCCAATGACGGCAATGGTACTGCAAAAGCAAATGCTGCAACGGCAGCAGCCGGAGAGAAGATTACTCTGACGGCAACACCCAATGAAGGATATTACTTAAAAGAGTGGCAGGTAGTAAGCGGTGAAGTTACCATCGAAGACAATAGTTTTACAATGCCTGCATCTGATGTGGAAGTAAGAGCTGTTTTTGAAGCTTATCCTACCACATGGGATTTCATGAATGATACAAGCATCATGGGTGATAACGGTGTGACATTAGAAGGTTCCAGCGGTGTTGTGGCAGGTCTTCAGATTGACGCAACAAACGGTAAGTGGAACAGTACAAGAACTGACGGATGGGTACAGGTTAACAGCGGAACAAAGGTTGTTATTCCTGTTGCAGGTTCCTGTAAAGTAAGCATCGTTGCTTATGATGCAAACTATTCCATCGACGGAACTGCAGCAATTGCATCCACCGAAACCTTTGTTTGTGAAGGAACAGACAATCAGGTAATTTATGAAGCTACCGCAAATACTTATCTTCGTTCCATTTCTGTTGTGAAGTTTGCATATGCGGAAGCAGGAACTGCTGATTTTTCGAAAACGGAAGCAACACTTACCAATATTGACGGTTATACATTTACTAACTTCAAGGATATTGATAATCCCCACGGATTCCAGTCCTCGGCTGACGATGCAACTATTGCAATTGATTTGTCTCATCCGGCAAATATTATTGTTACATCATGTTGCTATGGTGCGGGTACAGAAGGTACCATGACAAGTTCTTCCGGAACCGTTACTTCAGCAACAGCTACGGAAGCAGCAGCGGACGACCAGCTTGTATTTACCGTGACGGATGCAAGTGCAGGTAACGTTGTTCTTACGTTTGCATCAAATATGTACATTCACAATGTCATGATTGAATATATTGTGGAAGTTGGTCCCAGAAAGGTTGATGTTTGGGATATCGGTGCAAAGGTCGAAGCAGATACCGAAACTTATACCAATAACATTACACCTGCTCTTTGGAAAGAGAATGGTGTAAGTAAATCATTTACCGGAGCAGCGGTTGCTTTTGGAGATTTATCCATTGTTAACAAGTCCGGTGACAGATACTATTCAACAAACAGCAATCTTGCTGACTACAGTTACGGAACCAATTTTGGAGGTGCAACCGTTACATATGGTGACGGATATGTATCCGAAGGCGGATATTATGCAAACGGTTCAGGCGGTTCCGGTACAAGATATCTGACGCTTGCAAATGTACAGGCAGGAGATAAGGTTATTATCTATGCCGGTATTCATGGCGGTTCTGATACTACCTTTACCTTTGAAGGTCTCGGAACTGCAAGTGCACAGAAAGAGTCCGTATCATGTGCAGCAGCAGAATATAAGAAATTTGAATTTGTCGCAGAGTATACAGGTACCTATAAATTCTGGGAAGGTGGTAGCGGAAAAGCAATGTATCACAGAGTGGTACGCGTTCCCGGTGTGGCAGTAAGCGGTACCATCAGTTCTCTTGATGTGGAAGGTAAGTACACAGGAACAGAACACAGCGTTAAATTCGTAAACAATACAACCAAGCAGGAAACAGAGGCTGTTTTAGATGGTGAGAACTTCACTGTAACTCTGGCTCCCGGCTATTCCTACACAGCTGTACTTGTTGGTGCAACCGGATTTGGTTTTACCGCAGACAGCAGAACAGTGGTTACAACTGATGCAGAAGCACTTACAGGTAAAACCGGTGTTGCATTGGTAATTGAACCCAAGGAAACTTATACCTATTCAGGAAGTATTACAGGTTTTGCAGAGGGATATGATGTATCCAAGCTTGCAATTACCTTGCAGGCCCCTGAGGACAGCAATGTACTTGATGTGGATTTAACCATCGATGAAAATCTTGGTTTCACTGCAATTCTGGAACCCGATGTTGAATATACGTTGGTGCTTTCCGGTGTAAATGATTACGAAATTACAAGTAGTCTTACCGTAAATGATAGTGAGGATTTAAATGAAAACATTACGGTTGCTCTTAAGGCTATGTATGCAGTAAGCGGTGGTTACTTAAACCTTGCGGAAGGTGTAGCCGTAACAGCATTGAGCTTTGAAAACGTTGATGACGGATATACTTATGCAGCAACATTAAATGAAAACGGTTTCTCACTTCAGTTGAGAGACGGTGCTTATCAGGCAAAAGCTACGGTAAGCGGTTACAGCACGATTACACATATTGTTGTAGACGGAGCAGCAGCAAGCAAAGATTTGTATTTCGTATCAACCGCAAAAGCACCCGCTATTGATTGGGCAGCTGATATTTATGTAGGCTACGAAAACAAGAATCATAATTATGCAACTGTTAGCGAAGCGGTAGCGGCAGCAGCGGCAATGAGTCCTGCAAGTGAAGCGCAGCGTATTACCATTCACATTGCGCCCGGCACTTACAGAGAGCAGGTTGTTGTAAGCACTCCTTATATCAGTTTTGTAAATGATACGGATGATGAAGTACTTATCACCGGTTACTATGGTATTGGCTATCAGTATTACAGCCTTGATGCAAAAGGATATTATAGTGCAGAACATGCATATGACCAGTTCGAAAAGAATGGTCCTGCAGACTGGGGATGTACTGTATTTATCAAACCTACCGCAACCGCATTCCGTGCAGAAGGTATTACCTTCGAAAACTCTTTCAACCGCTACATTACGGATGAAGAACTTGCAGACGGTGTAGAACCTTCCGGCGCAGAATCCATTGATATTCAGAGAAAATACGGCGTTGATGTTCAGTCTAAGGCTGCTACCGAGCGTGCAGCTGCAATGGTAGTGAAAGCTGATAAGGTTGAGTTCAAGGATTGTGCATTTTTAAGTAGTCAGGATACTTTGTTTACCGGTAATGCGGCATATGATGTATACTTTAAAAACTGCTTTATCGAAGGACAGACAGACTATATCTACGGTGACGGTAATGTAATTTTTGATGCCTGTGAATTAAGCTTCAAGGGTTATAGTGAAGGCAGTCAGGGTGGTTATATTACTGCTGCAAAGCCCTCTAGCGTAAATGGCTATCTGTTTAGAAACTGTGTTGTGACAGCAAATGACGAATTAGATGTAACACCCGGCTACTTCGGAAGACCCTGGGGTGCAGATGCAAAGGTTATGTTCTTAAATACCAGACTTGAATCTTCAGATATCATTGCTCCCGCAGGCTGGTTTGAGATGACCGGTAAGCCCGAAGATGCCAATTTCTATGAGTGGAATACTACAGACTTAAACGGAAATGCAGTTGACACTTCCTCACGTAAGAGCAAAGTGGCTACAGCAGAAATTGCAGCAACATGGACAATGAGCTATTTCTTCGATGAATGGGTTCCCAGTTTCTATGTTGCAGAGGCAGAAAATGTTGCATTTACAACAGCACCTTTTGTGACGGATAACGGAGATTTGAATACTCCTTATCCCGGACATACCCTTACCGTAGGATATTCCCTCGGTACGGCAAATAATGAAAACGATGCATCACGTATTCAGTGGTATCGTGTAAAAGCAGGCGAAGAGGATGTTCTGGTTAAGACATCTTACGCATGTGTGGATAAAACATATAAGATTACTTCCGATGATATCGGAGCTCAGATTAAGGTTGTTGTAACCCCTATGACTGTTGAAGGAAAAGTTGGTGAAGCAGGAAGCTACACCGTATCCGAGGCGGTAAGAGACGGTTACGAAGATCCGGATGCAGAAGGCCCCGGAGCAGTTTTAGGCGAAGGTGTAAATGTATTCCTGATTGGTGATTCAACTGTAAAAGATTATTCCGCAGCAGGACTTAACAGTGGTGGAACAGCAAGAAACGAAGGCGCTTGGGGTGAATTCTTCCAGAAGTTCTTCGATGAGGAAACCGTAACCATCGTAAACCATGCAAATGGCGGAAGAAGTACAAGAAACTTCATTAATGAAGGTTCCTTGGACGAAGTTGCAGCACAGATTGGTGAAGGCGACTACATGTTCATTCAGTTCGGTCATAATGACTGTGCTGATGACGCAGGTAATAAGGCAGACAGATATGCACCTCTTGGTACACCTGATGAAAACGGTATTTACCCCACAACACCCGGTGTAAAGGTTGATACTCCTGCTGAACTTGAAAACAAGGGCTATGGCGCTCAGTGCTATACCTATGACTGTGGTGGTACATACAAGTGGTATCTCCTTCAGTACATCAATGTGGCAAAGGAAGCAGGTGCAATTCCCGTACTTGTTACTCCCGTTTCCAGAATGTACTACAATGCAGACGGTACCATTAGAGCACACCACGACGATTCAACCACAACAAACAACGCATATGTAACAGCGGTAAAACAGTTGGCAGAAGAGCAGGGCGTTCTTTTAATCGATGGTTTTGAACTTACCGTTGATATGTATGAAGATGCTTATAAGGCTTGCAGTGGAGATACTTATGGTAAGCAGATTATGCATACCGGTGACAAGACCCACAATAACAAGCTTGGTGGTTTGATTGAAGCAGCTATCATCGCTTCAGCTGTACAGAACATGGAATTAAATATTTCCTACGCAGTTAAAACTCCTGCACAGGTTCTTGCAGAAACCACAGACGGTAGAACCGTATTCAGTATTAATAATAACGGTGTTCTTACCGCTTATGATATTCTTAGCGAATATGCGGACAGAGCAACCTACTGGGAAGGCGTTGGACAGAATCTGTTCAGTGCAATCGCAGAAAAAGCAAGCGAATTAAACGGTGGATCAGGAGAAGATAAACCTGATGAACCCGTGAATGAAGAAGGTCTTAAGGTTGTACTTGCAAATCCTGATGAAGAATACATCTACACAGGAAGCGCATTGAAACCTGCAATTATCGTAACCAATAATGGTGAAGAATTAACTGAAGGTGTGGATTATGTTGTGAAGTATTCCAACAATATCAACGCTTCTACAGAAAAGAAACCTGCAAAGATTACAGTAACCGGTAAAGGAAATCTTTCCGGAAGCAACTCTACAACATTCGTAATTATGCCCAGAGACATTAATGACGATGAAGTAATTGCAGGTGCTGTAAAAGTAACCAAGAATTCCAAGGCTACTCCTGTTCTTTTCTTCAACAACAAGAAGCTTGGTTCCAAAGACTACACCAATGCAGATGCTAAAACGAAATACACCGAAGATGGTGTAATGAGATTAACCGGTAAAGGTAACTTCTGCGGTACCCGTGAAATTTCCGTATTCGTGGTAGAAAAGAGCGAATTAAAGAAATTTAACGTAACCGTAGGCAAAGAAAAGTTAACCTACAACGGAGAGTCTCAGAGACCTACCATTACCGTAACCGACAAGACAGATAAGAATAAAGTTCTTGCAGAAGGTACGGATTACATTATCGAATTCGGTAACAGCACCGTGAATGCAGGAACCGTTAAGTTCACTGTTATCGGTATCGGTGAATACATCGGTACTGTAGCAAAGACTTACAAGATCGCATCCATCGCTGTAAAAGAAGGTATTACCTTTGATGCAGACAGTATTGATGCAGACGGATATACATTCGTAAGCACCGGTGTGAAGATTGATGAAGATATCATTGTATCTTACGGTGATGTTGAGCTTGTTCAGGGTAAGGATTACAAGATTGTTTACGCAAATAACAAGAAAGTAAGCAGTGCAAAATCCAAAGCGAAGTTTACAATCAACTTCCTCGGAAACTACAAGGGAAGCAAGGCATTGAAGGGTGAATTTACCATCAATCCTGCGCCTTTGAATGATGATGTTGAAGGATTAAAGATTGTAACAGCAGATAAGATTTATACCAAAGCAAATGTTTATAAATCAGCTCCTATCGTTACTATCAACGGAGTAGCATTAAAGAACTCCGATTATGTAGTAAGCTACTATACAGACGCAGATATGACCAAGGAAATGAATTCCAAGAATAAGGTTGTACTTGCTGATGATGAAAATGCAGCAACAGTATATGTTAAGATTGTCGGAAAGGGCAACTATGCACCTAAGGCAGGAGAATATGCTACTGCAGAATATCAGGTAGTAAAGAAAGCAGCAACAGATGTGGATCTCTCTAAGGCAAAGATTACCTTTGTTGATAAGGATGGCAATAAGCTTTCCAAGGTAGAGTACACAGGCAATGAACTTGAACCTAATGTAAAGGTTGAAGTAAAAGTAAAAGTCAACGGCAAGAACCAGTGGGTAGTTGTTGATGCGGCAAACTACGAAATTGCATATGCAAATAACGTAAATAAGGGAACCGCAAAGGCAGTGATTACCGCTACCGGTGAAGGTTATGTGGGAAGTAAGACCGCTAACTTTAAGATTGTAAATAAAAACTTAAAGAATATCGTTGACTTATTTGAAGATTTATTTCAGTAAATTATCCTAATTCCTATCCCCCTAAAGGCGCCTGATTTTTTGAATCAGGCGTCTTTTTTAATGCATGGGAAATTCTTTAAGAATCTTTATTTGAATAAGAAGTATGTATATCCGGATAAAAATACCCATAAATTTAAAAAATAAAAACGTATATACAACAGAAGCAATCGCGAGATATGACCTTTATTTTCTTAAAAGTGTTTTTCTCGATACAAGAATCTGCGCTTTGTGTCAGATAATGCCAGAAAAGGAAATAATCTGCTATTGCTTTTACGTATTGTAGTCGATATAATACGAACAAATGAACACAATAAAAGGAGAGTATGAAAAATGAAAAAATTGTTAGTTCTTTTACTTGCAGTAACAATCACTTCCGTATGCGTGGCATGCGGCAACAACGACGGAGGAAACGCAGGTGCGATGGATGAAGTTAATACCGAAGCAACTTCCGATTCCGAAGAAAGCACAGAAAACACAGAGAGCACAGAAAATGCAGACGGTGCAGAGATTAGCGCAGAAATCAATGAAGCAAATGACATTCTTGCAAATGCATGGGCTCAGTACAATGCAACCGTATCTGAAGACTTGAAGTTCCCTGTAGGCGGCGGTAACGGAGAAGAAATGGTAATGGATACTTCCGCAAAGTTTGATACTACTTTAGAGGGCGCACAGGATGTTTTAACAGCAACCTATTGTGCATCTGCAGATTTTGTAGCCAAGACAGATGATATTGCTACCATGATGAATATGATGATGTCTAATAACTTCACCTCAGCAGCATATCATGTAACCGACGCAGCTAATGTGGAAGGTTCTGTTGCAGAACTTAAGGATGCAATGCTTAACAACCAGTGGATGTGCGGTATCCCTGAGAAGTTTATTATCGTAACCGTTGGTGAGAACTATGTAGTTTCTGCATACGGTAACGCTCAGGTAATTGATGCATTTAATGCGGCTATCGCAGCAATTTACGGTGATGCAGCAGTTGTTGCAGTAGAAGAAAGTCTTGCACAGTAATGCTTGAAGGAGCCTCTTATGCAAGGGTTCTGACAACTTCTTTCTATATGTAAAGGAAATGTAGTGAAATGTTATTTTCCAGTATACCGTTTTTATATTATTTTTTACCGGTAGTACTAATTGCATATTATTTGGTTCCCAAATCTATAAAAAACATGGTCTTGCTTCTGGCAAGCCTTGTTTTTTATGGGTGGGGAGAGCCTGCGTATGTATTCCTGATGATGGCATCCATCGGTCTGGGATATGTTTTTGGCATCCTCATCGAAAAATACAAGGGGACCCCATGGTCCAAGGTTTGTATGATTGTATCAATCGTAATCAGCCTTGGATTTTTAGGTTATTTTAAATATACCAACTTTTTCGTGAGTAATTTCTCTGCGGTGACGGGGATTTCTGTTCCGCTTCTGAAGGTGGTACTCCCCATCGGCATCAGTTTTTACACATTCCAGCTTGTCAGCTATATTATTGACGTGTACAGAGGTTCCGTAAAAGCGCAGAAGAATTTTATTTCCCTGGCGACTTACATTACCATGTTTCCTCAGCTGATTGCAGGTCCTATTGTGCGCTATTCAGATGTGGAAAACCAGTTAAAAGAAAGAACCGTTACCTTTGATAAAATTGCCTATGGTATCAAAAGATTTTCCATTGGTCTGGGTAAAAAAATCCTGATTGCCAACGTGCTGGGTGAATTTTGTGCATCTTTTAAAGAAACGGATGAGAAGGCGGTTTTGTTTTACTGGGCGTATGCAATTGCCGTATCTTTACAGATTTATTTTGATTTCTCCGGCTACAGTGACATGGCAATCGGTCTGGGAAGTATGCTGGGATTTCGTTTCGTTGAAAACTTCAATTACCCTTTTATCTCTAAAAGTGCAACGGAGTTCTGGCGCAGATGGCATATGTCTCTGGGAACATGGTTCCGTGATTATGTTTATATTCCCTTGGGTGGCAGCAGATGTTCCAGGGCAAGGAATATTTTTAACCTGTTAGTGGTATGGATGCTGACCGGTTTCTGGCACGGTGCGGACTGGACCTTTGTTGTGTGGGGATTGTATTTCGGAATTCTTCTGATTCTGGAGAAGACTTTCCTCCTCAAATGGCTGGAAAAGTATAAGGCTTTGGGACATGTTTATATTTTATTCTTTGTGCTCATAAGCTTTGTGATTTTTGATTCTGCCGGAATCGGAGATGCTTTGACACACATAGGTGCAATGTTCGGTCTGGGCGGACTTCCTTTTATGACAGATATAACAGGATATTATCTGGGAAGCTACGGCATTATGTTCCTGATTGCCATGATTGGGGCAACACCTCTTCCCAAGCTTTTGGTACAGAAATTGATGCAGAATAAAACCGGTAAAACAGCGGCAGAGATTCTGATGCCTGTTGTTGCGGTTGTAATTCTGCTTGTTGCGACAGGTTATCTGGTAGATGGATCTTTTAATCCATTCTTATACTTTAGGTTTTAGGAGGTAGGGTATGGAGAAGAAGAAAAGTATGATTCAGGTTATTTCCGTGGCACTGGTGTTTTTCGGACTGGCACTCTGGGCCTGGTTTAAGCCGGCAGATGCGTTCAGTGCCACGGAACGAAGAAGCTTAAAACAGTTTCCCGAAGTTTCGGTGAAATCCGTTCTGGAAGGCAAGTTTATGGAACAGTTTGAATCCTACACGCTGGACCAGTTTCCCATGCGTGATGCTTTTAGAGGAATCAAAGCTGCAACACAGTTTTATGTGTTCCGCCAATCCGATAATAATGATGTTTATATGGCTGACGGTTTTATCAGTAAGCTGGACTATCCCCTGTCTGAAAAGGCTTTGGCGGCTACGGTGAAGAAGTATGATTCCATCTATGAGAAGTATATAAAAGGAACCGATGCTTCCGTGTACTATTCCATCATTCCCGATAAAAATTATTTCCTCGCCGGACAAAACGGTTATCCGGCTTACGATTACGACAAAATGTATAGCTATCTGGAAGAAAATCTGGACTATATGACCTATATTGACATTACTGCCGGTTTATCTCCGGAAGATTATTATAAAACGGATACCCACTGGCGCCAGGAAGCAATTTTAGATGTGGCGCAAAAATTGGGAACGGGTATGGGAGTAAATTTGCAGGCAGAGTATGAGCAGATAACCCTTGATACACCTTTTTACGGGGTATATTACGGACAGCTGGCATTGCCTGTAAAACCGGATGTGATTACGTATCTGAATCATGAGGATTTCGATGCGTGTACCATCATCAACCATGAGACCGGAAAAGAAATTTCCATGTATGACTTACAAAAGGCTGCCGGAAGAGATCCTTATGAGATGTTTTTGTCCGGTTCCGTGTCGGTGATAACCATTGAAAATCCAAATGCATCCACGAAAAAGGAGCTGGTGATGTTCAGAGATTCCTTTGGCAGTTCCCTGGCACCGCTAATGGTGGAGGGCTATGCCAAAATCACCCTTTTGGATGCCCGGTATTTAAATGAGGTTATGATTGGAAAGTTTGTGAACTTCGATACGCAGGATGTTTTATTTATCCATAGCACCGGAGTGATGAATAATGAGACAGCTTTTTAAGTTGATAATAAAAAAACAGGTGTGTCACGTGGACATGCCTGTTTTTAATTTCATGTCAGATATTCATAAAAATTGTGCATGAGGGCTTGAGTTGGTTGTAAAATCCCGCATTTCATGGTAATATTCATGGAGTGTTAAGATATAATAAGAGCGGTAAATCAATGAAAACATCAACAAAGAAAACCATATTTATTTTTTATATGATATTTATTGTGGGCGCCTGTCTTTCTTTTATATTTTCAAACGTAAGCTACGATTGTGAATATCAAATGGCAATGGCGTACCGCATGATTAAGGGAGACCGGATGATTCTGGAAATGTGGGAGCCTCATCAGACTTCCGCTTTTTTGTGTACTCTTTTTATGAAAATATACATGATGATTACGGGAACCACCACGGGAATTGTTCTGTATATGCAGGTTGTGGGTCTGTGTATCAGAGGTGGTATTGCGGCATTGTTTTATAAAGAAATCAAAGAGTTATGCGGTAAAATGCCGGCATTGATTGTTGGAATAACGTATCTGTTGATTTCGCCCAAAGAGTTGCTGACGCCGGAATTCGGCAACATGCAGCTTTGGTTTGGTACTTTACTGTTTTTTGCTTTTCTGAAATATTACAAAACCGAAAAGAAGATATTCCTCGTGCTCGGAGCGGTTTCTCTTTGCCTTGGAGTATTCTCTTATCCCTCTTTTATATTGGTAAGTATTGCGGTTATTATTATTCTGGTCCGTTTCTCGAAAGAGTGGAAGAAGGACCTGGCATTGTTTGTAGGTGTATGTCTTCTGATTGGCGGAAGCTTTGTGGCATATATTCTTTGCAGTGTAGGGTGGGATACCTGCATAAAATGCATTGAAATGGCTCTCGCGGTAGAACCTTCCCATACGGTAGGTCCGGTTGAAAAAATATGGGGATTTGTTGTCAATATCGGACAGATTGCCGGCATGCTTGCGGCAGTGGGTGCAATCGGATTTCTGATTGAACTTGTAACAGCTTTTATTTGTTCTCTGAAAAATAAAGCGAAACTGAAACTTTCCGGAAACCGTTGGTTCATGATTTCCTGGCTCGTTTTGATGTGCTTTTTCCTGTTGAATATTCTGAGTGTATCTTACAGAGGCGGCTATGCTTTTCCGTTTATTCTGATTTTAGGTTTGGGATTCATACACAGAAAAAGATTGTCTGAATCGGAAAAAAGAATCTATGATACAGCTTTTTGGATTAGCGGATTCAGTCTGATTGCTACGTTGATTTTATCCGATAACGCTTTCTTACAGGCAATCACATATATGTTGGTTTTGATTTGCGTTTCTATGGTTCCCATATTTTACTGGTTCCGTGAATTGAGTGAATCTAAAATGCTTAGAAGAATGTTTTTGACAGGAATGCATATCTTTTTCATATTAATTATTTTTAGATGTATTTATATTCATATTCCCATGCATGGCGTCAGTCAGATTATATCCCCCATGCAACCCATGTCAATTATCAGAAGCGGTCCGGCGATTGGAATTATTACGGATTCTTATGCAGTAACCAGAAATCGTGACAGTCTTGCAGAATGGGCGGAAATTGTTGAGCCGGGAGATAAAATCTGGCTTGTGGCAGAGCCTGTAAATACATTGGGATATTTGTATGAAGATGTGGAAGTGGCTGCGCCTACGGTAATGTCCACGCCGACTTTTAATGAGTCGTTATTATATTACTGGGAGTTAAATCCTGATAAGTATCCGGAAATTATTATGGTTTCCTCCTGTTACGGTGAATTGGAATCGAAAATGCAGAAAAATGAATGGCTTATTACCTGGCTTGAAGAAGAATATTGTGCGGATCAGGTTATTGATGGCCATTATTGGAGATATTACATTAAAAAAAGATAAAAAAGATTGGAGACACAAATGAAAAGAGAGCGTTTGGGAAGCCGTTTGGGATTTATCCTTTTAAGTGCAGGATGTGCCATCGGCATCGGTAATGTATGGAAATTTCCTTACATGGTAGGGCAGAACGGCGGCGGGGCCTTCGTATTGTTGTATTTATTCTTTCTTGCCATTATGGGTATTCCCGCATTGACTATAGAATTTTCACTCGGAAGGGCAAGTCAGAAGAGTCCGGTTAAAATTTACAAAGAACTGACTCCGGATAAAAAAGTATGGAATATTCACGGATATATGGCCATGGCGGGTAACTATATTCTTATGATGTTTTATACTTGTGTAACCGGGTGGATGTTGCAATATTTTATCAAAACTGCTACAGGTGAATTTGAAGGTGCGGATGCTGCAGGCATTTCTGCAATTTTTAACGGAATGCTGAATAAGCCTATTCCCATGATTATTTTTACCTTTATTGTAATTGTGATTGGTTTTACCGTAAATTCCATTGGAGTTCAAAAAGGTCTGGAACGGATTACCAAGTATATGATGATCGCGTTGTTGGTTATTATGGTAATTCTCGCCATTAACAGTATTTTTCTAAAAGGTGGCGTCGAAGGTCTAAAGTTTTATCTTGTTCCGGATTTGAATCGTATGAAGGAAGTCGGGTTCGGTAAGGTGATTGTCTCCGCCATGACACAGGCGTTTTTTACATTAAGCCTTGGTATTGGTTCCATGGCAATTTTCGGTAGTTATCTGGATAAGGAGAGAAGTCTTCTTGGAGAAGCTGTAAATGTTGCCCTGCTTGATACCTTTGTGGCACTTGTGTCCGGACTTATTATGTTTCCGGCATGTATGGCTTATGGTGTGGATGTAAATTCCGGACCGCCGCTTATTTTTGAGACATTACCGAATATTTTTAATCATCTTCCAATGGGACGTTTATGGGGAAGCTTATTCTTTGTTTTTATGAGTTTTGCTGCTTTATCAACAGTATTTGCGGTATTTGAAAACATTATTTCCTGTACCATGGATGTGACTGGGTGGAGCCGTAAAAAAGCCTGTCTGATAAACGGTCTTGCAATGATGGTGCTTGTATTACCGTGTATTTTCGGATATAACATCTGGTCCGGATTCCGACCTTTAGGGGACGGTAGTACCGTACTTGATTTGGAAGATTTTATTGTAAGTAATATTCTGCTTCCACTGGGTACCTTGACCTTTGTATTGTATTCCACACATCGCTTTGGCTGGGGCTGGGACAATTTTATGACGGAAGCAAATGAAGGAAAGGGACTTAAGGTACAAAAGTGGATGCGCTGGTATATGGCGTTTGTATTGCCTGTAATGATTTTGATTCTGTTTGTGTATTCATTGATTGACGTATTGTTCCTCTAAGGGATATGTTGTAACATAAAAACTGACACTGAAATCCGGGAACCCTGGTGATGATTGGGATTCCCGGATTTTAATATTTAAAGATAAAAATAAATATCGAATTATTTGATTTTCCCTCTTGACAGAAACAAAGACAAAGAATATTATTATGATATCAAAATGATATCGCATAGCTGGCGCGGTATGTCAGCGAAAAGGAGGAGGAATTTTAAATGGAAGAGAAAATGGAAATGAAGATGAACACCAATGTTGAAGAAAGGGAAATCAGACCTTTTCCCGGTATTTTGATGCTGCTTGTTATTATTGTGGGCATTCTTTTTAGCCTGCTTGTTTGTTTGACGGGTATTTTTTTAGGTCCCATTCCCGTTATTTTAGGAGTGCTGATTTGTATATTCTTCTGTATCGGATTCGGCGGACTTAAAGTAGTAAATCCCAATGAAGCACTGGTACTTACTCTTTTTGGTAAATATCACGGAACGATTAAAAAAGCCGGTTATCACTTTGTAAATCCTTTTTCCACAGCGTTTAATCCCGGAATGGAGAAAATTGTAACAAGAGATGCAAGCGGAAATGCATATGTGAGAACCGTCGGAAGCAAGAAGGTTTCCACTAAGGTCTGCACTTTGAATAACGAGAAACAGAAAGTTAACGATGTGTTGGGTAACCCCATTATCATCGGAGCAGTGGTCATCTGGAGAGTTCAGAATCCTACACAGGCAGTGTTTGCTGTAGAGAATTATAATGATTATTTATCCATCCAGTGTGACTCCACAATCCGTAACATTGCAAGATTATATCCTTATGATGATTTGCAGGAAGAAGATGGTGTAGAAGAGAAGACCCTTCGCGGCAGCAGTCAGGAAATTGCAGAACGTATGAAAACAGAGTTACAGGACAGAGTTTCCGGTGCAGGTCTCGAGATTCTGGAAGTAAGAATTACCCATCTTTCTTATTCAGAAGAAATTGCTGCGGCAATGTTACAGCGTCAGCAGGCTGTTGCAGTGATAGCAGCCCGCCAGAAGATTGTGGAAGGTGCAGTCAGCATGGTTAAAATGGCAATCGACCAGTTAGACGCAGACGGCGTGGTTATTTTGGATGATGAGAGAAAGGCTGCTATGGTCAGCAATCTTTTGGTGGTGCTTTGCGGTAATAAGGAAGCACAGCCTATTGTAAACAGCGGAACCATTTATTAAGATGCAGTGCAAGACCTTGCGTTTAAGTGGGAGAAAGGTGCAGAACATGGAATTGGATGCAAAAGAACAGGCGTTGCAGGAACGGCTGGATAAAATAAAAAAACTGGAGCTGGAAATTCTGGAAAAGGAAAAGAAACTTCAGGAAAAAGAGAAAACAAAAAAACAGGTACTGCTCAGACTTTCACCATCATTGTGGAATGATCTTGCAAAATGGGCAGAAGATGATTTTCGCTCCATTAACGGGCAGATTGAATATTTGCTGGCGGAAGCGGTGCGAAAGAGGAATAAGTAAATCGAATATCATGGATTCTTAAAAATAATACTTTTTAAAGGCGCCGTATGGCGCCTTTTATTTTTGTATAAATACAAATAATACAATAACTTACGCGTAAAAACATATAAAAAATATAGTTTACGCAAATATGCGTAAACTATATTGACAATATGCAAAAGCGGTGTTAGGATAAAAATAACAAAAGGGAAACAAAAATTTCTATAAAAAGAAGGAGGGTTACACATGGAAAACGGTATTATTTTTAACTTAAAAACATTTCGCGAAGATATGTTAGCAGGAATGTCTCAGGAAGAGTTTGCCAAGCAGGTGGGAATCAGTCAGGATCGGGTTTCCCGTATGGAAGCAGATCCGAGCAAGGTTTCGTTGGATGTGTTGATTGCAATTTCAACACACTTTGGAATTTCTCTGGATTCATTGGTAAAAATACAGCCTCCGGTATTGGAATCTTTAAATCCGGATTATACATGGAGTAAACTGGAGTTTATTCGTCGCAGTTTAATAGAATATATTAAAAGTTATAAGGGCAGTGACACTTATAAAGAGGATGTTGAAACTCTTTCGGAATTAATTGAAAAGGGAATTCGCAAACCGAAAGTGGCTTTTGTCGGAAGATCTGATGTGGGTAAGAGTACGATGATTAATACACTTCTCGGCAGTAGTAAAATGCCTGCCCACTGGACTCCGGCAACTGCAATTGCCGTATATGTTAAACATATCAATGACCGTCCTGCGTACATGGACGAGGATGTATGGATTTTTAAATCCGATGAGGAAAGCAGGGTATGGGATGATACCAGATTATCGGATGAAAAATACTGTCGGTCGCTTCGTTTGACCAGTGGAAATTTTGATTTGCTGAATACATATGGGACAAGAAAGGGAGAACATTTTGCCAAAAGCCAGGCGACGTCTGCAGTTGTGTTTATTGACAGCAATATGCTTTTAAACTGTGATGTTGTTGATTTGCCCGGATACGGAACCGGGGATCGTGAGGCAGACGATTCGCTTTCTTTGCAGGAAAAGGACAAGGCTGATGTTATTGTGTATTTGTCTATTGCCAATGGTTTTATGAGAAGTGAAGACATATCCTATGTCCAGAATGCTATTTATTCTCTGCCGAATTTGTCCGAATATGAAGATTGTGGTGTAAAATATCTGGATAATCTTTATGTTGTAGCTTCACAGGCACATGTTGTTGATAACGGTAACAGAAAATCACTGGAGTATATATTAAGTTCCGGATGTGAAAGATTTGAGAATTCGTGTTCCCCCGGATTCTGGAACGGAAATAAGGATTACTTTTCAAAACGGTTTTACACATATACCTCAAATGATAATCTTCTTTGTGAACGGTTCCGTAAAGATTTGTCTGCTTTGCTTGAAAAACTTCCTAAAATTGTGGAAGCCCGCGGAACGAAAATGATACAGGAGTGGATAAAGGACAAGGATGATTTGCTTGCAGATGCAATAGCTAATTTTGAAAAGCTTTTACAGGACCGGGCGCAGTGCGAAGAACTGTTAAAAGAGTATGATAACAAGGAACCTGACCGCAAGGCTGAATTCTTGAAAAATCGTCAGGAAATTTCCGAAAAAATGAAGACATACAGGAAAGAAAGCATCTCTGAAATGAGGCAGGCATATAACGCTATCATCAATTCGGACCGTTTGATAGAGCTTATTAAAGCGAAAAAGGTAAAGAAGAAAAAAGAAGATCTTCAGATGTTTAGTAATTATATATCCGGACTTCTTCAGGATGAAGCAAATCACATTTTAAAAGCAAAAACCAATCATGTGAAAAAGGACATTGATGAATTTCTGAAGGGTTTTGAAGAAAGTACGAAAGTAAATGTGGGAAGCGTTTCTTTTAAGGTGCCTCCCTTTAGAAAGGAACAGGCTTTTGCAGCAGGTCTTGCAGGTGTTGCCACTTATGGGGCTTTGGCTTTCTGGGCTGCAACCTGCGGAAATCTGGGCGGTTATATTTTAGTTGCAAAAGGTGTCAGTCTTTTATCTGCGCTGGGTATCTCTGTAGGAGGAACGGCTGCGGCAATTTCAGCAGTTGCTTCCATCGGTGGTCCTGTTGTATTAGGCATTGCACTTGCTTTTATTGCGGCAATTGCAGTATTTGCCCTTACCACAGGAAGCTGGGAAAAGAAAGTTGCATCACAGTTTATTAAGACCTGCGAAAAAAATCATGTCTTAGACGAACTTTTTCGAAGTATAGAGAAGTATTGGGATGATACACAGAAGGCATTTAATGCAGCAGCAGATAATCTTGATAAGGAATGGATGGAACATCTTGAAAAGCTTCGTAATCATTTGGCAAATTATGATGTGGAATCATTAAAAAATGCAATTGAGGAGGCTGAAGAAATGAGAAATTTTTTAAGTGATGTTCCTCTTAAAAAGAGCTAAATACAACAAATCCCCTATGGTGGTATGACACCATGGGGGATTTTATTTTAAGAATAAAATATACTTTAAATGCCGTAAGCCGTCCCGCACTGCTTTCAGATGGGGGCGTCTCGGGTTTTGGCTTACTTTCAATGCGGTAGGCACTTCTTTTATCGTCGCTTCGGATGATGCAAACAAGGCAATCATTTCCGTGGCAAATTCCATGCCTGTGGTCTGAAAAGGAAGTGACCGGGCGATGTCGCTGCGGAAGCCTCTTAAACCGCAATGGAAGTCTTTGACCTTGGTTTTAAAACGGATGCGACCAAGAAAAGATAAAACCGGCACACCGATAAAACGATGGCTAAAAGGCATGGCACCTTTCTCGATTCCGCCTGCAAAACGGTTTCCGATGACAAAGTCGGCTCCGCTGCATAATGCTTCCCAAAATGAGGTGAGATTTGCGAAGTCATAGGTGGAGTCGCAGTCTCCCATGATGATATAGGTACCTTTGGCGGCATTGATTCCTGCCCGGAGAGTGCTTCCGTACCCGGGAACCGGTTCGGAAATAACCCGCGCTCCTTCCTGCATGGCAATTTTTACGGAGGCATCACTGCTTTGGTTGTCTGCAATCAGTACTTCACCATGGATTTTATTTTCGCTCAGAAATTTCATTGCACTGCGGATTGCGTAAGCTATGTTTTCTTCTTCGTTTAGGCAGGGCATTAATATGGTCAGCTCCGGCTGTGCGGAAGTGGGTCTGTTTGTCATTTCTTCCTCCTTTTCTTCTTAAAAAAGGCGGCGTCTGTTCCGTAAATCAGAATAAATCCCAGACAGATTACGGAGGCAAACTGTGCCCGGTATGTAAAGAAGCAATGTAAATATGCGTGGTTGGCAAGTACAAGGAAACGTACATACGGCACCAGCATCAAAAGGAAATAAATGCCGGATAAAGCCAGCGTATTTTTTTTATGGAAAAGATAAAAGAAACCGGCGATTCCCAGAACAACTGTCAATATGGGAATGAACGCATACAATCCGGCATAGTGAAAAGGAAAAACGCAACCTAAATTCCGCATAAGAGTCAGGGGATATTTCAAAAATCCGGTTATATCCACTTCCCCGTAAACACGCTCTCCGGCCTGGTTTAAAGCTGCAGCAAATGCGTTTTCTTTCAGGATAAGGGTTGCAAGCATCCATTTGCAAGGCCAGCAGGAAAGATAACCGCTAACCCAGGCAATGCCGGGGGGAAGCAGTCTTTTTATGCCGTCGCGGAATTTCTCTACGGGAGCATTTTTATGGGAAAGAGCAAGATAAAAAGCCAGAGGAACCAGTAAGGTAAGGGTTTCCGTTGTCAGGAAATCCAAATATGCGGTTATGCTTCCGGTTACGAGAAAGAGAACAAGGAGAAAAGGGGTGGCTTTTTGCTTTTTCTCGTAATGTTCGTACCCCCACAAAAGTATAATCGTGGAAATTATCATAACCGGTATGGTCCAGGTGTATTCCAGACTGAAGGGAATATACCGGAAGGACATAAGGATGCTTCCAAATAAAAGAGGCAGAACGGGAGCCCAACCCAGCTTCTTCCATACGGAAAAGAGAAGTGCCGCAAATAAAAGCAGCATTACGCAACCTAAAAGAATGTAAATCTGCGGAAGCGTCAGAAACGTAAGCAGGGGACGGAGAATAACGATGGAGCCGTGCCAGTAACGGGAGTATTCCTTATTGGCGGATATATTACCATAAACCGCATCGGAAAGATTTTCATTCTCATTCTGTTCCGCTGTGTAGTAATATGCAGAGCGCATAACGGATTCCAGAGGATGGGAGCTGTCATAGCAATACAGAATATTAAGCAGGATGGAGTCTGCATACCGGTCAATGACGGAACCGGAATGGCTTTCATCTAATTGAAAAAATACCGGCTTCTCACAGAGAAAGTCTGCAGAAGCTTCCATATTTGTCTGAATGCTGTCCACGGGAATCACGGCGACTGCCACAAGTGCCGTCATTTGCATCAGGGTAAGCCCCAAAATGAGTCCGAGACAAAGCAGTATGTACTTGGGAAGTGTTGTTTTTAATGATTTCATGTCGGTTTCCTTTGCATGTATTCTTTATTACTATAACAGATTTTTTCGGCTGAGAATAGCATATTTTACAACCTTAAAAACTTAGCGCCTTTTCTATTGAAGTTTCCTGTATAAAAGGGTAAAATAATAATATTACATCAAGAGAAAACCGGAGGAGTTGCCATGAATAAAAAAGAACAACAGTACGCAAGAAGTTCCAATATCAAAGCACTTTCAATCTGGCTCGTAATCAATACCGTTTTAATGATTGCTTACACCATAGAAGTAATCAAGGGCTCACGAACCGTTCCTTTTTTCCTTGTTTTTATCGGATTTTGCTGGGTACCTTTTTTAGTAGGTCTTATAACCCTGGTTGTAAAAGGATGGGGAACAAGTTGGTATCGTTACATTATAGCGGTAGGCTACGGCATTTTTTATGCATTTGTCCTACTAACCACCAATACGACGCTGACGGTAATGTACTCTCTGCCTGTAATGAGTATGCTGGTACTGTATAAGCGACGCAATCTGATGATTCTTTCGGGTATTGCCAATGTACTGATACTGGTTGCATATATCATAAAATGCGTTTGTGAGGGAATGACTGCCCCCCAGAATATTACGGATTATGAAATCCAGCTGGCAGTTATTGTTCTCTGTTATATTGGTTATACTCTTTCCATTAACCACTTAAACTACGTGGATGGTGCAATGCTTGGCGATGTAAAAAACAACCTGAACCGTGTTGTTACCACGGTAGAACAGGTAAAAACAGCAAGCACCACCATTGTTGACGGTATTACCGTTGTGCGTGAACTGGCGGAAGAAAACCGTACGGGAGCCGGTGATGTGGTTCACAGCATGGAAGATTTAACGGATAAAAACAAAATATTGAATAAAAAGATAGAATCTACCGTGGACATGACCCGGAATATTGACAGTCAGGTGACTCATGTTGCGGATCTGACAGACAGCATTGTAGGCCTGATTAACGGTGCCACACAACATGCGGAGGTTAGTTCCAGGGAACTTGCCAGTGTAATGGAATCCACCAATCGTATGGCAGAGTTGTCCGCTGAGGTAGAACAGATTCTGAAGGCGTTCAAAGAACAGTTTGAAAAGGTAAAACTGGAAACAAGTACGATTGAAGAAATTTCAACCCAGACTAACCTTTTATCTTTAAATGCGTCCATTGAAGCAGCAAGAGCCGGAGAGGCCGGAAAAGGTTTTGCGGTTGTGGCAGATGAAATCCGTAACTTAAGTAACGGAACACAGGATTCTTCTACCAGCATTATGTCTGCTATGGAACATCTGGAAAGTACTTCTGATAAAATGACGGAATCCGTTACCGTTATTCTTGCGTTGATATCCGAAACTCTGGAAAAGATGAAACAGGTAAATAGCAGTGTGTCGGAAATTACCAGAGACTCCAAACAGCTTGGCGAGGATATCAAGGTTGTTGACGGAGCAATTCGTCAGGTGGAAGACTCCAACAAAAACATGGTTGAGAACATGAATATCGTAAAAGACCTCATGGTGACCATGAATGAAAGTGTTTCCGTATCCGAAGAAACCACCCAGACCATGTTGAGCAAATATGCGGAAACCACCCGTAACGTTGTTAAAATAGAAAGCGTCATCGGTAAGCTTATGGAAGAACTTGGAGCCGGTGGATTTATGGGTGTAAAAGATGTTCAGAAGGGCATGCGGCTTTCCTTTGTGGAATACCGGGGTGAGAAGGCTGACGGAAGAGAATATAAAGCAGAGGTAAGCCTGATTGACGGAAGTAAAGTTTACATTAACAGGAACAATTCCGGGGATGAATTTTTCCGTAGTACTGACCGGAAGAGCGGATATGAAATCCGTGTTATTGTAGACAATGCGATGTATGTATGGGAGCATGTTTCCGTAACGGAAGCATCTTTTGACGGCGGAAGCGGTTATATGGTAACCCTTCAGGAAAATCCCAAGGTTGCCCACAGAAGAAAGTATCCAAGACTTCCCATGAAGAATTCCTGTAGTGTCAAATTACCCGGCGGAAAGCCTCCTATAAAAGGTAACATGGTTAATTTAAGTGCCGGTGGTTTTGCTTTCGGATGCTTTGACGGTGATTTGGTAAATGCAATAGGAAGCTTTATTGAACTGGAAATCGAAGGATTTGATTTGCCGGGAGAAAGTGTTTTAAGCGGAACCATCATTCGTGTAACCAACGATAACGGCAGATACATAGTAGGCTGCAGAATGCCTGCGGACAATATGAAGATTTGTGAATACGTTGAAATGAAAATGAGTGCAAAATAAGATGAAAAACAGCTTCCATTGATATGGGGGCTGTTTTACTGTGTAAATATTTTATTATGGGAATGCTACAATTTTGACTCCGTTAAATTGCATATTTTTACAAAAATTTTTTTGCAAAGACGGGAAAATTGATAAAATTATTGGATTTTGACTATTGCTATAGTAAAATGATATCGAGTCATTTTATCGGATTTAGATATTTCGAAGAATGAAAACATGTGTGAAAAGCGGAAAATGTAAAATGAAAAAGACCAACAGAAAAGAATTTTTAAAATACTGTTCTACTATGATACTGACACTTTTGCTTATGGCGTTGATTGTGTTTTATACTTTCAACTCCTTTTATACTTATGCAAAGCAGGATGCGGTAACTATGGGAGAGGCAACCGTAAAAGAAAAGTCCGAAAATATGTATAATTTTCTGGTACGGGCGGATGAAACCCTGGAAGCAACTCTGCAGACTGTGGAATATCTTATCGCAAGGAATACTTCGGCGAAATCCATAGAAGTATATCTTACTATGGCATCTAACAATTATGCCGGAAGAGTAAATGAGAATTTTACGGGTATTTACGGTGTGATACAGGATACATATGTGGATGGCTGGGGCTGGGTTCCCAACAAAGATTATAACCCCAAGGACCGCCTCTGGTACCGTATGGCTGTCGAGAACGAAAACAGGGAGCTGGTTCTGATTCCTCCCTATGTGGATGCACAGACCGGAAATATTATTATTTCCGTAAGTAAGGTTTTATCCGATGGTAAAAGCGTTCTTTCCATGGATGTTACTTTAAATGAAATACAGGAACTGGCAGAAAGTATACAGTTAAAGGGTAACGGATACGGATTTGTCGTAAACGAGAACGGTCTTGTGGTAGCACATCCGGAACGGGAATTATGCGGCGTAAACTTTCTTGAGGATGAAGCATATGCAGGGAGTGACATGCAAAAGCTGGTGCAAAATGTGGTGGCTTCTCAGGGAGACTCCTTTGCCATGGAAATTGACGGAAAGGAATGTCAGGTTTTTAAAAGCAATGTAAAAGAGAGCTGGTACGTTATCATGATTGTTGAGTCTTCGGATATGTTTCTGCGGGTGCGTACCAATTTATATCGGAATATTGCTGTTTCGGCATTGATATTTGTGGCAGTGGCTTATTTTTGTACCACCAGCTACTTAAATCATATAAAAGCAGGACGTTTTGCTGAAGAACTTCAGCTTGCCAAGGAAGATGCGGTTCGGGCAAACAATGCCAAAAGTGCATTTTTGGCCAATATGAGCCATGAAATCCGTACGCCGATGAACTCCATTATCGGTATGAGTGAAATTTTACTGCGTAAAAATCCGGATCATGAAATTGCCTCCGGAATCAAACAGATTCGAAATGCCGGAAACGGATTGCTTGAAATCATAAATGACATTCTGGATATCACCAAAATAGAAGCAGGAAAGTATGAACTGGTAGAAGGTGAATATGAACTGGATTCCCTTTTGACGGATGTTATCCTGATGATGAAAACAAGACTCGCGGAAGGCGTAGTGCGTCTGGAGTGTGAAATCGGAGATAATATTCCCAGGCTGGTTTACGGTGACATGATTCGCGTAAAACAGGTTCTGGTTAATATTCTGGGCAATGCGGTTAAATTTACGAAAGAAGGCTATGTCCGGCTTTGTGTGGAAGCGGAAGAGATGGAAGAAGACCGCATAAAACTTATCTTCCGTGTAAAAGATACGGGAATCGGCATTAAGGAAGAGGATATTGGTAAGCTGTTTAATGCTTTTAATCAGGTGGATTTGAGAAAAAACCAGTCCGTACAGGGAACCGGTCTGGGACTTTCCATTTCTAAAAACTTGTGTGAAATGATGGGCGGTTCCATTGGTGTAACCAGCGTTTACGGAGAAGGATCTGTTTTTACCATGGAAATGATACAGAAAGTTGCGGATAAAACACCGTTAAAACTTTCCGAACTGGGAATTTTACAGGAAGGTGGAAATACAGGTATTTTTAGACCGCATTTTATAAAAAGCGCAGCAGGGAAGAAGGTTCTTATCGTGGATGATAACCTGATAAACCTTACCATTGCGGATAAGCTGCTGGAGCCTTATAAGCTGGTTACGGAACTGGCTTCAAGCGGAAAAGAGGCTCTCGAAAAAATCAAAAATAACGAATATCAGTTGATTTTTATGGACCATATGATGCCGGAAATGGATGGTGTGCAAACGACGGCAGAAATCAGAAAGCTGGATATTCCTTATTGTAAAACCGTTCCGGTAGTGGCACTGACGGCGAATGCGGTTTACGGCGCAAGGGAAGAACTTCTCGCTGCCGGGTTCTGTGATTATGTGGCAAAGCCTATTGATGTAGAGGAACTGGAAAATGTAGTGCGTAAGTATCTTGCAGACGGTATGGGCGAAGAAGAATTTGAAGAGGATTCTTCTGAGACAAACATTTCGGTAGAGATGCAGACTGTTTCAGCCGTATTAGAGATTGAAGGTCTGGATACCGCTACGGCAATGAAGCATCTGGATGAAGAATCCTATCTGGGTATTTTAAGGGTGTTTTATAATCAGCTTCCGGCTGTTATGGAGCGTATTACCGAAGCTAAAAATGCAGAAGACTGGAAGAATTTTACCATAGATGTTCACAGCCTGAAGTCTGCATCGGCCAATATCGGTGCCATGGAGCTGTCAGAGATGGCAAAAGAAATGGAAGCGGCGGGCAAAAAAGAAGATTTGGTGTATATTTCGGCGAAGTATTCCTCTTTTATGGATTGTTGTAAAAAGGTGCTCGGCGCTTTGGACAATTACTTTGCCCGGAGTTCGGAAGAAGCTGAGAAAGAAGCCAAGACCGGTGAGACGGAGATTTTATCCGAAAGCTGGAAAGAGAGCATGATTCATGCATGTTCCGATATGGATGCTGAGGTTGCGGAGCAGCTGCTTGCTGAAATCGCGGGATGCCATTTCACAGAGGAAGACAGGAGTCTTATCCGTAAAATAAGAGATGCGGTGGATGAGTACGAATATGAGGAAGTAATTCACATATTACGGGGGTACGAAAGTGGAGAATAAAAAATGTATTCTGGTGGTTGATGATTCTGCTACCAATCTGAAATTTGCAGAAAGTGTTTTAAAATCTTACTATAAGACCTTCCTTGTGAAATCCGGTGCCCAGGCACTTAAATTTCTGGAAAATAACAAGGTAGATCTGGTTTTGCTGGACGTTATGATGCCGGAAATGGATGGATTTGAAACGCATGAGGCAATAAAAAAACTGGAGAACGGAAAAAATGTCCCTGTGGTGTATCTTACGGCAGCGGTGGAAGCAGAAAGTGAATTAAAAGGCCTGGAGCAGGGGGCGGTTGATTTTATTCGTAAGCCTTTTGTACCGGAGGTAATGCGAAACCGTGTGGACAGAATTTTGCGTCTGGAAGAACTGACCCGGAGTCTGGAAGAGAAGGTGGAAGAAAAAACCATTCAGGTAGAGCAGCTCTCTTTTGAGATTATTGCGACCATTGCAAGTATGATTGAGGCGAAGGACAGTTATACCAAGGGGCATTCTGTTCGTGTTGCGGAATACAGTGCTCTTCTTGCTACCGAAATGGGCTGGGAAGATGAGCAGGTACAGAATTTGAAGTACATTGCTCTTTTACATGATATCGGTAAAATCGGTATTCCGGATCATGTTTTAAATAAGCCGGGAAAATTAACAGAGGCAGAGTATAACATCGTAAAATCCCATACCACCATAGGCGGTGAAATCCTTCGGGAAATTGAGACAATTTCCAGCGTGGATGCCGGGGCAAAATATCATCATGAGAGATATGATGGTAAGGGATATCCCAGCGGACTGAAGGGGAAAGAAATACCCGAGGTGGCACGTATCATTGCGATCGCCGATGCATACGATGCCATGAATAGTAAAAGAACCTATCGAGACAGCCTCCCCGTCAGTGTTGTTCGGAAAGAACTGATAGAAGGAAAGGGTAGCCAGTTTGATCCTGAACTTCTTGATATTTTTGTAAAATTAATGGATGAAAACCGTCTGGTGATTGATGAGGCGCATATTAACATGACAGGAACTTTTTCCGGAGAAAGTTATGCCCTGATTCATCAGATTATGAAAAGTATAGAAGAAGAAGCGCAGAAGACAGAGGCACCGGATTATCTGACGGGACTTTTAAACCGCAGAACCGGCGAAGAAAGAATCGAGAAGGCTATGGAAGAAATGCCCGGTTGTCTTGCTTTTGTAGATTTGGATAATCTGAAGAGAACCAACGATACCATGGGACACCTTGCAGGAGATTATGCATTAATGACCGTCGGAGAAGTTCTTTCCGAGGTGGGTGAGAATACCATTGTTTCCCGTTTGGGAGGCGATGAATTCCTGTATTACATGAAGGGAGTCACCAAGGAAGAGGCGGAAGAACAGATTCAAAAGGTGCAGGAAATTTTTGCGGAGCGCAAGGAACAGAATGTATATCTTTCGGCTTCTTCCCTGTCCATAGGATTGTGTATGACCAAGCCGGGAGACGTATATGCAGAAACTTTAAAACACGCAGATAAAGCTCTGTATCAGATAAAAAGAGGCGGAAAATGCGGCTACCGTTTTTACAGTAAAGAAATCGCCACTGCTGAACAGAAAACTTCCGTGGATCTGGAACGTCTTGTCATCAATCTGAAGTTACAGGCTTCCCAGAGCGGCGCTTTGAAGGTGGAATATCGGGAATTTACGAAGATTTATGATTTTATTAACCAGTTGATCAAACGATATGATTATAAAATGCAGTTAATCATGCTCACCTTAAATTCCAAGGAAAAGGAAACCATGAGCATTGATGAGAAAGAATATGCCATGAAATGTATGGAAAAGACCATACAGTCCGTACTTCGTACTGTTGATGTCAGTACCCGGTTTGGCGGGGAGCAGTTTTTAATCATTCTCATGAATGCAAGGAAGGAAGAAGTGGAACTGATTACAGCCAGAATTTTTGAGCGTTTCTTCCAGACGTATGACCGTAAACTGATTGATTTAAGTTACGATATTGCTAACCTTGCGGAATAATTTTTTACATTTTTTGACTTACCAAATTTTAGAATTCATTGTATAATATAATTGCAGGATTTGATGCTCGAACAGAGCGTTAGAGTTAAAAACGTATATTCATTGGGCAGATAAATGTACGTTTTACAATTTAAGAAAGAGGTGGCACCTTGGAGACTAAGAATTTGGTTGGGGAATCTGTAATTCACAAAGCTTTCGGAATTGGTGTTGTCGAAAAAGCGGATGAAAAATATCTGGAGGTTATTTTTCAGCAGGGCGAGAAAAAGAGTGTATTTGCTTATCCTTCCTGTTTCAATACCTTTTTGCGTCTTGAAAATGAGGAGTTGCAGGCATCTTTGCAGGAAGATTTGCAACAGTGGAAAAAGGATAGCAACGTAGACCATAAGGAGGCTTTGAAGTCCCGTTATATGAAGCGGCAGCAGGGCATCCGGGCAAGACAGATTGCCACGGAAGAGCGTAAAGAGCAGGCTGCCCGCAGAAGCATGGAACTTCGGACAAGCTATCGAAGAGAAAAGAAAGAAGCATCAAATGAGTAAGAAAAAAAGACTGCTGTTTATTGCAGTGGGAATTGCTCTTGCAGTTATACTTGCGGGAGCAATTTTTCTGTTTATCCATTATCAAAAAATTCAGAAAGATTTCCGCAGCATGGAGAATGAGGTATGGGATTCTCTTTTCCTTTCCATGTACCCGGTGGATGCCTATGAAGAGGAAGATTTTTATTACTACAGAGGCTTACAGATTCTTCCGGCAGAGTATTCCATTCCCAACGGAAAGGTAATGCGTTGGTATATGAAACATGCGGTGGAATGTAATGAGGAGATATCTACGGTATATCTGGGTATTGACCCGGAACGTACCGCAAAAGAGGATATTGTCATTCTGATTCAGGAGAATCCACAGATCCGTTTTGAAATTTTGATTGCCCATCCTAAAATGGATTACTGGCGGGATAAAAGCAGGACACAATGCGATAAAGCACTGGAAACATATCAAATATTTGCAGAGTGGGTGATAGGTCTTCCCAATGCCGGTACGTATTTTTACGGTGATGAGGAATGGCTTGTTTGCAATGAAGGAAATTATACGGATACTTTTGCGACCAATAAAGAAGTTTCTTTGTTTCTGATGTGCAACAGCGATTACCTGCATTCCTATATGCTTACACAGGATAATGTGGCGGCAGAAATGCAGAATATGCGTAATCTGATTGAGAAATACAGGGAGACGGGTGTAGCATATCCGGAGTGTGGCGATTACGATATTGTATTTCTTGGCGACAGCATCATCGGAAACTATACAGACAGCATGTCAGTGCCGGAGGTGGTAAAAACACTTACCGGTGCCAGGGTATATAACTGCGGATATGGTGGCCGGAGCGCTGCTTTGGGCGAAAAAGATGATTTGTCCATGGATATGATAGCACAGGCGATTGTTGAGGAAGATATAAAAGGAATTCCTGCTGATACGCAGGTATACGCAGGTCTGGAGGCTTTTTTCAAACGTGAAGAAACAGATAAAAAGCTTATGTTTGTTATCAATTACGGTTTGAATGACTTTTTTAACGGTTATCCCGTACAGGGAAGTGATGCGTATGACCATTACAGCTATACCGGTGCATTAAGAGCCGGAGTTACCGCATTGAAGGAAGCCTATCCGGAGGCAGAAATTCTTTTGATGACACCGAATTTCACCGTTTATTACGATTATGGGGAAGCAGTTCAAAGTGCAAAGGGAGGAACCTTAAAAGAGTATGCGGAGGCGGTTATTTCCCTTGGAGAAGAGCTGGATGTTAAGGTGCTGGATAATTTTCATGAACTTCCCATCAACAAGGATAACTTTGAAGAATATCTTTCCGATGGCTGTCACTTAAATGAAAGAGGACGTTTCCTTTTAGGAAGCCGGATTTCGGAGCAAATAAAATAAACAGGATATCGTAGAATTTCCTGTGCATTAAAAAAACCCGATTTGAGTTTGACTCGAATCGGGTTTTAATCTTATGGGAAATTCTTATTTTAAAATAAGCTCGCTCCATCTGTCGGTAGAAACAAGACCTACATAAGTTTTACCGGTATTGAGTTTGATTTCGTTACCGTTTGCGTCATAGAACTTGGTAGGATCGGTATCATGTCCCTTTTCCCAGGTTACGGGGATTGCTTTACCGCCGGTGATATAGTATCCTTTGCCGGACTGGTTAATAAGATTGAAGAACATATAACCGTTTTCGTCATATACTTCATGCTTTGCACACTGAAGAATGACATTGGTGAATGCTAACTGCTTATTTCCGTTTTCAGGATCAATGTGAGCCTTGCTGTATTCATAGTACAAATATGTGCCGCTTGCCTCGTCATATTCCAGTTCGGAACCGTTGTGAGGGAAGGGAAGATCAACAAGAGTACAATCCTTTGAATCTGTCTGAACAGAGAGGTCTGTGGGTGCAGAAGGATCTGAGAATGTCCAGTGAGCACCTTTATAATAGGAATTGTATTCCGTATCATAACCGCTGTTTTTAATTCTTTTGGCAACTTCGCCGGTGGTAACATACTCCGTAAACTCACGGGGTTTACCATTGTCAATACGGGCAAAACCGCCGCTTAAGTTATCCACCCAGGGATTTTTAAGATAAACATCAATATAGAAGGGACCGCCGTCGTGAATCATAACTGCGTTGTATTCCGGTCCGATCATAAGGTTGGTAGGACGGATACTGCGGATGCTTCCGAATCTGGTAATGCTGTCCCAGTCTTTTACGATTGCCATAAGACGGGTCACTTCACCATTTAAGGTACTGTTCATCATTTCATAAACGATGTCAGCCTGAGTGAGTCCGTAATGGTCGAGAGCGGTTTTTTCGTTATCAACCATAATGGCAACGGGACGCTGGTTTTTCAGGGCTTCATCAATCCATTCGTTGGTAAGTTCACTGCGGTACTTACCTTCCACGTTTTCTTCTACAATCGCTTCTGTGGTTTCACTGCCTTCGGTTGTGATATCCTCGCCGAATACATCTTCTGCTTTTAAGGATGTGCTTGGTTCACCGGAAGAGGATTCCTGGGAACCGCAACCTGCCACAGCGAAACAAACCATCATTGCAGAAAGAAGAACTGCAAATATTTTTTTCTTCATAGCAAATTTCCTTTTCCTTTATTTTGTAGTTATAACAGAGTACAGTATACAACATTTTGTCGAATTAAGGAAGAAGTTTTTTTGAAAAGTTTTTACGTAGTTCTGGTAAAAATGTAAAAAAGAAGAGAATGGTAATATCTGCCGAAAGATTGTTTGCCAGAATGTGTTGCAGATGGTATAATAAATTTTATGTTTTTAGATGGAGATTGTTATGGAAGTATTGCATATTAATTGTAACTATGCGGGAACTGTATTGCACCGGCATATGATAACGCATTTAAATGAATATGACATAAAAAGCTGCGTATATTGTCCAATTTATCAAAAAGAAGACATTGACGTATCCACGCCCGGCGCAGAAGTTATTCTGTCAAGATGTTTCAGCAAGTGGCACAGATTTGTATTTGACTACAAGCAAAGCAGAATCCTGAAAGATCTGCAGAAAAAGTGTGACGTTTCTGCCTATCGCTGCATTCACGCCTATACCCTTTTTACTGACGGAAATGCGGCACGTAAGCTGGGGAAGAAGTATAACCTTCCTTATGTTGTAGCGGTTCGTGCTACGGATGTGCAGGTTTTCTTTAAACGTCTTTTTTATCTGAGAAAAAGGGGCGTTAATATTTTAAAAGATGCCGCTGCTGTATTTTTCCTGTCGGAGAGCTACAGGACCCTTGTGCTGGATACGTATGTTCCGGCAAATTTGCGGCAGGAAATTCTGGATAAAAGTTATATAATGCCAAACGGCATTGATGACTTCTGGCTTGAGAATCTTTTTACTGCTAAAAAAGCGATGCTTGAAGAAACGGCGGCCCGTATTGCACAAAAACAGTTGAAGGTTGTATATGCGGGAGTTATCAGTAACCGTAAAAATCCCATTGCCACACAGGAAGCCTTACAGCTTCTTCGTAAAAGGGGATGGAATGTAAAATATACTGCCGTGGGTCGTGTTGCGGACAAAGACTTACATGAAAAAATGTGCGCCTATCCGGACACTGCTTATGTGGAACAGCAGCCAAAGGAAGCGTTGCTGAAGTTTTACAGGGAAAATGATATTTTTGTCATGCCATCTCATTCGGAAACCTTTGGCTTGGTTTACAGCGAGGCCATGAGTCAGGGGTTGCCGGTACTGTATACCAGGGGGCAGGGCTTTGACGGACAATTTCCGGAGGGCACAGTGGGATATTCCGTTATGGATAACAGCCCGGAAGATATTGCAGATAAAATAGAAGCTGTGGCATCGGATTATGTGAGGCTTGCCGAAAATGTCCTGAATCTGGCTGAAAAGTTCCGCTGGGCTGATATTTGCGGAAAGTATAAAGAGATTTATGATGAAATCGTAAAAACGAAATAAAAAAGTTTGTTTCAAAGAGGTATTTTATGAAAAAATATATAGCAGTTACCGGCGGACAGCTTTTTAATAAAGGTGCACAGGCTATGACTTTTATCACTGCAGATGAGGTTGCAAAACGTTTTCCGGATTTGGAAACCGTGGTGATTTCCAATATGGATGCCCGTCGCAGCGTGGAAGAAAAAGAAATATATACTTTTCCCATTATTAAGTATCCAAAGCCCTTTGAACTTATTTTAATGCAAAATAAATTGGGAAGAAGCCTGTGTGGGATTTTTGGCGGAAAAGATGCCAAAAAATATATTGAAATAATGGAAAATACTGCGGCAGTTATAGATATAAGCGGATATTCCCTGGGGTCAGACTGGGGGTATAAAAAGACTGTTTTTTATCTTACCAGACTTAAAGTTGCTTATAATGCGGGGGCTGCCGTGTATTTAATGCCGCAGTCATTCGGTCCTTTTGATTATAAGGGGATTATGGCTCCTTTTATTCATGGAATGATTCGCAGAAATATGCGTAAAGTGAATATGATCATGTGCCGGGAAAAAGCAGGACATGATTTGTTGAAGGAAAAATATGGTCTGGAAAATATGATTGTTGCCCCGGATCTTGTGCTTCAAAATATGGGGGTTAATACAGACAATATATATAAAAAGCCTCCGGTGCTTCAGGATATTGCCATTGAACAAAACAGTGTGGCAATTATTCCAAATCAGAAAACCATGCTGTTTGGAAATCCGGAAGCTTTGTCTCATATGTATAAACAAATGCTTGATATTCTTTTAAAACGCGGGAAAACGGTATATTTGTTATATCATTCATCTGAGGATTTATCTATTTGTGAAAAAATAAAGAAGGAATTGTATCCGGAGGACAAGCGGGTGATTCTCGTTACCCGTGAATTAAGTTGTCTTGAATTCGATACACTGGTAAGTAAATTTGATTTTATTATTGCATCCCGTTTTCATGCTGTGGTGCATGCGTACCGTAATGCAATTCCTTGCATTGTTCCCGGATGGGCAATCAAGTATAAAGAACTGATGGAATTGTTTGGTCAGGGAGAATTTATGTTTGATGTAAAAGGTGAAATCCGTGAAGAAGATTTGGAAAATGCGGTAGCACTTATGTGTGACCGGTATCAGGAATATTCACATCGGATTGAAGCCGGATTGAAAGATGTTCGAAAGAAAAACGTGTATGAGTATATCGATTTTTAGGAGAGATTGGTTTTTATGGCGGATTCCAGAAGTAAAAATACATCACGTAATATAGTATTTGCTTTTGCGAACAAGGGAATAGCAATGCTATTGCCTTTTATTTCTCGTACCATTATTTTATATCTTCTCGGAGACAGATATCTTGGTGTAGACAGTCTTTTTACTTCGGTTTTAAGTTTTTTGAGTCTTGCAGAGTTGGGGCTTGGATCGGCAATTGTTTTTTCGTTGTATCAGCCCATCGAAGATAAGGATACGGATAAAATATGTGCGTATCTGTCCTATTATAGGAAGTTGTACCGCTGGATTGGTGGGATCATGCTGGGCGCAGGTACTTTATTGCTGCCTGCAATACCATTTCTCATAAAAGGAGAGCCGCCTCAGGGTACAAACGTATATGTACTTTTTTATTTATACCTGATTAATTCGGTCATCAGTTATTTTTTTGCCGGATACAAGCAATGTTTACTTACGGCGCATCAAAGAGCAGATATTAAAAGTAAAATAACGCTGGTAATTACCATTTTGATTCAGTTGGGCCAGATAGGAGCACTTCTTCTGACACATAATTTTTATGTGTATGCCTGTGTTCCTATTGTGGGAACAATTATAACCAACATTCTGAATGCATGGGTTACAAATAAAAAATATCCCGAGTATCGGTGTCGGGGAGAACTTGACGAAGATAGTAAAAAAGGAATCAAAAAACGACTTGGAGGTCTTGTGGGAACCAAGTTGAATTCTGTTGTCGTGCATGCGGCAGATATGATAGTTGTTTCTGCTTTTCTTGGCCTTACAGCTACAACAATATACGGGAATTATTATTATATTATGAGTGCCGTAAACTCTTTTGTGCTGCTGTTCTTTTCTTCCATGACGGCAAGTGTCGGTAACAGCCTGATTACGGAGACTCGGGAAAAAAATCTAAAATTATTCAAAAAAGTCGGTTTTATGAACGCGTGGATAACCGGCTGGTGTTCCGTGTGTCTTTTATGCCTGTATCATCCTTTTATGTTAATATGGACAGGTGAAGATTTGACATATCCGCTGGGAGTGGAAATAGCTTTGGTAGTTTATTTTTATATGTTTTCCAGCCAGAGAGCTATGTTGATGTTCAAGGATGCGGGAGGCATATGGTATGAGGACAGATACCGTCCGATTGTATGCATGGTTTTAAATGTGGTTTTAAACCTTGTACTTGTACATTTTATTGGAATTTATGGGGTTGTCTTGTCATCTGTTGCAGCTTTTGCAATATCCATTCCGTGGGTGAACAAAACTTTATTTTCTGCACTTTTTAAAAAAGGAGCATCTGCGAATCTCCTGACAATGGGATATTATGCCATAGTTACTGTTATGGCAGCCGGAATTACATGGTTTGTGACGATGCAGGTTCCCCACACAGAAAATAGGATAGAAGGGATAGGTTGGCTTTTGGTAAGAGGCTTGATTTGTCTTCTGGTTCCTAATTTGGTCTTTCTGGTATTTTATTTTATGAAGCCTGAATTTAAGCAGGTTGTTAAAATGATATTGGGAAGGTTGGGGCGAAAGAAAAAGAAGATTGTGAAGAAGGAGGTATGCATTACGGACACGGTAAATCAGGTGAAAGAAAATGCTTTATGTTGCGGTTGCGGTATTTGTGCTGCAATCTGTCCTGTTAAGGCAATTACCATGCAGGTGTCAGACAGCGGGAAAATAGAGCCCTATATTTCTGAAAATTGTATTTCCTGTAAAAAATGCATAGCTCTTTGCCCACAGGCGCAGGAAAAAATACCTGTAGAAAGGGTTTCTGACGGGGAGAACAGGGATTGTTATATTGTACAGTCCAAGGACGAAAGGATTTTGAAAGGTTCTACCTCGGGTGGATTTGTAACCACAATGGTAAAATCGCTCCTTGAGACCGGAAGTTATGACGGTGCATTTCTGGCAGACAGTACTGACTATGGAGTGCAGGTTCAAACTCGTCATTTTACGGGAAGAGAAGATTTGACTCCCGGACAGAAATCACGATATGTACAGGTGGGACATACAAATGAGGTGGAATATATATTAGAACATCCGCAGGAAAAACTGATAATTGTGGGTACGCCTTGTTATTTAAAAGGTTTTCTGCAGGTTGTGGAAAAACATAAATTAAATAGGGAGAATTACCTTCTTATTGGCTTGTTCTGTGACAAAACCATGACAACGCATGTATGGGAATATTTCAATGAAATATTTGCGGATAAAAAACTACAGGCCATGCATTTCCGTTCCAAAGAAGGGGAAGGATGGCCCGGCAATGTGCTTTTAATTACGGAAGATGGAAATGAACTTACAATTCCACGCAGGGAACGAATGGCAGTAAAAGAATATTTTATGCCGGAGTGCTGTCTGGATTGTGTGGATAAACTGAATCCTTACGGAGACTTTTCCGTGGGTGATAACTATATAAACGGTAAAAACGGTGGTAAAGGAGAGAACACTCTGATAATCCGTACAAAGCGTGGAGCTGACGTTTTTTCATTGCATAAAAAAAGCTTTGATTGCCGGGAGTGTAGTTTTGCTCAGGTAGTAAAGAGTCAGCATCTCGATACCAGAGAGCAGGATTTGAGTAACAATAGGGAGCGTTGCAGTAAACGTCTTGCATTAGGGGCTGAGCGGAAATATGATGAGATTCATAACCGTATTGTTGCAGAGCGGAAGAAGAATAAGAATCCGTTGAGACGTGTAGCATCCAAAATAAAAAGAATTTTCAAGTAAAAGAAAGGGGAAAAAATGAAAAAAATTGTAACTGTAATCATGTCACTTATTTTGGTCCTTGGCCTTACCGCCTGCGGACCTACACCGGAGCAGGAGGCA
This sequence comes from Lachnospiraceae bacterium, assembly GCA_017473905.1. Lineage (GTDB taxonomy): Bacteria > Bacillota > Clostridia > Lachnospirales > Lachnospiraceae > UBA3766. The sequence continues at coordinate 73,230 of JAFUJA010000029.1, read as the reverse complement.
TTAATTGCCTATGTGGACGGAGACTACGCAACCTTAAGAGATTTGCAGACGGAAGCGGTAACCAGTTATAACAGCGTTGTCGGTAAAAATTATGATAACACTGTTGCTACCAGAGCAGAATTTGCAGGTACCACTCTCAGCGCTGCGAAACTTCTTAATGAGAAAGCAAATGAAGTAACCGCAAACATTACGGATGAGGGTGTGATGGGAGTTCATTTGCTCTATGTAAAATATACGGAAGTTTTTTATGAGGGAATTCAGATTGCTTCCGGTACGGTGCAAGGAGATCCGGATGGTAGTGTTGATAAGGTAAACGACTATGTAAAAGCAGGAAATGACCTGCTGATGGAACATGAAGCAAAATTAAAGGCACTTGCGGAAGAATACGAAGTGGACTTGAACTGGTAAATAAAAAAGAATTCTTTGGAGTAGTTCTCTAAAGAATTCTTTTTTTGTTGACGTAATCAATGACCCATTATTACTTTATAAAATATCTACCATCTCGTTATTTAGTGCCTTATTCATACTTCTGACTGCGCAGAATTTACCGCACATAGAGCAGGTATCATCATGTTCCGGCTTGCGTTCGTCACGAATGCGCCGGGCTGTTTCAGGATCAAGAGCACATGCCCATTGTTCCTCCCAATCGAGTCTGCGGCGGGCATCTCCCATTCGATCATCCATATCCCTTGCATGGGGGATTTTTTTAGCAATGTCTGCGGCATGGGCTGCAATTTTAGATGCTATAATCCCCTGTTTTACGTCATCTACGTTTGGGAGAGCCAGATGTTCGGCAGGGGTTACGTAGCAAAGGAAGGCGGCACCGCTTGCTGCAGCAATCGCACCACCGATGGCGGAGGTGATGTGGTCATAGCCGGGAGCAATATCTGTAACGATGGGACCGAGTACATAGAAAGGAGCACCCATGCAGATGGTTTGCTGTATCTTCATATTGGCTTCAATCTGGTCCATCGGCATATGTCCGGGTCCTTCCACCATGACCTGCACATCTTTTTCCCAGGCACGTTTCGTAAGTTCGCCGAGTCGTACAAGTTCCTCGATTTGGCATACGTCGCTACCGTCAGCAAGACAACCGGGACGGCAGGCATCACCGAGAGAAATGGTCACGTCATACTCACGGCAGATGTCAAGAATCTCATCATAATACTCATAAAAAGGATTTTCTTCGCCCGTCATACACATCCATGCGAATACGAGAGAACCGCCGCGGGAAACGATGTTCATCTTTCTTTTATGTTTTTTTATCTGCTCGATGGTCTTGCGAGTAATACCGCAATGGAGCGTTACAAAGTCCACGCCGTCCTCAGCGTGAAGTCTGACTACGTCAATGAAGTCCTTTGCGGTAAGGGTTGCCAGATCTCGCTGATAATGGATCACGCTGTCATATACCGGAACCGTGCCAATCATCGCAGGGCACTCGCTTGTCAGTTTGCGACGGAAGGGTTGTGTGTCTCCATGAGAGGAAAGATCCATAATTGCCTCTGCCCCCATGTTGACGGCTGCCATAACCTTTTCCATTTCGATATCATAATCCTTACAATCACGGGAAACACCCAGATTGACGTTGATTTTGGTACGCAGCATTGAGCCTACTCCGTTGGCTTCGATACAGGTGTGTAATTTATTTGCGCAGATAGCAACCTGTCCTTTGGCAACGAGGTTGCGGATTTCTTCTTCGGTTCTGTATTCTTTGGCTGCAACTGCTTTCATTTCCGGAGTGATAATGCCTTGTTTTGCGGCATTCATTTGGGTCGTATAATTTCTCATTTTTTTTCCTTTCACACTTATTATTTAGAAAACCGGCCGACCAAATCGAAGGCATGGTTCAAAGGTCCGGAGCCTTGCCCCAGGTCAAGCATATCGGCAAGCGCAAGAGATATATATTCTTTTGCTCTTTGAACGGATGTCTCGAGTTCATATCCTTTTGCAAGGTTTGCGGCTATGGCACTTGAAAGTGTGCAACCGGTACCGTGGGTATTGGGGTTGTTGATTCGCCTGCCTTCAAACCATACTGTTTTATGGTTTGCGTATAAAAGGTCATTGGCATCGTTTATACTGTGGCCGCCTTTCAGTAAAACGGCGCATCCGTATGTATCCCCGATGAATTTTACTGCAGAAAGCATATCTTCCTTGGTTTTGATGGTCTTTTCCGAAAGCACCTCCGCTTCGGGGATATTCGGCGTAACGAGGGTTGCAATGGGGAGAAGCTTCTCTGATAAGGCATGTACTGCGTTACTCTTCATCAGTGAAGAACCGCTGGTTGCTACCATGACAGGATCTACTACCACATTTTTTGCTTTATGGAAGATGAGTCTGTCTGCTATGACGCAAACCAGCTCTGAAGAGGATATCATACCGATTTTTACGGCATCGGGATAAATATCCTCGAATACTGCATCTAATTGCTGTTTCAAAAAGTCCGGTGTTGACTCTTGAATCGCTCTTACACCGGTCGTGTTCTGTGCTGTCAGTGCAGTTATTGCGCTCATGGCATAAACACCATTCATCGTCATTGTTTTCAAATCAGCCTGAATGCCGGCGCCTCCGCTACAGTCACTTCCTGCAATGGTCAATACTGTTTTCATGTTCATAACAAATACTCCTGCGCTCTTGCTTTTAATTCTTTCGCTGCTGTTTTAGGGTCATCAGCTTTCATAATGGCAGATACAACACAAATACCGGAAATGGGGATGCCGGCAAGAACGTCAATATTATCCTTGTTCAGTCCGCCGATGGCATTTACGGGAATTGGTACCGCATTGCAGATATCACGGAGTGTATCAGTAGAAGTCAGGACTGTCTTTACTTTCGTTGTGGTGGGATAGATTGCACCAACACCAAGATAGTCGGCTCCCTGTTGCAGGGCTTCCAATGCTCGGGGAACAGTCTTTGTGGTTGCACCTACAATTTTATCATCGCCCATCAAGTGTCTTGCTGTGGCAACAGGCATATCTTCTGCGCCTACGTGAACACCTTCTGCATCAATGGCAAGAGCAACATCCACACGGTCATCAATGATTAACGGCACATTGTAACATTTTGCGATGGTATGAACCTTTTCGGCCAGATCGATATATTCCCTTGTACTTTTGTTTTTTTCACGAAGCTGAAGAAGGGTTACACCGCCTTTCAGAGCCTGTTCAACACGATAGAGGAATTCTTCCTCGGTGTAGTTTGTGCTGTCTGTTATAAAATACAAACTTGGATCAAATTTTTTCATATATCCACCTCACACATATAAATAGTCATTCAGAACCGGCTGTAAACCTTCTTCGGAAATGTCCTCGTACATTTTGTCAAGACTGCGGCTGTCGTCAATTTCGAATTGTTCGTCACCCTGTATTTCATCGGTTTCTTTGCCGGAGTATTTGCTTTCGTGGTCACCGATGCCGGTAGAAACACCTGCCGAGACTTTTGTTGCAGCAATCTTTACTATGCCGTTTCTGAATTCGGCACTCTCACGGGAAGAGACCGTAATACCCACATAAGGCAGAAAAATACGGTAAGCGCAAAGAACCTGACAAAGCTGCTTTTCATGAACGTCCAGGGGATTGATTTTATCATTATTGATAATCGGTCTGAGTCTTGGACAGGAGAGTGACATTTCGGCATGAGGATACTTTCTCTGCAGGTAATAAACATGCAACGCACTTGCTAAGGCATCCTTGCGGAAGTCCGCAAGACCAAGCAGAGCAGAAAAAGCAACACCACGCATGCCTCCCCGAAGCGCACGCTCCTGCGCATCAAAGCGGTAGGGCCATACGCGTTTGTGTCCGAGCAGATGAAGCTGTTCATATTTCTCCGTATCGTAGGTTTCCTGGAAGACTGTAACATAGTCTGCGCCGCATTCGTGGAGGTATCTGTATTCATCCGTATTAACCGGATAAATCTCAAGACCAACCATGCGGAAGTATTTGCGTGCCAGTTTACATGCTTCACCGATATATTCCACATTGCTCTGACCTCTGCTTTCACCGGTAAGAATCAGAATTTCTTCCATGCCGCTGTCTGCAATGACTTTCATTTCTTTTTCAATTTGTTCCATGCTGAGCTTCATGCGTTTAATATGGTTGTAACAGTTAAAACCGCAGTATACACAGTAATTCTCGCAGTAATTGGCAATGTAAAGCGGTGTAAACAGATAAACGGTATTGCCGAAATGCTTACCGGTTTCCAGTCTTGCCCGTTGTGCCATCTGTTCAAGGAAGGGTTCCGCTGCAGGAGAAAGAAGTGCCTTAAAATCTTCAATTGTGCAATTGTCGTGTTCTAATGCCGCTTTTACATCAGCAGCGGTGTATTTAGAATAATCATAGGAGTTCATCTGTGCCATCACATTTGCACAAACATCCGATTCAATGATTTCCATCTTCGGCAGGTATTCCATATGATTCCTACGGAAAGACGGGTCAGTTTCAAGCCGGTGTTTTTTTGCAAGTGCTTCCGGGGTCAAGTACTCCGAGTCTACAAAAAACTGATTTTCCATAGATGCCACCTCAATCCCTGAGAAATCCGGTCAGCGGGTCGGAAGCTGATGCGCCACGGGTCAGCACTCTGCCGAGTCCTGCAAGGTATGCCTTACGTCCGGCTTCAATGGCGTTTTTGAAAGCAGAAGCCATCATGGGTAGGTCGCCTGCAGTTGCAAGTGCGGTATTTGCCATAATGGCGGCAGCACCCATTTCCATTGCTTCGCATGCCTGTGAAGGTCTTCCGATACCGGCATCTACGATAATGGGCAGATCAATTTCGTCAACAAGAATCTGAATAAATTCCTTTGTTGCAAGTCCCTTGTTAGACCCTATGGGAGAAGCAAGGGGCATAACACTTGCTGCACCTGCGTTTACAAGGTCACGGGCAACATTTAAATCAGGATACATATATGGCATAACCACAAAACCTTCTTTGGCGAGGATTTCGGTTGCTTTTATGGTTTCCTGATTGTCGGGGAGCAGGTACTTGGAATCCCGCATGATTTCGATTTTTATGAAGTTGCCACAACCAAGTTCCCGGGCAAGGCGGGCAATCCGGACAGCTTCTTCTGCATTTCTCGCACCGCTGGTGTTGGGAAGCAGAGTAATTCCTTCGGGAATGTAATCCAGGATGCTTTCCTGTTCCCTGGTATTTGCACGGCGTACCGCGAGGGTGATGATTTCTGCCCCTGCATCCTTTACAGCAGCTTCAATCAGTTTCATGGAATACTTGCCGGAACCGAGTATAAAACGGGAGTTAAATTCGTGTCCGGCTATAATAAGTTTGTCGTTGTTCATTTTATTTTTCCTTCTTTCATTCATTTTCAATTTGTTTTGCCAGAATTCTGAGTACGGTATGTGCCTGATGAGCAGCGCAGAGCATAACACGGGAAGAAATAAGACTGCCTTCGGATTCCACATCGCTTTCTTCATCTCCGCATAGATAAAAGTGACTCGTAATTTTTCGTGTTCTGATGGTGTTTGCACTGCCGAATCCTGCCATTCCCGATGCCGCCACAAGAAACTTGTCCGGCATTGATTCCAGTACGAGATTTGTCAGCATTGCTTTCTCTTCTGCATTATCAAAGGCTTCACAGATAATATCCGCTTCGTGTAGCAGATGAACGGTGTTTTCTTCCGTAATTTGACAGGTTTGCGTTTCAATCTCAATATAGGGAGCAATTTCTTTCAGGTTTTCAAAGAGCGCTTCCGTTTTGTATTTGCCTATCTGATTTACTTTATACTGTTGCCGATGCAGATTTGTAATATCTACACGGTCGAAGTCTATGAGAAGCAGTCTGCCGATACCGGCACGGGCAAGGGAAACGGCAATATTTGAACCAAGACCACCAAGCCCGCAAACGGCAACTGTTGCGGATGAAAATCTCTTTTGCAGTTCTTCACCGTGTCGCTGACATAGGGCCTTGTTCCATTCATTTTCTGTCGGAATCAAATCAACCACCTCCCACAAAACTGACAACCTCTAAGCTGTCGCCGTCTTTTAAAACCGTTTCGCCGTATTGCGCTTTCGGGACAATTTCACCGTTGCGTTCTACTGCAATTCGCTTGGAATCATAGCTTGTGGTTGCAAGGTATTCCGCTACCGTTTTACCCGCAATATTCAGTTCTTCGCCATTGATTTTTACCATAAAAAATACCTCCGAAAACAACAAAAAAGGAAGTTACCGATTTGGTAACTTCCTTAATATGCTTTGTTCTTCCTAATATTTGTGTATCAGGCATCCCTACGTTGGCATTATCCAAATCAGGTTCTCGGTCGAAGGTCACACCTTCCTCTCAGCCTGTCATACAAGCTCCCGTTGATTAAATTGTTGGGGTTATTGTATACCTATTTGCATAAAAATGCAATAAGGAGTTGTTTCTTTTTATCTGATGCCGTAGTTTTCGATGATGTAGTCCATATCCTTGTCACCGCGGCCGGAAAGGTTGATTAAGATGGAACCTTTGCCCATCTGCTTAGCAAGCTTCATGGCGTATGCAACGGCATGGGAACTTTCGATTGCGGGAATGATACCTTCCATTCTGGACAACTTGAAGAATGCATCAATGGTTTCTTCGTCGTTTACTACATCGTATTTTACTCTTCCTAAGTCATGTAAAAATGCATGCTCGGGACCGGAAGAAGGGTAGTCAAGACCGCTTGCTACGGAATAAACGGGAGCGGGCTCGCCGTTTTCGTCTTTTAACATGATACTGTTAAAACCGTGCATGATTCCTTCGGTACCGTATTTTAAGCTTGCTGCGTGGTCTCCTAATTTTTCTCCTCTGCCGAGGGGTTCTACACCATAAATATCAACAGGGTCATTTAAGAAGCCGGAGAAGATTCCCATTGCGTTGGAACCGCCGCCTACACAGGCAACAACTGCGTCAGGAAGCTCACCGGTCATCTGCAGGAACTGTTCTCTTGCTTCAATACCGATGACACTCTGGAAATCACGTACCATCATAGGGAAAGGATGAGGTCCCAAAACGGAACCAATGCAGTAAATACAATCTTCATATTCATTGATGTATGCTTCGAATGCTGCGTCTACAGCTTCTTTCAAGGTTGCCAGGCCGTGTTTTACTTCTACAACGTTGGCACCAAGGATTTTCATTCTTGCCACATTGGGAGCCTGCTTTTTGATATCTACGGAACCCATGTAAATGTCACATTCAAGTCCGAAATAAGCCGCTGCGGTTGCAAGAGCAACGCCGTGCTGGCCGGCACCGGTTTCGGCAATTACCTTTTTCTTACCCATGAATTTGGCAAGTAAAGCTTCGCCCATACAGTGATTTAATTTGTGGGCACCGGTATGATTTAAGTCTTCTCGTTTTACATAAAGCTGTACATTTCCCAGGGAACCGGAAAGTCTCTCCAGATAAGATACGGGGGTGGGGCGACCCTGGAATTCTTTACGGATACGACGAAGCTCGCTGATGAATTTGCTTGATTTGCAAATGGTAAAGTATGCTTCGTTAATATCTTCCATGGCTTTCTTTAATTCGGGAGATACGTAAGCACCGCCGTACTTTCCGTAGTAGCCGTTTGCGTCGGGATAATTTTTAAAATAGGTATCAAAATCAATATTGTTAAAATTCATTTTTATTTCCTCCATAATCTATAAAAAAATGTGTCTTTTCGGGTTAATAAGGGCAACGCCATCGTTTCGTAAGCAATATCATATACATACCTCCAAACCTGAGTCGGAAATAAAAAAATCCCCGACAAATAAACATTGCCAAGGACGAACAAAATTACTTATCCGCGGTGCCACCTTGAATTCGCGAAATACGCGCACTTACGGGATACCATCATACCCCCGGCAACTGACGTATGCCCTCACGTTGCAGAATACTCTGTGATACACATTTGACTGCACCCTCAGCGGCCCATTTGACAACTTGTTTCTGATCCGGTTCTCAGCTTCCCGGACTCTCTGGACAGGCATCATTGCCGTTACTTCCGCCTCAACGGTTTATTGATGTGTTTTATTTTATGCCCGCTTTTGTAATATGTCAATAGTATTTTTATTTGAAGCGGAGCGGAAATATGCATGAAATTGTCAGAAATATTATAAAATTTTATTTGTTTTATGCACAAGATGTGGTAAAATATCTCTGTCAGGTTATAAGTCCTTTTAACATTCAGGAGAAACATAATGAAGAAAATCTTTCTTAAAAATTGGATTTGGGTGGCTTTTATGATGTTCCTGTTCCTTTTTGCGGGTACGTCCCATGTTTATGCCCAAAATTCGGAACCGGGAAGAATTCTTTTTATCAGTTCCTATTCCTACGGCTGGGATACGGTGCAGATTCAGATTGAAGGAATTAAGTCAGGCGTGGATGGGAAGGCAGTGGTGGATTACGAATTTATGGACACAAAGCGTGTCAATGATGAGGAATCGGCGAAGCTGTTTTATGAGGGACTGGCATACCGTATGTCCAAGGTAGAACCTTATGATGTGGTTATTGTAGGCGATGATGCGGCCCTGCTTTTTGCGGTAGAGCATCAGAATGATTTGTTTGCGGATACCCCGATTGTTTTTGAAGGTGTGAATAATATCGAGCTGGCAGTTGAACTGTCGGAAGATCCCATGATAACCGGTGTGGTAGAGAAACTGTCCGTAGAAAAGAATATTGAATTCGGTAAAATGCTCAATCCTGATGCAACCAAGGTTGTTGCCATTCTGGATGACAGTATTACAGGTCAGGCGGAGAGAGAATCTTTTTACAGTTATCAGGAGAAATTCCCCGAGCTTATTTTTGATGAAATTAATACTTCACAGCTTTCTACCGTAGAATTAAGAAGTGCATTGAAGCATATTGACAAGAATACAATTCTTATTTATGTTGTGATGACCGAAGATGCCAGTGGTAAGCAGTATACCAATCAGGAATCCATTGAATTGATTGTAAACAATTCCAGTGTACCGGCGATGCGAATGGTTGACGGAGGTGTTGGTGCAGGATTGCTGGGCGGTAATATGGTTTCCATGACCAAATCCGGAGAGATTGCGGCACAGATTGCCATGGATATTATTGGTGGAAAAGACTGCAGCGAGATAGATGTTATCACGGAAAGTCCTAATGTATACTGTGTAGACGAACAGGTTATGAAGAAGTTTGGTCTGGATATGGGATGCGTTCCGGAAGATGCCGTTATTGTCAATCACGAACCCGGTTTCTGGGAAAGAAACGAAGAAGTATTGATTCCGGGAATTGTTATTCTGGTTATTTTGCTTGCGGTAGGTGTATGGATTGTTTTTGATAACTTCAAACGTCGCAAACTTGTTGGTGAATTAAGTGAGGCACATAAAATTGTGGAGACTGCTTCACTTCATGATTTCCTTACGGGTATTCCCAACCGTACAAAGTGTATTCTGGATATCAGGGAATGTATCGCGATGCAAAAACCCTGTACGCTGATGCTTCTGGATATTGATAATTTTAAACATATTAACGATAATTACGGGCATTCCGCAGGGGATGAAGCCTTGCGCCAGCTGGGAGATAGACTGAAAGGAATGCAGACGGAAATTCTTACACCTTACCGTTATGCGGGGGATGAATTTATCGTTTTAATCAGAAGTACACAGGAACGTATTGTGGAGCGCTCCGTAATGCAGTGTCACCAGCTTTTTGACAAGCCGTTTCTTTTACACGGACAGAAGTATAAGGTGGGCGGCAGTATCGGTGTGGCTTCTTATCCGAAGGATGCAATGGATGTGGAAAACCTGATTTCCTGTGCGGATGCAGCCATGTATAATATCAAGAAAAGCGGTAAAAATGGTTACGGATATTACAAAGGCGAAGACATGAGAGAAGATGACTAAAGTAAAATGCAAAACTGCAGGGTGACCTGTGGTTTTGCGTTTTTTCTATGCATAGGAAAATCCTATGCATAGAAACATTTTATGCGCACCTCGCGGGCCGGAAGTGAATAGCTTCGCAATACCGCTCGGGCGCGAAGAAGAAAGGAGGCAAAAAGGAAATGGAACCCTGTTATATATGTATCGATTTAAAATCCTTTTATGCTTCCGTGGAATGCCGGGAACGGGGGCTGGATCCTTTGCGCACCAACCTTGTTGTGGCAGATGCATCCCGTACGGAAAAAACCATTTGTCTTGCGGTGACTCCCAGCCTGAAGGAATACGGGATTCCCGGAAGAGCCCGTTTGTTTGAGGTGGTACAGAGGGTTCGGAATGTAAACGGGGAACGAAGACATTTTGCCCCGGAGAAGCGTTTTTACGGCAGTTCTTCCGATGCAGAGGAATTAAAAAAATATCCCGGTCTGGAGGTGTCTTATATTGTGGCACCGCCCCGCATGGCGCTGTACATGAAATACAGCACGGATATTTACAGAATTTATCTGAAATATTTCGCCCCGGAAGATATTCATGTTTATTCCGTGGATGAGGTATTCATAGATGCGGCCAGTTATATGGAAACTTATCGTATGCCCGTAAAAGAACTGGTGCAGAAAATCATTCTTGATATTGTGGAAAGTACGGGAATTACAGCAACGGCGGGTATCGGTACCAATATGTATCTGGCGAAAGTGGCTCTGGACATTGTTGCCAAACATGTGGAGGCGGATGAAAAAGGAGTTCGTATTGCCATGCTGGATGAGATGTCATATAGAAAGCTTTTATGGGGACACAAACCCCTGACGGATTTCTGGCGTGTGGGAAAAGGATATGCCAACAAACTTGCAGGGTACGGCGTTTATACCATGGGCGATGTGGCGGAGCTGTCACTGTCCGAATACGGGGAAGATTTATTGTATCGTCTGTTTGGGGTAAATGCAGAGCTTTTAATCGATCATGCGTGGGGGTGGGAGCCCTGTACCATGAAGCAGATAAAAGAATACAAGCCTTCCACAAACAGCATCAGCACGGGTCAGGTTTTAAGCTGTCCTTATGATTTCGAAAAAGGACGTCTGATCGTAAAAGAAATGACGGATTTACTTGTGTTTGATTTGCTTGAAAAAGGGCTGGTTACCGACCAGATTGTGCTTACCGTGGGGTATGACATTGAGAATCTTACCGACCCGGAACGCAGAAAAAAATATAAGGGACCCGTTACAACGGATGCTTACGGGCGGAAGGTGCCTAAGCATGCCCACGGTACGGGAAATCTGGACAGGCAGACTTCCTCCCATCGTCTGATTATGGAGACGGTTATGGAATTGTATGACAGAATCATGAATCCGGACCTTCTTATGCGAAGGCTTACCCTGGCAGCAAATCATGTGGTGGGGGAAGATACGGTTTCTTATAAAAGTGAGCCGGAGCAGTTAAATCTTTTTACGGATTACGAAGCGGAAGAGAAGAAGCGTAAAACGGAAGAAGAGGAGCTGGAAAAGGAACGTAAAATCCAGCAGGCGGTTTTATCCATCAAGAAAAAGTACGGAAAAAATGCGGTTTTAAGAGGAATGAACCTTGAGGAAGGTGCACAGACCATAGCCAGAAACGGAAAGATTGGCGGTCATAAGGCATAAAGGAATCAAAATGGAACAGAAAACAGGTTATAAAAAAGAACAGGAAACCATTTCGGAACGGTATAAGGATATTATAAATCTGCCTCATCATCGTTCGGCGAAGCGGCCGGGAATGAAAATTGAGGACAGAGCAGCCCAGTTTTCGCCTTTTGCAGCACTGACGGGATACGATGCAGTAGTGAAAGAGACTGCCCGTCTGACGGAAAGCAGAATTGAACTTGACGAGTGCGAAAGAGAAGGTATTTTTCTTGTTTTAAGCAGAATAGAAGAGAAACTTGAAAGAGAAAATGCTGAGCCGGTAAACATTTGCGTAACATATTTTAAGCCGGATGAGAAAAAAGAAGGCGGCGCTTATCTGACGCTGGAGGGAAGCGTGAAAAAGCTGGATAAACATAACCACAGGCTGATTTTTCATGAGATTGAAGAGAACGAAATGATGGAAATTCCCATGGAAGATATTGTGGAATTAACCCTTTTGGAAAAGTGAATTTTAAATACTCTCTTGAGCAATAAAAAAATATGCAACTTCTGAAAAATCCCTTTCCTAAATCTGCAAAATGAGTTATACTATACTTAGTTATACCCAATTTTACAAATGAGAGGGAAACGTAATGACGCGTGCGAAGGTATATGAAGCAATCATCGATAAAAGTTCATATGATATCAAAAGCGCTTGCAGAAACTTTTATGAGTTTCAGGATGACAGCCGTTTGTATTACACTCTGGATCGTCTCGTAATGGAAGAAGACAGGGATGTTTTGCGTGATTATGTGTCCAATATGCGGGAAGAAAGCTTTATGATACGTCTTTTACGTAAAGGCGGCGGTGTGATTAAATGCCTTGTTTGTTTGGAGAAAGCAAATGCGGCAGGTCAGGTTTGTTTAAAAATGACAGATATTGATTCCCTTGTTTTATCCGAAGAGGCATTGGCAGGGGAATGCCGTTTTAACGAAAAACTGCTTGAATTGTACGGCGATGATGTTTTTATATATAATCCTAAAACAGAAAGCGTTGTAATTAAGTCTACCGGTATTCTGAAAAAGAAAGATATCTGTATGACTCTGGACGAAGCAGAGAAGCACATGAAGGCCATGATTGTGCCGGAGAAGGAAGCAGATGTTGAGGACTTAATTCATGCAGTCCGTCAGGGACGCAGATATTTTGAGGGCTGTGTTGACGGAGACATTCTGGACGGCAAAGAGGATGTTAAGAAGTCTATTGTAAAAGGCGGTGCCGTTTATGATGAAGGGGACTGGCTTGCATCCGTGGGATATATTCACAGAGGTGTGGAGGTTTCTCTTAGTAATAATAAAAAGACAGAAATAGATTCCCTTACAGGACTTTTAAGTAAGGGTGAAATTACCAACCTTGCAATCCGTGCCATTGATGTTGAGAAACGTAATGCAAGTGTTGCAATTCTTGACGTGGACTATTTCAAAAAAATAAATGATACCTACGGTCATATGGCCGGAGATGAAACCTTAAAAGCTGTTGCCGGCATTATTGCAACCCAGGTAGGAGATTCCGGTGTTGTAGGACGAATCGGCGGAGATGAGTTCTTTATTCTCTTTTATGATACCGATGATATGGAAGAGGCAAGAGAGCATTTAAGAAGTATTAAAAATATGATTAGCGCCCACTTCCCCGTAAATAATGAGAACAAGCCTGCAATTACGGTTTCAATCGGTTGTGCGGGATATCCCAAGGACGGAGATAATTACGAAGATATTTTTTCACTGGCGGATTTTGCGCTGTATCGTGCAAAGGCAAAGGGAAGAAACAGATATATCATATATGATAAGGAGAAACACGGAAGCCTCAATGAGATTCAGAAGGTTTCCAATCTCTCCACTCGTATTAACAGCAGAGGTAATTTGACCTGCGGAGATATCCTTTGTGTGATTATGGACCGTGTTCTGGGAGATGATTTGTATCCCCTGGAAAGACTTCTGGATGATTTTATCGAGAATTTTGAACCGGAACGAATTGCAATTTACAATGCGGGAACCGGAAAGGTTCTTCATATGGTGGGAGCGAAGGTTCCTTCTAACAAGATTATCAAAGAGACCCAGGAATATATTTTGGGAAGCTTCTGGCAGAAGAAGTATGTTTATGATGATGTTGTCGTAAATGATATTTCCATCATCGAAGGAAGCGACCCCGATGTATACGAAAAGATGCATAAGCAGGGAATTATATCCTGTATCCACGTAAAATTCCATGACAGACAGGGCAACCTGTGTATTTTATCCCTGGAGGCAGTTACCAGAAGAATTGTCTGGAACAGTGACCACCTGCATTACTACAGACTTATGGGTAAAATATTAAGCGAATTCATTATTGCTTAAAATAGTATCCTTATTAAAAAAGTATCCCCCTTTTTGTCGGACAATAAATGCCTGACAAAAGGGGTTATTTTTTTGTCAAATTGACAGAAAGCGCGGAAAATAGTATCCTATAAATAGAATTTTTTATGCGAAAAAAGTGATTTTTAAGGATAAAAGGAGGTAGCGGATATGCCACCGAAAGGATTTAGGGGAGCCAGAGGTGCTCACGGTGCCCACAGAGGAGGATTTGGCGGTCACAGAGGCGGTCACGGAAGCAGTCATGGAGGCTTCGGAGGAGGTTTTGGCGGAAGCTCTATGGGAAGTTCGTTTCTCGGTTCCGTGGCGAAGGGAGCTATTTCAAGCGGTATCAGAAGCGCTGCCAATTCCACAACGAAACATACTACCGCATTAAATCATACAGCCAATGTATTTGACAGGGTAACCCGGACCGGAAGAGGCGGATTCGGAGCTTCCATGGGAAATGCAATGGGCAGTGCCATTGGTTCTGCGGTAGGTTCTGCTTTGATGATGGCGGTAAGTAACCGGATTGAGGAGAAACGGGAAGAAGAAGAGAGACAGCGGGCTTATGAGCAGGAGATGGAAGAACGTCGCCGTTATTATGAAGCCAATAAAAATATGACAAACTATAATCCCAACGTAGCATCTGCACCGATTCCAGATGACGGTCTGACTGAGGAAGAAAGAGCTAATTATCCTCTTGAATGTCCTCATTGTTTAGGAGTGCCGGACGGCACCAGATATTGCAGATATTGCGGCGGATTGCTGGTTTAAAACGAATATTTTAAAGACAATTACCGGTTTAAAGGTAATAGATAAGATAATTACGATAAAGATAAAATAATGAATATGCGGGGAGGTATTTTTATGAAGGTATATGTTTGTTTTCCCGGAGGGAAATCCAAGGTTCTGACCATGAGCTACGATGATGGTAAGGTTGAGGATGTCCGCCTGATTGAGATTTTTAACAAATACGGAATTAAAGGAACTTTTAACTTAAATTACGGAAATATGTGTGACGACCAGACCGGTCTGAAGCATCCCCGTCTTCCCAAAGAAAAAATCAAAGAAGTGTATGCGGGGCATGAAGTTGCCACCCATACAATGACCCATCCCACCATTTCCAGATGTCCCATGGTAGAGGTTGCGAGGGAAATTCTGGAAGACCGTATAGGGTTGGAAAGTCTCGTGGGAAAGCCTGTAAGAGGACATGCATATCCCAACGGTTCCTATAACGAAGAAATTAAAGCTCTGTTCCGTCAGCTGGGAATTGCGTATGCCAGAGTTGTGGAGCTTGAGCCGGACCCTTCTACAAAGGAAAATGCGCTCCTTGCATCCATCGTAAGTTTTCCGCTTCCGGAAGATCCTTTGGAGTGGAGAGCTACCTGTCATCACAATGACAACGATTTGATGCAGAAAGCAGAGCTGTTTGCCAACTTAAATAAAAAACAGTACTTAAAACTCATGATGGTCTGGGGGCACAGTTACGAGTTTGCAGACAAGGATAACTGGGAAGTTATTGAGAAATTCTGTGAATACATGGGTGGCAGAGATGATATCTGGTACGCTACTAATATCGAAATCATTGATTATATGGATGCTGCAAGAAGACTGCAGTTTACTGCAAATAATGAAGGTGTTTACAATCCTAACGCCCAGAGCGTATGGCTTGCCGTAAATGACAATACCTTTGTAGAGGTTAAGGGCGGCACCTATGTGGACTTAAATAGTATTTAGAAGAATATCGATATTTTAATAATAAAAATTAGATGATTGGAAGAAAAATACAATGAAACAGAATTCCCGGGTTTGTAACATAGTGAACCCGGGATGTTTCTTTTACATTGAAGGAGGGACATATGAAAGGCATATCTTTAACTACACTTTGTTACATAGAAAAAGGCAATCGGTATCTGATGATGCACCGTGTAAAAAAAGAGAAAGACTTAAATAAGGATAAATGGGTTGGTATCGGCGGACATTTCGAAGAGGGTGAAAGTCCGGAAGAGTGTCTTTTACGGGAAGTAAAAGAGGAAACCGGATTAACGTTGACTTCCTGGAAATTCAAGGGAATTGTAACCTTTTTATCCAATGAATGGCCTGAGGCAGAGTATATGTGCCTATATACCGCAGACGGTTATGAAGGGGAGATTGGTCCCTGTAATGAAGGGAATCTGGAATGGGTAGATAAGGATAAGGTGTACGATTTGCCGATTTGGGAAGGGGACAAGGTGTTTTTTAAACTCTTGGAAGAGGACAGGGAATTTTTCTCTTTGAAGCTTCGTTATGAAGGAGAGCGACTTGTAGAGATAGTTCTAAACGGAAAGGAAAATTTTGAATAAAAAAAGGACAAAAATGATTGAAAGAATTTGTCAAAATGTATATAATAAAATAAGGTTTTGAAGGGATGTAAACCGGAGAAACGATAACAAACATATGAGAAGGACGGTGGATGATATGAAAAATTTCTTTGAGAAAATGAAAATCAAAAAACGTTTGATTACATCCTATGTGATGATTATCGGTGTATTTGGGATTGTGTCAGTTTTTATTATGGGAGCCCTAATTTTTATGGTAGCTGACTATAATCATGTAATTGATCATTATGCATTCCCTCAGGGGGATATCGGACGTGCCATGAATGCTTCTGCGGAAGTGAGAAGTGCAACCCGTGGTATGGTGGGGTATGATACGGAAGAAATGATAGCCCAGATGACGAGCCAGCATGCTACGGCAGTGGATGAATTTGAGCATTATCTGGAGGAACTCCGTGCCAGCTGTGAGTCTAAGGAAGAGAAAGAAATGCTTGCGGCGATAGATACAGCATGGAAAAATTATTGTGAAGCGGAAACTGAAATTATCGCGCTTGGAGCTACTACAGACAAAGAGGCTTCGGACAAGGCGCAGCACATGATGTCCGAGAAGCTGGAGCCGGTTTATCATGAACTGGATGTTGCCCTTCTTGCTCTTATGGATTATAACGTGGAAAAAGGTCATAAAGAGCAGACCAGATTACAGATTTTAGAAATTGTTCTGATTGTAGGTATGGTGATTACCGTTGTGCTTGTACTTGGTTTTGCAACCAATATCACAGCTATTATTGCCAAGAGTATTGAAACTCCTTTGAAGGCTTTGGAGAAGCGTCTTACAGAGTTTGCAGGCGGTGATTTGAGTTCTCCCTTCCCTACGGTACGCAGTAAGGATGAGTTGGCGGATATGGTAAAAACCGCGTCCGATATGGCGGAACGCCTTACTCTGGTAATTAACGATGCGGGAAGTCTTCTTACACAGATGGCAGGCGGAAATTATAACATCCGTATCACAAATGAAGAGTATTATCAGGGTGAATTCCATAATCTGATTGTGGAAATTAAAAACATGAACCGGCAGATGAATGAAACCCTTAAAAACGTTGATGAGGCAGCAAAACAGGTTGCAGAAGGTTCTTCCAACATGGCAGAAGCCGCACAGAATCTTGCGGAAGGTGCTACGGAACAGGCAGCAACCGTACAGGAAATGCAGGCGACCATCAACGACTTAAATAATGGTATCCAGACAACAGCAGAGCAGCTTGGCAAAGCATATCAGGAAGCAAGAAAGTATGCCCAGTCAGCAGAAGAAAGCCGCAGTGATATGGAAGAACTCATGGGAGCGATGCGACGTATCAGTGATTCTTCAGAAAAAATCGGTGCCATTATTTCCGAAATTGAAGACATTGCAAGTCAGACCAATCTTCTTTCTCTGAATGCATCCATTGAGGCTGCAAGAGCGGGAGAAGCAGGAAGAGGTTTTGCGGTAGTTGCTGACCAGATTCGTAATCTGGCAGAACAGAGTGCCCAGTCTGCAGTTGATTCCAGAAACTTAATTGAGGCCTCCATCCGAGAAGTGGAAGAAGGAAACAGAGTTGCCATGAAGTCCGCTGATTCCCTGCGTGATGTGGTATCCGGTGTACATTCCATCGCAGACAGTGCCAAGAAAATCAGTGAAATTTCTAATGACCAGGCAAATGCCATGGATCAGGCTGATATGGGTATCAATCGTATTGCAGAAGTTGTACAGTCCAACTCAGCTACGGCAGAAGAACTTTCGGCTACCAGCGAAGAATTGACCGCACAGGCAGTTACCTTAAGTGAAATGATTGATAAATTCGAATTGCAGTAATGATACGGTAATAATACATAGGAAGCTGTCCATTCAAGTAAAATTGAATGGATGGCTTTTTTTGTTAACTTCTCATAAACTTTTAAAATTCTGTTGACATGATGGGAATCTTTGGTTAGAATGAGTTTCGAAATATTTAAGTAAAAATATTTAAGTAAAAATATTCAAAGATTTTAGGAGGAACAAAAAAATGACATTTGATAAGGTAAAAGAAATTATTATGGAAACACTTCACACCAGCCAGGAGAAGATTACTCTTGATGCAAAGATTATGGATGACCTTGGTGCAGATTCCCTTGACGCTATGGAATTAAACATGGCTCTTGAAGAAGCTTTCGAAATCACCATCGACGAAGAAGCACTTGTTAACTTCAAGACTGTAAAGGATGTTGTTGATTACATCGACGCTAACAAATAAGAAAGGTTCGGATAAAGACATGCAGATGAAAGATGTATATGACATGCTTGCCCGTTTTGAACAGAGTACATTAACAGAGCTTACTCTCGAAATGGAGGGAGTAAGCTTTCATGGTAAAAAGGGAGGAAATGCAACTGTTTGTACCACTCCCGTTGTTCAGGAAGCAGTGGAAAGTCCCGTTGTAACAAACGTAGCACCCGCTACACCTGCGGTAAGCAAGGAAGTAGTAGCCGGAACACCGGTTACAGCACAGATTGCCGGCACCT
The DNA here is from genome assembly GCA_017473905.1 of Lachnospiraceae bacterium. GTDB lineage: Bacteria > Bacillota > Clostridia > Lachnospirales > Lachnospiraceae > UBA3766. Next base: position 54,550 of record JAFUJA010000029.1, on the reverse strand, counting down.
TTTATCGTGCTTCCGCACCGGATGCAGAGCCTTTTGTAAAGGTTGGCCAGAAGGTAAAAAATGGCGATACCCTTGGACTTTTGGAAGCAATGAAAATGATGAGTAACGTGATTTCACCCGTAGACGGTGAAATAAAAGATATCCCTGTAGAGAACGGTACACTGGTATCCTTCGGAGAGGCACTGTTCTATATCGGATAAAAGAAATGAACCTGAAAGGAAGACAAAGATGTTTCAAAGAGTTTTAGTGGCAAACAGAGGAGAGATTGCACTTCGTATTATCCGTTGCCTTCGCGAAATGGAAATAGAGAGCGTTCTGATTTATTCGGAAGCAGATAAGGAATCCCTTCCCGTTAAATTCGCCACAATTCCGATTTGTATCGGTCCTGCAAGTGCAAAAGAAAGTTATCTGAATCAGGATTTGATTTTAGATATTGCAATAAAAACAGGGTGCGAAGCGATTCATCCCGGATACGGCTTCCTTTCTGAAAACAGTGAATTTGCAGCAAAATGCGAAGAAAAAGGAATTCATTTTATCGGTCCCTCTTCCGAGATTATCCGGAAGATGGGAGATAAGATGGAGGCAAGAAAATTAATGATTGCTAACAATGTTCCCGTTGTACCCGGTTCCAGGGAAGTATGCGAGTCTGCACAGGTTGCCAAAGAACTGGCAGATAAAATCGGTTATCCCGTACTTTTAAAAGCAGTAGCCGGCGGCGGTGGCCGCGGTATGCGTCGTGTGTACAAACCGGAAGATATCGAAGATGCTTTTAAGGAGGCATCCCTTGAAGCAAAAACAGCCTTCGGAAACGGGGATATGTATCTGGAGAAGTTGATTTTAAATCCTCATCATATTGAGTTCCAGATTCTTGCCGACAAAGAAGGCAATACCATTTATCTGGGGGAACGTGACTGCTCCATCCAGAGAAGAAATCAGAAGATGATTGAAGAATCTCCCTCTAAGCTTTTAAGCAAAGAGCTTCGTAAAGAAATGGGAGAAACCGCTGTGGCAGCAGCAAAAGCAGCGGGTTACTTTAGCGCAGGTACCATTGAATTTGTGGTAGACCAGGAAGGTAACTATTATTTTATTGAAATGAATACCAGAATCCAGGTGGAACATCCCGTAACGGAAATGGTAACCGGCGTGGATCTGGTAAGAGAACAGATTAAGATTGCGGCAGGCATGAAGCTGTCCCTGACTCAGGATGATGTTCAGTTAAAAGGTCATGCCATTGAATGTCGTATCAATGCGGAAAATCCCCAGAACAATTTTATGCCTTCTCCCGGAAAAATTGATTTTCTTCATTTCCCCGGCGGAAATGGTGTAAGAGTGGAAAGTGCAATTTATGACGGTTATGAGGTGAGTCCTTTTTATGATTCCATGATTGCCAAGGTAATTGTCCATGGTGAGAATCGTCTGGAAGCAATTCGTAAAATGCGTTGTGCGTTGGAGGAAATGATTGTGGGAGGTATCAGTACCAACAGAAACTTCCAGTACATTATTTTATTCCATCCCGAATTCATAAAAGGAAAATATGATACCGGTTTCATAGAGCAGCATTTAAAGGATTTATTAGAGTGGAGCGGACAAGATGAGTAAGCTTTTTGATGATAGAAGAAAACAGTTATTCACGCTTAAAAAAATGCGTGAAAACTTAAACGGTAAGGGCGATGTGCCTGAAACCACATATACATGTCCCATATGTAATAAGGAACACGAAAAGTCAAAGCTTTCCCTGAATCTGTATGTGTGTGAAGCCTGCGGACATCACTTCCCTATTTCGGCACGCACCAGAATCAATCAGCTGGTAGATCGTAAAACTTTTCGTGAACATACAGGAAAATTAAACAGCAGTGACCCGATTTCATTTCCCGGGTATTTGAATAAACTGGGTGAAAATCAGGGTAAAACCGGTAATACGGATGCGATTGTAACCGGTGTGGGAAATATTGAAGGAAACAAAGTAGAGATTATTGTGTTAGATCCTACTTTTATGATGGGCAGCATGGGCAGCGTTGTGGGAGAAGAATTTACCAGAGCGGTTGAGCATGCGATGAAACATAAGCTTCCCGTTCTTTGTATTTCAGCCAGCGGCGGCGCAAGAATGCAGGAAGGCATGTTTTCCCTGATGCAGATGGCCAAAACCTCTGCGGCAGTGGAGAAGTTTTCCCAGATGGGCGGTTTTTATCTGTCTCTTTTAACCCATCCGACCATGGGTGGTGTCAGCGCAAGTTTTGCCATGCTGGGAGACATTATTCTGGCAGAGCCCGGAGCGTTAATCGGATTTGCGGGACCCAGAGTCATTGAGCAGACCATTCACCAGAAGCTTCCCAAAGGGTTCCAGCGTGCCGAGTTTCAGGAAGAACACGGTTTCGTGGATAGTGTAGTAACCAGAAAAAGCTTGAAAAAAACCATCGGAATGTTACTTCTGATGCACACGAATACAAAGGGGTAGGATGATGAGTAAAAAATTAACAGCCTATCAGAAGGTAATGCTGGCAAGAGATACCAAACGTCCGAAAACAGAGGATTTTATACAGGCACTCTTTGATGATTTTATTGAATTAAAAGGGGATCGCCTCGGCAAGGAAGACAGTGGTATTTTAGGCGGTATTGGTTGGTTCCATGGCCGTGCGGTAACCGTAATCGGACACCGTAAGGGCAGAACCATGGAAGAAAATGTAAAATATAATTTTGGTATGCCGGAGCCGGAGGGCTACCGTAAGGCACTTCGTCTTATGGAACAGGCAGAGAAGTTCGGCAGACCGGTGATTACTTTTATTGATACTCCGGGCGCTTACCCCGGACTGGAAGCAGAGGAACACGGACAGAGTATTGCCATTGCAACATCCATTGCCCGTATGAGTTCTCTTCGTGTGCCGGTGATTGCCATTATTACCGGTGAGGGAAACAGTGGAGGTGCGCTTGCCATAGCGGTGGCAAACAGCGTCATTATGTATGAAAATGCAGTGTACTCCATTCTTTCCCCGGAAGGATTTGCATCCATTTTATACAAGGATGCATCACAAAGCGCAAATGCCTGCGAGGCCATGAAAATGACTGCAAAAGATTTATATGATTTCGGCATCATTGATAAAATAATCAAGGAGCCTGCAGGCGGCATGCAGGAAGACTGGGCCGGCGCTTTTAAAGATTTGGATAAGGTGTTGACGAAAGAGTTAAGAAAGTATGACTCCCTTTCCGACATTGCCCTGGCGGAACATCGCTATCAGAAATTCCGCAGGATTGATGAAAACTATTTATTGGATGAAAGAAAGATGGGAGATAGATAATGAACGGAATTCAGATAATGGGAACGGGAGCGGCAGTTCCTTCCAGGATAATGACCAATTTTGATTGGGCAAAAATTGTAGATACAAATGATGAATGGATTCAGTCCAGATCCGGTATTGCCCAGCGATATTTTTGTGAAAATGAAAGCAACACAGACCTTGCCATTCAGGCGGCAAAGCAGGCGCTGGAACGTTCTGAGGTGGACAAGGAAGACATCGGTCTGGTAATTGTAGCTACTTTTACACCGGATTGTGCAACGCCTTCCATGGCATGTCTGGTGCATGAAGCTTTGGGGTTGCCCCAGCATGCAGTGGCATTTGACTTGAATGCAGCCTGCTCCGGATTTTTATATGCCATGAATACGGCAGGTGCGATTCTTGCCCAGGGCGGCAAGCCTTATGCACTTGTTGTAGGCAGTGAAAAAATTTCCGGCAAAATCAACTGGCAGGACAGAAGCAGCTGTATTCTGTTCGGAGACGGTGCTGGTGCAGCGGTAATCCGTCTGAATCTGGAAGAACAGTTTGTAGGAAAATGGGGAAGTGTGGGAAACAAAGAAGCACTTTACTGTCCCTACGAAGGTGAGGAAGCCTATTTACATATGGATGGACAGCTGATATTTAAACAGGCTGTTCGTATGATGACGGAATACGCAACAGAGACCCTTGCGGCAGCAGATTTGAAGCTGGAAGATCTCCGCTATGTGGTATGTCATCAGGCAAATAAAAGAATTATCCAGAGCGTTATGCGTCATCTGGACGGCAAAGAGGAACAGTTTTACATGAATATTCAGAAGTACGGCAATACCTCAGCCGCAAGCATTCCTATCGCATTAAATGAGCTTTGGGAAGAAAAGAAAGTTGCACACGGAGAAAAGATTCTTTGTGTCAGCTTCGGAGCAGGATTCACATTCAGCGCAATGCTGATTACTTTTTAAATGAAAAGGGCTTGGCCCATAGGAGGATAACATGGATAAAAATATGAGACTTGATAAAAGACTTGGAATCAAATACCCCATCATTCAGGGTGGTATGGCAAATATTGCTACCGGCGCTTTTGCGGCAGCAGTATCCAATGCAGGCGGACTTGGTCTGATTGCAACCGGCGGACTTTCTCTGGAAAGACTGGAAGAGGAAATCGAAATCTGCAGAAAGTTAACCAAGAATCCTTTCGGTGTAAACCTTATGCTTATGCATCCCCAGGCTGCTGAAATTGCAGAGATGCTTGCAGAGAAGAAGATTGCGGTTATTACCACAGGTGCAGGAAATCCTTCCCGTTTTATGGATATGTGGAAGGCGGCAGGCAGTCTTGTAATGCCTGTAGTTCCCAGCGTTTCCATTGCGAAGCGTCTTGCTGAAAAAGGTGCTGACTACATCATCGCCGAAGGTACGGAAAGCGGCGGTCATGTAGGTGAAATGACTACCATGGCACTTGTTCCTCAGGTTGTTGACGGTGTGGATGTACCCGTTATCGCTGCAGGCGGTATCGCAGACGGAAGACAGATGATGGCAGCATTCTGTCTTGGTGCAGCAGGTGTTCAGGTTGGTACCTGTCTCCTTGCAAGTAAGGAATGTCCCATTCATGAAAACTATAAAAATGCGGTTATCGCATCCAAGGATAATGATACCATCGTAACCGGACGTATTGCAGGTACTCCCGTGCGTATCTTAAAAAATACCATGGCAAGAGAGTACGTAAAGAAAGAAAAAGCAGGTGCAGATAAGATGGAACTTGAAAACTTTACACTCGGTTCTTTAAGAAGAGCAGTATTTGACGGTGATACCGAGAACGGTTCTCTTATGGCAGGTCAGGTTTCCGGACAGGTAAATGAAATTGCAACCATTGAAGAGATTTTATCTAAAATGTATGCAGGTATGTTTGAAACCCTTAAGAACATGAACGAGTTCATGGAATAATTCCGGAATGGCTACGATTCTCTTTTAGGAGAATGAGGAGGAGACAATGAAGACAGCGTTTTTATTTGCAGGTCAGGGAAGCCAGTGCGAAGGAATGGGAAAGGATCTTTATGAGAAGTACCCTGCATTTCGCCGGATAATTGACGGAGCAAATTTAGAATTTGATTTAAAGAAGATGATGTTTGAGACACCTATCGAAGAACTTTCCGTAACCAGAAATACACAGCCCTGTATGGCAGCCTTCGGCGCGGGTGTGTTGGAAATTCTCAAGGAAGAAGGTTTTGCACCTGATTATGTGGCAGGTTTAAGTCTTGGAGAATATACGGCGCTTTATGCATCGGGCGTATTTGACCTTGATACCTTCCTTCCGCTGGTTGCATTTCGCGGTAAGGTAATGGATGCGGCAGCACAGGGAATTGACTGTAAAATGAGTGCGGTAATGGGAATGGAAGCAGATGCCCTGAAAGCACTTTGCGACAGTGTAAAAGACAGCTATGTTACCGTATCTAACTTCAATTGCACCGGTCAGTATGTTATCTGCGGTGAAAGAGAAGGAGTGGAAGCAGTGGAAGCGCTTTGTAAGGAACAGGGTGTGAAAAGAATCGTTCCCTTGAAGGTAAGCGGACCCTTCCACACCAGATATATGAAGCCTGCAGCAGATGAACTGGCAGGATATTTTGAAAATGTTACCTTTGGTGAGATGAAGTGCCCCGTTATTTTTAACAGAACGGCAAAGCCTCTGGGTGAAGGCGAAACCATTGCGGGACAGTTGATTGAACAGGTTCAGAGCAGCATTTACATGGAAGATACCATTAAGTATCTGGAAGCGCAGGGTGTGGAACGTATCATTGAAATCGGACCGGGTAAAACGCTTTGCGGATTTGTAAAAAGAACAGCTCCTTCCATGACAGGCTATGCGATTACGGATGTTGAAAGTCTGGAAGCGGTTTTGGAAGAGCTTCGTAAATAATGGAAACAGTCACAGCATGCTTATTTTAGGAGGCAGAAATGAAAAGATTTGAAGGAAAAAATGTACTGGTTACCGGTGCAGGACGCGGAATCGGCCGTGCAGTAGCAGTCGCTTTTGCAAAAGAAGGTGCCAATGTAGTCATTAACTATGCAGGCAGAGAAGAAAGCGCACTTGAAACACTTGCTCTTTGCAGGGAAGCCGGCGGAGACGGTATCTGCGTGAAAGCAGACGTATCTAACGAAGAAGAGTGCAAAATGCTTTTTGACAAGGCAAAAGAAGCTTTCGGAGATATTTCCGTACTGGTAAACAATGCAGGTATTACAAGAGATAAGCTTTTAATCGGTATGACCGAGGCAGATTTTATGTCTGTTATGGAAGTCAATTTAAAAGGTACTTTCTTATGTACCCGTCTTGCCGTAAAAGATATGATGAAGAAGCGTTACGGCAGAATCATTAACTTAAGCAGTATTGTCGGTGTTCACGGAAATGCAGGTCAGTCCAACTATTCTGCAAGTAAAGCAGGTGTAATCGGATTTACCAAGTCTGTTGCAAAGGAATTTGCTTCCAGAAACATTACCGTAAATGCCATTGCACCGGGAATGATTGAAACCGATATGACGGATGCAATTCCCGAGAATATGTATGAAGCAATGTTAAACCAGATTCCTTTAAAGAGAATCGGTAAGCCGGAAGATATTGCAAACGGCGTATTGTTTTTAGCTTCTGATGATGCATCTTATATCACCGGTCAGGTAATTACCATTGACGGTGGTTTACAGGGATAACAGGGGAAAGGAAGGAACATAAAATGGAAGGAAAAAGACGAGTTGTTATTACCGGTATGGGTACTGTAAACCCTGTAGGTAATACCGTAGAAGAAACATGGAAGGGTATCCGGGAAGGTGTGTGCGGTATTGATTTTATTACCGGTTATGATACATCCGACCGTAAGGTAAAGGTTGCCGGCGAAGTAAAGAATCTTGTGCTGGAAGACCATATTGATAAAAGAGAACTTCGTAAAATGGACCGCTTCGTGGCGTTGGCTGAAATTGCAGCTGAAGAAGCTGTTAAGGATGCGGGCATTTCTTTCGAAGGGGAAGAAGACGAATTCGGTGTCATCGTTTCCTCCGGTATCGGCGGACTTCCCACTATTGAATCAGAACATGTAAAAGGTATGGAGAAGGGATTTGACAGAGTATCTCCTTACTTCATTCCTTCAATTATTTCCAATATGGCACCCGGCCGTATTGCAATCCGTTACGGCTTAAAGGGTATGTGTAATTGTGTGGTTACAGCCTGTGCAGGCGGCAGCAATGCTGTAGGTGATGCGTTCCGCCACATTCGTGACGGTTATGCAACCGGTATGATCTGCGGTGGTACCGAAAGCAGTATTACACCTTTTGCAATCGGTGGTTTTACTTCTTTACAGGCTCTTTCACAGTCTGCAGACCCCAATCGTGCGTCCATTCCTTTCGATAAGGAAAGAAACGGTTTCGTTATGGGTGAAGGTGCAGGTATCCTGCTTCTTGAAGAACTGGAACATGCCAAGAAACGTGGTGCTAAGATTTACGGTGAAATCGTAGGCTACGGCGCAAATTGTGATGCATATCACATCACAGCTCCTTCTGCTGACGGAAGCGGTGCTGCAAAGTGTATGCAGATTGCATTAAAGGATGCAGGTGTTGAGGCAAATCAGGTTGATTACATCAATGCTCACGGTACATCCACACCTATGAATGATAAGTGTGAAACCCTTGCCATTAAGGCTGCGTTCGGTGAGTATGCAAAGGAACTTTATGTTTCTTCTACCAAGGGTAATACCGGTCATTTGCTTGGTGCTGCAGGTGCAGTAGAAAGTATTATTGCGGTAAAAGCGCTTCAGGACGGTTTCATCCCTGCAACCATTAACTATCAGGTGCCTGATGAAAACTGTGATTTGAACGTGGTTCCCAACAAGGGTATCGAGAAGGATATTGAATATGCAATGTCCAATTCCTTAGGTTTTGGCGGACACAATGCCAGCCTTTTATTTAAGAAATACAGTGAATAGTTTTATGTAAAAATGTCCCGGTGGCATTTTACAGGAAGGAGACAGAATGGAATTAAATATCCAGGAAATTCAGAAAATCATTCCTCACAGATATCCGTTTTTACTGGTAGACCGTATTACGGATTTTGAGCCCGGTGTCTGGGCAAAAGGAATTAAATGTGTATCCGCAAATGAAATGCAGTTTATGGGACATTTCCCTGACTACCCGGTAATGCCTGGAGTATTGATGATTGAGGCACTTGCCCAGACCGGTGCGGTGGCAATTTTGTCCAAAGAGGAAAACAAGGGTAAAATTGCATTTTTCGGAGGCATTAAGAATGCCAGATTCCGTCGTCAGGTAATTCCCGGAGACGTTTTGGAGATGTCCGTAAATATTATCAAGCAGAAGGGACCTTTGGGAATCGGTGAAGGAACCATTACCGTAAACGGAGAAGTTGCAGTTTCTGCAGAATTGACCTTTGCAGTTCAGTAAAAATGTATTACAATAGAGCTATGACCTATGGGGAATACTTACATAAGGATAAAGAAAGAGGTTGATTCTATGCTGAACAAAGCGTTTTTTGATGTTTATACCAAATTTAAACTTCACTTCTATCAATCATTGTTTGAAAAAATTAAAAACCGGGAAACCAGTCTGACAACGGTGGAAACCTATTGCATAGAAATTATTCATGCGATGGGACATCCTACGGTAAGCGAGTTTGCGTCTTTTATTCAGATTTCTTCTCCCAATGCGGCATACAAGGTAAACTCTCTGATTAAAAAGGGATATCTTCGTAAGCTGCAGTCTGAGGATGATAAAAGAGAATTTTATCTTGAGGTAACGGATCGGTATTTAAATTATCATCACATTACCACTGCCTATGTTGATAAGGTAACAGAACGAATGAAAGATCGTTTCACAGCCGAAGAGGTAGAACTTCTGGAAAGAATGCTGCTTGTGATTCATGATGAGCTTATGCCGGAGGTAGACAGTCGTTTTACAAAGCGGTAAGAAACAAAAAAGAGTCCGCTTCATTGCGGGCTCTTTTATATATGGAGTGATGATTTAGTCGATACGTTTTTCTCCCCAGAAGAACAGGGCAACGGTTCCGGGACCGGTATGTGAACCGATTACGGTACCGATGGAGTAAATCTCTACTTTGCCGTCTAAGTTGGGCATGTTTTCTTCGATTAAATCAGCAAGCTGTCTTGCTTCGTCGAAAGCGTCAGAGCAGGAAATGAAGCATTTGCCGTTATAATCCTTGCCCAGATCTGCAAGCTTTTCCATGGTTTTGTAGGAATGAAGAAGTACTTTCTTTTTGCCGCGGATTTTTTCACGGACAATCAGTTCTCCGTTGTAATTTACATTCATAAAAGGACAGAGATTTAAAATATTGCCAATTGTGGCAGCAGTTGCGGAGATTCGGCCGCCTCTTTTAAAATGTGTTAAGTCAGTGGAATAGAACCAGTGATTTACCCGGGTTTTATTTTCTTCCGCAAAGGTGTAAATTTCTTCTAAGGAAGCACCGGCATCCCGCATTTTCACCATGGCATCCACAAGAAGTCCGTAACCGCTGGAAGCAGCAAGGCTGTCCACAACGCGGATGGTGCGTTCGGGATATTTCTCGGCAAGCTCCTCCATTGCATTCCGTGCAGAGTTATATGTGCCGGAAATACCGGAAGACATGGAAACATGAAGGACATCTTTACCTTCCATCAAAAAAGGTTCAAAGAAGGCAATGAATTCGCTGATATTAATCTGTGAAGTAGTGGGCATGGAACCGTTTCTGATTTTATCATAAAACTCATCATAGGGAACGGTTTTACCGCAGTCATCTTCATATTCGGTACCATCTAAAATAAAATGGTAACGTGCAAAGGGAAGATTGTGCTCTTCAAAATACTCTGCGGGAAGATCCACTGTAGAACAACATGTTAATACGAAAGAATTCATAAATTGCCTCCAATCTTGATGGAAAAACTTTCCAATGTAGTAATCAATACTACATCAATATATATTACATTGTTACCATTGTCAATTGTTTAATTCTAAACTATTTCTAAAATTTTGCTAAACCCATATTTTTAGCGTTATTTAAGTCTGAAATTCCGGTTTTAAAATCGGGAAAAAATATTTTTTGAAAAAAATCATAAAAAAATGAAAATTTTACTTGCAAAGTAAAAAGAAATCGTGTATATTATTCAAGTGTGATGTGCGCATGCACAAATATAGGGCTATCGCCAAACGGTAAGGCAACGGACTCTGACTCCGTCATCTCAAGGTTCGAATCCTTGTAGCCCTGCTATTACGAATCCGGTGGATAATATCTGCCGGATTTTTATTTTATGTGTATTATTTGTCTTATCACGGGAAAGTATTTCTTTGCAATTAAAATTGGAAAGAGGACAGAATGTACGAATGGACTACCAGAATAAGATACAGTGAAATTGATTCCACGGGAAAACTTACGATTCCTGCCATGGTAAATCTTTTTCAGGACTGCGTAAACTTTGAGTCGGAAGAAATCGGAATGGGAATGCTTTGGCTGAATGAAAACGGAATGTCCTGGATTATTTTAAACTGGCAGATAGAAGTTGAAAGAATGCCGGGGATGGGGGAACGCATTGTGGTTGCCACCTGTCCTTATTATGTAAAAAGCACTTTCGGCTATCGAGGATTCCAGATCAGTACCCCGGAAGGTGAACTTCTTGCCAGAGCAGACAGCATGTGGATGCTGATTGACTGGGAAACCAAGAAACCCAAGAAGATTACTCCCGAAATGGAGAAGTATTATGTCAGTGAAGAATGGGTTCCCATGGACAGTAATTTGCGGGGCAAAATTCTTTTAGGAGAGAATAAAAAGAAAGAAAAGGGCTTTGTAATCGGACGTGAACACTTAGATACCAATAATCACGTAAACAATGCCCAGTATATCGCATTCTGTCTTTCTTATATTCCGGAAGGCAGAAAAATTTCCAAAATGCGTATTCAGTACAGAAAACAGGCTTTCCTGGGGGATGAACTGATTCCTTACGTATCAGAGGATGAAAACGGATTAACAATTGCGCTCTGCGGAGCAGATGAAGAGGTATATACAGCTATGTATTTTCTGCCGGAAGACAGAGAATAGGAACAGCATCTAAAATCAGTACGGATAAACCGGGAGGAAAGTAAAATGTTAAAATTGGGAGAAGTACAGAGATTACGGGCAGTAAAAAGAGTGGATTTCGGCTTGTATTTTGCAGGTTTGGATGATGCAAAAGGGGAAGAGCGCGTGCTTTTACCCGCAAAGCAGGTGCCTGAAAATACCGCATTGGGGGATGAACTTGATTTGTTTTTATACAAGGATTCTTCCGATCGTCTGATTGCAACCGTGCGTCAGCCCGGCATTACCCTTGGTAAGGTTGCGCGTCTTCGTGTGGCCGGCATTACTAAAATCGGTGCCTTTTTAGATTGGGGACTGGAGAAGGAACTCCTTCTTCCTTTCAGGGAACAGACCGGTAAAGTACGGGAAAATGACAAAGTACTTGTGGCTCTTTATGTGGATAAAACAGGGCGTCTCTGTGCAACCATGAAATTATATCCCTATCTTGAAAAAGGGGGCAATTTTAAAAAGGATGACCAGGTAGAAGGAACCATCTATGAAATCAGTGAAAATTTCGGTGCCTTCGTGGCGGTTGAAGATAAGTATTCCGCACTGATTCCTGCAAGGGAATTTACCAAAAATGTTCCCGTGGGAAGTAAGGTAAGCGCAAGAATTACCGGTGTCCATGCTGACGGAAAGATTGATTTAAGCATAAAAGAAAAGGCTTACATCCAGATTGCGACCGATGCTGCAGAAATTATGAAAGCCATCGAAAGCTATGACGGTGTACTTCCTTTTAATGATAAAGCTTCACCGGAAACCATTCGTCGCGAGATGGGAATGAGCAAGAATGAATTTAAACGCGGTGTAGGGAATCTGTTAAAAGCAGGCCGCATTGAAATTACGGAGACCTCTATCCGTAAGATAAAATAGAGTGGCAAGTGCCAATCGGCTATGTTATAATATAAGCAGATAATTTCGGATAGTGTTTTGTGTGTACGTCAGGTAAATGGGGTGGTTTGATGAAGGAAATCGATGTATTGGGCATGCATATCACTGATTATTCTGCGGTGGATGCAGTGAAGGAATCCCTGCGTTATCTGGGGAACGGAGCCATGAACAGCATCTTTTTTGTATCCTCCCACATTTTGATGGAAGCGGGAGAACGGGAAGAACTGAAGGCTCTTTTGGATAAAATGGATATGTTACTTTGCGGGGAACCTGCGGTCCTGGAAGTTCTGGGGGTGAATGCTCCCAAACGTCGGGAAGAAATCGAGGACGAAGTATTCCTTCGGGATTTTATAAAAAGACTGGGCAGGGCGAAGCAGAAAGTGTTTTTTGTGGCAGACTCCGAGGAAAAGGCAGAAAGTCTGGTAAACTATGCTACGCAAGTCCATGAAAACATTATTGTGGCAGGCAGTTTTGTTGTGACGGAAGATACCACGGAGGAAGCATTGATTAACGAGATTAATGACGTGTCTCCCCGTACTATTATATCCGCCCTTCCCTTCGAGAAGCAGCTGCATCTTATGGGTGAAAAAGGACATTTGGTAAATGCGGATGTCTGGATTGGACTTCTTGAAGATGCAAAGCTGGGGAATGAAATTAAAAAGACGCCGGTTCATTTTCTGGATGCCATTCTTTGCAAACAGCTTTTCGTCAGAAAGGTAAAAAAGTACCAAAGCGACGGGGGCGAATCTGCCAATAAGGCAAAAAAGGGATAGGTAAAATTATATAAATGGCTGAAATCAAGGCAGTGCAAGGCTTTTGCACTGCTTTTTTTATGTTTAAAAGGCAAAATTTGGAAATCTATGAACAAAATAATTAGAAGAATATAATAGAAATACACAAAAAAATCATTTTTTTATATGGATTTTTTTGTGAAAATGTATTAAAATTCTTCTTGGTAGGTTATTGTAACATGTTTACAAAAGTGACAGGGAGGTTACGAAGGATGATTTCGAATCAGATTTTACAAAATGCAATTGACGGAATGAAGGCAATTACCCGTGTGGATTTAACCGTAGCGGATGTTGACGGCAAGGTGGTGGTTACTACCATGATCGGACAGCAGAACTTTGCCACTGCTATTTTAGAGTTCGTAAAATCTCCGGCAGATAGCCAGGAGATTCAGAACAGTCAGTTTTTTAAAATATATGATGAGCAGCAGACGGAGTATGTGCTGATTTCTGCAGGTGCAGGAGAAAATGCCTATATTGCAGGTAAAATGGCCGCATTCCAGATTCAGACCCTGCTGGTGGCATACAAAGAGCGTTTTGACAAGGATAACTTCATTAAAAACCTGCTTTTGGATAACCTGTTGCTGGTAGATATTTACGGAAGAGCGAAAAAGCTTCATATCCGCACTGATGCCAGACGTGTGGTTATGATTGTGGAATCCGACAACGGAAGGGATAACAATGCCCAGGAACTTGTAAAAGCGGTTCTTGGAAATGACAAGAGAGAATTCGTTACTGCAGTAGATGAAAACAATGTGGTTGTGGTAAAGGATTTAACTGAAGAGCAGGGGGGCAAGGATATTGAAAATACAGCCCGGAGCATCATTGCTCATCTTCAGAAAGAAGGCATTAAGGATATTCATATTTCCTACGGTACCTGCGTCAATGAAATCAAGGATGTGAGCCGTTCCTATAAGGAAGCAAAAATGGCTCTGGACGTAGGAAGAATTTTCTTCAGTGAAAGAAATGTAATCGCATACAGCGAGCTTGGAATCGGACGTTTGATTTATCAGCTTCCCATTCCTTTGTGTAAAATGTTTATTAAAGAAATTTTTGACGGAAAGAGTCCGGATGACTTCGACGAAGAAACCCTGTCAACCATCAATAAATTCTTTGAAAACAGCCTGAATGCTTCCGAAACATCAAGACAACTTTTTATACATAGAAATACACTGGTATATCGTCTGGATAAGCTCCAGAAGAGTACCGGACTGGATCTGCGGGTATTTGAGGATGCAATTACCTTCCGCATTGCCCTTATGGTCGTAAAATACATGAAATACATGGAGAGCTTTGAATACTAAAAACGATTCGGCTTCTCGATAAAACAGGAGGAACGGATGGAAACGAAAAAGAGAAGAACGTCCGGAGGGAAAAAAACACAGGATAATTGCGTCATTCGTCTGGAAAACGTGAACAAGTCCTATGAGAACGGGATTCCCGCACTGATGGACATTAATTTAAAGATAGAGAAGGGTGAGTTTGTTTTTATCGTGGGCGACAGCGGTTCCGGTAAATCCACTCTGATTAAGCTGTTACTTCGCGAACTGGTTGCAACTTCCGGTAAGGTGGAAGTAAGCGGCTATGACCTGATGAACATTAAACGAAATAAAATTCCCATGTTTCGCCGGAAACTGGGTGTTGTTTTCCAGGATTTCCGTCTTTTAAAAGACAGAAACGTGTATGAAAATGTGGCATTTGCCCAGCGTATTGTGCAGGTGCCTTCCATGGATATCCGTAAAAATGTTCCGGGAATTTTATCCCAGGTAGGACTTGCGAACAAGTACAAGTCTCCCATCGTGGAACTTTCCGGCGGTGAGCAGCAGAGAGTGGCACTTGCCAGAGCACTGGTAAATAAGCCCAATCTTTTGCTGGCTGACGAGCCTACCGGTAATTTGGACCCTAAAAGTACCCTTGAAATCATGAAGCTTTTGGAAAAGATTAATGAGGACGGTACCACTGTTGTGATTGTTACCCACAACAGAGAAATTGTAAACGACATGAAAAAGCGTGTAATTACCCTGAAAAAAGGTGTAATTGTAAGCGATGAGAAAAAGGGCGGATATATCGATGAAGATTAGTACATTTTTTTATACATTGAAGCAGGGTATCGCCAGTATTTTCCGTAACAAATGGTTTACCCTTGCATCTGTAGCAACCATAGCGGCATGTCTGTTTGTGTTTGGTATTGCATACATTCTTACACTGAATGCCGCAAACATTCTTCACAATGCGGAGGAGCGGGTTTCCATTACCGTTTTCTTTGATGAAGGGATTGAAGAGAAGCGTATTCAGGACATCGGATTCCTGATTGAGGATATGAAATCCAGAGGCATTGTGGCACGTTATGAATTTGTTTCGGCAGAGCAGGCATGGGAGTCCTTCTCCAAAGAGCTGGGTGAAAATGCCCAGGGTTTTACGGAAAACCCTTTGGCGGATTCTGCGAACTATCAGATTTATTTAAATGATATTTCCAGACAGGATGAAGTTGTCTCCTATCTGGAAAGTGTGGAAGGAATCCGTAAAATCAATAAGTCCGACCTTACGGTAGATGCGTTAAGCGGTCTGAGTACCATCGTTACTTTTATTTCCGTAAGTATGATTGTGATTCTCTTTGCGGTAAGTATTTTCTTAATCAGTAATACGGTTACCATCGGTATTTCTGTACGTAAAGAAGAAATTAATATCATGAAATACATTGGTGCGACGGACTTTTTTGTTCGTGCTCCCTTCGTTTTTGAAGGTATGATTATCGGGTTTATCGGTTCGGCGATTCCTTTGGCTGCACTCTTTTACATTTATGTGGCGGCGTTGGATTTTATCGGAGGCGTATTCGGCTTCCTTTCAGGCATTGTGGTAACCCTGCCTCCTGCACAGATTTTTATGGGACTGGTACCCATTTCACTGTTGATTGGCGTGGGAATCGGCTTTTTTGGCAGTTTCTTTACTGTCCGGAAGCACCTGCATGTGTAAAAGTACAAGGAATGTGAAAAATATGTGTGTATTTTCCTAAAAGGAAATGCATAGTGTTATGATTGGAAAGGACTTGAACAGGGGATGAAGAGGAATATCTTTGGAGCAGTCTTCCGTTTTATACCGGTTTTGCTGGTGGCTTTGTTTGTGACCATGAGTTTTTCCGGTTCCGTATATGCGGATAAGGAAAGCGAACTGGAAGAAGAAATCCAGCAGAAGCAGGAAGAAATCAAGGACGCTGAAAAAGAAAAGAAAAAACTGGAAAACGGCAAAACAGATGTGGAGAAGCTGAAGAAGAAGCTGGTTGAAAGTAAAAACAATTTAGCTACCTACGTAAAAGAGCTGGATGCGGAAGTGCTTGCCATTGAAGAAAAAATCGATTCGCTGAATCTGCAGATTACAGAGAAAGAAGCGGAAATTGACGTGGCACGTCAGGATCTTGCCGATGCGGAGGATACGGCAGATACCCACTATCAGGCAATGAAGGACCGTGTACAGTGCCTCTATGAGCAGGGGGATACCTACTATCTTGAAATGCTTGCCACTTCGGGAAGCTTTGCGGATTTCATCAATAAGCTGGATTACATCAGTCAGCTTTCTGAGTATGATAACCGTAAAATGACCGAGTATCAGAGTATTGTTGCATATGTAACCGTTTGCAAGGAAAAACTGGAAGCGGAAGAGGAAGTGCTCAGTGCAACAAAAAAAGCTGCAGATGAAGAACAGGCTGCATTAGAAGAACTTATTGAAGAAAAGAAAAAAGAAATTACAGCTTATGAAAACGATATCAATCAGAAATCAAAGCTGATTGCCGAGTACGAAGCGGAAATTGCAGAGCAGAATTCCATTATTGAAGAACTGGAAAAAGCTGTGGAAGAAGCCCGGAAAGAACTTTGGGAGAGTCGTGTATATGACGGCGGCGCATTTTGCTGGCCGGCACCTAAGTACACAAGAATTTCCGATGATTACGGCTATCGTATCCATCCTACTTTGGGAGTTAGGCAGTTCCACAGCGGTGTTGATATGGCGGCACCGGGCGGAAGTCCTATCCTGGCTGCTTATGACGGCCGCGTAGTACAGGCTGCTTATAATGCATCCATGGGAAATTATGTTATGATTGATCACGGTGATAATCTGTATACAATTTACATGCATGCCCAGAAGCTTATGGTGAAAGCAGGGGATGAAGTTGTAAGAGGACAGCAGATTGCCACGGTTGGTACAACCGGCAGAAGTACCGGTAACCATTTACACTTCGGTGTCAGATTAAATGGTTCCTACGTAAGTCCCTGGAACTATTTAAATAAACCATAAAAGAGGGAATATAAAATGAACAATAATAAGGGAAAACAGGGAGGCGCTTTCCTGTTGGGAATGTTGGTATCCTTTGTGATCTGGTTTGTAGTGACGATGATTCTTCTTATGGGAACCTTGG
This sequence comes from Lachnospiraceae bacterium, assembly GCA_017473905.1. Classification (GTDB taxonomy): domain Bacteria; phylum Bacillota; class Clostridia; order Lachnospirales; family Lachnospiraceae; genus UBA3766. The sequence continues at coordinate 37,108 of JAFUJA010000029.1, read as the reverse complement.
GAGTCAAGGTTCTGATTGAAGGAAAAAACAAGGGAAGCCAGGATCTTTTTACGGAAGAAGAACTGGAAAAGATTGAGCACTACATGACAATGCTGGATCTTTATTACTATGAAGATATAGAAGAAGGGGCTGTTGTAGACGGTATTCTTTACGGTCTCATGGAGGCTCCCGGGGATCCTTATACCTGCTATTACACCAAGGAAGAAATGGAAGAAACTACCCAGAGTTTGAGCGGTGTGTTCCAGGGAATCGGCGCTTATCTGGAAATGGATTTTGCGGCAGGATATCCTAAAATCACCGGTGTAATTGAAGGCGCTCCCGCAAGTGAGGTGGATATTCAACCCGGAGATTACATTATTAAGGTTGACGGGGAAGACGTAAGAAACCAGACGCTTACCACAGTAGTAAGCAAGGTACGCGGTCTTCCGGATACCTATGTGGAACTTACTTTAAACAGAAACGGCGAAGAAGTGGTAGTATCCGTTGTACGTAAAGATGTCCAGAGTCCTTCCGTAAAATACGAGCTGGTGGAAGGAAAGATTGCTTATATTACCATTACGGAATTTGCAGATAACACGGGAGACCTTTTTGAAGAAGCACTTCTGAAGGTGGAAAGTGACAAGGCGGAAGGAATTCTCATAGACCTTCGCGGTAATCCGGGAGGAAGCCTTGATGCGGTTGTGGAAGTATGTAACAGCATTTTACCGAAAGGAATTATTGTTTATACGGAAGACAAGTATGGCGAGCGTGAAGAGTACTTAAGTGATGGTAAAAATGAAATCGATTTGCCCATGGTAGTGCTTGTAGACGGAAACTCAGCCAGTGCATCGGAAATTATGGCAGGTGCTATTCAGGATTATGAAAAAGGAACTCTCGTAGGTACTACAACCTTTGGTAAAGGTATTGTGCAGAGACTGTTCTCTTACTCCGACGGTTCCGGCGGAAAGCTTACCGTAAGCCGCTATTTTACTCCCAACGGCAACAACATTCACGGAATCGGAATTGAGCCTGACGTGGTTGTTGAATTCGATGGTGAAGCTTATAAAGAAAATTCATACGATAACCAGTATGAAGAAGCATTGAAGATTTTAAAAGAGAAAATGGAATAAAAGAAAAACTTCCGCGCGTAGGTGCGGAAGTTTTTTTGTTGTATTTCAAGATAAAAAAAGGAGAATAATCCTTAATACCGGCATAAAACAAAAGCGAACAAATGTTCTGAAATATGTGGACAAAAACTTTTTTCTGTGATATGATGAAAACGTCGTACGAAGAATGAAGGATAATGGCATATCCTTATTTTTTATAATTCGTATAGTTTGAAAAATTATGTTTGAAAATGTTTTTTTTTTGAAAGAAGCGGCGAAATGAAAGAGCAGGAATATTCCAAATCCGTTAAAAATTCTGCGCAAAAAGACAAGCAGGATGACGGTCAGATTTTTAAATTACACAGTGAATTTGCCCCTACCGGTGACCAGCCTCAGGCGATTAAAGAACTGGTGGAAGGATTCCGCAAGGGCAATCAATTTCAGACGTTACTGGGGGTAACCGGTTCCGGCAAAACTTTTACCATGGCGAATGTGATTGCGGCGTTAAATAAGCCTACGCTGATTATTGCCCATAATAAAACTCTTGCAGGCCAGCTTTACGGCGAGTTCAAGGAATTCTTCCCCGAGAACGCAGTGGAGTATTTTGTGTCCTACTACGATTATTATCAGCCGGAGGCATATGTTCCTTCCAGTGATACTTATATCGAGAAGGACTCTTCCGTAAATGATGAAATTGATAAACTCCGCCTGTCTGCAACGACCTCTCTGGTAGAAAGAAAAGACGTTATTGTAATTGCTTCCGTGTCCTGTATTTACGGTTTGGGCAGTCCTGATGATTATGAGCAGATGATAGTATCCCTTCGTCCCGGTATGGAGAAGGACAGGGATGAAGTAATCCGGGAACTGGTGCAGATTCAGTATGACCGAAACGACATGGACTTAAATCGCGGTTGTTTCCGTGTGAGGGGAGACGTTTTGGAAGTATCTCCTGCTGAAGGAAGTAATTACATTATCCGCGTGGAATTTTTCGGAGATGAAATTGACAGAATTTCCCAGGTGGATCCGTTGACGGGAGTGCCCCACGCAACCCTTGATCATGTGGCGATTTTCCCTGCATCCCATCATGTTGTTTCACCGGAGAAGATTCAGCGTGCCTGCGAAAGCATAGAAGAAGAACTGAAAGAGCGGATAAGTTATTTTAAGGGTGAAGATAAGCTGGTGGAGGCCCAGCGTATTTCAGAGCGTACCAAGTTTGATGTGGAAATGATAAGGGAGACAGGTTTTTGCTCCGGCATTGAGAATTATACCCGGCATTTAAGCGGTGCCGCACCGGGAGAGCCGCCTCACTGTCTTTTGGATTATTTTAAAGATGAATTTCTCATGATAATTGACGAATCCCATATTACCATACCCCAGATCGGAGGTATGTTTGCCGGTGACCGTTCCCGTAAAAATACCTTGGTAGAGTACGGTTTCCGCCTGCCTTCCGCTTTGGATAACAGACCTTTATCCTTTGCGGAATTTGAGGGGCGGATTGACAGGGTTTTATGTGTCTCGGCGACGCCTTCCGCTTATGAGGCGGAGCACGAACTTTTACGTGCGGAACAGATTATACGTCCTACGGGATTGTTAGACCCTGAAATTATTGTGCGTCCCGTGGAGGGGCAGATTGATGACCTGATTGCTGAAATCAAAAAAGAAACCGCAGCAGGAAACAAGGTACTTGTAACAACTCTTACCAAGCGGATGGCGGAGGATTTAACCGAGTACATGAAGGATGTGGGAATCCGGGTAAAATATCTGCATTCCGACATTGATACTTTGGAAAGAGCGGAGATTATCAGGGATATGCGTCTGGATGTTTTTGATGTTCTGGTGGGTATTAACCTGCTTAGAGAAGGTCTTGATATTCCGGAAATTTCCCTTGTGGCAATTTTAGATGCGGATAAGGAAGGATTCCTGCGTTCCGCAACATCTCTGATTCAGACCGTGGGTCGTGCGGCACGTAATGCGGGTGGTCACGTTATTATGTATGCGGATAAAATAACCGATTCCATGCAGGTTGCAATTGATGAAACCGCAAGAAGAAGAGCCATCCAGCAGGCATATAACGAAGAGCATGGTATTACACCCCAGACTATTAAAAAGGCAGTTCGTGATTTGATTAGTGTCAGCAAGGTAATTGCCAAAGAAGAACAGCGTCTTGAAAAGGATCCCGAATCCATGAGTGATAAGGAACTTGATGATTTGATTGCCAAGGTGGAGAAGCAGATGAAGAAAGCGGCAATGGAGCTGGATTTCGAAACTGCGGCTGTTTTAAGAGATAAAATGACAGAACTTAAAAAGGTGCGCCACGACAGATAGAAGGCGTACGGAGGAGAAACAATGGCACAGAAAATGTTACCCAAAGGAGAGTGCATCCGCATCAGAGGTGCAGCGGAGCATAATCTGAAAAATATAGATATTACCATACCCAGAAATCAATTCGTGGTTTTTACGGGTTTATCAGGTTCCGGTAAGTCTTCGCTTGCCTTTGATACCATTTACGCAGAAGGTCAGAGAAGATATATGGAGTCTTTGTCTTCTTATGCAAGACAGTTTTTGGGACAGATGGAGAAACCCAATGTGGAGAGCATTGAAGGTCTTTCGCCGGCTATCAGCATTGACCAGAAGTCAACCAACAGAAATCCCCGTTCTACTGTGGGAACCGTTACGGAAATATATGATTATTTCAGACTTTTATATGCAAGAATCGGTATCCCGCACTGTCCGGAGTGCGGTCGTGAAATTCGGAAGCAGACCGTGGATGAAATGGCTGCCCGGATTATGGAATTGCCGGAAGGAACCAGAATTCAATTGCTTGCTCCCATGGTAAGAGGTCGCAAAGGGGAACATGTAAAGATTCTTGACCGTGCCAAGAAAAGCGGTTTTGTCAGGGTGCGTGTGGACGGAAGTGTTTATGAGCTTACCGAAGAAATTAAACTGGACAAAAACATTAAGCACACCATCGAAATCATTGTAGACCGTCTTATTATCAAAGAAGGCATTCTTGACCGTCTGACCAATTCCGTGGAAGCGGTTGTAGATTTGGCGGAAGGGCTTCTGACCGTGGATGTCATAGATGGGGAAGAATTACATTTCAGTCAAAGCTTCTCCTGTCCTGACTGTGGTGTCAGCATTGAAGAAATTGAACCGAGAAGCTTTTCTTTTAACAATCCTTTCGGTGCCTGCCCGGAATGTTTCGGTATCGGGTATCGCATGGAATTTGCAGAGGAACTGATTATACCGGACAGAAGTTTAAGTATTAATGAGGGTGCTATTGCTGTCATGGGATGGCAGTCCAGTAAGGATAAGGGAAGCTTTTCCAACTCCATTCTGACGGCTTTGGCAGAACGCTTTGGTTTCAGCCTGGATACACCTTTCGAAAAACTTTCCAAAGAAGTACAGAACATTATTATTCACGGAACCAATGTGTCTGTTGATGTGTATTACGAAGGTCAACGGGGCAAAGGAGTATATCCTATCGTATTTGAAGGTGTTATCAAAAACAGCCAGCGAAGATACAGGGAAACTGCTTCAGACATGATGAAGCAGGAGTACGAATCCTTTATGTCCATAACTCCTTGTGAAGGTTGTAAAGGAATGCGTCTGAAACCTTCTTCTCTTGCGGTTACCGTAGGAGATAAAAACATCCATGAAGTAACCGGATTGTCCGTTCGGGATTTGAAGGATTTTATTGAACATCTGGAATTGACAGAGCATCAGGCATTTATTGGCAAGCAGGTGCTGAAGGAAATTTCTGAAAGATTAAGCTTTCTGGCATATGTGGGACTGGAGTACCTTTCTCTGGGCAGAGCCACATCTTCTCTTTCGGGAGGCGAGGCACAGCGAATCCGTCTTGCTACCCAGATTGGTTCGGGACTTGTGGGCGTGTGCTACATTCTGGACGAGCCCAGTATCGGTCTTCACCAGCGGGATAATGATAAGCTTCTGAAAGCCCTTACCAATTTGAAGGATTTGGGAAATACCCTGATTGTGGTTGAGCATGATGAGGATACCATGTTTGCGGCAGACTATATCGTGGATATCGGACCGGGAGCCGGTTCTCACGGCGGTGAGGTGGTAGCTACCGGTACTGCCAAGGATATCATGAAGGTAAAGGAGTCTGTGACCGGACAGTATTTAAGCGGCAAGAAATTTATTCCTGTTCCGGATTATCGCCGGGAACCTTCCGGTTGGCTTCACATCAAAGATGCATACGAAAATAATTTAAAACATGTGGATGTTGATGTGCCTCTCGGGGTATTTACCTGCGTTACCGGTGTATCAGGTTCCGGTAAAAGTTCTCTGATTAACGAGATTTTATATAAAAAGCTTGCCCGGAAATTAAACCGCGCCAGAACCATTCCCGGTAAACACGGAAAGATTGAAGGCATAGAACAGCTGGATAAGGTAATTGCCATAGACCAGGCTCCCATCGGAAGAACACCCCGCTCCAATCCGGCAACCTATACCGGAGTATTTGACCAGATACGTGATTTGTTTGCGGGTACCGTAACCGCCAAAGCGAAGGGATATACCAAGGGACGTTTCAGTTTTAACGTGAAAGGCGGCCGTTGTGAAGCTTGTTGCGGTGACGGAATTGTAAAGGTGGAAATGCACTTTTTACCTGACGTATATGTACCTTGTGAAGTGTGTGGCGGTAAGAGATATAATAGAGAAACACTGGAGGTTTTGTACAAAGGTAAGAGCATTTATGATGTGCTGGATATGACTGTGGAAGAAGCAGTAAAGTTTTTTGAGAACGTGCCTTCCATTCTGCGTAAGATTAAGACCCTTCATGATGTGGGACTTTCTTATGTGAAGCTGGGGCAGCCTTCCACTACACTTTCCGGCGGTGAAGCGCAGCGTATCAAACTTGCTACCGAATTAAGCCGAAAGAGCACGGGACAGACTATTTACATTCTGGATGAACCCACCACGGGGCTTCATTTTGCGGATGTTCATAAGCTGGTGGAGATTTTGGAACGACTGACGGAAGGCGGTAATACGGTTGTGGTAATCGAGCACAATCTGGATGTGATAAAAAATGCAGATTACATTATTGATATGGGACCGGAAGGCGGTGACAAAGGCGGTACCGTAATTACTTGCGGAACCCCGGAAAAAGTGGCCGGTTGCAAGGAATCTCATACGGGTGTTTTCATCAAAAAGATGCTGGAACGTGCAAAAGAACTCCAAAAAAATAAATAAAAGGTTAAGTTTTTATCTTTTCAGGTCGATAAAACTATCAGGAACAAGGATGTGACCACGTAAACGGAAGGAACCGTTTTACTTGTGTTGCATCCTTTTATTTTATAAAAAGGCATTTTGTCATAAAACGTAATTTTATGCAGGGAAATCTTAATTTTAGCCCATCGACAAAAAAAGTCTTTGAATTTCCCGGTCTATGGAGTATAATCGAAATGATTAGGTAAAATTGGACGAGACCATAGAAAGGTGGAAATAGAATGCAGTATACAGATATAGGTATTGACTTGGGAACAGCCAGTATTCTGGTTTATATAAGAGAAAAAGGCGTTGTTTTAAAAGAGCCTTCAGTAGTAGCTTTTGACCGTGACACCAATAGAATCGTAGCAATCGGTGAGGATGCACGACTTATGCTTGGTAGAACCCCCGGTAACATTGTAGCGGTAAGACCCCTTCGTCAGGGTGTTATCTCCAATTACACCGTAACTGAGAAGATGATGAAGTATTTCATCCAGAAAGCTCTGGGTAAGAAGCTTTTTAAAAAGCCCCGTATTGCGGTATGTGTACCCAGTGGTGTAACGGAAGTAGAGCGTAAAGCGGTAGAAGATGCGACCTATCAGGCAGGGGCAAGAGAAGTAAAAATTATCGAGGAGCCCATTGCAGCAGCAATCGGTGCCGGTATCGATATCGGTAAGCCCTGCGGTAATATGATTGTAGATATCGGTGGTGGTACAACGGATATCGCGGTTATTTCCCTTGGCGGTACCGTAGTGAGTGTTTCCATTAAAGTGGCAGGTGATGATTTTGATGATGCAATCATCCGTTACATGCGAAAGAAACACAATCTTTTAATTGGTGAAAGAACAGCTGAAGATATTAAAATTAAAATCGGCTGCGCATATAAAAGAACGGAAGTGGATTATCTTGATGTAAGAGGACGTAACCTTGTAACAGGTCTTCCTGTTGTGGTTCGTGTTTCTTCGGAAGAAACAGAGGAAGCTCTTCGCGAAATCACTTCCCAGATAGTAGAAGCAATTCATACGGTTTTGGAGCAGACCCCTCCCGAACTGGCTGCAGATATTGCGGACAGAGGTATTGTTTTAACAGGTGGCGGCAGCTGCTTAAGAGGATTGGAAGACTTAATCGAATCCAGAACAGGCATCAACACCATGACTGCAGAGGACCCTATGACCTGCGTTGCTATCGGTACAGGTAAGTATGTAGAGTTCCTTGCAGAAAGCTATGAAGAACCCTAAAAAGGGAACAAGGCAGATTGCAGGATGACACGAAAGAAGGAGATTACCTATGTTAAAAGGTTTATACACCGCATACAGCGGTATGGTTAATGAACAAAACAGAATGGATGTCCTGACCAATAATCTTGCAAATGCCGCAACAACAGGATATAAAAGCGAAGGTGCCACCAGCCAGACTTTTGATAATGTTCTGGCTTATCGTATCAAAGATGAAGAAGATGGTCTGATTAACGATGTTTATATCGGTCGTACAATGCCCGGTGTAAAAATCGGTGAAACCTATACGGACTATTCACAAGGTTCTTTCCGTGAAACCGGAAATACCTACGACCTTGCAATTTCCGGCACCGGATTTTTTACCATTGAATATACCAGCCGTAGCGGGGAGACTTCCACAATGTACACCAGAGACGGTGGTTTTACATTGACAAAGGAAGGATATCTGGTAACGAAAGACGGAGACTTTGTTATGGGTCAGGGGGCGAACGGACAGCTTGAAAAAATCAAGCTCGATCCCAATCATCCCGCATCCATCGATACCTCCGGTTTGATTGTACAGAACGGACAGGCAGTAGCCCAACTGAAAATAACGGATTTTGCGGATTATGAATACCTTGAACATTTCGGTGAGAGTTATTATCAGCCGGTAGAAGGTGCAGAAACCATTGAACCTGATTGTACGGTCCGCTCCGGTTATCTGGAAGCATCCAACGTACAGGTTGTACGTGAGATGGTGGAATTAATCAGCGTAACCAGACAGTATGAAGCAAACCAGAAAATCATTCAGGCATATGATGAGTCACTGGATATTTCAGTGAATCAGCTTGGTAAGTTAATTTAACGGGAGGTAGAAGCGTATGGTAAGATCACTTTGGACTGCGGCATCAGGTATGATTGCCCAGCAGAATAACGTGGATACAATTTCCAATAACCTTGCAAATGTTAATACAACAGGATATAAAACAGAAGTGGCAGAGTTTAAGTCCCTTTTATATCAGGATATTAAGTCCAAATCCACCTCTGCGAATTCCGAGCAGAAACCCATTCCGGCACAGGTTGGTCTTGGTGTAAGAAACTCGGCAATTACTTCGATTTTCAGTCAGGGTAATTTTTATGACTCAACCAATGATCTGGCGTTTGCCATTGACGGCGACGGATTTTTCAGTGTCATGGGACAGGACGGAAACCAGTATTATACAAGAAACGGTAATTTCGTACTTGCAACTTACGGAGACGGGCTTGCATTATCAACCACGGACGGACTTCGCGTGTTGGATTCCAAGGGGCAGCCCATTGTACTTTCCTCAGAATATGTAGCAAGTAAAATTACGGTTACCGGTGACGGAGAAATCTGTTATCCCGATGCGTCCAATAATCCCAAGTCTTTGGGCATCAGAATCGGGTTATGGCAGTTTAACAATCCTTCCGGTTTGAATAAAATGGACAGCAGCCTCTATTCGGAATCCGCAGCCAGCGGCGCACCCATGAATGAAGAGACCACCAATGGTCTTGTAAAAAGTGGTATGCGTCAGGGCTATCTGGAAGGTTCCAATGTACAGGTTGTAGATGAAATGGTTAACATGATTGTGGCTCAGAGAGCTTACGAATTGAATTCCAAGGCAATTCAGGCTTCTGATGAAATGATGAGTCAGGCAAATCAGTTAAGAAGATAATGTTATCAAATGATGAGACTGGCAAAACCGTAGTCTTTTTATGAAATCGCGGTTTTTAGCAGGAAGAAAGGAGCGGTCTTTATGGATATTAGTAATCTGGCTTCGGCATATGCCGGTTATGCGGATCAGGTATCCGGCACAAGCAGTGCGGAATCCTATAAAAATAAAATAGAAAATACAGACTTCTCCAATGCAACAGACGAAGAACTGATGGAGGCCTGTAAAAGCTTTGAAGCATATTTCATTGAAATGATGTACAAAGAAATGATGAAAACCGTTCCCAAATCAGAGTTTTCATCCGGTGCAAATTCAACTCTGGTGGATTATTACAAGGATGAACTTGTAAAAAACATTTCCGAACAGACATCGGAGCAGAGTAACATGGGTCTTGCCCAGGCACTTTATGAGCAGATGAAACGTAATTACGAAGTGTAAAATATTTCTTTTAGGTTCTTTTATACAATTCTGTTTGCTTCATGGGGAAATACCCCGTGAAGCAAATATTGATTCTTCCCCTTTAAGGGCTTCTTCTTTTTTTCACAAAGTAGTATAATAAAATACGTTGTTTTATGGGAAGGATGATTCGTTTCCCGGTGAATCTTTGTTTGAAAGACATGGAGATTTTATGAAAATTAAAGGCTATGTAGACCATTTTAGATTTCAGAATACAGAGAATTATTTTGCTATTTTTAATCTTGTAACACAGGATTTGGAAGAGGGCGAAATATATTGTACAGGTGTCTGCCGTGGTGTGGAAGTGGGAGACTGTGTTGAACTGGACGGGGAGTTGGGAGAACATCCCGTGTATGGTCCCCAGTTTAAATTTCGCATGTTTCAGGTGATTCCCCCCAGCGACAGTATTTCCGTGGAGCGATATCTGGCATCGGGAGCCGTAAAAGGAATCGGTCCGGCACTTGCCATGCGTATTATTAAAAGATTCGGAGATGATTCTTTCCGCATTATGGAGGAAGAACCGGAGCGTCTGGCTGAAGTGAAGGGAATCAGTGAGAGGAAGGCAAGAGAAATTGCAGCTTCCATGGCAGAAAAAAAAGATATCCGCGACGCATTGATTTTTCTTCAGGGATATGGCGTAAGCAATACGCTTGCAATTAAAATATTCGAAAAATACGGCATTGCAATGTATTCCATTTTAAAAGAAAATCCGTATAAGCTCGCAGAAGATATCAAGGGTGTGGGATTTCGTACCGCAGATGAAATTGCGAGAAAAATGGGAATTGAAGCCGGCAGCGAGCAGCGTATGATGGGTGGTATGCTTTACTGTCTGGAAACTGCCATGATGGGAGAGGGGCATACATATCTTCCCAAAGAAGTGCTTTTTACAGAGACGGAAAAATTATTGGATATCAGGCAGGAGAATTTTGAAATTCCGTTGGCCAATCTTCTTATGGAGAGAAAGATTGTAATCAAAAAAACACCGGAAGGGGATAAGGTTTTCCTTTCTTTTGTTTATTATGAGGAGCTGCAGACTGCCTTGCGCCTGTTTGAACTGGATGAAGCTTTTCGTGATGGCGATATTTCTTTTGCACAACGGGAAAATGAGAAATCCGACCTTGCAGAACTGGAAAAAGAAAGCGGTCTGGAACTGGATGAATTACAAAAAAGAGCGGTTCTTTCTGCTTTGAACGAAGGTGTTTTTGTGCTTACCGGCGGTCCGGGTACGGGTAAAACAACCACAATCCGTACCATGATAGGAATGTTCCTGAAAAAGGGACTGGAAGTTGCATTGGCGGCTCCCACGGGAAGAGCGGCTAAACGAATGGAAGAAGCTACCGGATATCAGGCAAAAACCCTTCACCGTCTACTGGAAGTAAACGGAAGTATGATGGAAGAAGGAGATACACCCCGTTTCGCAAGAAATGAGGACAATCCTTTGGAAGCAGATGTCATTATTGTGGATGAAATGTCTATGGTGGATATCCATTTGCTTTATGCACTTCTTCGGGCTACTGTTCCCGGCATGCGTCTTATTATGGCAGGGGATATTGACCAGCTTCCCAGTGTCGGACCCGGAAATGTTTTGAAAGATATGATTTCCTGCGGAGCCTTTCATACCGTATGTCTGGAAAAGATATTCCGTCAGGCGGGAGAAAGTGAAATTATTACCAATGCCCATCATATAAAAAAAGGGGAGCAGATTACGCTGGAAGCTTCCTCCAAGGAATTCAGTTCCGTGCCCAGAACGGATCCGGAGCAGATATATCGGGACTGTGTGCTTTTGATGAGGGATCGTCTGCCGAAGCATTTTAATATCCATCCCTTTGATGTGCAGATTCTGACGCCCATGAAGAAAGGCACATTAGGTGTGGAACAGCTGAATAAAATTATGCAGAAATACTTAAACCCTCCGGCTGAAGAAAAAGAAGAGGTTGTAAGAGGCGATCACACTTTTCGCGTCGGGGATAAGGTGATGCAGATGAAAAATAACTATGATGCGACCTGGTATGTGTTAGGTTATAATAATATACGCGTGGATGAAGGAAGCGGTGTTTTTAACGGAGACGTAGGTACGGTGCACAAAATCAATCAGGCTTTGAAAATTCTTACCGTCCGCTTTGAAGATAATAAAATGGTAGAATACGCATTCCAGAATCTGGAAGAACTGGAACTGGCCTATGCGGTGACCATACACAAGTCTCAGGGAAGCGAGTATCCGGTGGTGATTTTGCCGCTTTTGGAAGGACCGCGCCAGTTGTTGCACAGGAATCTTTTATATACCGCAGTAACCAGAGCATCAAAAAGTGTTATTATTCTGGGGAACAGAGAGAAAATAAGGGAAATGATAGCCAATGAGGGCGAAAACCGCCGTTATACGGACCTTCTTTCCAGATTCAGAGAACAGCAGGAGAGACTTGGAGAAAAATAACAGGAGTATTGAGTGGGGATTGAGAATATAAAAGAAGGGGTATTGGATTTGCTATATCCGAAAAGATGCCCGGTTTGCGACGATATTGTTCCGGAGAAAAAAAGACTTTGCTGCCCGGAGTGCGAGAGGATTTTTTATGAGGTAAAACAGCCCCGCTGTTTAAAGTGCGGGAAGCATATAAAAACATCCGGCAAAGCGTTTTGCTATGACTGCAGCAGAGGAATGCATTTTTATGAATACGGTGTTTCTCTGTATGAATATGCTTCCGTACATGATTCCATTTATTCTTTTAAAAACGGAAACCGTGGGGAATACGCCCGCTTTTATGGGGAAAAAATAACAGAAAAGCTTGGGGATAAAATTCTTGCCATGAAGGGGGATGCGCTGGTGCCGATTCCTCTGCATCCGGAAAAATTCCGTAAAAGAGGATATAATCAGGCGGAGCTTCTGGCTAAGGAAATCTCTGTCCGTTTGGGAATTCCCATAAGAAATGATATTCTGATTCGTATAAAGAATACGGATGCACAAAAGCATCAGGGTGACTTTGGACGCCAAAATAATATGAAAAAGGCTTTTCATATGGTGCAAAATGATGTAAAATTAAAGACAATAATATTGGTAGACGATGTCTACACTACAGGGAATACCATAGATGCCGCTGCAAAGGAATTGCGGGAAGGCGGAATCGATAGGGTATTTTTTGTGACGCTTGCAATCGGAAAAGGCAAATAAGGTACGTGGGAGGTTTTTTGACATGGATGTTAGAAATTGTAGAAAATGTGGCAAGGTATTTAACTATGTGACAGGACTTCCGATTTGTCAGTCATGTCGTGAGACAGAAGAAGAAAAATTCCAGGAAGTAAAGAAATATGTGTGGGACAACAAACAGGCAGGTATTGAAGAAGTCGTGGAAGTCTGTGGTGTGACCAGACAACAGATTACCAACTGGATTCGTCAGGAGAGACTGGTATTTTCCGAAAGTTCCATGGTGGGTATTAACTGTGAGAGTTGCGGAACCATGATCCGTACCGGCCGATTCTGCGAAAAGTGTAAAAATGAGCTTGCAAGAGGCTTGAGTAATTCCATTAAACCTGCAGCTTCTGCGGCTCCGGAACCGAGAGCGCGTAAATTTGACAAAGAAAATCCCAGAATGCGTTATCTGGATTAAGGAAGATAAAATGATTAACGAAGAAAGAGTAAAATTAATGACCCGGCTGGCTGCCTATGAAGAGGGAGAGGGGAAGCGCAATGAAGCAATCGGTTCCTACTTCAGAGGAGATTATTTGAGTTTGCAGATAATGAAATCCATTATATATGCAACCATTTCCTTTGGGTTGATTCTGGGCCTTTTTGTCCTGTATGATTCGGAATTTTTTGTACAGGAAATTTATCAGATCGATCTGATACAGTATGCTAAAAATATAATCTTTTATTATATCGCCTTTACGGCAGTTTACACGGTGATTTCTTATGTGGTTTATGCATTCCGTTACCGAAAAGCCAAAAAGCGTCTGAAGGTATATTTTAACAATTTAAAAAGATTACAGGTTTTGTATCAGAGAGAAAGAAAGGATAAAACACAATAATGACACGTTTGCTGGTTTTACGTGAACAGTTAAAATTGCTTTGCAGCAAGTATGAAATTTACCTGATACCCATCGGGAAATTTCTTACGGCCATGTTCACATTTTTAATTATAAACGGAAATATCGGATATATGGAGAAACTTGCCAAGTTTCCCCTGGTAATTATCATGGCACTTCTTTGTTCCTTCCTGCCTTTGAATTTTATTATTATCATGGCAGCAGGACTGACACTGGCCCATTTGTATGCTCTGTCTTTGGAATGTGCAGCAGTGGTGGGGATTCTGTTCCTGTTAATGTTTTTACTGTATTTCCGGTTTTCTCCCAAGGATACCTTTGTGGTATTGCTTACACCTATTTGCGGTGCGTTGGGAGTTCCTTATGCAATTCCCATGACAATGGGATTGATCGGAAGTCCGAGCTCCGTGGTTTCCGTGGGATGCGGTGTGGTTGTTTACTACATTCTTGATTATGTAAAAGACTGTGCTTCCGCACTGACAGCCCTTGATGCGGAGGGTATGACTTCCAAGTTTAAAACCGTGATTGACGGTGTCATCGGGAACAAGGCAATGTTTGTTATGATTGTTGCTTTTGCGGCAACCATAATTATTGTGTACTTTATACGTAGAATGAATATAGACCACTCCTGGACCATAGCAATTATCGTGGGCGGTCTTGCCAATATTTTAATGCTTCTGGTAGGAGACCTGGTTCTTGTAACCAATATTTCCATTATCGGAACCATTTTAGGAAGTATCTTTGCATTCGCTTTTGTCAAAGTGCTTCAGTTCTTTGTATTCAATCTGGATTATACAAGAACGGAAAGGGTGCAGTTTGAAGATGATGAGTATTATTATTACGTAAAAGCTGTTCCCAAGATTACAATTGCAACACCGAATAAAAAGGTAAAAAAAGTTTCTGCTTCCAAAGAAACGGCAGAAGAAAGAGTTGTTAGAAGAAGCTCGGCAACGGTGCAAAGGTCTGAAAATGCCGTAAGCAGAGAGCGAAAAACCGCTTCTTCCCAGCAGGCACGCCGTGCAGACGGTGTGAGAAGCACGACCGGAACCGGTGAAGCAATGAGGGATGAAATGCTCAAAGAAAGAGCAAAGAGATATGTAGATAATCATTCCAAGTAAAATTTGAAAGATAACGATAGGTAACAGTAACTATGATGGAACGTTTTTCCGAGATTACAAGTGAATATTTGTCGGCATTCCGCGTTCCCCATATCGGAATTCTTGATATTCTCGAAATTATCATTCTTGCCTTTTTGATTTATCAGGCGATGATTATGATCAAGAATACCCGTGCATGGGCTTTTTTAAAGGGTATGGCGGTTGTGCTGATTTTCCTTGCCATGGCGGTTGTGTTAAACATGTCCACCATTGTTTGGATTGCGGAAAAACTGCTTACATTGGTTGCGATTGCGGTTATCGTTGCTCTGCAGCCGGAAATACGTCGTGTGGTTGAGCATATCGGACAGAAGAATATCATTTCTGGATTATTATCTTTTGATTATAAGCAGACGGAAGGTCTGTTCTCGGATCAGACTTTGGAAGAACTTGTAAAAGCAAGTTTTGAAATGGGTAAAGTGCGTACGGGAGCTTTGATTGTAGTGGAACAAACCACTCCTCTGGGAGAATATGAGCGTACCGGTATTACGGTAGACGGTCTGGTTACCAGTCAGCTTCTGATTAATATTTTTGAACATAATACACCGTTACATGACGGTGCGGTTATCATTCGCGGAGACCGTGTGGTTTCTGCTACCTGTTATCTGCCTTTGACGGACGGAAGAAACTTAAGTAAGGATCTGGGAACACGTCATCGTGCAGGTGTGGGAATTTCTGAACTTACGGATTCCATGACAATTATTGTTTCTGAGGAAACCGGTAAGGTAAGTGTAGCTTACGGCGGAGAGTTGTTCCGAAATCTGAATGCGGACGGTCTTCGTGAAAAGCTTCAGATTGTTCAGAATAAACATCAGGTAGAGAAAAAGACGATTTTCCGGAAAGGAAGGAGCAGAAAACAGTCAGATGAAAAAGAAAATAATGAATAATCTTGACTTGAAACTTCTGGCACTTCTGTTCTCTATTATTTTATGGTTAATCGTAGTGAACATTGACGATCCGATAAAAAGTGTGCAGTTTTCCGGAGTTGAAGTTAAGATTTTAAATGCAGGCGAGCTGGAAAATAAGGGCAAAGTTTACGAGGTGCTTGAGGATACGGGGGTTGTAACCGTTACCGTAAAAGGCCGCCGGTCCATTGTGGAAGACATTTCCAAAGAAAATATCAGTGCAGTTGCAGACATGAGAAATTTGAGTTCCATGAATACGTTGAGTATTGTTGTAAGCTCGAATAAATATGCAAATGAATTAGACGACATCAAATGTGATACTGATAATGTAAAATTAAATATTGAAGATCTCAAAAAGGTTCAAAAAGGAATTTTTGTGGAAGTGCTGGGAGAACCTGCAGAAGAGTATATTTTAGGGAACCTTACCGCTAATTTAAATCAGATTTATCTGGAAGGACCCGCATCCCATGTGGATAAAGTTGCTTCCGTGAAAGCACAGCTTCAGGTGGAAGGTGTTACCAATAATGTAAGTTCCAGTATTCCCATCCGTTTGTATGATGCAGAAGGGGAACTGATTGATGATTCAAGAATCACCATGAATATTAACGAGGTAAGTGTTACACAGGAGATTTTATTTACCAAAACCGTACCTGTGCAATATTCCGTGTCGGGAACGCCGGAAGCCGGTTATGCGGCTACCGGAGAAATTTCCGCCAATGTGAATGCCATTGAAATCGCAGGTAAAAAGAGCCAGATAGATGGCATCGGTGTGATTCAGATTCCTGCGACCACGCTTAATATCGATGGTGTAACGGCGGATTATAAAGCAGAAATATCTTTGGATAAGTATCTGCCCAATGGTGTAATACTTGCAAATCCCACTTTTGACGGAAAAGCAACGGTTATTGTGGAAGTTGAGAAAGAAACTTTTATTACCGCAACCTATAGCAAGGATGATGTGCGATTCGCAAATCTTCCGGAAGGGCGCAGTGCAGAGGTAATTGTGGACGGTAATTATATTACCAATGATGAAAGAGATATCAGAATCTATGGTCTTTCAACTATTTTAGATAATGTTGACACAGACAATATCACCATAAGACTGGATTTTGCGGCTTATATGAGGGAAAACGGTATGACGGAACTGACACCGGGTATTCATTATCTCTCCCCGGAATTCAGAATTCCCAGCGGAGCTTATGTGAAAGAAGATTTTAAGGTTCAGATAAGGATTCAGTAAATTCTTGTTTAGGAGGATATAAAATGGCTAGATTATTCGGAACAGACGGCGTAAGAGGCGTTGCAAATGAGGAGCTGACTCCACTGCTTGCCATGCAGCTTGGTCAGGCCGGAGCTCATGTTCTTACAAAAGAAACCAATCACAAACCTACCATTATGGTTGGCTGTGATACAAGAATTTCAGGAGATATGCTGGCGAATGCTCTTATGGCAGGTGTGTGTTCGGTAGGCGCAAATGCAGTGTATGTAGGTGTGGTGCCCACTCCTGCGGTTGCATATCTTACCAGAAAATACAAAGTAGATGCAGGCGTTGTGATTTCAGCATCCCACAATCCTGTGGAATTTAACGGGATTAAGTTCTTTGACGGAAACGGATACAAGCTTCCCGATGCGCTGGAAGATGAAATCGAGGAATTAATTAAAAACGATATGGAAGGTGTCAGCTTCCCTACCGGCTCCGGAATCGGTAAAATCAAATATCGTACAGATGCGAGAGAAGAATATATTAATCACTCCATTCAGTCCGTTAACATTGACTTAAGCGGCATGAAGATTGTTCTCGACTGTGCAGAGGGTGCAGCTTATTACACATCCGTGGAGGCATTAAAAGAATTGGGTGCCAATGTGGTTGCAATTCATAATACTCCGGACGGTACCAATATCAATGCAAATTGCGGCTCTACACATATGGAAGAACTTTGTGCAAGAGTTGTGTATGAAAAAGCGGATTTGGGTATTGCTTTTGATGGTGATGCAGACCGTATGCTTGCCGTAGATGAAAACGGAAATCTTGTAGACGGTGACCAGATTATGTCCATTATCGGTAATTTTATGAAAGAGCAGGGAACGCTGAAAAAAGACATGATTGTTGTTACCGTAATGAGTAACCTGGGAATGACTCTTATGGCACAGAAGGAAGGCATTACGCTGGAACAGACCAAGGTTGGCGACCGCTATGTTCTTGAACGTATGAAGGAAGTCGGAGCAAATCTGGGTGGTGAACAGTCCGGCCATATTATTATGCTGGACCGTAATACAACAGGGGATGGTCTTCTGAGCGCATTGCTTCTTCTGGAAGTAGTGGCCAAAACCGGTAAGAAATTGTCAGAGCTTGCCTCTATTATGGATGTTCTTCCCCAGGCACTTGTCAATGCTAAGGTGCCCAATCATAAAAAAGACAGTTACATGGAATATCCTGAAATTGCAGCTGCAATCGAAGAACTTGACCGTAAGTTTGCGGGAGAGGGCCGTGTGTTGATTCGTCCCTCCGGAACAGAGCCTAAGGTACGTGTAATGATTGAAGGTAAGGATCAGGCATTGATTGAAGCGGAAGCAAAGAAGCTTGCGGATCTTATCCAGAATACCATGTTATAAAATACATAAAAGTACCGTTGCGACAGAATAACATATCACAATAATTCTTGTATATAACGGTAAAAAATGGTATAATTATTTAGGGTTTCAAAAAGAAAAGCAATATGTATTGAAAATATAGAAGAATGGGGGACGACAATATGGTAAGCCAGAAGGTTGTAATTAAGAATCCCACAGGGTTACATTTAAGACCGGCGGGGATTTTATGTAAAGAAGCAATTCAGTTTAAATCTTTGATTACATTTTCATTCAAGGATACAACGGCAAATGCCAAGAGTGTGCTCAGTGTTTTGGGAGCATGTGTAAAGAGCGGAGATGAGATTACTCTTTGTTGTGAAGGTGAAGATGAAGAGGCTGCATTGAAGGCTCTTGTGACTGCAATTGAAAGCGGTCTTGGTGAATAAGAAAATGCAATAAAAAAGCTGTTCGGATGAACAGCTTTTTTTATGCGTAAAATGTGTTACGCACATTTTTTATTTGAGAATCATTTAACAGTATCCGTTGAATAACATACCGCTGTACTGACTTGTTATGTAAGGGTTAGGGTATTCTTTTCCGGGATTTTTGTATGCAACGATGGTTTTCTGCACATAGTTCATGGGGTTTAAAGATACATCGTTTGTTTTATTTAAAATAGAGTTGGTAAATCTTCGCATGCCGGAGAATAATTCTCTCGCATTACCGTCCTGGATACATTCTCTCAGCTGCGTCTGATTGATATCTATGGTACCTTCAGCAGTGACCTCAAGCCCAAGGGAAGATAATTCCGGATGGTAAAGGCTTGTAATGGAATGCATTTCCCGAAGCAGGGCAGTGCTTCCCGGCTGAGTATTTAAATATTCTGAAGCGGCACGTATAAAATCGTTGTAGCCGGAAACGAAACGTCCTACATTGTCCGACAGGGATTCCGTGTCCGGTTTCAAACCGATAGTTACGCTGTCTTCGCCCTCCGGGTGCAGATTGTGCAAAGTAACCTCGTAGGTCTGCTCAATTGTAAAATGATTGGAATTTGTCACCCGTTCCATGCCGTTGATTTTAAAAACCGCATTTTGGGGAAGCGTAGAAATCTGATCAAGTCCCAAATAATCCACAACGGAAGCGTTTTGACTGTCTTCTGAATCTTTGATGCTGAATATAATGTTCTGTCCCAGATCAATACCTACAGCAGAGGATTCCAGACTCAGGGCAGCGGTATCATTTTCATATTCTTTTATACCGGCCTTGATTCCCAGGTTGGAATTATTAATTAATCGGGTAAGGCGGTTCTGCAAATCGAAATTTGTGTCACCTTCGTTGATGTTAAATTGTAACTCATAACTGAGGTGATTGATATCGAGATCGAAGGAATAGCTTCCCGGCGCAAGCTGCATGTCATGTTTTGTTAAATAGTTACCTGTGTTAATTTGCGGCTTGGCAAGCTGTGTCACACTTAATTCGAAACTTTCTGTTTCCTCATCTAAAAAAGAATCTCCGATGTACTCCGCAGTAATGACATTGGGATTGGTGGAGTAAGCAACCTTACCGCTTAAAAGCGCTTCTTCATCAAGTCCGCCCAAATCCGCAATGGTATTGCGTAACTGTCTTGCGTTTTCTTTTAAGGAGACAGCATACTCCCTGGACTCTTCACTGGTGTCGATAATAGACAGAGGGGTATCTTTATTTAATTTTACAATGGAATTGTAAATGCCGCGCAGTTCACTTTTTTTGTGGGCATCGTGACGACCGGCACTTTTCGGTGCGTAGGCGGTCTGATAATGATTATAGATGCTTGATAAAGCATAGTGATAAGCCATGCAACCCCTCCTTTCTTCCGTGAAATGTGTCCGGGTTTATCCCGGGGAGCTACCCTGCTCCGGATATAACATGACGAAAACCGATTCTTTCCTAACTTAAATGTACCACTTATTTTAATATGATGCAATAGTAAAAGCTCTCTTTCTCATTTTATAAAAATATAAAATTTCTGTTGACGAAGTTGCGTCGTTGTGTTATTCTACTATGGCAAGATTGGTTTTTAGGCCTTTTTTTTATGCAATAAAATTGTTTGAAAAGTGACCTAATTCGATATTAGAATCTAAGAAGAAATATACGCGCGGAGGTGGGAAAATGCGTACAAGAATTACTTTAGCATGTACAGAGTGCAAGCAGCGTAACTACAATACAACTAAGGATAAGAAGACTCATCCTGACAGAATGGAAACAAAGAAATATTGTAGATTCTGCAAGTCTCATACATTACACAAGGAAACCAAATAATCGGTCTTTTGTTTTGAAAGGAAATTAGATTATGGCAAATTCATCAAATGCAGAAAAACCGAAAAAGACAAACTTTTTCCGTGGTGTTAAACAGGAGTTCAAGAAGATTTCCTGGCCTACCAGAAGCGATGTGATCAAGCAGACGGTTGTTGTAACAATTATCAGCGTTGTTCTGGGCCTTCTCATTGCAGGAATCGATCTGTTAGTTAAGTACGGTATGAACTTCCTGACAAATCTTTCTGTATAATTTAAGGAGGATTCTATGGAAGAGAATAAGGAATTTGACATCAGCCAGAGCGATAACAAAAGCGGCAAAGGCATGGGTTGGTACGTTGTGCATACTTATTCCGGATACGAGAATAAGGTAAAAGCTAACATTGAAAAAGCAATCGAGAACAGACATCTTGAAAATGAAATTCTCGAGGTGCGTGTTCCTATGATCGATGTTGTGGAAACCAAGAATGACACCAAAAAGACCGTACAGAAGAAGTTGTTCCCCGGTTATGTTTTGTTACACATGGATGCAGACAACAATGATGCATGGTATGTTGTAAGAAACACCCGTGGTGTTACAGGCTTCGTCGGACCGGGAAGTAAGCCCGTTCCCTTAACAGAGCAGGAAATGAAGGCTCTGAATGTTGGTGGTGGAGAAGTATCACACATCGATGTAAAAGAAGGCGATGCAATTTCTGTTATTTCCGGTGTTTGGAAAGATACAGTGGGTATCGTAAAACGTGTGGACGAAAGCAAGCAGCTTGTTATGATTAATGTTGAGTTGTTTGGTCGTGAAACACCCGTGGAAATCGGTTTTTCCGAAATCAAGAAACTTTAAGTAGCTTGTTCATAGGATGAGATCCTATTAGAAGATAGAGTTATCATATGAACAGTGGGAGCCGCGGAATGGTCCGTGGCGCCGAACCACAATTTATTAGGAGGTAGCCAAAATGGCAAAGAAAGTAACAGGTTATATCAAATTACAGATTCCTGCCGGCAAAGCAACACCGGCACCGCCTGTAGGTCCTGCACTTGGACAGCACGGCGTTAACATCGTTGAATTTACAAAGCAGTTCAACGCTAAGACAGCAGATAAGGGTGACTTAATCATCCCTGTTGTAATCACAGTATATGCAGACAGAAGCTTTAGTTTCATTACTAAGACTCCTCCCGCTGCAGTTCTTTTAAAGAAGGCTTGTAACCTTAAGTCAGGTTCAGGTGTTCCTAACAAGACTAAGGTAGCAACCATTTCTAGAGATAAGGTTCGTGAAATCGCAGAAATGAAGATGCCGGATCTTAATGCAGCTAACATCGATGCAGCTATCAGCATGATCGCAGGTACTGCTCGTAGTATGGGTATCGTAGTAGAAGATTAATTTTAAAAGGTGGGAGCACATTCGTGCATTTAACCACAAGGAGGTAAATAAGTTATGAAACATGGTAAGAAATATAGCGAAGCTGCAAAGCAGGTTGACAGAGCAACTCTCTACGATCCCGCAGACGCAGTAGCACTTGTTAAGAAAACAGCATGTGCAAAATTTGATGAAACAGTAGAAATCCACATCAGAACTGGTTGTGACGGACGTCACGCTGAAGAACAGATCCGTGGTGCGGTAGTTCTTCCTCACGGAACCGGTAAGAAGGTTAAAGTTCTCGTATTTGCTAAGGGTGATAAGCTTAACGAAGCTGAAGCAGCAGGAGCAGATTACGTAGGTGGCGAAGAACTCATTCCTAAGATTCAGAATGATGGATGGCTTGATTTCGACGTAGTAGTTGCAACTCCCGACATGATGGGTGTTGTTGGTCGTCTTGGTAAGGTTTTAGGACCTAAGGGCTTAATGCCTAACCCCAAGGCAGGTACCGTTACTATGGACGTTACCAAGGCTGTTGCTGATATCAAGGCTGGTAAGATTGAATACAGACTTGATAAGGCAAACATCGTTCACTGCCCTATCGGAAAGGTATCTTTCTCTGATGAGCAGTTAAACGAAAACTTCGAAGCTTTAATGGAAGCTATCAAGAAGGCAAAACCCAGTGCATTAAAGGGAACCTACTTAAAGAGCGTAACTCTTTCCAGCACTATGGGACCTGGTGTAAGAGTTAACACCATGAAGATCTAATTTTTAAAAATTAAGGCGGTGCTTTACGGCATCGCCTTTGTT
Source organism: Lachnospiraceae bacterium (assembly GCA_017473905.1). Lineage (GTDB taxonomy): Bacteria > Bacillota > Clostridia > Lachnospirales > Lachnospiraceae > UBA3766. The sequence continues at coordinate 14,314 of JAFUJA010000029.1, read as the reverse complement.
ACTTTTAGATATACTATAAAAGACAGTATGCTTTGTTAAGTGGGGGAAATCATGAGAAGTGAATTGGATGTAAGAAGACCGAAGGATGTGGTGTTGTCGGTGTTGAGTATCGTTGCCGGCGTGCTTTTGTTTGGGGCTCTTCTTACTTTTATGATATATCGTAAACAGACGGAAGATGTTCCGCAGGCGCAGGCTCCTTCGGAATCATACAGCGAACTGACAGCAGAGGAAATCGGGCTGTCGGACTCTTCCGAAAACCGGTCCGAAACACTGCAGGAAAGTACGGAAGTTACCTATCAGCCGGGAGAATATAAGGGAGATAATACCTATCAGCTTCCGGATAAGGAAACTATTACGTTTACCTTCGCGGGAGACGTGCTTTTGGACGATAATTATTCTATTATGGGAACCTACAGGGCAAGGGGCAGCATCCTGGAGAAATGTATTGATCCGAATCTCCTTGCAAGGATGCGGGAATCCGATCTTTGTCTTGTGAATAATGAGTTTACCTATACGGATAGAGGGGAGCCGACGGAAGGAAAAAGTTTTACTTTCCGCGCTAAGCCTGAAAACGTTGAAATTATAAAAGAAATGGGCGTTGATGTGGTATCCATCGGGAACAATCACACCTATGATTATGGGGAAATTTCTCTTCTGGATACAATAGATACGTTGGAGAAAGCGGAGCTTCCTTTTGTGGGTGCCGGACGGAATCTGGAAGAAGCGTCTAAAATTATATATTATGAAAATGATCATATGCGCATTGGCCTGGTCTGCGCGACCCAGATTGAACGTTACGGAAATCCTAATACAAAAGGTGCGACGGAGGATTCGCCGGGAACCTTCCGGTGTATGGACCCTGCGGCTTTGGTTGAGAAGATTAAAGAAGCGGATGCCAATTGCGATGTGGTGGTTCTTTATGTGCATTGGGGGACGGAAAGTACGGATGTGCTTGACCGTTACCAGATTCCCCAGGCAACCGCATATGCGGAGGCGGGAGCAGATGTGATTGTGGGCGCTCATCCGCATGTGTTACAGGAAATTGGATATGAAGGAGATGTTCCCGTTTTTTACAGTCTGGGTAATTTCTGGTTCAGTTCCAAGAACTTAGACAGCTGTCTTCTGACGTTGGAAATCGGAAAAGAAGGCGTTGAAAAGGCACAGTTTGTTCCGGCAATTACGGAAAGCTGTTCAACCCTTGAGGCAACGGATGCTGAAAAGGTGCGCATTCTTGACTATATGAGAAGTATTTCCGAGGATGCACTGATTGACGAGAATGGTTATGTAACCAAAAAGCAATAGAAGTTTCCGGCGTAGGCATTCTTCTTTTTAAAATATAAAAGAAAACCGCTTGACAGTGGAAAAAACCTGTGATATTCTAACTAAGGTTGTGCAGAACAATCGGCCGAAGACAGTAGGTGTCGAAACGGTTCACGGAATCGCAAGACGTAAGCGAAGCGCCTACCGAGGAAAGAATATTTCAAACGGAATGTTACCCTTGTGTCTTTGGATGCAAGGGTTTTTATATTTCTTGGAGGATATTGAAACTCTTTCGGCAGAAATAAAGAAGGAGGTAAAACAAATGGCAAAGGTTGAATTGAAGAAACCCATCGTGGCTGAAATCGCAGAAAACATCAAAGATGCACAGTCTGTTGTTATCGTTGATCATCGCGGTCTTACTGTTGCAGAGGATACCGAGCTTCGTAAGCAGCTTCGTGAAGCTGGTGTTACTTACAATGTATACAAGAACACCATGATGAATTTTGCATTCAAGGGAACTGATTGTGAAGGTCTTGCTCAGTATTTGGAAGGACCCAGCGCAATTGCAATTTCCAAGGATGACGCTACAGCTCCTGCAAGAATTCTTTGCAAATTTGCAAAGACTGCAAAGGCTCTTGAAATCAAGGGTGGTGTTGTAGAAGGAACTGTTTATGACAGCAAGGGAATCGAAGCAATCTCCAATGTACCTTCCAGAGAAGAACTTCTCGGAAAGTTGCTTGGAAGCATCCAGTCCCCTATTACAAACCTTGCTCGCGTTCTCAATCAGATTGCAGAACAGCAGGGCGCTTAATTGTCAATAGACAACATAAGCAAAACTTGATAATGATGCGGAGAATTGCCGCATGAAACTTTTAACTATTTAAAATGGAGGAAAATAAAATGGCAAAGTTAACAACTCAGGAATTTATCGACGCTATCAAAGAGTTAAGCGTACTTGAATTAAACGAATTAGTAAAAGCATGTGAAGAAGAATTTGGTGTATCTGCAGCAGCAGGTGTTGTTGTAGCAGCAGGCGCTGTAGGCGGTGCAGCTGAAGCAGCTGAAGAAAAGACTGAATTCGACGTAGAATTAACCGAAGTAGGTGCTGAAAAGGTTAAAGTTATTAAGGTTGTTCGTGAAGCTACCGGCCTTGGCTTAAAGGAAGCTAAAGACTTAGTAGACGCTGCTCCTAAGATGCTCAAGGAAGCTGCTTCCAAGGAAGAAGCTGATGATATCAAGGCTAAATTAGAAGCTGTAGGCGCAAAGGTTACTTTAAAGTAATTTTTACCCAATATGAAGAAATACCGCGAGGGAGAATATCCTTCGCGGTTTTTTTATGTATAAGAAAAAAACTATACATAAAAAAATAGTTTGACTTCCATTTTCTTTTGTGATATTATGGATGATGCACTATTGTGGTTATGTATACCCTTTTAGAAGAAATTCCAAATCATGGGAAGAATCCCGTAAAAGGAGTTTTTTTGTGCATGCATAAACCCGGTATTGTAACGGCTTAAACATAAATTGAAGAACGGAGTGAAATGTCAATGGAAAAGAACAGAATTCGGCCTGTTGTGAACGGTAACAGTTTGCGTATGAGTTACTCTCGACAGAAAGAAGTATTGGAAATGCCCAATCTCATCGAAGTTCAGAAAAATTCCTACCAGTGGTTCCTGGAAGAGGGATTAAAAGAGGCATTTGATGATATTTCTCCCATCACAAATTACGGCGGTGATTTGCGTATGGAATTTGTCAAGTTTGAATTGGCAAAAGACGAGATTAAACATACTATTGAAGAGTGCAAGGAACGGGATCTTACTTATGAAGCACCCTTAAAGGTTACTGTTCGTCTTTTCAACAAAAATGAGCAGGAAAATGTAAAAGAACATCCCATTTTTATGGGTAATTTCCCCTTAATGACAGAAACAGGAACATTCGTAATCAACGGTGCAGAACGTGTTATCGTTAGCCAGTTGGTTCGTTCTCCCGGTATCTATTACGCAATCAGCCATGATAAGATCGGTAAGAAGTTATTCTCTGCTACCGTTATCCCTAACCGTGGTGCATGGCTTGAGTACGAAACAGATTCCAATGACGTTGCATACGTTCGTGTAGATAGAACAAGAAAGGTGCCCATCACTGTATTTATCCGTGCATTGGGACTTGGAAGCAATGAAGAAATTTTGGAAGTTTTTGGTGATGAACCGAAGATCCGTGCAAGTTTTGTAAAGGATCCTTCCGAAAATTATGTGGATGGTCTGAGAGAACTTTACACCAAGGTTCACCCCGGCGAGCCTTTTAGCGTTGAAAGTGCTGAGAGTTTCTTAAGCGCTATGTTTTTCGACCCCAGAAGATATGACCTTGCAAAGGTTGGTCGTTATAAGTTTAATAAGAAGCTTATGCTTCGTAACAGAATTCGCGGACATGTTCTTGCGGAGGATGTAATCAATGAATTTACCGGAGATGTTATCGCAAAAGCCGGCGATAAGGTAACCGCAGAAATTGCTGATGCAATTCAGAATGCAGCAGTAGCTTCCGTAATGATTCAGACAGAAGAAAAGAACGTTAAGGTTCTTTCCAATATGATGGTAGACATCAATGAGTGGATTGATTGTGATGTAAACGAACTTGGTATTACTGAGTTGGTTTATTTCCCTGTGCTTCAGAAAATCCTTGAGGAATACTCCGAAAAACCCGAGGAACTTGCAGAAGCAATTGTTGCCAACGCTCATGAATTGGTTCCCAAGCATATCACCAAGGAAGACATGCTTGCTTCCATTAACTATAATATCCATCTTGAGTACGGTATCGGTAATGATGACGATATCGACCACTTGGGTAACAGAAGAATCCGTGCAGTAGGTGAATTGTTACAGAATCAGTACAGAATAGGTCTTTCCAGAATGGAACGTGTTGTACGTGAAAGAATGACAACACATGATTCCGAGAAGATCACACCTCAGGATTTGATTAATATTAAGCCCGTACAGGCTGCAATTAAGGAATTCTTCGGTTCCTCACAGTTGTCTCAGTTTATGGACCAGAACAACCCTCTGGGTGAGTTGACTCATAAGAGAAGACTTTCCGCATTGGGACCCGGTGGTCTGTCCAGAGACCGTGCCGGATTCGAGGTTCGTGACGTTCACTATACCCATTACGGAAGAATGTGTCCTATCGAGACTCCTGAAGGTCCTAATATCGGTTTGATTAACTCTCTTGCATCTTATGCAAAGATTAATGAATATGGTTTTGTAGAAGCACCTTACCGTGTAATTGACAAAACCGATGAAAAGAATCCCCGTGTAACAGATCAGGTTGTTTATATGACCGCTGACGAGGAAGATAATTACCACGTAGCACAGGCAAATGAGAAGCTTGATGAGAACGGATGCTTCGTTAAGAAGATGGTATCCGGTCGTTACAGAGAAGAAACCCAGGAATACCCCAGAGAATTGTTTGATTACATGGACGTATCTCCTAAAATGGTATTCTCCGTTGCTACAGCTTTGATTCCTTTCCTTGAGAACGACGATGCGAACCGTGCGCTGATGGGATCCAACATGCAGCGTCAGGCAGTGCCTCTGCTCTTTACCGAAGCACCTGTAATCGGTACAGGTATGGAAGTAAAAGCAGCAGTAGACTCCGGTGTTTGTGTTGTTGCTAAAAAGGCAGGTACCGTTACTTACGTATCTTCCATGTTGATTAAGATTACAGCAGATGACGGAGAGCTGATGGAATATCCTCTTTCCAAGTTCGTAAGAAGTAACCAGAGCAACTGCTACAACCAGAAACCCATCGTATTCAAGGGTGACCATGTTGCAGAAGGTCAGGTTATCGCTGACGGTCCTTCCACTGCAGAAGGTGAACTTGGTCTTGGTAAGAACCCTCTGATCGGTTTCATGACCTGGGAAGGTTATAACTACGAGGATGCGGTTCTTTTAAGTGAAAGACTGGTACGTGAAGATGTATATACATCCGTACACATTGAAGAATATGAAACTGAAGCACGTGACACCAAACTTGGTGCGGAAGAAATTACCAGAGACGTTCCCGGTGTAGGTGAAGATGCACTCAAGGATCTGGATGACAGAGGTATCATCCGTATTGGTGCAGAAGTTCGTGCAGGAGATATCCTTGTTGGTAAGGTAACACCTAAGGGTGAAACAGAACTTACCGCAGAAGAAAGACTCCTTCGTGCTATTTTCGGTGAGAAAGCACGTGAAGTAAGAGATAACTCCTTAAAGGTTCCTCACGGCGAATATGGTGTTGTTGTTGATGCGAAGGTATTCTCCAGAGCTGCCGGCGATACCGAATTATCTCCCGGAGTTAACCAGAAGGTTCGTATCTACATTGCTCAGAAGAGAAAGATTTCCGTAGGTGATAAGATGGCTGGTCGTCACGGTAACAAGGGTGTCGTTTCCCGCGTATTACCCGTTGAAGATATGCCTTACCTTCCTAATGGACGTCCTCTTGACATCGTATTGAATCCTCTGGGCGTACCTTCCCGTATGAATATCGGGCAGGTGCTCGAGATTCACTTGTCACTTGCTGCGAAAGCACTTGGCTTCAATATTGCAACTCCCGTATTCGACGGTGCAAACGAAGCTGATATTATGGATACCCTGGATCTTGCTAACGATTACGTTAACTCTTCCTGGGAAGATTTTGAGAAGAAATATAAGGACGATTTACTTCCTGAAGTTCTTGAATATCTCTATGAAAACAGAGATCACAGAGAATTATGGAAGGGCGTGCCTATTTCCAGAGATGGTAAGGTAAGACTTCGTGACGGTAGAACCGGTGATTACTTCGATAGTCCCGTAACCATTGGCCACATGCATTACCTTAAGCTCCACCATCTTGTAGATGATAAGATTCATGCGCGTTCAACAGGACCGTACTCCCTCGTTACACAGCAGCCTCTGGGTGGTAAAGCTCAGTTCGGTGGTCAGCGTTTCGGTGAAATGGAAGTTTGGGCACTTGAAGCGTACGGTGCATCTTATACATTACAGGAAATCCTTACAGTAAAATCCGACGACGTTGTTGGTCGTGTGAAGACTTATGAAGCAATTATCAAGGGTGAGAACATTCCTACCCCCGGTATTCCTGAGTCCTTCAAGGTATTGCTGAAGGAATTACAGTCACTTTGTCTTGACGTTAAGGTTATTGATGAAAATGGTGACGAAGTAGAAATCAAAGAAAATGTTGAACCGCCTACAAACAATTACAAGATTGAAATGGAAGGCGAAACCAGAGGTTACGATTATGAACGTGACGATATGGCAAGCTATGGATATCAGAAGCAGGAATTCAACGAAAACGGCGAGCTTCAGGAAGCATATGACGAAGTGGAAGAGGAAGAAGATTACTATTCCGATTTCTCCGGCGATATGGATGCTGAAGATTCCTATGATGATGATGAAAACTAGTAGGCTGACAACATAAAATTGGAAGGAGTGCCAATCAATGTCTGAAATTAGAAAAGAGATAGACGAACCGATTGTTTTTGACGCAATTAAAATCGGTTTGGCGTCACCGGAAAAAATCTATGAGTGGTCAAGAGGCGAGGTTACCAAGCCCGAAACCATTAACTATAGAACCTTAAAACCCGAACGGGAAGGTTTGTACTGTGAAAAGATTTTCGGACCCAGCAAAGACTGGGAGTGTCATTGCGGTAAGTACAAAAAGGTAAGATACAAAGGTGTAGTTTGTGACCGTTGTGGTGTAGAAGTTACAAAGGCAAACGTTCGTAGAGAGCGTATGGGTCACATTAAACTTGCTGCTCCCGTATCTCATATCTGGTACTTTAAGGGAATCCCCAGCCGTATGGGACTTATTCTTGATCTGACACCGAGAGTGTTGGAGAAAGTTTTATATTTTGCATCATATATCGTACTTGATGCAGGCAACACCGATCTTGCAGTAAAAGATATTTTATCTGAAAAAGAATATCAGGATGCAAGAGAAAAGTGGGGCAATGAATTCCGTGTAGGAATGGGTGCGGAAGCTATTAAGGAACTTCTTATGGCGATTGACCTTGAAAAGGAAAATATCGAGTTGAAAGAAGAACTTGAAAACGAAAGCACCAAGGGACAGAAGAGAGCAAAAATCGTTAAGAGACTGGAAGTAATCGAAGCATTCCGTGAGTCCGGCAACAGACCTGAATGGATGATTATGGATGCGATTCCCGTTATTCCCCCCGACTTAAGACCTATGGTTCAGTTGGACGGCGGACGTTTTGCAACTTCTGACTTGAATGACCTTTACAGAAGAATCATCAACCGTAACAACCGTCTTAGCAGACTTCTTGATCTCGGAGCACCCGATATCATCGTTCGTAACGAGAAGAGAATGCTTCAGGAAGCAGTTGATGCTTTGATTGATAACGGTAGAAGAGGAAGAGCGGTAACCGGCCCCGGTAACCGTGCACTGAAGTCTCTCTCCGATATGTTAAAAGGTAAGTCCGGACGTTTCCGTCAGAACCTTTTAGGTAAGCGTGTTGACTATTCCGGGCGTTCCGTTATCGTTGTAGGCCCCGAATTGAAAATTTATCAGTGCGGTTTACCGAAAGAGATGGCGATTGAACTTTTTAAACCCTTCGTTATGAAGGAACTGGTTGGTAAGGGAATCAGCCAGAATATTAAACATGCAAAGAAGCTTGTAGAGAAGCTGGATGATACGGTTTGGGATGTTTTGGAAGAAGTAATTCACGAGCATCCTGTAATGTTGAACCGTGCTCCGACACTCCACAGACTTGGTATCCAGGCATTCGAACCTATTCTTGTAGAGGGTAAGGCGATTAAGCTTCATCCCCTTGTATGTACAGCGTTCAATGCTGACTTCGACGGTGACCAGATGGCGGTACATCTTCCTTTGTCCGTAGAGGCACAGGCGGAATGTCGATTCCTTCTTTTATCACCCAATAACCTTCTGAAGCCTTCAGACGGTGCTCCCGTAGCCGTTCCTTCACAGGATATGGTACTTGGTATTTACTACCTGACACAGGAAAGACCCGGCGCAGTTGGCGAAGGTAAGTTCTTCAAGGATGTAAATGAAGCAATCCTTGCATACGTAAACGGTGTTATTACATTACATGCCCGCATCAAAGTAGGCGTTTGCAAAAAGCTTGCTGACGGAACCGAAGTAAAGGGTATCGTGGAATCTACACTGGGACGTTTCCTCTTCAATGAGATTCTTCCTCAGGATTTGGATTTTGTAGAACGTAATACTCCGGAAGATGCAATCAAGCTTGAAGTAGACTTCCTTGTTGGTAAAAAGCAGTTAAAGCAGATTCTTGACAGAGTTATTAATACACACGGTGCAACCAAGACCGCAGAAGTTCTTGACCTTGTAAAAGCAACCGGTTATAAATATTCAACCAGAGCGGCAATGACAGTATCCATTTCCGATATGACAGTGCCTCCCATTAAGCCCCAGCTTCTTGAAGAAGCACAGGCACAGGTTGACCGTATTACACAGAACTTTAACCGTGGTATGTGTACCGAAGAAGAACGTTATAAAAACGTTATCCGTGTATGGAATGAGACTGACGCCCGTCTTACCAAAGAGCTGATGAGTGGTCTTGATTCCTATAACAACATCAGAATGATGGCTGACTCCGGTGCCCGTGGTTCCGAGCAGCAGATGAAGCAGCTTGCAGGTATGCGTGGTCTTATGGCTGATACAACAGGTCGTACCATCGAGTTGCCCATTAAGTCTAACTTCCGTGAAGGTCTTGACGTTCTGGAGTACTTCATGTCTGCACACGGTGCTCGTAAAGGTTTGTCCGATACGGCGCTTCGTACAGCTGACTCCGGTTACCTTACACGTCGAATGGTAGACGTTTGTCAGGAATTGATTATTCGTGAAACTGATTGTTGTATCGAAAGAGAATCCATTGCCGGAATGAATGTATCCGCATTTACTGACGGTAAAGAAAGCATTGAAACTCTTGAAGCACGTATTAAGGGAAGATATTCCTGTAATACAATCTACGACAAGGACGGAAATGTAATTGTTAAGAGTAACCATATGATTACACCCAGCAGAGCAGCTAAGATTGTTTCCGTTGGTGTGGATGAGAACGGTGCTCCTATTGAAACAGTTAAAATCAGAAGTATTTTAACCTGTAAGTCACAGAATGGTATCTGTGCAAAATGTTACGGTGCTAACATGGCAACCGGTGAAGCAGTACAGGTTGGTGAGGCTGTTGGTATTATCGCAGCGCAGTCTATCGGTGAACCCGGTACACAGCTTACCATGCGTACTTTCCATACCGGTGGTGTTGCGGGTAACGATATCACACAGGGTCTTCCCCGTGTCGAGGAGTTATTCGAAGCAAGAAAGCCTAAGGGACTTGCAATTATTGCAGAATTCGGCGGTACCATACAGATCCACGATACTAAGAAAAAACGTGAAATCGTTATTTCCGATGGAGAAAGAGAGAAGAGCTATCTGATTCCTTACGGAGCAAGAATTAAAGTTCTTGACGGTGCTCAGATTGAAGCCGGTGATGAACTTACCGAAGGTAGTGTAAATCCTCATGACCTTCTTGAAATCAAGAAGATTGAGGCAGTTGAAAACTACATGATCCGCGAAGTTCAGAAGGTTTACAGTCTCCAGGGTGTAGATTTGAGCGATAAGCACATTGAAGTTATCGTTCGTCAGATGTTAAAGAAACAGCGTGTAGAAGAAAGCGGTGATACCGAATTACTTCCCGGAAGTCTTGTTGACCGTCTTGTTCTTGAAGATATCAATGAGAAACTCTTAAAAGAGAATCCGGATGCAGCACCTGCTGTGGCAAAGGATATTATTCTTGGTATTACCAAGGCATCCCTTGCAACAAACTCCTTCCTGTCAGCAGCATCCTTCCAGGAAACCACTAAGGTTCTTACGGAAGCTGCAATCAAAGGTAAGGTTGACCCCTTAATTGGTCTGAAAGAAAATGTTATCATCGGTAAGCTGATTCCTGCAGGTACAGGTATGAAGCGTTACAGAGATGTTAAGATTGACAGCAATTACGGTAAAGAAGAAGTTGAAGACGAATCCTTTGAAGCAGAGTTGGAAGACGAAGCGTTTATCGATGCAGAGTTGGACGATGTGGAAATGGAAGAAGAAGTATTCGACGAAGAATAAAAATTTGAAAAGGGAACGGTTTGATTGACCGTTCCCTTTTATAATTAAAAAAATAATACCCAAAATGGCGTTAGTTTTTAACAATTTTATGAGAAATCGCTGTTCAAAGTTTTTTCACATATTTTAAAAAAACAATTGACAAGAGTTTTATGGGAAATTATAATGATAGGGCGTGCATTGAAATGCATGTTTTTATTGTGTGTTCTTTTTAGAAGAACAAAATTAAAATATTATCATAGGAGGTGAATTTGAATGCCCACAATTAACCAGTTAGTACGTAAGGGAAGACAGACAAGCGTTAAGAAGTCTACCGCTCCTGCTTTGCAGAAGAGCTTCAACTCTTTGCACAAGAAATCTGTAGAGTCTCCTTCTCCTCAGAAGAGAGGTGTGTGTACCGCAGTTAAGACTGCTACACCTAAGAAGCCTAACTCAGCGTTGAGAAAGATCGCCAGAGTTCGTCTGTCTAACGGAATCGAAGTAACCAGCTACATTCCCGGTGAAGGTCACAACCTTCAGGAGCATAGCGTTGTACTGATCAGAGGTGGTAGAGTAAAGGACTTACCCGGTACCAGATACCACATCATCAGAGGTACACTCGATACCGCAGGTGTTGCAAACAGACGTCAGGCTCGTTCTAAATACGGCGCCAAGAGACCTAAGGCTGGTAAATAATCCGCCTAGTCTATGTACCACAAACAGAACTAATTTAGTGTTGGGATTCAGATTTCACGCCGTATGTGCTGGATAAATGAAACACCGCACGAACACATTAGAGGACACATGTGAGTACCTGTGAATTAATTTACGCGTGGATTTCCATGCGGGTCGTCAGGAAATGGTTCCTGCGATTGACTAATATTAAGGAGGGAAGAATCGTGCCACGTAAAGGACATATTCAGAAAAGAGATGTTTTAGCAGATCCTTTATACAATAACAAAGTGGTTACCAAGCTTATCAATAACATTATGTTAGATGGTAAGAAGGGTGTTGCACAGAAGATTGTATACGGTGCATTTGCTCAAGTTGAAGAAAAATCCGGTAAGCCTGCTCTTGAGGTTTTCGAAGAGGCTATGAACAACATCATGCCTGTCTTGGAAGTTAAGGCAAGACGTATCGGTGGTGCTACCTATCAGGTACCTATCGAGGTTAGACCTGACAGACGCCAGGCTCTCGGTCTTCGTTGGTTAACAACCTATTCTCGTAAGAGAGGCGAAAAGACCATGGAAGACAGATTAGCAAACGAAATTTTAGATGCTGCTAACAATACAGGCGCATCTGTTAAGAAAAAAGAAGACGTGCATAAAATGGCTGAATCTAATAAGGCATTTGCACACTACAGATTCTAGAAGGAGGAACGACTTTGGCTGGAAGAGAATATCCTTTGGAGAGAACCAGAAATATCGGTATTATGGCTCATATTGATGCGGGTAAGACTACCACAACAGAGCGTATCCTCTATTATACTGGTGTAAACTATAAAATTGGTGATACACATGAAGGTACTGCTACCATGGACTGGATGGAGCAGGAGCAGGAAAGAGGTATTACAATTACTTCTGCTGCTACAACTTGCCACTGGACTTTACAGGAAAACTGTAAGCCCAAAGCCGGTGCATTAGAGCATCGTATCAACATCATCGACACACCGGGACACGTTGACTTCACTGTAGAAGTTGAGCGTTCCTTACGTGTACTTGATGGTGCTGTAGGTGTATTCTGTGCTAAGGGTGGTGTAGAACCTCAGTCAGAAAACGTATGGCGTCAGGCTGACACATACAACGTACCCAGAATGGCATTCATCAACAAGATGGACATTCTTGGTGCAAACTTCTACGGAGCTGTTGAACAGATCCGTACCAGATTAGGTAAGAACGCAATCTGCATTCAGTTACCTATCGGTAAGGAAGATGAATTTAAGGGAGTCATCGATCTTTTCGAAATGAAAGCTTACATCTACAATGATGATAAGGGTGATGATATTTCCATCATTGATATTCCCGATGATATGAAAGACGAAGCTGATTTATATCGTTCAGAACTCGTTGAAAAGATTTGCGAATTAGACGACGAACTTATGATGATGTATCTTGAAGGTGAAGAACCTTCTGTAGAAGATATGAAGAAAGCTTTAAGAAAGGCTACTTGTGAATGTCAGGCAATTCCCGTTTGCTGCGGTACTGCTTACAGAAACAAGGGCGTTCAGAAACTTCTTGATGCAGTTATCGAATTCATGCCTTCTCCTCTTGACATCCCTGCTATTAAGGGTGTGGATCCTGAAGGAAATGAAGTTGAAAGACATTCATCTGATGATGAGCCTTTCTCCGCACTTGCATTCAAGATCATGACCGACCCCTTCGTAGGAAAGCTTGCTTTCTTCCGTGTATATTCAGGTACTATGAACTCCGGTTCTTACGTATTGAATGCTACTAAGGATAAGAAGGAACGTGTTGGACGTATTCTCCAGATGCATGCAAACAAGAGAGCAGAACTTGATAAAGTTTACTCCGGTGATATTGCAGCAGCTGTTGGATTTAAAGTGACCGGTACAGGTGATACCATTTGTGATGAACAGCATCCTGTAATTCTCGAATCCATGGAATTCCCCGAGCCGGTTATCGAATTGGCTATCGAGCCTAAGACCAAAGCAGGTCAGGGCAAGATGGGTGAAGCTTTAGCTAAGCTTGCTGAAGAAGATCCTACTTTCCGTGCTCATACAGATACGGAGACAGGCCAGACAATTATTGCCGGTATGGGTGAACTTCATCTTGAAATCATCGTTGACCGTTTGTTACGTGAATTCAAGGTTGAAGCAAATGTAGGTGCACCTCAGGTTGCTTACAAAGAATCCTTTACCAAAGAAGTTGAAGTTGATAGCAAATATGCTAAGCAGTCCGGTGGTCGTGGACAGTACGGTCACTGTAAAGTTAAATTCATTCCTATGGATCCTAACGGTGAAGAGACCTTCAAGTTCGAATCTACCGTTGTTGGTGGTGCTATTCCTAAGGAATACATCCCTGCAGTTGGTGAAGGTATCGAAGAAGCAACCAAGGCAGGTATCCTTGGCGGATTCCCTGTTGTTGGTGTATATGCTAACGTATATGATGGTTCCTACCATGAGGTTGACTCCTCTGAAATGGCATTCCACATTGCCGGTTCCATGGCATTCAAGGATGCAATGCAGAAGGCAGCTCCCGTTCTTATGGAGCCTATCATGAAGGTAGAGGTTACCATGCCTGAAGAGTACATGGGTGATGTTATCGGTGATATCAACTCCCGTCGTGGTCGTATCGAAGGTATGGAGGACATCGGTGGTGGTAAGATGGTACGTGGTTACGTTCCTCTTTCTGAGATGTTCGGTTACTCTACAGACTTACGTTCCAAGACTCAGGGTCGTGGTAACTACTCTATGTTCTTTGAAAAATACGAGCAGGTACCTAAGAACGTACAGGAAAAAGTATTAGCTGCAAAGTCTAAATAAGTTTTAAACACTAAATTAATTTAGATGCTAAATAATAGTAAAAATAACTTGAAAAACCTCTGATTATTTAATATAATCAGAGGTAGCCGAGTTAATTAGCGCCGAGTGCGCAAAATGCCACTACGGCGAGTATAAAAAACAAGATTTCATTATTTTAAGGAGGACTATAATAATGGCTAAAGCTAAATTTGAAAGAACAAAGCCCCATTGTAACATTGGTACCATCGGACACGTTGACCATGGTAAAACTACTTTAACTGCTGCTATCACCAGAGTTCTGGCTGAGAGAGTATCCGGAAATGAGAAGGTAGATTTCGAGAACATCGATAAGGCTCCCGAAGAGAGAGAGCGTGGTATTACTATCTCTACCGCACACGTTGAGTACCAGACCGATAACAGACACTATGCACACGTTGACTGTCCTGGACATGCTGACTACGT
>JAFUJA010000028.1 GCA_017473905.1 Lachnospiraceae bacterium | reverse complement strand
GTATCCGCACTGATGAAGCGGCGAATCTCCGGGTCATAGTATCTAGCCTTCAGATGATAGAATCCTGTTTCTTCATCATATCTGTAGCTACGATAGCGATACGGATTCTTCTCTAAGATGCCATCCGTATCAATACCCGGTGTAGCTTCCGTAATGCTGACAGGTTTTCCCCAGAGGTCATATTCATAGGTTCCGATAAGTACGGAATCACTGCTTCGGTATATGGAAACTATATCATCCTGTGCATTTCGCGTAAAGAAGTATTTCGTTTCTTCTGCGGTTCCTTTGATGTAACCAAGGGAGAGAACTTTTCCTGAGTTATTTTATATTTCAAAAAAATATAAGGTTGTGCGACTGCACAACCTTATACATAATAGCATATTAAAATCTAATATTCAAAAATCTACTCCTGCTTCTCCACCTTAATCTGATTAACCTCTTCATTCAGGGAAAGCATCATGGCATCCAGTTCCGCTGACTTATCCGCACATTCAATCAACTCGTTACGCACATGCTCCGGAACGTTACCTTCGAATTTATAGTTGATTTTATGTTCCAGACTTGCCCAGAAATCCATTGCTACGGTACGAATCTGGATTTCAACCTTAACACTTTCGATACGGTTGGAAAGATAAATAGGCACTCTTACCAGCATATGAAAACTTCTGTATCCGCTGGGTTTGGGGCTCTTGATGTAGTCCTTAACGGAAATTACTTCCAGGTCACTTTGTGACGCCAGCATTTCTGCAACCGCATAAAGGTCGGATGTAAAAGAACAGATGATTCTCACACCTGCAATATCATTTACATGCTCCACCATATTCTCAATGGTTGCTTCGTGTCCGTTCTTTTTTAACTTCTTGACAATACTGCTGGAAGTTTTAATTCTGGATTTGATATGTTCAATGGGATTATAACTGTGAACATGCTGAAATTCATTGTTTAGAATTTCCAGTTTTGTTTCGATTGCCTTCAGCGCGGAAGTATAGATTAAAATGACCTCTTCCCAGCTGGTCGCATCTGAATTTCTTATATTTCTTTTATCCATATTTTCTCCCAATACATGTCCTTTCCCGTAAGGAAAAGAAACGTTACATTACTGTTTTATTTTAGATTTATAGTTATTATATCACATTTCTGTGGATTAGAGGAGTTTTTTTTAATTATTCACAATAGTTTCACAAGATGTACATATTTCCCCGAAACTTTCCTGCTTTTCCCTTTCCGAAACCTGTGATATACTAAAATCCGACTTCATACAAAGGAGGCTTTCCATGTTTCGCATCTGGATAAAAGAGGTAAAAGATAATAAACCCATTAAAGATACAGTCATAGAAAATGCGGGTGATGACACCCGCACTCATAAAATCTTTCACGCATTGGAAAAGGCCTGCCATGAATTCGATATTGAGAATCCAATCTGGCTGGACGTAAATATTTCCGAGTTCAAAAGATTTGCCAAAACCCGTTTTACACAGGATTCCTTTATCGAAGAAATCAACTTCGATTATCTGGAAATGCAAATCATAGAAGAGGACTGATTTTCTTTGATAAAAATTCTAATCTGATACGGAAGCCGGACTTTTACCGGTCCAGTCTTCTGGAAAGATCTTTCTTCTTGCCGCCGTTTGACTTAATCATCGTACGCCAGCTGTGCTGTGCAGCCAGCTTGTACACGAATCTGGGAAAAGCAACGGTGGCATATTTGTTCATGTCGCATTCTTTCTTCAAAATAGTATCGGCAAAATTCTTCATGGCTTTGTAAATAGAAGAACGCATTCCCCTGTTTCCCTTCTGATTTCCCGATACGGCAATGGCTCCGCCGCCGCCGATTCCAAGACTTCCCCCGTAGGCACATCCTGCTTTTTTACACCAGTTTTTTAATACATTCAGCGCAGGCTCCGCCTGATTTCCTTCATAAAAACCGCAGTTGGCAATTCCGTACACACTTAAAGAAGCATGCTTCTCTTTCATGCGCTCCAGCTGTTTTAAACAGTTGAGAAGATGGGCAGGCAGGGAATCCACATACAAAGGAAAAGCCACAACCCACGTATCTGCTTTCATGAGGCATTCTTTGATTTCCGAAGTGATTTTACCGGTGCGCAGACAGATTTCTTCAATCTCTGCTCTGCTGCCGAGAATTTCTTTTAAATCTCCAAGTAAGATTCCGCTTGAGCTCCCTTTCACTTTGGGACTTGCGTTAATCAATGCAACCGTCATAACCGTAACCCTCTCAATTCTTCCGCACTTTTAAAGAATAAAACTTCTTTCAGCTTGGCATCGAAGTTCTCTGCATTACCTGCAATAATATCCCTTGCTGTCTGCTTCTCTTCTTCCGTAATGTCTTCCCCGTAAAAATACGCGGAAAGCTGAAATTTGTTGTCATATCTGTGTTTGTGATGCATTTCCCCGTTACGCAGGATAAAGTCGCCCTGCACATAGGAAATTGCCCTGTCCTGGACATTTTTAATAAAAGGACTGACCGTGCCGTAATAACATTCACTGATGATAATCATCTCATCACACAACCCCATATCCAGAGAAGTTCTCTGATACCCGTCATGAATGACACACTCTCCCGGCGTTTTGGCCCAACAGCCGAAACAACCGATACAGTATTTAATATTTCCCTGGGGATTGATTACTTTGTGCTCCCCTTCAATCTGAAATTCAAAATCTTCAATATCCGTAATAATCAGTTTCATGCGATGCCGCCTTTCACGGGAATCCTTTTGTACTCCTCTATTTTATCACAGCCCTCCGAAAACAATTCTAAACTTTTCATTATAAATTCTTAAAAAAAAATGAACTGCCGCCGGTTAAGGCACAGTCCATTTTAGATTATTTCTGTTTTTTATCCGATATGAAATTACTGAGCAAGGCTGCTTCAAAGGGCACCATATAATAAAAGAATGAAACATATCTCACCAGTGCCACCGGCCCTAAAAGATACGTACAAAACAAAAGGAACACCGGTGAAAGAACCCACAGTTCGTTCCACTTCTTTTTACGGAAACAGTTCCCGGCAACAAATAAAAACAACCAGAGAAAGCTTGCCGGAGCAAACAACAGAACCGTAGGAGCATCTCCATATACCAGGAAAGAATCTTCAAACAGCAGATAGTAATTCTCAATGATTTTCACTGCCCCGTTATTTACGGCCGGAGGATTGCTGTGACACACAAAGTATCCTTCATTTCCGTATATATCCAAGGCAAGCTTCGCCATGGGATACCAGAATCCGTAAGTATTATGCAGGAAGGAATTCACATATACCCCCGGATACTCCAACCCCTGCTCCACATAAAATGCAATGCATTCCTTCTGATTATTCTCATACTCCGTCATGTTAAAATGGCCTTTTACAACGTCGGAAATTTTAGGATTGTAATAGGTAATTGCCGTCTCGTCAAAAAGCAGTTCATAGGTCTGAATTTCCTCTTGGGAAAGGCTGTCTTTTTTCTCCTGATAAACCCGCATCAGCTGCTGTGTGGGAACGGAGAGGAACTCTTTGGTGCTGACACCCTGCACGGTAAGTGCAGAGGACACCGGTCCTGCATAAATTACATATAAAACGCCGCCGATACCGCACAAAAGAAGCATTTTCTTCCAATGCTTCCGCAGGCGTATGAGCAATACGGGCACAAATAAAATCATAACGTAAATCGCATTATTCCGAAGGATTCCCGTCAGCAGGAACATAAGAATCCATCCACTGCAAAAGAGAGGACTTTTTAACTTCTCTTCAGGCTCCGTAAAAAGCTCCAGAGTCATTACCAGAAACACGATAAAAAAGGCCGAAAACAGACTATCCTTCGTGACAGACAAAACGTTAATCACAACCGTGGGAAAGAGAGTAAACCAGACTATGGCTGCTCCCAAAAACCACTTCGAAAACCTGCGGCGATACAACCATGTAACCACGTAAGCAAAACATAACGCAATGATAAAAAGCTGTAGCACAAGAAAGCAGAACACACCCTTATTAAATGCTCCTGTCACACCGGTTACCACATCCAGTATCACACCCAGAAGAATGGTATGCAGCACAGGATGATGTGCCGTGACCTGATCCATGGCATACATTTCCCACTGTCCCGTGGCATCGTAATTAAAATAACCCGGATAAACTCCCACAAGCTGAATAAACCAAATGATAAAAATCACGCCTGCGGAAATACCGTATACAAGCAGGGGCTTGGATTTTTTGCCCTCTTCCGGAGACATTTTTATCTTATCGGTTATTTTATATAAAAGAATCAGCACCGGAGTAAAAACCAGGGTCAGCAAAAGAATTGCTCCATAGGTATAAAAAGAAGAAAAGGACACGTTTCCTTTTCCTTCAAGCTGCCAGCCAAAGCAGGTAAAACAGGCAAAAAGAAACCCTAAAACTCCCGCCGTAATCAGCAACCTTTTATCCCGAACCGTTTCCAGTAAAAATTGTTTCATCGATTCAATCTCCCGTTTCAAGTTACCCGCCCATTATATCATACTTCAGGAGTAAAAAACAGAGAAAAGCGTTAAGAGTGAACAAGGAATGTGCCATGTATAAAAAACTGCTCCGTCCCATGGTCTCCCAAACGACTGAAGCAGTTTCTTTTATTCCATATGACTTGCGATAAAAGAAGCCGCAGATAAAACAAGCTTCTGCTCAACTTCTCCCATTTTACGATTTTCATCGTTTTCAAGCAAAATGACAGAACCGATAATGTCTCCCTGACAAAGCACGGGTGACACTGCCATATATGTGTAATCCGTCACACCGGGGGCAACGGCAAAATATGCCTTCTCACCTTTTCCTGCAAGGATGCATTTTCTGCCCTCTATAACCTTCTCCAATTCCTTACTGATAGGCTGGTCCTTTAAAATTTTATATGCACCCGTAGCTGCCACAAACCGGTCTCTGTCTGTGATAAGCGCAGCCCGTCCGGAAACCTGATAAAGATTCTCTGCATACTGCTTCGCAAAACCGGAAATTTCACCGATGGAAGAGTATTTCTTCAGAATAATTTCCCCTTCTTTATCCGTAAAAATTTCCAAAGGGTCACCTTCCCTGATTCGAAGCGTTCTACGGATTTCCTTAGGCACCACAATTCTGCCAAGTTCGTCGATACGACGCACAATACCTGTTGCTTTCATTTTCCTTTTATTTCCTCCCTTTCCATGCTTTTCTTCTTTGTGTTGATTTGAATATTCCAAATCTTTGATTATGGAGTTAGTATGTGGAAATTCTTTGAAATTATACCGGGATTTTTAAAGAAAGACCGGACGCATTTTGGGAACTTTCACAGTTTTTTCCGCAAATTGTCATGCATTTATTGTTTTTTTTGTTAATTTTCTCACAAATCCATTGTGCAATCCTTTCATATGTGGTAGATTACTTTTATAAAATGTATAAAGGGAGGAATTACTACCATGAAACAATTAAATGAAAAAGTTGCAATCGTTACAGGAGCAGGTCAGGGTATCGGAAAAGGAATTGCTCTGTGTCTTGCCAAGAGAGGTGTAAAAGTGGTTTGTACCGGAAGACGTCCGGAGCCTATTGAAGAAACAGTTGCAGAAATCAAAGCTGCCGGCGGCGAAGCCTTTGCAATGACCTGCGATTCCGCTAACCGCGAACGCGTAAAAGAAGTTGTGGCAAAAACCGTTGAAACCTACGGTACCGTTGATGTCGTTGTAAACAACGCACAGGCCGTTGCACAGTCAATGCCCGTAGAAGACGTTACTTATGACTTAATGTACCTTGCATGGTCAACCGGAACCATCGGTTCCCTTAATTTCATGCAGGAGTGTTTCCCTTATATGAAGGAACAGGGCGAGGGGCGTGTTATCAACTTCGCATCCGCTACCGGAATGTTCGGTTATGCAGGCAACCTTGCTTACGGTTCCAATAAGGAAGCAATCCGCGGTCTGACAAAAATTGCAGCAAAAGAATGGGGACAGTATGGCATCTGTGTAAACTGTGTTCTTCCCGGTGCCGAATCACCCGCCGCAAAAGAATGGGCAAAGAAATTCCCTGAAAAATACAACGCAATCCTTATGCAGCAGCCCATGCGCCGTTTAGGAGATGCTGAAGACGATATTGCACCGGTAATCGCATTCCTTGCAGGCCCCGATTCCTGCTATTACTCCGGACAGTGCATGTTACTGGATGGTGCATACTCCATCGCACCTTAAACCGAATCATATTCCGACAAAAAGCCCCTCAGGTCCTATGACCCGAGAGGCTTTTTTTGATACAACGCTTATTCTTTTAAATGATCCGCTTCTCTTACTTCACCGGTTACCGGATTCATAATCAAACCATACACATTGATTTCCGGCGGCAAAAGAGTACATTCCTTAATGTGACGCACCGTGGAACAAACAGAGTGGTCAATATTATGAAAGCCGGAAAGCCAATGTTCCAGATTGCACTCTTCCTGATTGATACGGTCAATTTCAGCCTGTGGAATTCCTCTTTTTAACATATGGGAAATCATAACATTACCGTCTAATTCCTGTATTCCGCAGTCATCGTGTCCGATTACGATAATATGCTCAACACCAAGCTCATATACCGCTACCAAAAGGCTTTTCATAATACTTCCGTAAGGATGTAAAATCTGCGCCCCCGCATTTTTTATAATCTTGGCGTCTCCGTTTTTTAATCCCAAAGCAGCGGGAAGCAAATGGGTCAGACGGGTATCCATGCAGGATAAAATAGCAATTTTCTTGCTGGGGTACTTATCGGTATGATACTCTTCGTACAACTTCCCCTCAACAAATTCTTTATTATAATCCAATATGTGTTTTAACATTTGCAACCCTCCAATAAAAAGTTTATGCTTCCACCCATATAAAATTATAATATAAAATACAGTTTCAGGACAACTGTTTTATTCCATATGATCCAATAATACCTGGTAAAATCTGGAGTAGTCCGTTCTTCCTTCTTTCTTTCAGTCCCGGAATCTTTTCTTCTTGTCCTGCAGACTTTTCATTGTTATTTTTTAACCTTATTCCACCTCAAATGTAATCTTCCAGTCTCCCTCCACACTGCCGGCACGCACATCTCCGTCGCCCCACAATGTATGTTTTTTTAGTTCTTCCTCTGTTATTTTAAAATAATACTCTTCGAAGGAAACCTGTTCGCCGTCTATTTCTTCCTGCCAGGATACGCCCAACTCCGCATCAAACCGGTTTCCTGCTTCGTCTAAAAGATATATATCCATATGCCGGTCCGCATCCGCAAAATTTCCTCGGGCCACCTGAATAGTCAGAAATTCTTCTTCATATGAAATTCCCGTGATTTCCATTGTTTCCGGATTCAGTCCCTCCCTGGAAATATCCATTACCATATGACCCGGTCTGGGATCATTTTCGTTACCTTTTAAAATCAGATGCTGAAAAGATTCCATCCCGTTTTCCTTTCCGCCTCTTCCGCTTATCTTAACCGCTTTTCTGGTACATGATGTCATAAAATTATCCAGGGAAATCTCTCTCGTGTATCTTTGCAGGTCTGTCAGAAGACGGTATACGCGAAGTTCCATTCTGCTTTTATCGAAAGTTCCCTCAGAGCTTGTCAGATCAATTTTAAAATAAGCCTTATCCTGCTCTTTATCATATTCCATAAAATTACAGCCGCCGATATTGCTATCACCACTGAAACTGTAAAGATTGTAACTATCGTACAAATCTACCTCTCCATGAATATAATCTCCGCTTCCGTCATCCGTAAAAGACACCAGAATTTCAGCCCTGTTATCCACTATATTTACAGCCTCAAGAGTCATTGTGATTCCCTTACTGCTGTCTGTTTTTTGAACCGGAATCAGATATTCCACCAATGCCGGAGCATGGCGATTAAGCACCTGATAAAAATCCGGAATATTCTTTGCCGCTACGGGGACTGCCAGAATTCCAATCAGGCAAGTAAGAAAAGCTACTGCTGCCACGGGGCGAAGTAATCTACCCATGTATTTTCGCTTCCTCTTACCAAGATTTTTTTCCTTTTCCATCCACTTGACAATTCGGGCATCATCTATTTTATTTTTACCTTGCAAGCCAACTTTGGTATAAGCTTTTTTATATGTATCCGAAAACATTATATATCCTCCTTTAGCCATTCTTTTAACATACTTCGGGCTCTTGTAAGTCGTGTCCGTACATTGGAGGGTTGCAGTTTCAATGCCCGGGAAATTTCTTCCACACTCATCTCTTCATAGTAGAAAAGATGAATAACCGAACGATATTTTATGGGAAGTTTCTTCACTGCTTCTACAACGTTCTCTTCTTCCTCTGTCAAAAAATCTTCTCCGGATAAAACTTCCGCTGCACATTTCCCTGCCGGCTCCCAATTTGTGCCGTCCTCTTCAAGTCCTTCCGCACTTACCATTTTACGGTGCCACGCCGCTTTCCACAGATTTTTACAGAGATTTGTCGTTACCCGGATAAACCAGGCTTTCTCATGTTCCCGGCTTTCAAAAGTGGGGTTTTTACGAATATATTTTATAAAAACCTCCTGCCTGATATCTTCAGCATCCTGCAATGTTTTAACCATGGAAAAAGCAAGGCGATACACCATATCTGCATTTCGCTTAATAATTTCCGTCACCTCTTCTGCGCGCATGTTCCGGTGCATTTTATCACCATCCTTTCACCTTATATACAAATCAAAATTGCAAAACGCTACAAATTTCCGAAAATATTCTAAAAAAACCCGGGATTTTTCAATCCCGGGTTCCTGTATATCAGCATAGGCTTTACGTTAAACACATCCGCTCTACTTTTCTTCCTCTTCCCAGACAGTACCTGAAATACCCACATCACTGCCCCGGAACACCGGCTTCCTGCCTGCTTTTTTCTGCGCTTCATAATCCTTTAATACACGAATTGCTTTACCGCCCAGAAGAAGAATCGCAATAATATTTACAATTGCCATAAGTCCCATGGTAATATCCGCAATGTTCCATGCCAGAGAAAAGTCAGCCTGTGCTCCCAGAAAGACTGCAACAACACAGGTTCCACGGAATATATGAAGAAGAATTTTATTATTTTTGATAAATAAAATATTAGATTCCGCATAGCAATAGTTGCCGATTACGCTGGTGAATGCAAAGGCAAAAATTGCCAAAGTAATAAAATGAATTGCCCAGCTTCCCACATTACTGCTGACTGCCTGCTGTACATATGCGATACCGTCCAAGCCTTTTACATCGGAAACAAGAAGCATCATTGCCGTGCTGGAACAAATCATTAATGTATCTATAAAAACAGAAATAATCTGCACGAGACCCTGATTCACAGGATGAGGTACATCTGCTGAAGCAGACGCATTGGGTGCACTACCCATACCTGCTTCGTTAGAGAAAAGTCCGCGCTTAATACCGATTACCACGGCACTTCCCGCAAAACCGCCCATAATTGCTTTTACATCAAATGCCGCTTTAAAAATCGTGGCAAAAACAGCCGGCAATTCCACAATATTTAATACCATGGTTACAATACCCATGATAATATATGCACCTGCCATTAGGGGAACAATCACAGATGAAATAAAACCTATTCTGTGTGTTCCGCCCCAAATAACTGCACCGGTTAAAACTGCCAGCACAATACCCACAATCATAGGGCCGGGTGTCGAAGCATAATTGGGAACGTAATATTCTATTGCAGAAGATATATTAAATGCCTGCAAGCCATTAAAACCGTATGCAAAACAGATAATCAAAAGAATTGAAAAAATAATTCCCATCCATCTTGCCTTCAGGGCACGTTCCATGTAGTAAGAAGGACCGCCGCGGAACTGGCCCTTGTCTTTTACTTTATACACCTGCGCAAGGGTACTTTCAATAAAAGCAGATGCGCCGCCGAGAATAGCCATTAACCACATCCAGAACACTGCCCCGGGACCGCCGGTGGCAATCGCAGTTGCAATACCTGCAATGTTTCCGGTTCCCACGCGGGATGCGGTGGAAATCATCAATGCCTGGAAAGAAGATACCTTCTTACCCTCGGTTTTTTCTTTCCCCTTATCCAGCATGGATTTCAGACCGTCTTTTAAAAGACGGAATTGTACAAATCTGGTTCTGACAGTGAAATAAATACCTGTTCCGACCAGCAAAATCAACAGAATGTAAGTATACATGACATCGTTGATTCCAGTTAAAACATCATTTAATTCCGTCATAAATTCTTTCGGTAACCCCATTTTAAGTAAGACCTCCCAATCCTATTTTTATTATCTTACCATAAAATGTGATTTCCTGCATAAAAACTTAGATTTCCGGTACAATGAAGTTTCGCTGCTTCAAAGCGTCTTCTATTCTGTCAAGAATCTCCTCGGATTCTGCCCGTACCGTATGATAATGGTAACCTCCCGTAATATTCATCAATTCGGAAGATTTACCGGTTCTGACTCCCTCAATAAACTGTTTTACGTGGAGTCTTGAAAAGATATTAAGTGCTGCCTCAACCTTGCCATACACCTTGTGCCACACAAATACATTCACAACCGTACCGCCCAAATCCACAATACATGTCAACTCGTCTTCCGTCTGCTCTGTGGTATGATAAAGCTTGAAAACACGTTCCACAAGAGGAGACTTCTGTAACACATAGCCACTGTGAGTGGAGAGAATATCGTATCCTCCTGCTTTGAGAAGAGCCACATCCTGTACAATAATCTGTCTGGATACACCGAAATGCTCTGCAAGCTCACCACCGGCCATAGGCTTCTCTACGGACAATAAAAGGTTGACCAGCTCTTTCCTTCTGTCATCAGCCTTCATAATAAACCTCCCTCTTTTTATACCGGATGAAGATTTTTTAATGAAAGGTCTAAAATGGGCGCAGAATGGGTCAGGGCACCGCTGGAAATATAATCTACGCCAATATCAGTCAGACGGGCAATATTTTCTTTGGTTACATTTCCGCTACACTCTGTTTCTGCCTTGCCTGCCGCCAGCTTCACTGCTTCCCTCATATCTTCCACACTCATGTTATCCAGCATTACAATATCTGCACCTGCTTCAAGAGCCTCTTTTAACATTTCCAGATTCTCTACTTCGATTTCGATTTTACGTACGAAGGGGGCATATTCCTTTGCCATCTGAACAGCCTCTTTTACACCGCCTGCGGCACCGATATGATTATCTTTTAATAAAATACCGTCACTTAAGTTGTATCTGTGATTGCAGCCGCCGCCTACCTTTACGGCATATTTTTCGAACACTCTCATGTTGGGAGTTGTCTTTCTGGTATCTAAAAGCTTGGTTTTACTTCCTTCAAGAAGCTTTACAATCTGACGGGTATAAGTAGCAATACCGCTCATTCTCTGCAGATAATTTAATGCGGTTCTTTCGCCGGAAAGAAGAACTCTGATATCTCCTTTTACCACACCGATTTTTTCACCGTTTTTAACTTCATCGCCGTCTTTGCAATAAAAGGTTACTTCGGTTTTATCATCTAAAAGTTCAAACACTCTTTTAAAAACCTCAAGTCCCGCAATCACACCATCTTCCTTACAAATCAAATCTACTTCCCCAAGCTGAAAACGGGGCATAACGGAATTGGTTGTAATGTCTTCACTTGTAATATCTTCACGTAATGCACTTAAAATCAATTCATCGGCATTCATTTTCATGGTAATATTATTCATTTTTTATTTTCTCCTCTTCTATGGCATCCAATACCATTTTTTTATACTGTTCCGTACAATCCGAATATGTTTCCGGCATTACAGGCAGTTCTTCTCTTTGCGGAAGTACTTCATAGGTATCCCGAATCTGCCTTGCCGCCCGTTTGGCAAAAACAAGACTTTCCAACAAAGAATTGCTTGCAAGACGATTCTGCCCGTGCACGCCGTTGCAGGCGGTTTCTCCGATGGCATACAGGTGCTCCATAGAAGTCTTGCTGTAAGCATCCACATCAATACCACCCATAAAATAATGCTGAGCGGGAACAACGGGAATAGGCTCTTTGGTCACATCATATCCTTCCTCCAGACAATGTCTGTAAATATTCGGGAAATGACTGATAATTTCCTTCTCCGGAATAGGGGCCATAGTCAGCCATACATGCTCGCTTCCTTCTTTCTCCATTTCCTTCCGGATAGCTTCCGTCACCACATCACGGGGAAGCAGTTCATTTACAAAGCGTTCCCCTTTGCTGTTTAAAAGATGGGCTCCCTCACCTCTTACCGATTCGGAAATCAGGAAAGAACGGCCTTCTTTTCGTGTAAAAAGTGTGGTGGGATGAATCTGGATGTAATCCGGATGCTGTAATTTTATACCGTATTTTATTGCAAGTGCCAGGGCATCTCCCGTCAGATGACGGAAATTGGTGGAATGTTTGAATAATCCTCCTATGCCGCCGGTCGCCAACAACGTATAGTCCGCAAGAATCTGATAATAATTCGCCCCGGCATCTTTACAGACAATGCCCCGGCATACGTTATCCTCACATACCATATCAACCATGGAAGTATATTCTAAAAGAGTTATATTCTCTCTTTTTTTCACGGTTTCCAACAGGTGGGAGGTAATTTCCTTACCGGTTTCATCCTCATGAAAAAGAATTCTGGGTCTGGAATGGGCTCCTTCCCTGGTATAAACATACTCACCGTTCTTCTTCTCAAATTCTGTTCCGTAACCAATCAAATCATCGATGACATCTCTGGAATTCTGAATCATAATATCCACGGATTCCCGATTATTTTTATAATGACCGGCACGCATGGTATCTTCGAAGAAAGAAGCATAATCACCTTCATCCCTTAATACACAGATGCCGCCCTGGGCAAGAAAAGAATCACTTTTATCCGCTGCATCCTTGGTAATTATCGTTATTTTTTTATCTTCCGGAAGATGGAGTGCCGCATACAAACCGGCCACACCGCATCCTACAATTAAAATATCAGTTTTCATAGGCTATTTCCCCAATTCAAGCATTCTGTCCAAGGGAAGTAAGGCTCCCTTGCGAAGGCTTTCGTCAACTTCAATGGTTTTGTCTTCTTTTATGAGAACATCTAAAACCGTTTCCAGAGTATTCAACTTCATATCGGGACAGCAAAATCCGGATTTCGGGAAGTAAAAACGCTTATCCGGATTATCGGTTTGAAGCTTATAAATAACGCCTTCTTCCGTTCCGATAATGAACTCCTTCTGTTGGGAGTTTTTGGCATAAGCAATGATTTCTGCCGTACTTCCGATGAAATCCGAAAGGGCAAGTACCCCTTCTTCACATTCCGGGTGGGATAAAACCAACGCTTCCGGATGTTTTTGCTTTGCATCCCGAATCTGAGCTGCTTCCAGATTTGCATGAATCGGGCAGCATCCGTCATTTAAAATAACGTTTTTCTCAGGCACCTGCTCCGCCACAAATCTTCCCAGATTTTTATCCGGCACAAACAAGATATTTTTATTCGGAAGGGATTTAACAATTTTCACCGCGTTGGAAGAAGTAACACATACATCGC
The DNA here is from genome assembly GCA_017473905.1 of Lachnospiraceae bacterium. GTDB lineage: Bacteria > Bacillota > Clostridia > Lachnospirales > Lachnospiraceae > UBA3766. The sequence goes on along the minus strand of JAFUJA010000028.1, from coordinate 12,541 downwards.
ACAGACACTTCAATGCCGCAGTAGAGTTAATGTAGCATACAACCGCAAGGTCATCGTACTTTTGGCGCATTTCTTCAATAAAACCATCTTTAACCATATGTGCCATGGGACAATCCGCAGTTGTGTCCGGCATAAGAACCTTCTTGTCCGGGTTCAGAATCTTTGCACTCTCTCCCATAAAAGACACACCACAAAAGACAATTTTATCTGCGGTACTTTCCTTCGCCACCTTGGCAAGATAAAAGGAATCTCCCACATAATCCGCGATTTCCTGCACTTCCTCCGGCACATAATAATGCGCCAGAATTACTGCATTTTTTTCTTCTTTCAGTTTCTTAATCTGCTCTTTCATTCTGTATCCCTCAAATTCGTAAAAATTTACTGATGTTACCAAGGAGTCTAACACCGTTTTTTACATCTGTCAAGTTATCTGTAAAGTTTTGTATTGTTTTATCCTTAAATTGTACCAAATACAGAACAAAGAATGTGCATAGAAATTTCCCATACATAAAAAACGGTTGCCCCGAGAATCTCCGAAGCAACCGCTCTTTTTATTCTTTTATAAATTTGCTTTGATTTTATCAATCATTTCCTGATATTCAGCATCGGAAAGATACTTTTTATCAGGATTCATCTGGAAGGTGCCACCCCATTCATCCTGTCCTTCGTACTTGGGTACAAGATGGAAGTGAAGATGGCAGCCTGTGTCACCATATGCACCATAATTAAGCTTATCGGGATGAAATGCTGCGTGAATCGCCTTAGCAGCCTTATTTACGTCCGCCATAAAGGCATTACGCTCTTCATCGCTGATATTTACGATTTCGCTTACATGGTCCTTATAAGCCACGATACATCTTCCGGGTTTGCTCTGTTCTTTAAAAAGAATCAAAGTACTGACTTCCAGTTCACAGATAAAAATACCGAACTTGTCCAGTAATTCCCCTCTCATACAATATGCACAATTATCACTTTTAGCCATAATAAAAACCTCCTGTTTTTTATTCTATTACCTTAATGGTATAAGTTTTCTTTAGGTTGGAACCGTCCATGGAATAAATGGTTACTTTATATGTACCCTTTTTATTGCCAACAAGTGTAATGGACCCCCATGACATTCTATATCCAAGACCGCCTGTGGGACCGCTGCTGATTCTGATGCGAAGGGAATCAGAAAAATAACTACCGGTTTCATTGAAATAACCAATGTAATAAGCATTGTTGGTTCCCAACTTGATTTCGCCATTACCTTCCAGGAAAATCTCTTTCGGTTTATTTACCGCATAGATATTAATATATGTGCTCATCCCTGCACCGTTACTTGTGCTGACGTTGATTCGTGCTGAACCTGAGTTTTTCACAGCTGTAACCTTACCGTTTTTATCTACCTTAACGGAATCCGTATTGGTACTGTACCACAATAACTTTCTGGATTCCTTGGAAATCGGTCCGTAAGCTTCCTCAAAAACAACCTTTAAATTCATGCTCTTTCCTTTTACAAGGTTCGCGCAACGGTTTGCGGGAAGCATAACCCACATATTGGAAGGAGGATTCTCAACAGACACCTTACAGGTTGCTTTTTTATTGGATCCGTCTGTAGCCTTCACCGTAACGGTTACCTTGCCGGTACCCTTTCCGGTGGGCTGCATGGTAATGGTATTTTTATCCTTCTTTACAACACGTAAAATAGCATCATTGCTGCTGGTAACTTCCCAGTTATCGGTTCCGGTTCCCTTAATCACCATACCAAGGTTAGTGGATGATGCACTGCCGCCGGTTTTGGAATTTACACGGAATAAGGTCATGGAAGTTTCGTTAAAAGTAATGCCTGTAATTTTGGTCTGCACAACATTAAACGTCACGCTTCCGTATTTGTTCGTTCCGTCAGTTGAAGTTGCCTTTAATGTATACGTTCCCAAAACGGCTTTCTTGGATACGGAAACCTTTCCGTTTTTAACGGTAACTCCGTTCCCTGTAGGAGATACGCTCCAATTCAGTTTTTTATTTGCTGCATCCCCGGGTAACACTTCTGCTTTAAATGCCACAGAAGTTCCTAAAGATACTTCATCTGCACCGGATATGGAAATGCCGGTCACACCCTGGGTAACCGTAACCGGAATGGATAACTTCTTTCCGCTTCCGTCCAGAGCCCTGCCCACAATATTGGTTTTACCTTTGCTTTTGGCGGTAATAATAATCTTACCGGAAGTTGTAATACTTGCAATTTCCGGATTCTGACTCTCCCAGTAAACACCGTTGGCATCCGTTTTGGTTCCGTCAGAAAGTGAAACAAGAATTTCTACATTCGTTGTCTGTCCCTTTAACAGCTTAATGCTGCCTGCAGTAACTTTTTTAATACCTGTTACGGTAACTGCCGGTTTCTCAATAACATGAATCACATATTTGTTAGAGGTTATGTTTCCGCCGTCACAGGAAGTCGCAGTAATCACATAATCACCGATTGTTGCAGTTTTGGACACACTTACTTTACCGTCTTTTACGGTTACACCCTGTTCTGCCGGTGTAACCTTCCAAGTAACCTTTTTATTCGGCGCATATTCAGGAAGAACCTTTGCCTTCACAGTCATTGTTTTACCCTGAAGAATATTGCCGATGGAATCAGAAGAAAGAATAATCTGATTTACCTTGGGTACCAGAGTATATTTTCCTGTGGTAACATTACTAACCTGAAGGGTTGTATTGTCCACGGCAATTGCTTTTACGGTAACTGTCTTGCCGCTAATCTCAAAAGGTTCCGTATACTTTATTCCGTTTTTAACAACACCTTCTTTAAAAGTAGGTGTTTTCCCGTCTGTAGAATAATAAACCGTAGTATTTACCGCCAGATTGAAGCCTATCGTAAGAGACGCATGCTCGTAAGTTCCGGGCAGCATATTCAGTTCGGGTGCCTCTGCTTTGCTGCTTAAGTTTAATGCCTTAGGGAGATAAACATAACCGTTTCCCAGTCCCTCTCCGGAAGCTTTTACGGAAGCCTTTTTAAGAAGATCATACAGTGCGTCTACATCTTTTGCCGAATTTACTTCTTCGTATAAATTGTTCTCGCGGGCATACTGTAAAACAACCGCTGCGGTACCGACTGCAATAGGACATGCCATGGAAGTACCGTCCTTAAAACCATACGTGTCCGTACTGTCATAAATACAGGATACAATATCCTGTCCGGGGAAAGCAAAATCTACCTTCGTACCAAAGGATGTAAAATCTGTCGCCTGCATTCCCTGGTCCAGTGCTGCGATGCTGATTGCACCGTCATAGGATGCGGGATAATTATGGAAATTAACCCCTTCATTACCGGATGAACAGAAAACTGCAATGCCTGCGTCATACAAAGAACGAATCTTCTCCGCATACTGAGGATTATACGCCGGTCCGCCGAGACTCATATTCACAAGATCCACATTCTGGGTTTTAGCCAGTTCAAGGGCAGCAAGAATGTTATCGGTTGCAATGGAACCGGTTTCTGATACTTTAATTGCATTAACGCTTGCATCAGGTGCCACACCGGAACCACCCTTATTGTTATTCAATGTACCGGCTACAAGTCCGCATACATGGGTACCATGTCCGTATGCATCTTCTAAGGGATAATCTTCTTCTTCCAAAACTGTATATCTGGTAACATTACCCAAGTCTTCATGGTCAATTTTGGCACCTGTATCAAGTACCGCAACTTTAATACCATTACCCGTATATCCGTTTCTCCATGCAATTTCGGAACCAAGGGCCTGATGGAACCACTGATAATAACTGCTCTTGGGATTTAAGTAAGTATCGTTATAGATAGAGGTAAAATCATCATCTCCTTCATGCAGGAAATAATATGTATTAGGTGATGCTGCAGGCAGCATGTTTGCCTTGTCAAGAGACGCTTTTACTGCCAATTCCACAGTTGCAGTCTCACGATTCTCATCTGCATTTAAGGTAATTACCGCAACGCCTGCAATAAATCTCTTTAAAGTACCGCCAAATGCTTTCGCATATTCTTCTGCCTGTTCCTCATTTTCCGCATTTACAAGAATTTCGTCAGGAACACAATCTACACCTTCTTCAAAATTACCAAGGTTATCAAAATTTTCTGAAAGGTTTTCTCTGTCTGCTTCTTCACCTGCTGAAAAAGTATACAGAGTAGGAAGACCGGGGAACATTTCAAGCACTGCTTCGGATGTTTCTTCGCTTGCTTCTTCACTTACTTCTTCAGTCGCTTCTTCACTTGCTTCTTCAGTCGCTTCTTCACTTGCTTTCTCGGTCGCTTCCTCGGTTGCTTCTTCAGTTGCTTCTTCACTTGCTTCCTCAGTCGCTTCTTCACTTGCTTCCTCAGTCGCTTCTTCACTTGCTTCTTCAGTCGCTTCCTCACTTGCTTCTTCAGTCGCTTCCTCACTTGCTTCCTCAGTTGCTTCTTCACTTGCTTCCTCAGTCGCTTCTTCACTTGCTTCCTCGGTCGCTTCTTCAGTTACTTCCTCACAAGCATCCTCGGAAATCCCTTCACTTCCCGCTCCCGGCTCAACGGTTTCAATTACTTTATCTTCGGGAATCAGGTTTTCGGCTGCGCTTGCAATACTGCCTTCCCCGAGAATCAGGGTTGCTGCCAGTAACAACGCCAACCATTTTGTCGCCTTCCTTTTCATTTCCTTCCTCCTTCTCGTTCACAAAAACATTACATCTAAAAATTATATCTTCTTGTTTTTAAAATGTCCATAAAAATCAGTTGCACTTTTTATTTCCGGTTACTATCACATGGTTTTATCGTTTTAACAATAATTTATACTATCACATAAATTATAAAAAGTGGTTCGTTTACTGTCTATTAAATCCATTGTATTCTTTTCATTTCTTTTTACTCATGCGGGGAATAAAAATATTAAAGAAGTTTGGCGGCATCAAAAAAACTCACCCGCAAAAACGGGTGAGTTTTTATCTTGTTACTTACTGTACAACAATCGTCTGAGTTGCCACAGCTCCGGAACCTGCTTTATCCTTAAGTGTTACTTTGAAGGTACCTCTCTTGTTACCTACAAAGACAAGCGCGGGACCTGAAGTTGTCTTCTGAATCATAATACCTAATGAAGGATCACTTACAGAATAGCTGAACTGTGCAGTAGAATATGTTGTTGTTCCTGACAATCTGATGGCAATGGAACCAACCTTACCATAACCTAATGTATAGTAATCATAAAGAGGACTACCAATTGTCATGGAAGTAATCTTACCAACACAGGTAATTGTCATGCTGGCTGCAATCTTACCGTCAGCGGTCTTTGCAGTAATCACTGCTGAAGAACCATCAGCCAATAATGCCTTAATGGTACCGTTCTTATCTACGGTCAATACGGATGAGTTGCTGCTTGACCAGGTAAGCTTCTTCTCGGAAGAATCAATCTTACCAAACTCCTGCTCGAAGCTTGCTGTAAGCTTCATGGTCTTACCTTTTGCAAGGAATGTACATCTTCCCAAAGGTGCAGAAAGTAATAACTTACTTGCAGGATTCACAACAGATACTTTACAGGTTGCTTTTAAGTTAGAACCATCTGTTGATTTAACGGTAATCGTTACTTTACCGATTGAATTGCCTGTAGCTTTTACAACAATATTGTTAGAAACCTTTGATACGGTTGCAATGGAAGTATTGCTGCTGGTAGCTACCCATGAAGAAGTATTTCCGCCTTCAATACTTACAGGAATTGTAACAGAGGTAGCGGAACCATAGTTACCTGCTACACGATAAATCTTGGCACTTGTGGAACCAAGTTTTAATTTGGTCATCTTGCTTGCAGTTACGGTTACTTTTGCAGTACCTGCTACACCGCTGCCGTCTGCTGCGGTTGCGGTAATGGTATAAGTACCGGCTACTGCCTTCTTGCCTGCTGTAACCTTACCGTTTTTAACGGTTACACCCTTATCTGTAGGTGCAATTGCCCAATTTAATTTCTTATTGGTTGCATTAGCAGGTGCAATACTGGTTGTTAAAGTTACACTCTTGCCAATGGCAAGTGTAGCAGCTGAAACACCGATAGAGCTTACAGGTGTGGTTACCGTAACAGTAATGGTAACCTTCTTACCGCTACCGTCGGTAGCAACACCTAAAATCTTAGCTGTACCTGCAGCAACACCGGTAATACGGAGCTTACCGCTTACCACCTTAACGGTAGCAACGGAAGTTTTCTGGCTTTCCCAGGTTAATAAGGATGCCGCAGACTTTGTCTGGGACTTGTCTTTTTTGGTTACTGTAATATCAAGGTCTGTATATTTTCCGGCAAATACACTTGCTTTTGCCTTTTCAGCTTTAATTGCTGTGATAGGGTTAGCACTTGTTTTTACATATACGGTTAATGCACCGGATTTGTTAGTACCGTCCTGAGCAGTTGCACGTACTGTAAAATATGATACGGTAGCTGTCTTCTTAACGGATACAACACCGGAACCACTTACGCTTACGCCCACAGGAGCGTTATCAATAGTCCATTTAAGCTTCTGGTTTGCTGCATAAGAAGGAGCAATAACTGCTTTCATTTTTATCTTTCCGCCGAGAGCTACATAATTGGAGTTACCTTCACCCAAAACGGAAATACCGCTAATAAGGGGTTTTAAATTATATTTTGCAGTCATAACCTTACTTACAGTCTTAGTTGTAGCATTTACAGCGATTGCCTTTAAGGTTACGGACTTTGCACCAGTCAGGTTAAGAGCACCTGTATACTGGGTAGCATTCTTTAATTCACCATTCTTGTATGTAGGGTTTTTGCCGTTTGTAGAATAATAAATCACACAACCGGACTCAGCCTTCAAAGAAACGGTAATACCGGTTTCCTGTACGGTTGTACCGGATTTTACGGAAGGCACGGGAGCATTGGGAGCCTTTAATGCATCGGAAAGACCAAGTGCCTTAGGAAGGCTTACATACCCTTTACCAAGACCTGAACCTTTTCCTTTTACAGCACCCTTGCTCATTAAGCTTACAAGTGCATCTACATCTTTGGATGTTCCTTTTTCAGTAATTTTGCCATTTGCTCTTGCCCAGGAGAGAACAACCGCTGCTGTACCTGCAGCTGCGGGACATGCCATGGAAGTACCCTGCATGCTCTCATAAGAACCTGTTTTAGAAGTAGACCAGATATCTACACCGGGGAAAGCAAATTTAACTTTATTGCCATAGGATGAGAATGTAGCCTTCTGATTGCCCTTATCCAATGCAGCAATACTGATTGCACCGGTATAAGATGCAGGATAAGAAAGACCATTGGTATCATCATTACCTGCTGCAATAAACACAGCAATACCTTTCTGATAAATGGCTTTCACTGCTTTTGCTTCTGTACCATTGTACTGAGGTCCGCCAAGGGACATGTTAATAATATCAACACCATCTGTTGCAGCCTGATTCATTGCTGCAATGGTATCAGAGGTAAGGAAACCACCCTCTGTGGAGTTATATGCCATGTAAGTGTAGAGCTTCGCACTGGGAGCAACACCTGTACCACCGGCATTGTTGTTTGCACTTGCTGCAATAATACCTGCAACATGGGTACCATGACCAACACTGTCTCCGGCACTTGATCCGGAAACTACTGAAGCAGCTTTTGCAATATTATTCTTCAAATCAGTATGAGTGGAAAGTACACCGGTATCAATAACTGCTACCTTTACGCCGGAACCGGTATAACCTGCATTCCATGCATAGGCAGAACCAAGAGTGGTATGGAACCACTGGTAATTAGCAGATGTTACCTTTAAGTAAGGATCGTTGTATGCAGAAATATCGGACAATGTAACATCATCTTCTTCAACAATTTCTTCATCAACATATTCATCTAAAACATCTTCAGATGTAACATCTTCTACTACTTCTTCAGTAGAAATATCGCCAAAAATCTGACGGATATAGTTAGGCCATGCAGCGGGGAGCATATTTTCAGGATCTGCAGATGCCATACATGCATCAGCTACCGTTGCTCTTGCAAGGTCAGGATTTGCATTCAAAGTAATTACTGCAAAGTTGGTATCAAAAAGCTTTAAGGTACCATTGAAGGCTTCCGCGTAAGCCAAAGCATCTTCTTCGCTGTAAACGGTTACAATAATTTCATTTGCTACACAATCAACACCTTCATTTAATCCGGAAAGAGTATCCGCATTTTCTTCAAGTGCTGCAACTTCTTCTGCATTGTCCGCGTTAAGCATGTCAAGTGATGCAAGACCGGGGAACATATCTGCATAAGAAACTTCTTCGCTTGCTTCTTCAGAAACTTCTTCACTTGCTTCCTCAGAAACTTCTTCACTTGCTTCCTCGGAAACTTCTTCACTTGCTTCCTCAGAAACTTCTTCACTTGCTTCCTCGGAAACTTCTTCACTTGCTTCCTCGGAAACTTCTTCACTTGCTTCCTCGGAAACTTCTTCACTTGCTTCCTCAGAAACCTCTTCACTTGCTTCCTCAGAAACTTCTTCACTTGCTTCTTCAGAAACTTCTTCACTTGCTTCCTCGGAAACTTCTTCGCTTACTTCCTCGGAAACTTCTTCTGTAGCTTCTTCTGATACTTCAGAAGTAATCTCAGAAGAATCTGTGATGGTCTCGGCTGCTGTTGCAATGCTTCCCTGTCCTAAAACGAGAACAGCAGAAAGTGCAATGGCAAGCCATTTGGTCATCATTTTTTTCATGATTCCTTCCTTCCTCCTTTTAAAGATAAAACAATAAAACAACAGAGTAAATATTAACACCTATTTTTTTATTTATCAATTTATTTTTTAAAGTTAAATAATTTTTTCCATTTTTTATACAGTAAAATATAATTTTTATACTTTCTTATATCATATTTATTCCAATTCAGACTCTTATATAGAAAATAAAAATCCCCTTAGGCTGTTCTTTTACGAAAACCTAAGGGGACATCTTTATTTACTTTCAGGAATGGTCGAAACTTCATCAAATCCCTGCTCAATAGGGCTTATGGTATAAACATGATTCAAAGATATGAGCGGCCAGCCGTTCTCTTCTCCTCTTTTGATTACCTCATGAGGATCTTCCGTGGTTTCATAAACCGCCACACCCAGTCTGAAGCTTTTTAAAGTGATACCATAAAGAGCAGCAATGTTATCTGCTTCTTCCTGTGTTTCCACGGTAGCGATTAACTCTGTAACACCGTTGTTGCTCACATATCCAAGGTCGTCGGATGAGCCGTTTTCCGAGCCGTTTCCCTCCGAAGGTAAAATCACATCGCTCCCTGCTTCCATAGGTGTTAACTCCATTCCTTTTTTCTCCCTTCCCAAAATCAGCACCAGAAATACAATCAAGACAGCAAGTAACACTCCGCCGATAATCATCCAAATCATATTTTTTTTCACCGTTGCCTTCCTCCATTCATCAAAGGTTCCTCACAAAACCGGTTTCATTATATCTTATTGTCCTAAAAAGAACAACTTTTATTCTCGTGACGGGCATATTGGGGAAGAAGAAGCGGTGACACACCTTCTTCCGTTGCACCTGCTGCCGCAAGTTCATCCCGATAGCTTTCCACATGAGCAAGAGTCAGTTCCCCAAGTTCTACGCTTTTAGATTTCGCCGCTGCCGCTTTCCCCGCATTTCTGCCGAATACGATAATATCTAAAAGGGAATTACCCATGAGTCTGTTTCTGCCATGAATTCCCCCTACGGCTTCCCCTGCCACAAGAAGATTATCCATTACCTTCGTAAAACCGTCGCCGCCAATTTCAAGGCCACCGTTCTGGTAATGCAGGGTGGGATAAACCAGAATAGGCTGTTTGCGCATATCAATTCCGTAATTTAAGTACATTCTTAACATGGCAGGAATTCTTCGTTCAATGGTTCCTTCCCCGCCAAGAATTTCTATCATGGGAGTATCCAGCCAGACACCGCTTCCCAATGGAGTGGTTACACCTTTTCCCCGTTCAGAGCATTCCCTGATAATTGCCGCTGCAGATACGTCTCGTGTTTCCAAGGGATGCATAAAAGCTTCGCCCTCCGCATTTACCAGCATTGCTCCCAGAGAACGGACCTTCTCGGTCACAAGGGCACCGAAAAGCTGGGACGGATAAGCCACTCCCGTAGGATGATACTGAATGGTATCCTGATATAAAAGGGGCGCCCCAGCACGGTATCCCATCACCAGACCGTCAGCAGTCGCGCCGTAGTGATTGGAAGTAGGAAAAGAACGATAGTGCAGTCTTCCTGCTCCCCCTGTGGCCAGAATTACGGTTTTTGCCCTGGCAACGGAATACTCTCCCGTTTCCATATTCAGAAGTACACAGCCTGCGACTCTGCCATTGGTATCCTTAATCAACTCAATCCCTGAGGTAAATTCAATTACGGGGATTTTTCTGTTAATCACTTCATCTCTCAAAGTACGCATGATTTCCGCTCCGGAATAATCCTTGCAGGCATGCATTCTTTTACGGGAAGTTCCTCCGCCGTGAGTGGTAATCATATCTCCGTTTTCATCTTTATCGAACATTACGCCCAGATCATTTAACCAGCGAATGGCATCCGGTGCTTCCATAACAAGACGTCTTAAAAGTTCCGGTCGCGCGGCAAAATGTCCACCTCCGAAGGCATCCAGATAATGCTGTACGGGAGAATCTCCCGGCTTGTCCGCCGCCTGAATTCCTCCTTCCGCCATCATGGTATTGGCATCTCCAATGCGGAGCTTGGTTACCAGACAAACATTTGCCCCCGCTTCATGAGCCTCAATTGCTGCAGCCGCACCTGCGCCGCCACCACCTATAATCAATACATCCACATCATATTCCGGCTTGGACAAATCCAATGTCACATCTAAAAGGCGGCTGTTCGAGTGAAGTAATTTTCCCAATTCCAAAGGAACTTTTTCGCCTTTGTTGGGTCCGATTTTAATTTCCACAAAACCGTCTTTACAATAATCCGGATGAAAAGCCTGTAAAAGTGCTTCTTTTTCCTCTGCGCTCATGCGGGCAGGTTCGGATTTCATACGCTGTTCTCTCGTAGCTTCCACCTTACGGACAGAAGCCATCATTTCCGGTGTAAACATATTTTCCTACCTACCTTTCCATCTCTCTTGTATTGTAAAGTTCCTTCATTTCTTCTATGGGTTTATTCATAATCTGTTCGATTAATGCATCATAGGCACCGCTGTTTATTTCCTCAACTCTTTTGGTCAGATGCTCTGATTCCGGGGCAATGTATTTACCGGTAAGACGTCTTGCCAGAAGCCCAACCATAGGATGTGAAATCCCCGCCGGACATCTTACGGAACAGCAGCCGCATCCCACACAGTCAAAGGATTCTTCTGCACATGCCGCAAAATCTCCCCGCTGGGCAAGAGCGATATAGCGCATGACATTCAAGCTCTGGGTACATGCTTTTGTGCAGGCATTACAACCGATGCAGCTGTAAATCTCAGGATACAGCTCCATCATCACCCGCTGCTCCGGTTTTACTTCATTGATGTCATAGGTTCTTTTATCCGTAGGGAAATAAGGAATGCTTGCAACATACATTCCTTCCTGCACCTTGGTCTGACATGCCAGACAGGTTTTTAATTCATTCTTTCCTTTGATACGGTATATCGTTGCACAGGCTCCGCAGAAGCCGTGACGGCATCCGCAGCCTCTTTTCAAGGTATAACCCGCATATTCCATGGCAGTCATAATGGTCAAATCTGCGGGCACGCTGTACTTTTTACCGTTAAAATATACATTCACCATATTTTCCATAGTGGATTGTCCTTTCGTAGCTCCGGTCAATACCGGCATCTGTTTAATATTCCTTGGGCAGTTCCTCAACTTCATCCAGCCGGAACACAGGCCCGTCTTTGCACACATACTTGGAACCGATGTTGCAACGGCCGCATTTTCCCACACCGCATTTCATGCGCAGTTCAAAAGTAGTGTAAACCTGCTCTTCCCCGAAGCCTAATTTTTTTAATTCCTCCAACACGAATTTAATCATGATGGGCGGACCGCAAACCAGTACGGTTTTGTCCGTGGAGAAGTTAAGCTCCTTTAAATAAGCAGGTACAAATCCCACATGTCCCGTCCAGCTTTCGTCTTCCCTGTCCACGGTTAAAAATACTTTCATATCTTTCTGACGGCTCCAGTTTTCCCTGATTTCGTCAAGCCGTACCAGGTCTGCTGCGGAACGGGCACCGTAAAGAACGTCCACCGTCCCGTAGTCATCTCTTTTATCTAAAACATACTGTATCACGGAACGAAGCGGTGCAAGGCCGATTCCCCCGGCAATAAAAAGAAGATTCTTTCCCTTTAATGCATCTTCCACCGGAAAGCCGTTTCCGTAGGGTCCTCTTACCAAAATCTCGTCTCCCGGGTTCATATCATGAAGATAAGAAGTAAGTTCTCCACACTTCTTAATGCTGAATTCCTGATAGGCTTCCTCCGTTGGCGAAGATGTAATGGAAAACATCGCCTCTCCCACACCGGGGATACTGAGCATTGCACACTGTCCCGGCATATGCTGAAAAAGTCTGCCCCCTTCCGGTGCGGTAACCCGGAAAGTTTTTACGTCCGGGGTTTCCACACGAAT
>JAFUJA010000027.1 GCA_017473905.1 Lachnospiraceae bacterium | reverse complement strand
TCGTTATATATCTCTCTTGAAATGTTATACATGTCCTTTGTATCATATGCAATTCCAATTCTCATAAATATTCTCCTTCGCATATTATGCAGGGATAATCCTATATTATCCTTTATTGAGCGTCATCAAGTTGCGTGGATGTTTGTGAACGAGAATATCCTTTTGCTTTGAATTGGATACATGTGTATATATTTCAGTAGTACTAATGGAACTGTGTCCTAGCATTCTTTGTATGTATCGTATATCAACATCTTGTTCCAGTAATAGAGTAGCAAATGAGTGGCGGAACATGTGAGGCGTAATATGCTGTTCAATACCGGCAAGTTTTGTGTAGTGATTTATCATAAAACGGACTGACTGGTCGGATAATTTGTGTTTATGTTTGTTTATAAAGAAATATCCGCAATTGTCAATGTCTTCTTTGAAAGTTTGTTGATACAAAATAAGGGCAGAAAGCACTTCGGGATTCCCAATTTGCAAGATTCGTTCTTTAGCTCCTTTTCCGTAAATCAATATTGTATTACTTTTTAAGTCTATGTCAGATGGTTTTAGAGAGCATAATTCAGAAATGCGCATCCCTGTAGCAAATAGTAGTTCAATAACGGCAATATCACGAATACTACATTGCAACTGATATTCTGAAGTTGCTTGTTTTTTCTGTTCGTAAAGTACAAATAGAAATTGTTGAATAGAGTAAAAAGGAATGGTCTTAGGTAGCGGCTTTGCTTCTCGAAAACGCACATCTAATTTGTCGAATGGATTTTCTTCCAGTAATTCCCTATAGTCCATATAGTGAAAAAAAGCTTTTAGACTTGCGATTTTCCGTTTTACAGTCTTGGGTTTATACTGCTTATGCAAATTGGTTATATAGAGATCCAGCATATTTTTGGATAAGTAATTATGTGAATTACAAGTAAATGCATTATATTGCTTTAGATCTATTCTATATGCTTTAATACTTTTTGTATCAAGCCGTTTCCTAAATTCGCAATATTCAAGGTAATCTGCAATATAGTTGTCTAATGTATTCATAAGTAGGCACTCCTTTGTTTTTTTTTTTTCTAATTATGAGTGCCTACCTATGATTTGTCCATTTAGCAGTTGTCAGGAAAAAACTTATTAAGCATTTCTAAACAATCTTTGGAGGTATATCCCCAGAGGATAGAACTGAGTGCTTGAACAGCCTCTGGACGCTCACGATAATAGGTGCGTTTCGAAATGGTGGTGATATGAGGTACAAGTTTTTCAATAATTTCATCAGTATTCTGAAGCTGCTGGGGAGAAAGATAGCTATAATATAGTATCCAGTAGTATTGTTCTCCGTGCTTATGCTTGTTGCGTAGGATGTCTACTGCGGAATTAAGGAGATTCAGCATCTTATTGCTTCGTTCAATGCTTCTTGCGTAGTTTTCCAATTTGGAACCGCCAATATCAGCACCGGCAAGGTAGATGGAGTCCAGAAATTCTTCAATGCTATTTTCATATTCGATTTCAAAGGTGTTTCGGACCTGCTGGACAGCCAGTTCCAGGTTCCAGACTGCATCACGATAGTTCTTCAGTAGCTTCCATGTGTCATGGAAAAGGGGATTTTCTTCTACAGAGGGTGTGTTCTCAATTCGTTTGCTGCTCATATTCTTACCTGCCTTTCTTGGATTTGGATGTATTTGTTTTGTCTGTTGCTTCCGTTGGTGCCAATGTCAATTCAAACTGATAAGAAGTCCGCCCATCGGGACAGACTATCTTTAGAGAATACCTTAAATTACCATTCTCGCAGTCGGATAAGCTATATAACTTATATTGTGTCCGAGGACACTCACAGCACGAAAACCCTTGTGCTGTAAGGATTTTTGCCACTTTCCGAACCATCAAACGGATGTGAGAATTTAAAACGCAAGATTTCGCTCCTGAAACGCAGTCACATTCGTCCTGAATAATAATTTGATCATCCGTAATAGGGCTGTCATCCGAAGTAACATTGTCGGGAAGATAAATGGGAACTTGAAATGTCATAGAAACCTCCCTTTTATCAATCATTACATCACTGATACTGAACATGGTGGACAGATAGTTGCACAGATAAATTACACTGCCATGTCTGCCGGTGAAAGATACCAGTGATAAATATTCTTTGTTCTGGAGCTTGTTGAGTACACGACTGACAGTGGCTTTAGAGATGCCCCAACGCAGACCAAGCTCTGTATAGCTTACAAGTGGGTTACCGGTGCAGTTGCGAAAGTACACAACAGGTCCGATGTCTGACCCCTGTACCTGCTCGTCGTTGTAAATTGCGTGGATCCATAAATCCAGTACAATATCCATTTCAGAACATTTCCCCATGCTGATAAGTTCGTGTACAGCCGATATGGGGAAAAAGAAAAAAATCACATCCTTCAGACATGGGTAGTTGTAATCAAGGGCTGTGTTATTTTTGCACCAATCAGTGATTTGGAATTTAATCAGGTTGCCACGCCCTAAACGGATATATGTAAGGTAGTGCTGCGATTGCAGGAAGTCCATGATGAATATAGCCTGATGCTGAAATCTTGTACGAAACCATTCGGACAGTTCAGCAGTAGTGCATATCCATTCACCGGGACCGACTAAATATGAGATACCTTCCAGCTTTCGATATGATGTACGGAAGTTGGCATAAGAGCATAGTATCATGTAATAGAAGAGATAGGAATTTCCATTAGTACGGATGTCCGTATCACTCATAAGGTTGCGTAGAAAATCCCGGTATATGCGACAACGGGGATAATCAACGATTTGTCTAATTTCTAATTGGTAGTTAATACTGCCTCCTTTGAAAGTAAATTACTATATAGCAACAGCCTGTATAATATCGTTGAACAATGCAGGCTGTAGTGCTATAATGCGTGTTAGGTAGTGATGCATCTGCTTTTCACAATAGAGTGTAAATAGAGTGGATGTACAAGGCGTTTAAGGGTGGTATTGCTGATAAATAGGGTATTCTGCGAAAAGTAAGCCGACATCTGCAACACCGTTATCACCAGTTCAAATCTGGTTGGCGCCTCTTATGAAAATTGACATACCTTATGGTGTGTCAATTTTTCTTAGTTTAGAGGAAAGTTAATATGTAACCTGAGAAAAAGCTACTTTCAATAGGAGAATGTACGTGTCAGACGAAATTTATGAAATTTATCGTGAAAGATATGAAAAAAGAAAACGGCGAAGAGTTATAAAAACTATTTTAGAAGTTTTGGTTTTTATGGGAATTGCTGCACTGATTCTGTTCATCACACTCTGGCAGGGGTGGGACCGTTTGGAGGATAGTCGTGCCGGTGTTGTGGCTGCAGAAGTAATACGTGTTGTTGACGGAGATACTTTATTGATATTTTATGAAGGCAAAGAAACATATCTTCGCATGATTGGTGTAGATGCTCCGGAAAGTGTGAGTCCCGTAGAGGAAGAGAACACCCCGTTAGGCGTTGCGGCGGCAGATTTTACGAAAACATATTTTCCGGAAGGAAAAGAAATTTACCTCACGTTTGATGAAGAATTGGTTGACGGATATGACAGAATGCTTGCGTATGTCTGGTTAGAAGAAGATGTATCCGATACCAATGCGTTATTCCAGAAAATTCTAGTGGAAAACGGCTATGCGGAAGCCGTAAAATATGAGCCGAATGACTTGTACTATACACTTTTATATACGTTTCAGGAGGATGCCAGAAGAGAATTAAGGGGCATGTGGGCAAGTGAGGAAGAAACACAAAAGATAAATCAGAGGTAACATGAATAATAACGACAATGATAATAAAAATCAAAAAGAAACAAATATTTATAAATTAACAATTCCCCTATTTTTTGAAATGCTTTTAGGGATACTGGTAAATAATGTGGACCAGTTCATGTTAAGCGGATATTCCGGAGAAGCAGTTGCGGCAGTCGGAAATGCTTCACAAATCTGTTGGATTTTAAATTTGTTTTTGCAGGTGCTGGCAACGGCGGCGCTGATTCTTCTGACCCAGTATATCGGGGCAGGTAAAAAGCAGGAAACGGAAGCAATTTATCCGTTGGCACTCCTTTTAAATATTGGAATAGGAATAGTAATAACACTGGTATGCATATTTGGCATGAAAGGAATTCTCGGGCTTTTGAATGTGGAGCAGGGAGTTACTTTTGAGTATGCCTGGTGTTATATGCAGATTGTGGGAATCTCTTTCCTGTGTGTGGCTGTATCCAATTGTTTCTCAGTGTTTCTGAAAGCACATTCCCATGTAAAAGAAGCTACGGCGATTGCCATTACCGTAAATGTTTTAAATGTTGCAGGCAATGCGGTGGCATTGTTTTTATGTCATGCAGGCGTAGCGGGAGTTGCGGTGTCTACCACTCTCAGTCGTTTCATCGGAACCATTTTGATTGTTTTGGTTTTTACCATAAAACAGGGAAAAATCAGGTTTGGTGCCATCAAACAATCAAATCCTGTTTTACTGTTGCGTAAAATGCTTTGGATTGGAGCGCCCTCCGTTGGAGAAAATATATCTTATGATGCTTCACAGCTTGTAATAATGGCTTTTATCAATACGATGGGTCTTGCAGCCGTAAATGCAAAAATATATGTATGCCTTGTGGTACAATTTGCGTATCTTTTTACAATGTCCCTTACTCAGGCGATGCAAATCGTAGAGGGTTATCATATCGGTGCAGGAGAACGGGATAAAGCGGAGCGTTGCGTATGGAAGACACTCAGAATCGGAATAATATCCTCCTTTGTTATGACCGTAATATTGTTTTTGTGCTCAGATTGGGTGATAGGTGTATTTCCCAGTGCAGATGAAGAAGTACTTCGACTGGCCAAACAATTGCTTGGAGTTGAACTTGTTTTGGAAATCGGCAGGGCGATTAATATGACTATGGTGCGAGGGCTTCAGGTAGCGGGAGATGTAAAATTTCCTGTTTTGATGAGCGTTCTTTTTACATGGCTGCTCTCCGTAATGCTGGGATACTATGTGGGTATTGTTTTGGGATACGGAGTAGTTGGCTTGTGGATTGCCATGGCATCTGATGAAATTTTAAGAGGACTTGTGTTATGTTTTCGTTTTAAAAAAGGAAAATGGAAAAAAATACAATTGGTCTCCTAAAAACATCAGAACTCAATTTATCATGATTTTGAACGCAGTATTTTCACATTTTACCATATTGATTTGTAAGATTGCGGACATTATAATGGATAGAGGTGCTTTTATTTTATAAATGTAACCTACTGTTGAATAGATTTATAAAAGAGAAAGAGTGACTATGGAAAATAACAATTACGAAAGTAACAATCAAAGAAATCATTATAATCAGGATGAAGGACCTGAAAATGAAAGAAAAAACAGGAATAACGGTAATAACCGCACTCCTAACTTTTTTACGCTTCTTTTATTTTTAGTTCTGATTTCTTTTTGTATTACATGGTTGTTCAGAGGGGTTTTATCCGGTGAAAGCAATGAGATAAAATACAATGAATTCCTTGCCATGGTTGAAGAAGGAAAAGTAGAAAAGGTTATTATAGCGCCGGATCAGCTTTATATTTATCCGGTAAAAGAAGAATCAGGAAACAGATTCCAGTTAACAACTACCCAGAAATATTATTGTACGGGTAAGGTTGAAGAGGATGAAACCCTGACGAAGCGTCTTTTAAAAGCAGATGTGGAAGTGAGCGGTGAAATTCCAGACAATTCCGGCGAAATTCTGTATTTTATACTTTTCAATATTCTGCCTATTTTGTTGTTGGTAGTATTTACCATCATTATTTTCCGTAAAATTGCCAAGAGCGGCGGCCCGGGCGGTTTTATGAATGTAGGTAAAAGCAACGCAAAAGTATATGTGCAGAAAGAAACCGGTAAAACCTTCAAAGATGTGGCCGGTGAAGATGAAGCAATTGAATCCCTGCAGGAAGTGGTAGATTTCCTTCATAATCCGGAGAAATACGTAAAAATCGGTGCGAAACTTCCCAAGGGTGCCCTTTTGGTGGGGCCTCCCGGTACAGGTAAAACCCTGCTTGCCAAAGCAGTGGCAGGTGAAGCAAAAGTACCCTTTTTCTCACTGACCGGTTCTGATTTTGTGGAGCTCTATGTTGGTGTGGGTGCTTCACGTGTAAGAGATTTGTTCAAAGAGGCGGAGAAAAACGCCCCCTGTATTATTTTTATTGATGAAATTGATGCCATCGGACGCAGTCGTGATTCCAAATACGGCGGCGGAAATGAAGAACGGGAGCAGACCCTGAATCAGCTGCTTGCAGAGATGGATGGATTTGACGGTAAGAAAGGAATTATTATTCTTGCGGCAACCAACCGTCCCGAGATTCTGGATAAGGCCCTCCTTCGTCCCGGTCGTTTTGACAGAAGAATTATTGTTGAAAAGCCGGATTTAAAAGGTCGTGTGGAAATCCTTAAGGTTCATGCGAAAGATGTTTTGATGGATGAAACAGTAGATCTGGATGAAATTGCACTGGCTACCAGCGGTGCAGTGGGTTCGGATCTTGCCAATATGATCAATGAGGCGGCTATCAATGCAGTAAAAAACGGCAGAGAGTATGTCAGCCAGAAAGACCTGTTTAATGCGGTGGAAATCGTTCTTGTGGGTAAAGAAAAGAAAGACCGTATTTTAAGTGAACAGGAGCGTAAAATTGTGTCCTATCATGAGGTGGGTCACGCATTAATCAGTGCATTGCAAAAGAATTCCGAGCCGGTGCAGAAGATTACCATTGTTCCCAGAACCATGGGTGCCCTGGGGTATGTAATGCATGTTCCCGAAGAGGAGAAATATTTAAATACGGAGGCAGAGCTTCGTGATATGCTGGTAGGTCTTTTAGGGGGCCGTGCAGCAGAGGAAATCGTGTTTGATTCCATTACCACAGGTGCTTCCAATGATATTGAAAAGGCAACTTCCATTGCCCGTTCCATGGTTACCCGTTACGGTATGAGCAAGAAGTTCGGACTAGTGGGCCTTGAAACCGTGGAAAGCCGTTATCTTGACGGAAGAGTGGTAATGAACTGTGCGGACGTAACTTCCGCTGCGGTGGATGAAGAAGTGATGCTGATTTTAAAAGAAAGCTACCAGGAGGCACTTCGTCTTCTCAGGGAAAACAGGGAAATTATGGATAAGGTAGCAGAATACCTGATTCAGAAGGAAACCATTACCGGCAAAGAATTTATGGAGATTTACTGCCGTGAAAAGGGTATTCCTGTTCCGGAGCCTAAAAAACGGGAAGAGACGAAAAAAACTGCCGTAAAATCAGATGAAGCATCCGAAGAGAAAGAAATCACCACTGTTGATTCTTTAAACAACAAAAATCCGGAAAATGAAGTAGAAAACAAAGCTGCCGGAGAAGAAAACTTCGAAACGCAGGAAGAGAGAATTGAAGCATCGGAAGAGAATTCTGAGGCATTGGAAGAAAAGTCCGATGCGCGGGAAAAGAAGTCTGAAATGCCGGAAGAAAAGTCCGAGTCCCGGGAAGAAATTTCCCGTTTTCAGTCAGTATATGATGCTGATTCCGAAGAAGACGGAGTTATCTTGGAACTTTCTAAAGACAATAAGAAGAAATCTTCAGGCAAAGCGGAAGATGAATTTGCGGAAGCACTGAATAACCGTATCTATAAACCCCTGGATGATTCAGAGGAAGAGTAGCGTATGAACATGGAACCCTTCGATTTTGAAGAAGAATTAAAAAAACTCCCGGCTAAGCCGGGAGTTTATCTCATGCATGATGATAAGGATACCATTATCTATGTGGGGAAGGCAATCAGCCTTCGGAACAGAGTGCGTTCTTATTTTAGAAAAAGCACGAAAAAGACCCCGAAGATAGAGAAGATGGTATCCTTAATTGCACGTTTTGAGTATATTGTTACAGACTCCGAATTGGAGGCACTTGTACTGGAGAACAATCTGATTAAGGAGCATTCTCCCAAATACAATACCATGCTCAAAGACGATAAAACCTACCCCTATATCAAAGTGACCATGGGTGAGGCTTATCCCCGCGTTTTATTTTCCAGACAGATGAAGAAAGATAAAAGCCGGTATTTCGGCCCTTATACCAGTGCGACAGCGGTGAAAGATACCATTGATTTAATTAACAAGCTTTACCGCCTGCGTACCTGTAATAAAAGTTTGCCTTCTACGGATAAAAACAGCCGCCCCTGCTTAAATTATCATATTAAGCAGTGCAGCGCCCCCTGCAGGGGAGAAGAAAGCCGGGAAGAATACAGACAGCGTGTATCTCAGGCACTGGACTTTTTAAACGGTAATTATGCTCCTCTTTTAAAGGAACTGGAAGATAAAATGACCAGGGCAGCAGAGGCCTTGGAGTTTGAAGAAGCAGCGAAAATAAGAGAACTGTATTTTGGTGTAAAAAGTGTAGCCCAGAAACAGAAAATCACCAACAGCGACGGAGAAAACAAGGATTTTATCGGTCTTGCAAGAAACGAAAGAGATGTTATTATACAGGTATTTTTTGTCCGGGAAGGAAAATTAATCGGCAGGGAACATTTTTATATGAAACAGGCTGTAACGGAAAGTGACGGAGAAATTCTGGAAAGCTTCGTAAAACAGTTTTATGCCGGAACTCCTTTTATTCCCAAGGAAATATATTTAAAAGAAGTGCTGGAGGAAGCCTCCTTGCTGGAGGCGTGGCTCAAAGAAAAAAGCGGCGGAACCGTGCGTCTTGTGGTTCCTTTGAAGGGACAGAAGGAGAAGCTTCTCGAACTTGCAACGGAGAATGCTAAAACCATTCTGCAAAAGGATTCCGAGAAGATTAAAAGGGAAGAAATGCGCACTTTGGGAGCGGTCAAAGAGCTGGAACATTTACTGGGGCTTGCCAACTTAAACCGCATGGAGGCGTTCGATATATCCAATATCAGCGGCTTCGCAAATGTAGGTTCCATGGTTGTGTACGAAAAGGGAAAACCCAAGCGCAGCGATTACAGGAAATTCCGGATAAAATCCGTTTCCGGGCCGGATGATTACGCCTGCATGAAGGAAGTTCTGACCCGAAGGTTTTTACATGGTCTGGAAGAGAGGGAGCAGGAAGACTTCGGTAAGTTTACCGTATTTCCGGATCTTTTACTGATGGACGGAGGAAAGGGTCAGGTAAACATCGCCCTTGGCGTTTTGGAGGAATTAAACATTCATATTCCTGTTTGCGGTATGGTAAAAGATGATAACCACCGCACCAGGGGATTGTATTATAAAGGGGTGGAAATGCCCATTGATACCCGTTCGGAAGGCTTCCATCTGATTACCAGAATTCAGGATGAAGCCCACAGGTTTGCCATTGAATATCATCGTTCCCTGCGAACCAAGGCACAGGTGCATTCCGTGCTGGATGAAATACCCGGTGTGGGTCCTGCCAGACGCAGGACGCTGATGCGTAATTTTGCTTCCATTGATGAATTAAAAGCCTCAAGTGTTACGGATATAGCGGAAAAAACCGGTTTTCCTCTAAGCGTGGCAGAGAAAATCCACGGTTTTTTCAGAGAGGGATAAAAGGGTTTTGCTTCATTGGTTGAAGCAAGCATTTTTATGTGCTAAAATGTATATGATTGTATGATTTTTACGGCAGGGGTTATTTGCCGGATGAAAACGGGTGTTGCGGAATGCACAGTCCGGATTACGATAGGATAAAAGTTCAAATTCGAAAGGAGTAAGTGTGGTATGGCAAGTGTAAGCTTAACGAAAATTATTGAAAAGATGAAGTTGGAACCTTTGACTCCGGAAATTGATGTAAAAGGAATTAAGGTTGTCCAGCCGGATATTAACAGACCTGCGTTGCAGATGACAGGTTTTTTTGAGCATTTCGATGCCACACGTCTTCAGGTAATCGGTTTCGTGGAATATGCGTATATGACCCACTTAAGCGACGAGCGGAAGGAAGAAGTTTATGATGAGTTCTTAAGCTATCCCATTCCCTGTGTTATTTTCTGTCGTGAACTGGAACCGGATGCGATTTTTATGAAAAAAGCAATCGAACATAACATTCCGGTTTTTGGTACCAAGAAGACAACATCTGCTTTTATGGCGGAAATCATCCGTTGGTTAAACGTAAAACTGGCTCCCTGTATTTCCGTTCACGGCGTATTGGTAGACGTTTACGGTGAAGGTCTTCTTATCGTAGGTGAAAGCGGCATCGGTAAAAGTGAGGCTGCACTTGAGCTGATTAAGAGAGGACATCGTCTGGTAACCGACGACGTGGTTGAAATCCGTAAGGTAAGTGATGATACCATTATCGGTTCCGCTCCGGATATTACCAAACATTTCATTGAGTTGCGCGGTATCGGTATCGTTGATGTAAAAACATTGTTCGGTGTTTCCAGTGTTAAGGAAACCCAGAGCATTGACCTTGTTATTAAGCTTTCCGACTGGAGTAAGGACGTGGAATACGATCGTCTCGGTCTGGAAGAAGAATATACGGAATATCTTGGTAAAAAAGTGGTTTGCCACAGTATCCCCATTCGTCCCGGACGTAACCTGGCAATTATCTGCGAATCCGCAGCAGTAAATCACCGTCAGAAAAAGATGGGTTACAACGCAGCACAGGAATTATATCAGAGAGTACAGAATTCTCTTGCAAAAAGAAGAGAAGAAGAGGAAGAATAAGGTTTTAGAAACCTTTTGGGAGAGAGGATAAGAGCTATGGGTAAATATGTTTTTGGAGTAGATTTAGGCGGAACTACGGTTAAAATGGGTCTTTTTACGGAGGATGCAGCCTTGCTTGACAAGTGGGAAATTCCCACGGTGACAGATAATAACGGCGTGCAGATTTTACCGGATATTGCCAAAAGTATTAAAGAAAAAATTCAGGACCGTGAACTGGAAGCGGACGAAATCATCGGTGTGGGCATCGGTGCGCCCGGCCCCATAGACGGAAAAGGAATTATCTATAAAGCCCCCAATCTCGGATGGGATGTATTCAATGTGGCTGAGACCTTAAGCGGTCTTGTAGGTTTCCCCGTAAAAGCAGGAAATGACGCCAATGTGGCTGCACTGGGCGAAATGTGGAAAGGCGGCGGCGCAGGATACGAAAATCTTGTCATGGTTACCCTCGGTACCGGCGTCGGCGGCGGCATTATTGTAGAAGGAAAGGTGCTTGCAGGCTACAATGGTTCCGGCGGAGAAATCGGGCACATTCATGTAAAAGATAACGAAGAGAAGGTTTGCGGTTGTGGAAACAAGGGCTGTCTTGAGCAGTATGCATCCGCAACAGGTATTGTTTATCTTGCAACCCTTCGTCTTGCAAAAGATGAGGCGCCCAGCGTACTTCGGGGAAAACAGTTTACTGCAAAGGATGTATGGGATGCGGTGAAGGCCGGAGACAGTCTTGCCATGGAAGTGGCTGAGGAATTCGGAGAAATTCTTGGTAAGGCACTTGCCTCTATTGCAGCAACCGTAAATCCGGAAATTTTTGTTATCGGAGGCGGCGTCAGCCGTGCCGGTGATATTTTACTTGATTACATTGAGAAGTATTATACACCTTATGTATTCCGTGGCAGCAGAGAAACCAAATTTGCTCTTGCTACCCTGGAAAATGACGCAGGTATTTACGGCGCAGCAAAATTAATGCTTGTATAACATGATTTTAGGAATTTCTGCATACACTTAGGTATGGGAAGTGACATGGAACGGAGTTTTCGATTGGATACGAAGATAATACAGGAACTGAGAGAGTTTCTGACACAGGAACAGATTAAAACCGATGTACTTTTAAAAGATTGTACTTCTTTTAAAACAGGAGGCAAAGCAGGTTTGTTTCTTATTCCGGAAACGGAAGATGAGCTGGCAGGGAGTCTGTCCCTTTTAAAAGAAAAGGACATTCCTTATTTTATATTAGGAAAAGGCAGCAATCTTCTGGTTAGTGATTCCGGATATGCCGGAGCGGTGATTAAGTTAGGAGAAGGACTTAGCCAAATTCAGGCGGAAGGAACCATAATCCGTGCCGGCGCGGGAGCGTCCCTTGCGAAGGTTGCAAGAGTGGCAAGACAGGAAACATTAACCGGATTTGAGTTCGCGGCAGGAATTCCGGGAACCGTAGGCGGTGCCATGGTAATGAATGCAGGCGCATACGGCGGAGAAATGAAAGATGTTGTGGAATCCGTCAGGCTTCTTCTGGAAGACGGAAGCATTCGGGAGTTTACCTGCGAAGAGATGAAGTTCGGATATCGCACCGGTATTTTAAAAGAAATCAAAGGTGTTGCACTGGAAACCGTCTTTGCCCTGCAGAAGGGTGAGGGTGAAGCTATTGATGCCAAAATGCAGGATTTTGCAGCCAGACGCAGGGAAAAGCAACCTTTGGAATATCCCAGCGCAGGCAGTACTTTTAAAAGACCGGAAGGACATTTTGCAGGAAAATTAATCGGTGACGCCGGTTTGAGCGGCTATGCCATCGGTGATGCAAAAGTATCGGAGAAGCATAACGGTTTTGTCATTAACACCGGAAATGCAACGGCAAAAGATATCCGCGATTTGATTTTTTATGTAAAAGAGAAGGTTGAGAAGGAAACCGGCGTTGTATTGGAGCCGGAAGTCATTATGGTGGGCGAGTTTTAACATCCGTAAAAGGAACTCTTCCCACGAAGATAAAGTCGGGCAGATAATGGATGTCGCGGGTAAGATATGGGGAGGATAAAAGGTGAGATTTGTCATTGTAACGGGAATGAGCGGTGCCGGAAAGCTTACGGCACAGAAAATGATGGAAGATATGGGGTACTATTGTGTGGACAATCTTCCGGTTCCCCTGATTGCCAAATTTGTGGATTTCATTTTGGAGCCTAAAAGAGAAGTTACCAAGGTTGTGCTGGGAATTGATGTGCGTGCGGACCAGTCTTTTGACGAAGTTATGACTGCCCTTGCAACAATAAAAGAAAGCGGCGTGGAATATGAAGTGCTTTTTATGGAAGCAAGCGATTCCACATTGCAGAAGCGTTACAAGGAATCCAGAAGAAAGCATCCTCTGGCGTTAGACGGAAGAGTGATTGACGGCATTAAGCAGGAGCGTAAAATTCTGGAAGAGATGAAGGCATCCGCAGATTATGTGATTGACACCTCCCATCTTCTTACAAGAGAATTAAAAGAAGAGCTGGAAAGTATTTTTGTAAAAAATGAAAATTACAACAGCCTTATGGTAAATATTGTTTCCTTCGGCTTCAAGCACGGGATTCCCGCAGATGTGGATCTGGTTTTCGACGTGCGTTTCCTGCCGAATCCTTTTTACATTGATGAATTAAAAAACAAAACCGGCAATGAAAAAGAGGTTCGGGATTATGTCATGAGCTTCGAAGAAGCGGGAGTCTTTTTACAGAAACTGACAGATATGATTTTCTTCCTGATACCCAATTATATAAAAGAAGGAAAAAATCAGCTGATTATCGGTATCGGTTGCACCGGCGGTATGCACAGAAGCGTAACCCTTGCCAATGAATTATACGAAAAAATGAAAGACCAGGGAAATTATGGTCTGAAAATTACTCATCGAGATGCGAAATCATAACGGTGTTTCAGGTGTTTAAAAGGAGAATTCGGGATGTCCTTTTCACAGAACATTAAGGATGAAATAGAGAAACAGCAGGGTCAGGCAAGGCATTGCCGCATTGCGGAGCTGGCAGTGATTCTGTACTGTTACGGTCAGGAAGAGACTCTGGATGACGGGTCTAAAAGCCTTGTTGTGGTAACGGAACATGAGGCAATCGTAAGAAAATACTTTACATTATTGAAAAAAACCTTTAATATTAAAAAAGGCTTGTTTGAAGGGGGTGCCCCCTGTGCAAGAACAAATGCCGTCTGGGAAGGCAGGATTCTGGAGGAAGAGAACTATCGGGAAATGCTGGAAGCAGTTAAAATGTGGGATTACGAACATTCCTGTTTTAACAAAGAAAGCCGGATTTCTTCCGTTCTTCTAAAAACCACCTGCTGTAAAAGAGCCTTTTTAAGAGGTTGTTATGCCTGCATGGGTTCCATGAGTGATCCTGAAAAAGGATATCATCTGGAATTCGTATGCAATCGGGAGGAAATGGCACTTCAGATTCAGGATGTCCTGGCAGGTTTTGACCTGGAAGGAAAAATCACCCTTCGCCGTAAATACCATGTGGTATATATCAAAGAAGGAGAATCTATCGGAGAAGTGTTAAATATAATCGAAGCTCATAAGGGGTTAATGGACTTCGAAACGACCAGGGTTATCAAGGATGTTAAAAACCGGGTTAACCGCAGGTCAAATTTTGAGGCAGCAAATTTATTGAAATCAGTGGATAAGGGAAATATGCAGGTTGCGGATATTTTATTTATTCAGGAAACCAAGGGGTTGGATTTCCTGCCGAGAAATCTGCAGGAGGTAGCACTGCTCCGACTGGAGCATCCTCATGAATCTTACCAGGAACTTGGGGCGTACCTGGACCCTCCCATCGGTAAATCCGGTGTGAACCACAGATTGAGAAAAATCGGGGAAATAGCAGAAAAACTTAGAATGTAAAATATTGGGGGATCGTGAAGGATAAGGAGGAGCAGACATGATCCAGAAAGAAATGACAGTAAAGCTTGCAGGCGGTTTGGAAGCAAGACCTGTAGCAGTTTTGGTACAGGTGGCAAGCCAGTATGACAGTACCGTATATCTTCAGGTAGGCACCAAGAAAGTGAATGCCAAGAGTATTATGGGTATGATGAGCCTTGGCCTGGATGCGGGCGAAAAGGTAACCGTTATCGTAGACGGTGCAGATGAGCAGGATGCTCTGAACGAAATGGAGAAATATCTCAGCAAAGAAGAATAGAGATATGAGTGAAGAAAGAGCACATTCGTGTTCTTTTTCACTTATAAGGGGAAAACAGAGGAAAGTATGGACGATAAAAAATTACTCCTGTTGTATCATGCAGGATCCGGAAAGGGAAAAATTAAAAATAATTTATCTGATATTATTAACCTTGCAGTCGGTCAGGGATATACCGTAACCGTGCGTCCTACCCAGTGTAAGGGAGATGCCACGGAATATGTAAAACTTCATGGGAGAGAATATGACAGAATTATCTGCAGCGGCGGAGACGGTACTCTGGTTGAAACTGTAAGCGGTCTTTTTGAGGCGAAGTTATCCTGTCCCATTGGTTATATTCCTGCGGGAAGTACCAATGATTTCGCAGGAAGCATCGGCATTCCCAAGAATCCCCTGAAAGCGGCGCAGATTGCTTTGGGAGACCGGATTATGCAGTGCGATGTAGGAAAATTTAACGGCAATCTTTTTACCTATGTTGCTGCATTCGGAGCTTTTACGGATATTTCCTATGGTACCAGCCAGAAATATAAAAACGTATTCGGTCATGGCGCATATGTAATGGAAGGTATTAAAACCGTAGGGCTTGGAGATTTTCCCGCTTATGAAATGACGGTACATGCGGGAGACCGTATTATCCGTGATGAATTTATTTACGGTATGATTTTAAATTCCTACTCTATCGGTGGCGTAAAATATTTACCCATGCCGGATATTAAGCTGGATGACGGACAGTTTGAGGTATTTCTGATTAAATATCCCGAAAGTCCCGGAGAGTTAAATTATATTCTTACTTCCCTTGCGGCAAAGGAGATTGATCCGGATTTCTTTTATTATTTTAAAACCAATTCATTGGAAATCCATTCGGAAAAAGAAGTCCCCTGGACCCTTGACGGAGAAAACGGGGGATGCCCGAATCATGTTAAAATTGAGATCATAAAACAGGCTCTCAGCATTTATATTCCGGAAGAAAAAAGAAGAACCCACATGAATAAACAAGAATAAACATGAATAAACAATAGGGGTTGTTGAATTTTTTCCGTAAATAAGCTATAATTGTCCCGTTAGGATTTAAAATTGTTTACCGGAGGTAGAGTATTATGTTAGTTTCAGCAAAGGAAATGCTTCAGAAAGCAAAGGCCGGACATTATGCAGTAGGCCAGTTTAACATCAACAACCTTGAGTGGACCAAGGCAATTCTTCAGACCGCTCAGGAATGTAATTCTCCTGTTATTTTAGGTGTATCCGAAGGTGCAGGAAAGTACATGACCGGTTATAAGACCATCGTAGGTATGGTAAACGGTATGATCGAAGAATTAAACATTACCGTACCCGTAGCTCTTCACCTTGACCACGGCAGCTTTGAACACTGCTATAAGTGTATCGAAGCAGGTTTTTCATCTGTAATGTTCGACGGTTCCCATTATCCCATCGACGAAAACGTTGCAAAAACCAAACAGCTTGTAGCTGACTGTAATGCAAAGGGAATTTCCCTTGAAGCAGAAGTTGGTTCCATCGGTGGCGAAGAAGACGGCGTTATCGGTAGAGGTGAATGTGCAGATCCCAATGAATGTAAAATGATTGCTGATCTTGGTATTGACTTCCTTGCAGCAGGTATCGGTAACATTCATGGTAAGTATCCCGAGAACTGGGAAGGATTAAGCTTCGAAACTCTGGATGCAATCCAGCAGTTAACAGGAGATATGCCCCTGGTACTTCACGGCGGTACAGGTATCCCTGCAGATATGATTAAGAAAGCAATTTCTTTAGGTGTTGCTAAAATCAACGTAAATACAGAGTGCCAGCTCTCTTTTGCAGCAGCAACCCGTAAGTACATAGAAGAAGGTAAGGATTTACAGGGTAAAGGATTTGACCCTCGTAAGCTTCTTGCTCCCGGCGCGGAAGCAATCAAAGCAACCGTTAAGGAAAAAATGGAATTATTCGGTTCCATCAACAAAGCATAAAAAAAGCCCTATAAAAGGGAGGATGCCCGGAAGACTGTCTTCCGGGCATTCATTTTGAAAAAGTTATTTGAAGTATCGTTATCTTTATTCTTGGGTAAATTTCTTCTCTTTACATGTTCTAGTATAGAGTTCATATTTTGCTAAAAAATGTTAGGTAATTCAATAATGTGTTAAAGAAATATGAACAGAATATGAACACGCAAACCTTTTTACAAAAAAATAACGGCTTTTCAAATAAAAATTGTTCAATTTTTTTAGAGGTGTACAGGTTCGGGATATTCTACTCCGAAGGTTTCAACCGTAACGGTTTTCATGCGCTGGGGTTCTAAAGGCTTATCCGCATAATCTGTGGCAACCTCTGCGATTTTATTAACCACATCCATACCTTCGATGACTTTACCGAAGGCTGCATAAGCACCGTCAAGATGAGGAGAGTCTTTATGCATTAAGAAGAACTGGCTTCCTGCGGTATCGGGAATCATGGTACGTGCCATGGAAAGAACGCCTTCCGTATGTTTTAAAGGATTGGGGAATCCGTTCTGGTCAAATTCACCTTTGATGTGGTAGCCGGGGCCGCCGGTACCGGTTCCGTGAGGGCAGCCGCCCTGAATCATAAAACCTTTGATAACACGGTGAAATGTCAAACCGTTGTAGTAGTCCTTTTTAATTAATGAAATAAAATTACGTACGGATTCCGGTGCGATTTCGGGATAAAGCTCAGCCTTCATCACAGAGCCGTCTTCCATGGTAATGGTTACAATAGGATTCTGTGCCATAATTGTTTCCTTTCTTTTTTTAAAATATTTGTTCCATCATAACACAATCCGGGAGGGGATAAAAGTGACAACATGCAGAAAATTAAAGAAACTGTTTTTACATACAATGTTAAAAAATCCTGATCCGGCGGAATTACAGGGCTTAAAAGAACGTCTTTCCGGAGACGGAATTCAGGTAATAACCGGGGATTTGGCGTCTGTAAAAGAAGAGGGATGTCTGGTGGTTACCGATATTTTGACAGAGGATATAAAGCCGGGAGAAGTGCCTGTACTGGTGTGGCTTCATGAAGGGAACCGGGATAGGGAGTTTCCCGGTTGTCATTATTATATCGAGGGATTTCAGGATGCTGACGGGATGTATTTTGAGCGGACCTATTTAAGATGTAAAAAGCTTCCCTGGGTAATCGGAGAGACGAAGAGGCTCTTCGTACGGGAGATGGAGCTTGCCGACCTGGACGGAATTTATGATTTGTACAGTGAACCGGAGTTATTGCCTTTTCTGGAGCCTTTGCAGGAAAACAGAGAAGAAGAGGCTGCCTATCTTAGACGTTACATTGAAAATATGTATGGTATTTTCGGCTATGGCTACTGGCTCATGGTTTTGAAGGAAACCGGAGAAATCATAGGAAGAATCGGCGTGAGTAATACGGATGAGGAGGATGTTTTGGAACTTGGATTCCTTGTGAAGCCGGCTTTTTGGCGGCAGGGTTTTGCAGAGGAAGCCATAGAAGGTATCAAAACATATTTGCAGGAGGAATTGCCGGATTTTAAAGTAGTGGCATTCTGTCATCCGGATAACCGTCCCGCCATTGCATTATGTAAAAAAACTTCGATTGAGTGCAGATTTAAGATATAAAAGGAATGGATATTCTTGACGTTAAAAAACCCCTTTCGTACAATAAAAACATATTGCAGAAAGGGGTTTTATTTTATGTGGAAAGCAGAAATTGAAAAGGAACTGAAAGAGCATATTATTCCTTTCTGGCTGGGGATGAAAGATGAACGGGGCGGATTTTACGGATATCTGGATACCGGTTTGCATCTTGATAAAAATGCTCCCAAAGGGTGTATTTTAAACAGTCGTATTTTGTGGTTTTTTGGGAATGCATACGCGTACTTAAAGGCACCGGAACTTTTGGACGGGGCGAAGCATGCGTATGTTTTTTTACGGGATAAAATGATAGACAAAGAATATGGCGGTTTGTACTGGTCCTTAGACTATGCGGGAAATCCCGTTGATACCACTAAGCATACCTATAATCAGGCATTCGGAATTTACGCACTGTCCTCTTATTATATTGCTTCCGGGGACAAGGAAGCCCTGAGTCTTGCGTACAAACTTTACGATTTGATAGAAAGCAAATGCAGGGATGAAGAGGGTTATCTGGAGGCATTTGACAGAAGCTTTCATCCTGCGGGAAATGAGCATCTTTCCGAAAACGGTGTAGAAGCGAAGCGTACCATGAACACACTTTTACATGTATTTGAAGCGTATACGGAACTTTACCGGGCAGAGCAGAGAGCAGATGTAAAAGAGAAGCTCCGGTGGATTTTGGACTGCTTCCGTACTAAAATGTACAATCCGGATAAAAAGCGTCAGGAAGTCTTTTTTGACTTGGAATATAACAGTTTAATCGACTTGCATTCTTACGGTCACGATATTGAGACTGCGTGGCTTTTGGACCGGGGAATTGAGGTGATGGGAGAGGAGTCTTATCGGGAAATTTTCCGTCCTATCACACAAAGTCTTGAGGAGAATGTTTTAAGGCTGGCTTTTGACGGAAAAGCGCTTTTAAATGAATGCGAAAAGGGTGTAAACGATACACGCCGTATCTGGTGGGTACAGGCGGAGGCCGTGGTAGGTTTTTATAATGCTTATATGAAGCGGCAGGATGCGGAGCAGTTTAAGGACGCAGCCGTAAAAATCTGGGAATATATTAAGGAATATGTCATTGATAAAAGGGAAGGCTCGGAGTGGTTTTCCCAGGTAAATGATAAGGACGAGCCCATAAAAGAGTATCCGATTGTGGAGCCTTGGAAGTGTCCGTATCATAACGGAAGAATGTGTCTAGAAATGTGTCGCAGACTGAATGCATAAAAGGGGTTAAAAGGATAAGAGGAGGTATCGGAATGTTTCGCGAAGATTTTGTCTGGGGAGTGGCAAGCAGCTCCTATCAGGTGGAGGGAAAGGATCCGGGAGACGGCAGCGGAAAGTCTGTCTGGGATACTTTTACGGAAGGAGATGCACCTAAAACAAGAGGGCATAACGGAAATGTAAGTTGTGACCATATTCACCGGTATAAGGAAGATTTTGCCCTGATGAAGGAGCTGGGAATTCCTTCTTACCGTTTCTCCGTAAGCTGGCCGAAGATTATGCCGGAAGGACGGGGAAAGGTGAATGAAAAAGCCATTGCAACCTACAGAGATATGATTATAACTATGAAGGAAAACGGCATTACGCCCTATCTTACCATGTTTCACTGGGAAACACCCCAGGCGTTGGAAGATGTGGGTGGCTGGAAGAATCCTGAAATTGTAACATGGTTCGAAGAATATGCAAGGGTAATCGCAGAGAATTTCTCCGATTTGGTGGAGTATTTCCTCACCATCAATGAACCCCAGTGTTTCGTCGGACTCGGATATGTAACAGGGGTACATGCGCCGGGGAAACAGCTTCCCTTAAAAGATACCCTTCTTATTGCACATAATGCGTTAAAAGCTCACGGGGCAGCAGTCAAAGCATTGCGTAAATACGCATTACGTCCCATAAAAGTAGGATATGCCCCTACCTGTACCGTGGCGATTCCCGAAACGGAATCACCGGAGGATATTCAGGCGGCAAAGGATGTGTATTTCTCTATTTCCAAGGACAATCCTAACTGGGCATGGAATGTAACCTGGTTTTCAGACCCGGTTTTACTGGGAAAATATCCTGCGGACGGGCTTGAAATTTTTAAGAATGATTTGCCGGAAATTACCGACGAAGATATGGAATTAATTTCCCAACCTCTTGATTTTATCGGGCAGAACATTTATAACGGATATTATATCAGGGCAGGAATTGACGGAAAGCCGGAGCATCTTCCTTTACCTGTCGGAACGCCTGAAAACAGTATGGGATGGCCGAGTTTGGAAGAATGTCTTTACTGGGGAGCAAAATTTGCGTATGATAGATATCAGATTCCTATTTATATCACGGAGAACGGTATGGCATGCCATGACGCAGTTTTTTTAGACGGTAAAGTGCATGACCCTAACCGTATTGATTTTCTGGACCGTTATATCTCCGCTTTGCAAAGGGCAGCGGATGAGGGTGCAGATATCAGAGGATACTTTTTATGGTCCTTTTTAGATAATTTCGAATGGGACTTCGGATATCACGGCAGATTCGGTATCGTGTATGTGGATTATAAGACGCAGAAAAGAATCCCGAAAGACTCCGCTTACTGGTATAAGGAAATCATCGCATCCAACGGTGCAAAACTTTATAGAAACAGAAAAGAGGTTAATGAAAAATGATCAGACAGGATTACAAAGCAATGCTGAATGCCAAATCGGTCATTCGTGAAATGTTTACTTATGCTACGGAGCGTGGAAAGGAAATCGGCTACGAGAACGTTTTTGATTACAGTCTTGGAAATCCTTCCGTACCGGCTCCTCAGGAGTTTACGGACGCAATGATTGAAATGTTGCAGACCGAAAACCCGGTTACACTTCATGGATACAGCCCTACACCGGGTATTCCTTCCGTACGTGCAACCATTGCGGAATCCTTAAATAAAAGATTCGGAATGAACTATACAGCAGAGCATATTTTTATGACCACAGGTGCGGCAGGTGCAGTGGCACATGCAACCCGTTGTGTTACTTCACCCGGAGATGAAGTGCTTACCTTTGCACCTTATTTCCCCGAATACAATCATTATATCAACCAGACCGGAGCAGTTTTAAAAGTGGTTCCTGCGAATCTGGTGGATTTCCAGATTAACTTTGAGGCATTCGAAGAGATGCTGACAGATAAGGTAATGGCGGTATTAATCAATACTCCCAATAACCCTACCGGTGTGGCATATTCTTCCGCAACCTTACAGCGTCTTGCGGAAATTCTGGAAGCAAAGCAGAAAGAATACGGACATGATATTTTTATTATTTCCGATGAACCTTACAGAGAGATTGTTTTTGATGGTGCAGATGCTCCTTACGTATCCAAGTTTTATGATAATACATTAAGCTGCTACTCTTATTCCAAATCCCTTTCCCTTCCCGGAGAGCGTATCGGATATGTGGCAGCCAACCCCGCCTGCACGGACGCAGAATATATCGTTGGAATGTGCGGACAGATTTCCAGAGGTATCGGACATAACTGTCCTCCCTCCATCATTCAGCTTGCTGTAGCCAAAACAGTGGATTTGACCTCAGATTTATCCGTTTACGAGAAGAATATGAACATTCTTTACGATGAATTAACCCGTCTCGGATTTGAAGTGGTAAAACCCGGCGGAACCTTTTATATCTTCCCCAAAGCATTGGAAGCGGATGCCAAGGTATTCTGTGAAAAAGCAAAGAAGTACGACCTGATGCTGGTACCCAGCGATTCCTTTGGTTGCGAGGGTTATTTCCGTATGGCATACTGTATCGGAACCGACAAGGTTGAGCGTTCTCTTGAGGCACTTCGTAAGTTTGTGGAAACAGAATATCCCAACCGATAAGATTTTCTGCATAAAAGCTTGAAAGAAATATATAAATAGTGATAAGATGATATTCGGTTTTGATTGGATATCAAAGATATGAAAAGGCATATACGATTTGATGAGTATATGCCTTTTATAAAGGAGAATGTATGGATTTTCTGGAAATTTTAAAAGCGATTTTTTATGGTATTGTGGAAGGTATTACTGAGTGGCTGCCTGTCAGCAGTACCGGACATCTGATTTTGCTGGAGAAATTTATCCAAATGGATGTAAGTGATGGGTTCATGGATATGTTTCGTGTCGTTATCCAGCTGGGAGCCATTATGGCTGTGGTAATCATTTACTGGAGTCAGATATGGTTTGTGGATTTTCATAAATTCAAAAGTAAGCCCACCCTAAAAAAAGATGTGCTGGGACTCTGGGGCAAGATTATCGTAGCCTGTATCCCTGCGGCGATTGTGGGGATTTTGCTGGATGATTTCTTTGAAGCCCTGTTTTATAATGATGTGTCTGTTTCCATTGCGCTGATTGTGTTCGGTGTGGCGTTTCTGGTTATTGAAACTAAGAATAAGGACAAAGAATTCAAGGTAACAACCGTAGGGGAAATTACTTACAAGCTGGCACTTTTAATTGGTGTGTTTCAGCTGATTGCAGCTGTTTTTCCCGGAACTTCCCGTTCGGGAGCCACCATTGTAGGTGCACTTTTACTGGGAGTCTCCAGAGGCGTGGCAGCAGATTTTACTTTCTTCCTTGCCATTCCGGTTATGTTTGGAGCAAGCCTTTTAAAAATCGCCAAATACAGTCTTGAACTTATGGAGACCGGAACTTTCTTAACCGGCGGAGAAATTGTGGTCTTGCTGGTATCTACCGTTGTGGCCTTCGGTGTGTCCATGGTAGTGATTAAATTCCTTTTAAAATTTATCAAGAAACATGATTTTAAGGTGTTTGGTTGGTATCGTATCGGCCTTGGAGTTTTGGTTCTTGGAGTGTTTGTAGTTTCTTTGTTCTTGTAAGAAACTGTTAAAAAGGCAGATTTTATTTGTGCAAAGTTGACAAGATAGACAAAAATCAAGCCTTTTTATGGTGCATAAAATAGAAAAATAAGCAGAATGTTTGACAGATATGACGATTTGCGTTAAACTTTTCATGTTTTAAATAGTTTTATACTATTTATAAGGATATATGGAAACGTTAGTGTGTTTTGTGCAACCGCAGGATTTTCCCGGTTGTGTGAAAGGAGAAAAACATGGCAGAAGAAAAGAAAACAGCAACAGCTAAGCCCGTAGCAAAGGCAGCAGCTAAGAAAGAAACCGAAGTTAAAGCAGCTCCCGCAGCAGCAGAAGTAAAGAAAGAAGCAGCTCCTAAGAAAGCAGCAGCTCCCAAGAAGGCAGCAGCTCCTAAGAAGGAAGCAGCTCCCAAGAAGGCAGCTACTACTAAGAAGGCAGCAGCTCCCAAGAAAGAAGCAGCTAAGGCAACAACTTCCGTATATGTACAGTTCTCTGACAAGAGCTACAGCACTGTAGAACTTGCTAAGATCGCTGAGGATGTATGGGTATATGACCTTGGAAAGAAAGCAGCTGATATGAAGAGCGTTGAAATCTACGTTAAGCCTGAAGAAAGCATGGCATACTTCGTAGTTAACGGAAACGAATTCGGTAGCTTCATGATCTAATAGATAATAAGAATGCGAAACCCCGGCTTTGTGAAAAGTCGGGGTTTTTTATATGCGTTATATAGTTATATGGTGTAGTTGGTGATCGTCTTTGATGAGGTTTTTATAAGCTATATTTTTGGTACATTTGTGATAAAAAATCCTCGTCCTGCAGTTTATCCGCAAGATGCATTTCACCATTCTCGCTCATTTTCTGAAGAAGCAGAAGCATGCGTTGCTGACCTTCAGAACGTCCTTTCTTCATACCTTCTTTATGGCCTTCCACACGGCCGGCTTCCAGTCCTCGTTCCAAGCCACATTCCATACCACGCTCCATGCCTTCGTTATAGCCATCTTCCCAGCTTTCTTCCTTCTCCTGTTTGATGTGCTTCTCCTGGTCGTATTCGAATATACTCATCGCGATTACCTCCGCTCTCTGCGCTGTCAGGAACTCTGCAAGAATTCCGTCCCGGATACAATCGTCCACCGCTTTTATTACCGC
>JAFUJA010000026.1 GCA_017473905.1 Lachnospiraceae bacterium | reverse complement strand
TAAATTAAAGAAAAGGTGGTACTGAGTTGTAACCCTTGTTATAGAAAACAGAAAATAACTGCTCCGGTTTCATATTCAGAGGGGCAGTTATTTTTTGTCTTTATGACTTATCTTGTATACAAGACCTATTAACGCTATCACAAACAATCCCAACTGTATGAGATTCTCGTATGTAACAAAGTCCATAGGCATTCCCCCTTTCTCAAGGGGACAACCGTTCCCACGGAATTAGTTTAACACGCTATGCTTTATATTTCAATCATTGTTTTGTTTTTCACTCTTTGGATTTCTATTGTAAAACATGGAATGTTTTCCGAGTTTAATCATTACTCCACTCATTCTTTAAACGCTGATACACGTTCAAACCAACAGTTCCGTCCAGGTTATCAAAAGCACGTTTTACATCTTCCATCCTTTTCTCAAATAAAACATCTTCTCCTTTTATAACCATATCAACAAAATCCGGTAACGTAGGTGCTTCTCCACGTCTGCATTTGTAATAATTATTAATGTAGCAAACCGGTGACTTTCGACTCATATCTTCGCGATATCGATTTTGATAAATATAAACCGGTTTTCCTGATATCATATATTCAGGAATGATCGAACTATATGTCGTAAATAAAGCATGTGATAACCCAAAGGATATATTATAATCTCCGTTTCTATCCATAACACCATTTGGAGATTCTTCAATTTTCTTCTCCAACTGCTCTACAAAAGCTAAAGACTCTGCATAGTTTCTGCTTTTCAACATATCTTTAAGTAAAGGATGCGGACGCCATATCAAAGCACAATCTTCACGTTCCAGAATAAAGTTTATGATTCTTTCATGATATAACTTTGCAAAATCTCTAGTTCCCGGATGATTTTGTTGGTATAAATATCCGTTGATAAAATAAGAAAGATGCGTATTCATCAAAAATACAGTACGCCCCTTTAACTTCGATTCCCACTCTTTGGGACAGGCAACAGGTTTCTTCCGGCTTTCCACAATTGCATCTACTTTAGGAGAACCAATTGCAAGTATTTTCTCTCTGCCCACTCCCTGATTCATATAAATCTCTTTTACTTTTTCTGACTGTACCAATATCTTATCTGCAAAAAATACCGCACTCGTGTCACACATAAAAGAGCCTTTATCCGGATTATAATATCCCATTAATCCATAGGGGCTGTATACTAAGGTCTCTGTATACGGTTTTAAATTATAGGAATAATACTTCTCCGGAACTCTTGTAAGATTATTTCCACCATCATAAGGATTATGGATAAAAATCATATCCGGCTGTTCCCTGGCAACATCATAGTCATCATAATGTGTAACAGGAACCTCTTCCGGGAATTGATCCGCTTCATATACAAATGCGTCCGCTTGTCCCTTTCCATTAAGAGTATGGTAAGGAATTACAACCACCTTAGCTTCACAATCAGGGTCCGCTTCAGCAGCTTTCCATATGCTTTCCAGGCTGGTCCACATAGATGCCTTATACGGCATAAAAACCACCTTTAATTCCGTATGAATGTGTGTAATCACATTTTCCCGTATTTCTTTTATCTGGGCATCCAATAATTTTTTAATTGTCTCCCCAGTCGGTTCTTCTGCTGTTTCCAGGGCACCATGAATGAGAAACAACTGCTCGCAGTATTTCTCCAATTTCGTTATGATTTCAGACTGCTCCTCATCAAACTGCTCAATCGTATTTCCAACCATAACTGCACAATCCTGACAATCCGCAAGAATAGCCCTGGCATTACCATATTTGTTGACATCTAAGTTTTTCTTAACTTCGATGTGCGCCTCCAAAATTGTGTCAATCAGTTGTATGAGTTGTTTTTTCACTGCCTTGCGCATAATACCACCCTTTTGAAATTCTTAAAATTATAATATTTCTATCGCAACACGTTCACCGGTTCGACAATAAAGAACAGCAGAACAACCTGCGACATACTTATACTTGTATCCGGTTTCTTCAATAAATTCCATAAAGGCTTTGTACTCATCATCACGCCACCCTATATGACCTACAAATTCATCAAAACAGATAACGGTTCCCTTGCCAATATGTTCTTTTAAAGTCGTCAAAACATATTTGGTTGAGCTATATAAATCACAATCAATATGTATATAAGAACACATTTCTCCTTTATGTTTCTCCAGAAAACCGGGCAAAGTTTCATCAAACAATCCCTTTACCAATTCAACATTACTTCTTACTTTCGGTAATTCTCCCTGAACATCCAGTGTTGTTTTCTTACATCCCGGCAGCCAGTCCTCAGGCAGTCCCTCAAAACAATCAAATCCATATATTGTCTTTCCGTCAATTCTATCTGCCACATAATTAATGGAATGGCCTTTGTATACACCAAATTCAAGATACAATCCGTCTTTATAGGACAAACTGTCAATCACATAATCAAAATATACGCTCCTGTCTTCAAACAACACCTGCCTACCGGGAGCGTTTTCCCCTTCAACAAAACTCTCTCTAAGAAACCGTACCGCATCTTCTTCATAATATCGTTTCAATTCTGCATGTTTTAATTGATTTGTAGCATTGTTGAAGTTCTTTTTAACAGTGGAACTCAATGTATCAACTTTATTCTGAAGTGTTTTATATTTCAAATTCTCACGTGCATTGGATGCAACATAAGAAAGATATATCATTCCCTTTTCCGATACAATATCCATAATTTTGGCCATTTCAACGTAAGTTACAACAGCAGAAATAATCTGTTTTCTTTCAACACCCATACCAAGAAGCTGGGTTAATATCTCCCGTTGATATTTTACACTACTGATAAAAATAAGGTCATATTCCGTTTCACTCAACATCTCCGGAGCAATAATCTCTATATCGCAAATCTTTGTTCCCCATTTATCAGGATCACTGTCAACATATGCAGTTACAACTGCCTTTGAAGGTTCAAAACAATTTGCTAACCCTTCTGCCATTCCTCCGGCTCCCCAGATTACTATCTTCTTCATTCTGTCGCTCTCCTTTTGTTTAATATATTATCTTCTGTATAAAGCTCGCATTTACTAAAAGCCAAAATCACAATTTACTATACAAAATCTTCCCTGCATCATTTCTCGGTAGCTTTTCAATATAATGCATCTCAAAGGCACTGGAATTAACATTGGTTTTAGACGCAATATACTTCTTAATCGTATCCAATTCCGCTTCCGAATTCACGTAGATGCGCATTCGCTCATCATCTCCAACACAGGCACATTCTACATCAAATGCACTTTTGATAATGTTCTCGCATTCATCCAATCCCACTCTGTATCCCCAGAGTTTTAAGAAGCGTTTCTTTCTTCCCACAATATAGAAGCAACCATCTGCATCCATTTTAACCATATCTCCGGTTTTAAGAACACCATGGCGTTCATCACCGAGAATTAAGTCCTCACCTTTCACGGCATAGCCTAAAGTAACGTTGGGTCCCTCATATACCATCTCACCTACCACATCCGGCTCGGTGATTACAGTTTCATCATCATTGATCAAATATAGCTTTCCGTTGGGAATCGCTCTTCCGATACTACCACACTTCTCGTAAGCAAGTTCTGCCGGAAGGTATGCCATTCTTGCACTGCCTTCGGTCTGACCATAGGTGGGAATAA
The DNA here is from genome assembly GCA_017473905.1 of Lachnospiraceae bacterium. Classification (GTDB taxonomy): domain Bacteria; phylum Bacillota; class Clostridia; order Lachnospirales; family Lachnospiraceae; genus UBA3766. The sequence goes on along the minus strand of JAFUJA010000026.1, from coordinate 121,896 downwards.
ATTTTTTACCTGTTCTTTTGGCGTATTCCGCACATTCCATATATAATTCATCACTCATCTTACCGCCACCTTGTGTAATAATTCGAAGGTAAGGTAAATCCATTCTAAAGAATCTGAGTTTTTTTAATATTTCATAGTAATATGGCACGTTGGTAAGAACTGTCGCCTCATTTGTTTTAAGAAACTCCCAATATTTAGGGCTAATCGGATTCAATCCGGTCAGCAAAGCCGTTGCTCCTGCATATAAATAACTATTTAAAACCGACAGTCCCATAGTGTAATTTATGGGTAAATCTACCATCGGTTTATCATCTTCTTTCGCATCAAAGAAAGCAGAAATATTTCTTGCCTGAGCTTCCAGATTGTTATAAGAATGACGAACGAGTTTCGGGCTTCCCGTTGAACCGGAGGTAGTCAAAAGGAGAGATAAATCCTCATACAGAGGATAAGGCTCCAGACCTGTAGGCACAAGTGCATATCCGCACTTCTCAAGAACTACCGTTTCATTTCCCTGCACCATATCCATGGGTTTCCAAAGAAATTCCGGATGATAGGTATCTGTCAGTTCTTTTAATAATTCTCCATCCATGGTTGCACTCAGCATTAAAGGTACAACCCTCTCAATCATTGCTGCGAGGTATCCCATGGCTGAACCGACTGTATTATTATTTAAAACAATAATTAATGTTTTCAGGGGAAATATAGTTCCAAACAACTGAGAAAAGGCAACCACATCACCATAGGTAGCCTGCTGCCCTTCACTATCAATCAAAGCTATATTGTTAGATGATTTCTGATCAAGTTCTAAAAACATAGTCGTACTTCCTCTCAAAATTATCTCAAGTACTAAAGTGAAATGCCTCCCCCTACAGCCAGAATCTGTCCTGTAGTATAACTTGAACAATCAGATGCAAAATAAAGACATGCTTGTGCAACCTCTTCCGGAGTTCCCAAGCGCCCTAACCCGATTGGAGGGATATTATCTTTATACTCTTCCTTAATGGTATTCTCCAATCTTTCGGTTCCTATCATGCCCGGCGCTATAGCATTGACTCTTACATTATTCGGTGCAAGTTCTTTTGCCATTGACTTTGTCATGGAAATCACTGCGCCCTTGCTTGCAGAATAGGCAACCTGACCTTTACAGCCTTCAAGTCCTACCATAGATGCCATATTAATTACACTTCCGGATTTCTGACGTACCATAAAACGTGAAACAATCATCTGGGTTAACTCAAGCAGCCCAAATACATTTACTTCAAACATATCACGGGTTTTCTCTCTTGATATCATTCCGATTACTTCATTTGTAACCATACCTGCATTATTTACCAAAACATCAACCCGACCCTGTTCTTTTTTAATCTTCATAATTGCCTGCTTCATTTCATCCGGTTTTGCAAGGTCAAAATACACCGGTATAATACTGCCATTGCCTTCAGCATTTAATGCATCCACCCATGTCTGCAGACACCCGTCTTCTCTGGCATTGGCATAAACAATCCCACCTTCTCTTACAAACAATTCAGCCGTCGCACGACCAATGCCACGGCTTGTTCCGGTGATTAAACATACTTTATCTTTTAAAATACCAGCCATACTGTCTACACCTGCTCCAAATTTATTGATTACATCTCTATACCATATTTTTTAAGAATTTCAATCCCGTTTTCATATGTATCAAATGCCAAAATATCTTCCATTTCAAACATCATATCAAAGGAATCTTCCAACGCGGTAATTAGCATCATATGGCCTACAGAATCCCAATCAGTAACGTCATATCGCTTTATTTTTTTGACATCAAAATCTTCCTCTAATGAAAATCTCTCAATAAAAATGTTTCTATACTTTTCGCAATTTTTCATATTTTATTTCACCTATCCTTTGATGTAAACATCCAACGGTTGTATAAACTGAATCCGTCCTTTGCTTAGTGAAATGTGAAGATTTAAGGAAGAAACATTATCTGTGGAAATACGACTGTATAAGGTTCGCACTCCTCTTCTTTGTAACTCTCCAAATTCAAAAGCATATAAGCTCATGCCTGCACCTTTAGACTGCCATTCCGGTAATATTGCTCCTAAAACAGTTTCATATTCCGTTTCGCTGATTTTAATTGCAACCAATACACCTACCGGCTCGTCCTGATAGAAACATCCAAAAACGAGTTTTTCTACCATTTCGAGTTGCTTAATGTAATCACCCAAAACAATATGCCCAAGTTCTTCGTCGCAATCCGGTGTCAGAAAAAATCTTCGGTCCTTTTTAAATGCCTTACGGGCGATTTCATAAACCTCTTCTGAAATCCCCGGCAGACATCTCACATCCATTCTTACGAGCCTGTCCAACCCTTCAATTGCCCCCAAAGAAATCTTGGCTTTAATGGTTCTGTCTACACAGATATATTGGTTCTCATGCAATAAAGTTTTATCCACCTCACAAGACGAACTTACTTCGAGACGTACACCATCATAATCATTCTGTAACAGTTCTTCCGTAATTACATCTTTATCAGCTATATTTATTTTTTTATAACAATATTGCTTACTGTAAGTTTGCACGACGTAATTCCTCTTCTTTTTCCATCAGGTATACTTTTTCTCTTGCTTTAATACCATAATACAACATGGTATTAATCGGAGTCGGAACATCACATTGTAAACCATACTGCATTACCGTTCCCGCAAAAGAGTCTATCTCGGTTAATCTTCGAGCCTCCATATCCTGCAACATGGAAGTTTTCTTTTCCGGAGGATAGTTGATTAATATCTGCACAACATCTTCCAAATCCTGCTCAGTCAGATGAATATTTTTCACCTTAGCAATATCCACAATTTCCTTCATGGATGCTCTTAACAGGATAACTATTTCATCAAACATTCCAAAATATTTAAATTTCGCTCCGGTAAGAGTAGATATCTGGTTTGCACCAATATTTATCATCCATTTTCTCCAAAGCATTCTCAGCATATCCGGATATACCACGGCATTTAATCCTGCTTCAAATAAATAGTCTTTTACAGCAATAACCTCTTCAGCACATTCTTCATTCTTTGCATAACCCAACTGAATCTCACCGCAGGTATGATATGTGACATTATAGTCCACTCTGGCTGCATCCGTACGCATTACAATTCCGTAAAATACTCTGTTATTCGGAAACGCCTCTTGAATTACATCCGTCGCGGTTACACCATTTAACAAAGGTAAAATAATGGTATGTTCATCAATTGCAGCCGCAATATCCTTTAAAGAATCCTGCAGATGGTAATTCTTCACACATACAATTACCAAATCCAAAGCTTGTTTTTCTTTGTCAGTATTTAACGCAGGCGGATACATGGTTTCACCATTTACAACCAATCCTTTGGCAATTCTCTGACTTCTTTTTTCATTTCCGATTACATAAAAATCTTTATCATATTTTTTATGTAATAAACTGCAAATCATTCCGCCAACTGCACCGGTTCCAATAATACCTGCTTTCATAATCTTCATACTAACACCCATCTTCCCACATTGTTTTTAGTTTTTTTCTGTCCAGTTTTCCAACATAGTTCCTTGGAAGTTCTTCGATTACTACAAAATCTACGGGTACCTTATAAGTCTCCAACCGACCTAAAAGATAATGCTTCATCTCATCTTTTTCCAGTGATACTTCCGGTTTTAAAACCACATACATAACAGGAACATTACCTAAAATGCCGCTGGGATCATTAACCGGTATACATGCACACTCGGCAACTTTTTCATTGGTCAGCAATGCATCTTCAATCTCAAAAGGAGATACCTTCTTGCCACCAATATTTATTACATCGTTAGCTCGTCCGACCAGGAATATAAAACCATCTTCATCCACATATGCCAAATCGCTTGTTGCAAGACCTCCGGCAACCAAAACTTCTTTGGACAATTCCGGTTCATTCCAATATCCCTGCATACATGTTGCACCACAAATAACCAGCCTTCCTATATTATCTGCTGAAGATTCGATAGGCACATCATTATCATCTATAATTTTTACGCTCATATCTTTAACCGGTCTGCCAATGGATTTCACTTTATCAGGAAATTCATTCAAGTCCATATAAACCGCACGTCTGGCTTCTGTTGCGCCGTAGTTGATGAGAAGTTTTACATTCGGCAGAATCTGCATTACTTTCTTTCGGAATTCAACATCCATCGGCGCCGTACCAATTTCAACATAACGCATGTTACCAAGAATCGATTCCATATGACCACGGGTTACTTTGTCCAAAATACTCAAAGCTGCAGGGGCTCCGGAAAAAGCCGTACAACAATATTTTTTCATCCGGTCTTCCATGTTTTTAATATTCGTAAAACCATCATGGACAATCAATGAAGCACCTCTATACATGTACGCCCCCATTGTGCCAAGCGCATTGGAATGATTCAACGGTAATGGTGCAAGCACTGCATCATCCTCCTGCATATCAACCGCATTGATAATGTTATGCGCTCCCGCAACCAAATTTCTATGTGTAAGTGCTACCCCCTTGGCAAGTCCCGTTGTGCCGGTGGTATAAATGATATCAGCAACATCATCAAGCTCTGCCACCATCTCAACGCGACCGTCATAATCAGATTCAGAATACATCATGTCATATGTAAGAATCTGTATATTTTCATAGCTCGTGTTTGCATTTCCAACTAAAAATTTGGCATCTGTACTTTCGATAATATGATTTACCAAATCCTGTTTTGCATTAATGGCAATCGGAACACAGATACCACCAAGTAAATGTAATCCAAAATAAAAGGCAAAATACTCTTTCTCCGGAACTGCCGAAAGTAAAATTCTGTCTCCCTTCTGAATCCCTGACCGTTTGAGAAAACACGCTGCCCTGCTTACTTCAGACGCAAGTTCTGCATATGTAAAATCGCCATTCATCGCAGCAATTGCAAGCTTGTCCGGCATTTCATCCGCATGCTTGTAAATTATGTTTTCCACCATAGTATTCATAGAACTTCACCTCTTATTATTTTTATCGGATTATATTTCAATACCATAACCCCGTAAGATATCCAGCCCTTTGGCATATGAAACAAAATCTGACATTTCTTCAATTGTCATCTCAATACCAAATGTATCTTCCACTGTAGCAACTAAGTTCACATGTCCCACGGAATCCCACAATTCCACTGCTTCCATGGTGGGATTTCCTTCCAGTTCCTCTTCCTTTAAAGAAAAACTATCCATAAAAATCTGATTATATTTTATTAAATTATCCATTTTAATCATCCTCCGTTATTATTTTAATATCCATTCGTCTGAAACTTTTCCGGTGTTCACGAAGCCTATGCTATTATGAAATTTTATGGAATTATGATTCTCTGTTTCACACCAGGACACATAACGTTTGTCCTGTTCATTTAATGCCATATTTAAAACATGACACATCAATGCAGCCCCTAATCCATAAGTTCCCTTATACTTATCTTCCACACATATTCCGTCGCCGGTTACATACGATTCAAGTATGTCTGTATAAATACATGCGCACATTTCATCATTTTCATTAAAAACGGATATATACTGATTATTCGCGATTTCATGGAAATACTCATCCTGTGTTTTGTAAGGGAAGTTATAAATATGAAAGTCTTTGTCCTCGCGCAAAACATGCATTTTATCGATATCCTCAGGCCGCATGTCTGCAATATAAAACTTGCCCTTTTGTAACATTCTCAGGAAAACTTTGTTTTGCCTTGAAATATTGTCTTTTGCTTCTAGCGGAACACACATCTCAAATGCACTGTATTCTTTTTGAAATCCTCTTCTTTGTAATTCCTCTTCCAAAGAAACCAATTCTTCCCGCTTATTATTTTCCCTGTATATCGTTCTTACCGCTATGGGCTTTTCTGATGAAGAAATACTTAAAGTGCTCCCTGCTTTTAACCAATATAAAAGGCGATAGTATTTCTCTTCATCACATAAAAAAACAAACCCAAATTCCTGTTTCAAACAATATAGTCTATCCAGTTTAATATATCTTTCCAATTCTGCTACGGATAAATAAGAGTTTGTAATAAATCTTCCGCATGTTTCTTTCAGCTGTTTTAACAAATCATAGTATTCTTCTATATTTTGTATTTTTATCATTCATCCAACTCCTTGCGAACTATACTTGCGGAAAGTTTGAAAGCACCTCCGTGCCCCGGATATACCAGCAGGTTACCATCCCAGGAATCAATAATCGGCTTGGTATAATTGTAATAGGTATCCTTGTCTCCACCGGGAAAACGCAACATAGGATACTCATTTTGGAAAATCGTATCTCCTGCAAATAAATATTTCTCTCCTAAAAAATAACAAACACTATCCGGAGAATGTCCCGGAGTATATCTCACCTGCAGTTCATATCCATTCCAATGAAATACTTCCCGGTCTTTCAAAAAAAACTGCGCCTCCACCGTAAACGGTTCAATATGATTATTACTTCCACGAAATGACCCGATTAAATTTGCCACGGCCGAAAGATTCTTCCTCGTATTGCCTAATAACTCGGGACCCTTTTCAGAACTGACAACCATAAGTTCAAATTCATTACGCAAATCCAAAATTCCTAATACGTGATCATAATGACCATGAGTCAGTAATACGGTTATTTTCTTTATTCCGTTCTCTAAAAGAAATGTATGAAGTTCATCCGAACGAACCGCATCAATCATCAGACATTCATCATTATGAATCAGGCAATATGTATTTGTTTCCGCAATAGGAGATACAAAAGAATAAATATTCATACTTTCTCCGGTATTATTTATTTTGATAGTCCTCTTTTAGTTTCTTTCTGTCAATTTTTCCATTCGCGTTATAAGGCAGTTTTTCCAGATAAACAATACTGTTGGGAATCATATAGTCAGAAATCTTATCGTTCAATTTATGTACAATTGCGTTCTCTTCCAACTGTTTTCCTTCATAGAAAAAAACAATTTTCTTTTTTCTGTCATCATAGATGCATGCACAGGTTTCAATTTCCTCAATATTTGCTGCTGCCGCCTCAATTTCTCCCAATTCAATTCTATGGCCCATATGTTTGATCTGGAAATCTTTTCTGGAAATGTACATTAATTCTCCATACTCATTATACTTCACCAAATCACCGGTTCTGTAAATGATTTCCGGATATGCTTTATTAAGGGGGTTTTGAACAAAAGCCTCCCTTGTTTTTTCCGGATTATTATAATATCCCAGAGAGAGGCTTGAACCGCGTATACACAATTCTCCTACCTCATCTCCCTGAACAAGCTTATTCTCCTCGTTCAATACCAGAATCTCTGTATTTTTACACGGCACACCTATCGGAAGAGGTTCGTCATCTTCAAAATCACGGTTTACAATGTAATATGTACAGGCATCCGTTGCTTCACAGGGACCATATAAATTTGCATACAACACATAAGGTAATGCCTTTCTCCATACATTAAGCTGCTTATTGGGCATAACCTCTCCACAGAACATAACACGGGTCAGATATTCCGGTTTTACCTTGGTTAAAGCCCTTAAATTAGCCACAATACATAATGCCGATGGAACCCAAAAAATAATGCTTATCTTCTTTTCGTTTAAATACTCCATCAGTTTTACCGGGAAAGTAAAAAGTTCTGTGGGAACAATATAATTTGTACATCCGGTCTTTAAAGTACAGTAAACATCTCCAATGGATAAATCAAAAAAGAATGGGGACTGATTTGCAAAATTATCCTCACTGGTAACGTTAAACTCTTCACTCATCCAGTCGGTAAAATCTATGATTGCACGGTGATTAATAGTAACTCCTTTGGGTACTCCTGTTGATCCGCTTGTAAACAAAACATATACAGGATCCGTATCAATCATACCGGAACGAATAACCTTTAACACATCTGCGTCTATTCCGCCATCTAACATATGATCATAAATCAAAATCTTTGCATTCGGTGCAATTGCCGCAACATCGGACGCATATTTTTCTTCAGTGATTATAATTTCTGATTCCAATATATCCACAATTGCCTTTGCGCGTTCCAAAGGCATATGTGTATCAATCGGACAATAAAAATTACCGCTGTATAACACACCCATAAAAGCTGCCATGACTTTAACACTTTTATCAAGATAGATAGCCACACCTTTTTTACGCATACCGTATTGGGCAACTGCAGTTCCGATTAATTTTCCGTACTGTTTTAAGTCGTAAAATGAATAACTCTCATTTTTATCAGCAAATGCAACTTTATCAGGAAATTTACATGCGGAATCTTCTAAATAATCCAGTACATTTGTCAACATTTGTTTCTCCTCTTTATTATCTCCAATTCTTGACCCACTCATCTGCTCTTTTGTCTGTCATCTCATACCCCAAGGAAGTATGGTACAATATGGATTTCTGGTTACAAAGTAAAAGCCAACCCTGAATCAAATCAATTCCCTGTTCCAATAACCACTTAGAACGATAATATGTTATAAAAGGAGCCAATCCACTCATCTTATACTTTTCTTGAATGGCAATACCCACTCCCTGTGCAACCCCATTAATCACGGACACGATACTGGCTGCACATAAGTTTCCATCTTTATCCCAGACGCCCATATAGTTTCCACTCATCTGCATTTTTTCTTCTTCCGTCTTGTATTCAATATGATAATCTTTAATAATCTCAGAAGAATAAAGCAGCTTTTCCATTTCATCTATTTGCGAAATATCGCCAATTCCAAATCGAAATCCACTTTGTTCCAGTCTTTTAACATAACGTTCCACCCGGCTGCTCATCGAGAATAACTTTTGTACTTGAGCACATACCTGCGCCGTTGTCCCCTGATTATCAAAACCAAGCTCTTCAAGTCTTTTTACAATAAAGGGTAATTTCTGATCCCTTTTTCCTTCTCGATATATATCTCGCACCAAAAGCTTCTTATCTACCTCAGGAAAATCAAATTCCTGCTCACCGTCAAGATACAATCCCGCCTTATAATACAGACCTTCATCAAAAAGAAAAATAATACCACCTTGTGTTTCGTGATAGTACATTCTTTCCAAATCTATATAACGTTGTAATTGCTCTACCGTATAATACATATTGGAATAGGGACGTTTACAAACCTTGCGAATTTCCTGCATTAAACTTTTATATTGCACAATTGAATCTACTTTTTTCAAATTCAAATTCTCCTCTCTAGGCTTGTAAATACTCTATATCTCTATTTTGCAATACGCTCCATCAAATCGATAATAGCAGTTACAGACTGAAAATTTTCAACGGTGACTTCTTCCACATCAATGCTTATGTCAAAAGCATCTTCCAATTCCACTACCAGTTTTACCAAATCAAAAGAATCTAACTTTCCAGACAAGAATAAATCCTGCTCCAAATCTTCAACCAGTTCATCATTAAAATCTTCTAATACCTTAATTACCTGTTCTTTCATTTTTCCTCCAATTCCGGGCATCTTTTCGCAACACCACTCACATGATATTCTACTTGTTTTCGTCACAAATTCCTTCAATCAAATCAGTAATTGCAGTTACCGTCTGAAAGTTTTCCGGTACTACAAGTTCCGGATCAATCATAATATCAAAAGCATCTTCTAAACTCATTACAAGTTCTACAATCTCATAAGAATCAATCAGTCCTGCTTCCAATAAATTCGTCTCTAAATTATCTTCAATTTGCGCATTTGTAGCACATAACACCTCTATTACCTTCTCTTTTACTGTCATAATGAATACTCCCTTCAAATTATCAATCTTAAGATTTACAATTCCATTCGTACGTCTCATAAGAATCACGTAACAATTCCAAAATACCATTTTTACACAAAAAAACTTTTGGAAGTTTGCGGCTTAAAAATAAATACATACTTTCTGTAACAGAATAAGCACCGATTTTTTCAAAAACAAATAAGTCGTCTTCTTTAACATCTTTTATGGCAATATTTCTAACTAAAACATCTGCTGATGTACATAAAGAACCACAAACACATATACCTTCATTTTTACTCATTTCTGCATTGGGCTTTTCTTCAATGTAATCATCATCAGTTTTTCGATAGAACCGAACCGGAGGAATTCTTACACCCATTACTTGTCCGTAATAATTAACATGGTTAATTCCGCCGTCTACAATGCAATACTGTTGTTGATTTGTGTTCTTCACGTCCACCACTTTTGTAACAAAATTGCCACAATCCGCAACTAAAAATCTTCCCATTTCTACGGTTAAAGGAAACTGTTCCCCAACTTCATTTAACAACTGACCAAAATCCTGCAATATTTGGGAATCATTTTCTTCTTTTGCGAAATAATCAACCAACAAACCCGGCCCATACTCCAAATGCTCAACATGAAACATATACTCTGTTTTTAAATGGTTACAAAAATTAATAAGTTCCCGTAATTCTTCTCCAACCTTCGCAACTTTTTTCTGCGTTCCGGAATAAAAATGGATACCGCAAATATGGACGTTTTTAAAATCCTCTCTCTTCTCTACCATCTGACAAACATTAGATTTATCAACACCAAACTGGTTATCGCTTGATAACCGTATTAAAATATCAACCGTTTTCTTCTTTTCGCAGGCACATTGCTCAAGCAATTTTAAATGCTTCCAGGATTCAACAGTAAACATTTCCACCCCATACTCCATAGCTGTACGAATATCTTCGTACTCCTTGTTTACTCCTGAAAAAATAATCTTTTCCATTGCGATATCATTTTGTTTACAGATAGATAATTCACCCGGAGAACAAACTTCAAACTTATCCACCAAGTCATCCAGCGTACCAAGCAAAAAAGGATTTGCTTTCATGGCATAACACAGACCAATGTTTGATTTATTGCCGAGAATCTGCTTTACTTCCGATACTCTGTGCTCTAATTTTTTTACGTCAAACACATAAGCAGGTGTCTGATTTTTATTTTTCAGCTGCTTTAATACCGCCTCACGCATAATTACACCTCTATATACATTTTAGTAAGTTCTTTACGGTCTATTTTTCCGTTCTTATTCAATGGAAGAGCTTCGACCTTAATAAACTTATCAGGTATCATATGTTTCATCACTTTTTTTCTCAACTCTGTTTTTATGATACTTTTTTCCGCTTCGCCTTGATAGATTGCCACAATCTGCTGTTTTTGGTGATTATACAGGCAACAAACTCTCTCAACACCCGGAACATTCTCAATATGAGAATCCAGTTCAAACAACTCAATTCTATGTCCCATATGTTTGATTTGGAAATCTTTTCGTCCAACATAAATCAGATTTCCATCCTCACGATAATACGCTAAATCACCGGTACGATAGCATGTCTCATTGTACATATCATTTAACGGGTTCTGTAGAAAAGCCACATCCGTCTTTTCTTTGTCTCTAAAATAACCCAGTCCGACTGTTGTCCCCGAAACACATATCTCACCTTCTCTGTTCGGTGCTGTTATTTGTTCTCCTTTTTCATCAAGAAGAAATACTCTCTCATTCGGAAATGCTTTTCCAATTGGAATTCCGTTCTCAACATCTTCCTGTTCACTAACAACATAATATGTACAGTTACAGGTAATCTCCGTAGGACCATATAAATTTACAAACATTGCTTCCGGCAATGCCTTGTGCCATTCCTTAAAATGCGTTGCAGGCATGATTTCACCACTAAATAAAACCTTATTGACATGTTTAGGAATTTTATAGTTAAATCCCTTCAATGAGGTTATAATGCACAACGCCGATACAGCCCAAATAAGCGTAGTAATTTTTTCATCTTCCAAAATATCCAATAACTTTTTAGGCTCTAAAAACATTTCTCTCGGAATAATATATAAAGTTGCTCCTGTTAATAACATTGAGTATATGTCTTTGACAGATACATCAAAATCAAATGGCGCTTGATTTCCAATTATGTCAGAATCTGAAATATTAAAAAGCTCAACAAAATAATGCACAAACTCGATTGTTGAACGATGACTTACAACAACACCTTTGGGAACCCCGGTAGAACCGGATGTAAAATTAACATACAAAGCATCTGTATTGATGTGTCTGCTTCTGACATCCCTTAAATCTTCCCAATTTATATCTTCTTTCAGTAATTCTTCAACAAGAAGAATGTTTCCCTGATATGCTATTTCCCTCAAACGCTCATAATGGGACAAATCGGTAATTACCACTGGGGACTGAAGTATATCCAAAATAGAAAGCACTCTCTCATCAGGATGTATCGGACTTAATAAACTGTATCCTGCACCTGCATAAACAATTCCAAAGAAAGCTTCTAAGGCCAAAATACTTTTTTCCATAAAAACCGGAACAACTTTTCCAAACACACCATGGCGAATAAGAGAACTTCCTATTTTCTGTGAATTTCTATGCATTTCCCGAAAGCTTCGTTGCCCTGTTATGTCTTTTACAGCTGTTTTATCTCCATATACTTCAGTTGTATTTTCTAAAAATTCCAGAACATTTATCTCCATTATTCTGCTCCCACATAACAACTATTCTTGCTCATTCTCTCTTAATGATTGATCCAACCCTGTAAACTTCATTAAATCCATAGACCTGTATAAGTATGTAGCCAGATATTCCGCATATTCCCACGCAGTCATATACTTTGTATCGTAAAACGTTACTACCTTGTATTTTTTGGATTGTAATTCTGCTGTTAATTGAAGTGCATCCCTGACACTGGGATAAATTAATATTTCACTTCCTGAGCACTCTTCAATCTTCTTTTGTCGTTCCTCAATGCTCAAAAGCAAATCATTCGGCACCCCTAAAACATGCAGTAATTTCTCTGTCACATAAGATACTACCGGCTCATTCCATTCGTTAAGGTTCCTGCATAAACATTCATTCGCATGCTGTTCTATAAATTCTCCTAACTTAATGTCATCCTCTTTTTCAAGTGCCTTGAATCTGCATATCTCATTCTTAAAAACGCTTTGCACGTATTCTCTTTCGAAATAATGTTCATCCATGAGTTTTTCAACAATATTTTTAACAGGCATTCCGTCTTCACAAAGTAATTCCATTTCTTTATCTACCCGGGAAAAAGCTAATGTTTCATAACTCATTTCCAGACGCATTCTCTCACGGAAAAAATAATTGCTAAGTACATCTCTGTCATTCAAAACTTGCGGAAAATATCCACCAAATCCATAATCAGAAACGGTTATTATTTTGCATTCCGCGCTTAACTGTTTTGCTTCCGGCACCTTTAAGTAATAAAACTTCTCTTGGCAAGAAGACCTGACAAAAACATCACAACATCTTGCTACATGTAACAGTTCCTGAAATCTGTTCATATATGCTTCTTTTAATTCCTTTTCCGGATAAAAAACAATGCTGTATTTCTCAGATAAATTTTTACTTTCACTCATCAACCGACAGACCTGTTGCATCAAATGAGTTCCCATACAGAGCATTAAGTCTTTTTTAGTCAAAATGCACTCTATCAGTTCCACGCTCATATAATCCTTATATTCTTCCAGACCGTGATGCCAAAAAATCTTCTTATGGACACCAAATCTTGTCTTGTCACATATAATGATTAATTCATTGTCTAAATTAATTTCTTCAAACAATATACAATCAATTCCCCAGTTCTCATATGGTTGTTTTTTTACATCACTTTTGTGATTTGTTACGACTGCCTTAATTGTCATTAAATTCGAATATTTTTCCAAGAATGAAACGACCTCTTCATATTCACCACATAAAATAATGTGCCTTTGTATTAAGTTTCCGCACTTCTCCAATATTTTCGAATTCATTCTATATCAACCTCATTAATTCATACGCTTTTCTTGTATATTCCGTAAAATGTTCTGTATACTCCTCAAATGTCATATATGTAATACCATTACCAACCAGTATTTCATACTTGGTATCTTTATTGACAAATTCGAGACTAAGATGTTTTGCCACACTTGGATAAATGGGAACATCTCCGCTTTGATGAACATGCAATGGTGCTTCACGTTCTATATCATCCACATCCTGAAGAGACAAGCCGATAGCGGTCAGCAAGCGTCGGATATATAACCATATTACACTCTTATTCGGATGTATATAATTCTGGTATAACATCTCCTTTTGGTACATATCTTCTATATAATCCAAAACCGTAATATCTATCGTTTTTTCAGCTGCAGCAATTAACTTTAAAGCAATTCTTTTATTTTTTAAAACCTCTTTTTCCGAATAAAAATTTTCATCCGATAATGTGCTTATTATTTCCTTTGTGGTCATACCATCTATTACCATCTTGTTAATATTACAATCTTCCTGACGATACATCCGATGATAAAAGTCCAAATCACGCTTTGCATTATAAGGATAGATATAAAACTGATTATATTCATCTACTTTATCGTTAATCTGCGGCCAGTACAAAGGATATGTCAAATTTGAAACACTAAAAACTTTACAGTCCTTCGTCAACTGATTCGGGTTCAAAGAATATATGCTTTCCTTATCAAGAATCTTTGGTGTATAAACATATAAATCGCAAATATCCTTTACATGATATAACAAGCGATTGATAACAATTGCCTGACCTTTACTTGCCTGTGTATATATTGACGCATATTCTTCCGTAAAGCTCGGCACCTGTACCAAACACTTATGAATATCCCTCAAAATACACTGCCCATAAAACAACGCAATCTTCTTTCCGGAATAGATCGCCCCTGCAATTTTAGATTCTACGAAATCCTCATACATTTCGTAACCGTCATCTCTTAACTGCAACTCTATACTACGAAATGCCAAAGGCCCACACACAATAATATAATCATTTTCTTCAATATCTTCCGGACGATACTGTCTTACATCCAGTTCCCCTTCCATGAATGCACCTTCGCCCCATTCCTTCTGAATGTTGCTGACGCAGTGGGAAATATTCAAGAGGTCTTTATGTGCTTCATAGAATTCTTCTGCCACAACTCCGGCGCCAAAAAGTACGATTCTTTTTGAAGACATTTTTTCACGTACAAGTGCTTTGATTTCTTCCTTTGTCATTTCCGCAACTCTCTTTTCTTTCCAACCTTAAGACTGTCTAACCAGCTTCCCATACTCTCCGCACTTCGTATGCATGCGACTATGGTATTGAATCATTTTATCTGATAAAGAGAAGGTATAGGCAACCTTTCTTTCTTTATCCAATTCCTGCAGCATATAGTTGCTTAACAGTATGTAATAATTTTTATCCCGATAAGCTTCATCGATAATTGTGCCGCCTACCACTGCAATGCCTTCCGCTTCCGCGTAGGTTGCACTGTGAGCAACTATCTTGCCGTCCTGCCTGATGATGTAACTTCGCCCCGTTTCGGTATTGATCCGCTCCGTAAGCTGGGCGGCCAGATTATCTACCTGATAATGTCTGCCAATCTCATCATCGGTGCAAATCAACTTCGCGATCTCATAAGTATCCGATTCTGTGGCACGAAGAATTTCTACCGGAGATTTCATACCGCGGAACTTATCCATTACAAACACTACTCCATATGTAGCCTAGTATTCAGGACACTCGCCGGCAAGTTTCTCTATCAGTGTTTTTTTACCGGATATCATGGTTACGGGATATTGTACAAGAAGTGCTTTTACCTCATCCACATCAAGCCCGTCATTTTCACTGTATATCTGAAAACTGTCATAGTACTTCATAACAACCAGTTTGATTGCCCCATTTTCCTCAGAAAACCACACTTTCATGTTTTCCGTGGCAATTCCGTAATTTATAACATCAATATACAGATACACACAGTCCTGCAATCCTTCGCGAAGGTATTCCAATATACGTCCTGTGTCTTTCTCTTCGGCTAATTTCATAGGTTCTCCCGTATTTGCTCCATGGCATTAAGTAAAACTTCGTAATCGTCCCACTTCACATTTCCCAAGTGTCCGACTCTAATTAAAACCTTCTCCAACGCGCCACCGCTTGGCGTTACCATTATACCATATTTCGACTTTAATTGCTCGTATATTTCCCTGGCATTTGGTTCCAGCAACACAGGTGTTAACGCATTAGAAAGAGGATATTCCGGAATTCGGAATTCTCTTGTCTTAAGTTCTCTTCTGAACCGCTCCGCCAAAACATGTATTTCCGTCTGTATTTCATCAACGCCGGTTGTCTCAATCTGTTTCAGACGTTCATTTAATTCCAACAAAATTCCAACCGCAGGTGTAAAAGGTGTCTGACCTCTCTCCATATTTTTTATATGGGATTTAAAATCCAGATACATGCTCCGGATTGGCATTTTTAACACTCTGTTTCGATAAATTCTTTCGCTTATCTCCATAACGGATAATCCCGGAGATAATGCCAATGCTTTCTGGGAGCTGACAATCAAAACATCAATTTCCATAGCATCAAATTCTATTTTATCTGCAAGATATGTACTGATTGCATCCACTACCAGATACAACCCGTATTTCCGGCAATATGCGGAAATCAAATTAATATCATATAATTGTCCGGTGGAGGTTTCATGAAGATTCACAAGGAGTCCCGTATACTTACTGCCATCAAATCCATTCAACCTTTCTTCCGTTAAAACTTCTCCAAAATCAAGTTTTAACTCATCATAAGAGATTCCGTGAATCTGACAAATCTCAGCAAAACGTTTTCCGAAACCGCCTCCGTTTATCACAAGCAGTTTATCTTCGTCCCCAAAACAGTTTATAACCGCAGCCTCCATCGCCCCGGTTCCGGAAGTAGTAAGGAAAACAGTTTTAGAATTTTTTGCAGCACGAATACTTGCCTTAAACAGTCTTTCATTTTCAAACATAAGCTCTGAAAACTCCGGAGTGCGGAAATAAGGCAACTGCTCAGATGCAATATGTAACGTTTGTGGAAACATCTCCACGGGTCCTACTGTAAACAATTTCATAAGCGGTTTTCTTTCTGTCTTTCCAAGTAATTCAGAATTCGTTCATAGTCATCAAAATAATCGATTTCCGACCAGAATAACTCTTCCACATCTTTGGTGTGAATCTGATATTCATCATCATCCGTAAAGGAATATAAAACATCTTCCCACCATTTACCGTGTTTAAATTCTGTTATCATTTTCTCCAGTCTTTTTTTAAAAACCGGTATAAAATCAGCACTGATTTTGGAAATGCCTACATACTCACAGCTTCTAAGCTGCAGAGGCAAATCTTTGCCGTATTTCTGAATACATCCGTTATCTGTGGTCGCAAAGAAATAATCTCCCGTCTGCCGTCTGGTTTTGTCAACCAGCATGGTTGCATCTCTTTTATCATCGATAATCATCTGCAGAATTGTATCTGAGAAAAATACATCTGCATTGAGAATCAGACATTCCCCTTCCAGTTCCTCTTTGGCAAACCACAAGCTTGCAATGCTGTTTGTTACATCATAAAAGGGGTTGAAATAATATGTCACCCTAAAATCTTTCAATGCCTCACGGATTGCTTCCTGCTGGTAACCAACGCACACAACTGTTTCAATTCCTCTTTTTTGGAGCATGTCAACAGTCAATGCAATGAGGGGAGTCCCGTCAATGGGCAATGTAGATTTCGGTATTTCTTTTACCATTCGAGAGATTCTTGTACCTCGTCCCGCCGCCAATAAAATCGCTTTCATATGCCCCTCCTTTACAACAAGAAAAACCCACTGCGCCTACGTCACAGTGGGTTTTTATCAAACATCTTTTTGCCTCCCTGCAACTTTGACGCCATCCTAGCTATACACCTAACTAATATATCGACAAATTGTTGCAGAAGTTTAGTTTTTTTGACAATTCCTTCGCATTGGAAGAAAATTCCCGTCATTAAAACAGGCCTTTTAAATTTTCCATACCGGTTCCGCTCATAGCTTCCTTGTTAGCCTCCTGAATCTGAACGTAAACCTCTTTTCTGTACACGGGAACTTCCTTGGGAGCGGAAATGCCCAGTTTCACCTGATCTCCTTTTACTTCAAGGACGGTGATTTCCACATTGTTATTTACCACAATGGCTTCATTCTTTTTTCTTGATAACGCCAGCATCCTTATTCACCTTCCTTTTTTAAAATTTCGTATACCGGGAATTTCACCTCATAACCTTCAATGATAACCTGACATGCCTGACGGTTTGCCGCATTGATGATAAAAGGTGCTTTTAAATTCACTGTCATTTTAGTTAAATCCTGAGGAACCGTAATGGTTACCAGAACAAGCAATTCTTCCGGATTGATGTCACCGAGAGGAAGCAATAAATCATCCTCCACCTCCGGATTATAATCTTCTTTTACACGTAAAGGATCAATCACAGGCATTGCGAACTGAGGCTCCTGTACAGACTGCATCCAACGGATTCCTGCATTTTCTCCCTGGTCTGCATCATGAATCAGGGCAAAATCCTTCAATTCCGGGAATCCTACGATTCCGCCGGGAAAATGAATCAACTTACTTTCATCAACCGTAACTTCACCAAATACTCTTGTATTAATTACCATACCCTTTTCCGCCTTTCTTCTCTTTCGGGAAGTAATAACCCCATTCTTTATTGTAACATATTTTTAGATATAATTCATTAACGATGTCTGCAAAAGTTTACCTGTTGCTGCCAAAGCCGCATCATAGGTTAACTCCGCTGCGCTTAACTGTACCGCAAGTTCTGCCAGGTCAGCATCCTCATTTTTGGATACCAACGTTTCGAAGGATGCTTTCTGGCTGGTAAGACGGTTATCCACCAGTTCAAGTCGCAGGGAACGGTTACCGATGGTGGTATATGCCACGTTGATGGTATCAAGATACCCCTGCATTTCGGTAATTCCGTGCTCGAACTTCTTCTGTACCACATCCTGATAATAGGTCTGTGCTTTCTTCACTGCAGCAAGTGCATTTTTTACCTCTTCCTGGTCATATGCCGCATCCCCTTCGAGAGCCTCAATTTCGGCCACGGAAGCGTCCAGCTCCTTCATATCTTCCAGCAAACGGATCATTTCATCCACGCAACGTCCCACACCATGAAGATATACTTCATCCGCGGTGGTATTCACCTGCAAATCCTGATTGAATCCCACATCATAGGAAATTACCTGCTTATTGCTCTTTCCTACCTCTGTTAAATATGCTGCATTGTATTCCAGTCCTTCGCTCTCGCATGCATAATAGTGTTCCGGTCTCAGATCACCGATTTCCCAGTCTGATTTCTCATAACTGATTACGATTTCTTTATCCTGTTCCAAACCGGAAAGTCTGCCGTAAGCATTCTCGCCCAGAAGAAGTTCACCTGTTTCCGGAACAAAAATAATGGCATCCGGATCATAGTCTCCATACTTAGGGTCTGCAACAACTCTGTAGGGATCCGGATCTCCGGTTTCCGACATAGTTGTAACAACACCCAGATCTGCATAAATGGGCGTTCCGTCATCTTCGTATCCGATGGTCTGCTTAATGGAAGGTGTTGTCCCTGCATCAAGCTTATCATATGCGAGACGGAAACGGTTTACGGTATATGTATTTACATCCTGCTCCGTCGTCATTGCCGGGTCGTTAAAATTCTTTGAATTGATAACTCCAAGCTCACCGTAATCCACATAAGTAATGCTGTCAATGGCATTTCTGGTCAGCTGCTCATGAATGGAATACGTCTGGGTTGTATCAGCTTGAAAGCTAAGCTTGGTGTCGGTTCTGTATCCGGTAAAAATCGTTCTTCCCGCATAATCGGAATCCCCCGTGGAATACACCTCATCACGAAGCTGTTTTAAACTCTGTAAAAATACTTCCCTGTCAGAAGTGGTCAAACTGCTTTTAGATCCCTTCTGATACTGTTCAATCATATCCGACACAACATCAACGGTTGTAGACACTGCACTTTCTGTCAGTTCAAGCCAGTGCTCCGCATCGGGAATATTCTTCTCACTGTACTGGCTCACCTGGCTCAAGTTGCTTCTCAGACGCAGGGAACGGATCGCAATAACCGGATCATCAGAGGGCTTTACCACCTTTTTCTTGGTTGCAAGCTGTGTATTCAGTTTATCCTGTAAAACCTTGTTATTATTAATGTTATACAGGGTATTGTTCTGCATAATTTTATTTGTAATTCTCATACACGTTCCTCCTGCCTTCTTTTATCCGAAAGGAATTATTTATACGCCGGTCTCTAAAATCAATCTATCATATATTTCGGTCAAAACCTGAATCATTTTAGAGGAAAGACTGTAAGCATTTTGGAATTTTACCAAATTTACTGCTTCTTCGTCATTGTCAACGCCGGAAATGGAAATTCGCTGGTTGTCAATGCTGGATGCCATGGTTTCCGCATTGGAATGGAAAGTCTTGGCTCTCTCCGTATTTAAAGAAATATCCGCCAGCATCCACTCTAAAAATTCGTTGGCGCTTCCGCCACGGAAATTCACCTGCTCCTTATCGGAGGTCATATCATAAAGTTGCTCTAAAATGTCGTATTTGTCCTGTCCATCCGTTTTAGTGGTATGGGTGGCCAGTTTATTGGAATCCTTAAAAACAGCCTCGTAAATGGCAAAATTCTGCGCTGTAAGCTGTCTGTAACAGTCATCCGTGGACTTCACCACTCCGGTAATACTGTCTTCGTTGTAGAAATTCAACTGGGTTGCATTTGCAAGATTACCCGTAAAAAGAAGCTCTCCCTTTTCGCCGTATTCATTGCTGCAGCCATCCTGGGTTACAATTTCGTTTGCAGCCTTCGCAAACATTCTTACCCACTCATTCATCTGTTTCATATAATAGGGGATTCCCTTATACTCTACAGCCTGATTGGTGCTTGCTTCCGCATGAAGCTTGCTCTGGGACACTTCCATATCATTTTTAGAGCGCTCGATGGTAAAAATATATTCGTTTTTCTCTTTATCAAAAGACCATGCGCTGTAATTATAAAGGGTATTTCCAAGATTAATTACGCCTTCATCCGGAAGTGTGGATTTATTCATATCCAGAAGATAATAATCATCCACGGAAATACGGACCAAATCATTGCCCTGAGCATCTTTGCGAAGCTCCGTAACAGTACCGTTAAAATATTCACTGTTATTACCGTCACGCATATGAATCAGACCCGCAAGCTCACCGCCCATGCTGGAACTGTACATACCGAAGCTTGCTCCGTTACTCCACTGGATATCATAAAGTCCCTGGGCATCGGACTGATACGCTTTGGTACTGCTTTCTCTTGCCACACAGGTAAGAGTATTATATTCGTTCATATCCACCAGAACCTGTCCGTCTGCAATACGTACCATAAAACGGTTTGCGCCGGTCAGTCTGTCCGGATTGTTGGTATCATAAATAGGTGTTTCCGTTACTTCCACATCAATTACCTTGGAAAGTTTGTCCACAATAAGCGTTCTCTGGTCACGCAATTCATTGGCAGTTACACCGGTCAACTCAATCACGTTAATCTGCTTGTTCAGGGAACAGATTTCCTGGGCATAAGAATTGATTTCGTCAGTTTTTACCTTGATTTCAGAGTTAATATCCTCCTGAATCTTTTCAAGGTTATTTCCCATCTCGTTGAAATATGCGGTCAGATTATTTGCGAAGCCTACAAACTGGCTTTTTACGGTGGTATCACCGGCATTTTTCATAAGCTCTTCCAGAGAATTGGTCATTTCATCAAAAATCGTCTTAAAGCCTTTTATCTGGTCACTATCCAGGAAATAATCTTCAATCTGGGTCATGTAATACTGTTTCTTATCATATTCACCCAGCGTCTCATTGTTAAGCCAGAATTTGGTATCATAAAAGTCATCGCGTATTCGTTCAATAGACTTTACATCAACACCGGAACCGGAACATCCGAAGGTGGTATAGGTACGCAAAGCTTCTGCAGCGGACTGTACCACAGTCTGGCGGCTGTAGCCGTCAGTCTCCACATTGGAGATATTGTTTGCCGTGGTATTTAAAGCAGCATTGGCTGCCAGCAAACCGGTATAAGAAATATTCAATCCGTAAAATTGTGATGCCATTTTGCGTTCCTCCCTTCCCTCATATCCAATCTATTCGGGAATCAATTATCCTAAAGCATTTAAAAGGTGCTCCAACATTTCGCTGATTACGTTAATATAACGGCTGGATGCATTGTAAGCATTCTGGAAACGAATCATATTGGAAAGTTCTTCATCCGTAGACACGCCGATAATCTGCTGTCTTGCACTTTCCGTGGAATCTACGGTAATTTGTTCGTTGTCACGAATGCTCTTGTAAACTGAACCGTCGTTTGCCACATGGGCAACCAGTGCGGAATAGTAATCCGGCAGATTCAGAGGATTACCGCTTTCGGGATTCAAAGTAAGTACCTTGTTCTCAAAAGCATCTTTTAAAATCTCTGCGGTTTCGTAATCCACGCTGCCGTCAGGCTTAATCAGTCCCAGTTTGGCAGGCGTCTGCATCAGTTCCATATTGATAATAAGATTAGCTGTCGTAAAAAGTGTCTCGTCGTCGTTCATATTTTCCGGTTCGCCGGGTTCCGCCGTACCTCTCTGGAAAATCTGAAGAGCATTGCCCTTTCCGTCCGACATATATGTACCGCCGCTGTTATTGTATGCGGTTTCAAGTGCCCCGTTAATGGCAGTTACAACACCGTGTACCAAACGGTCAAATTCTGCCTGTACCGTCATGATAACGGAATCGGAAATTGCTGCGTAATTTTCTTCTGCCGGAACAATCTCATTTCCGTTTTCATCAAAAGTGGCACACAAATCCGTATAATTGGCTCTGTGATCTCCTCTGGTAATAACCATGGATTTCAAATTGCCTATATCTGTATCAAGAGTGCTGGAGATTTCCTGTTATAAATCAAAAACAGCTGCTTCCTTCACGCCCTCGTAAAATTCATTTCCTTCAAAGTCCGTACTAAGAACTGCATCATCTTTCCAGAACACATCATAAAAAGTTGCATTCTCATCAAGCTGGTAACCGATTTCGTTTACACGCTCCGGTGTAACAAACATATGGCCTTCGATTTTTACAAGAACATTTCCCATTACATCATCAAAATATTCAATGTTTGCCATACCGCTTAATTCGTCAATCAGCTGATTTCTGGCATCTTTTAAATCGTTTGCTTTTTCAATGCCGCCGGTTTCGATTTTACGGATATCATCATTCAACTGTTTAATCTTCGCACCGTATTCATTGATTACATCGATTTCGTTTTTGATGTCTAAATTTAAGTTATCCTGATAATCGGAAAGACTCTGATATACTGACTGGGCATCCGTCATAAAAGTATATGCCTTCTGCATGAGAAGACCCTGGGTTACGGCACTGTCAGGATCTTTGGCAAGTTCCTGAATCGCCTCCCAGATACCGTCAAGAGATGACTGGAAAGATGCTCCGTCCAGTTCTCCGAGAATGGTTTCTACTTCTTCAATGGCGGAATAATAAGTCTCATAAAAGGACAGACGGCCGTTTTCTTCCCTGTATGTCTGATCTAGGAATACATCTCTGACCTGTCTGATTTGAGAGTAGGTAACACCAAGTCCCAGCTGCTTGTTCGCTATGCCTGTGGTGTTAATAGATATGGTATTATAGCCCTTATCTCCCAACATAGTCTGCTGTCTGACATAACCTATGGTATCCGCATTGGTCATGTTGTGACCTGTGGTATTAAGAGCATTCTGACTGGTTTGTAATCCGCTTGTACCCACGTATAAGCTTCCCATTAACGGCATATTTCAAGCCCCCATTCAACAAAAGTGTTTCTACTGCTTCGCATCAAATTTACCTGCCACACAACCCATGGTAGCGCCTGTATTATACGCACCCTTGTTGTAATTGGCGGTTTCCGGTGCCTGCTTCATAGCCTGCAACAGATTCAAATCAAAAGATACCATTTCCAGAGAATTCTCCAGAAGTTCCTTGTTTCTTTCGTTCACCTGCTTCATTCTCAGAGCCACATCCCGAAGTTTACCCTGTACGTCAGCCAGCATCTTCTGTTCTTCGGGTCTGGGCGCAAGCATAGCTACCAGATCATTCATTTTCAGTGTTTCAACATCCTTGTTGATGACATTGGCTATGTCTTTCATTACCTGCACTCGTTCCTGCTCGTAACGATTGACAACATTCACCGTGTCCTGTTCCTCATCCGTGATTTGCTGTAATGCTGCAAGGTCGCCTTTCACAATAATGGTTGTTTTACGATTGGACAAAACAAGAAGTTTTTCATACTCCTCATGCTGCTTGTTCAATACTTCAATAAGATTCTCCATTAAACTTGCCACGTGCGTTCCCTGCCTTTTTGTGTTTTTGGAATTCCCATAAAAGCGTTTGTCTGCAAACGCTTAGTGCCCGAGCGGTATTATGAAGCAATTATCTTCTTCTCCGCAAGGTGCGCATATAGTTTTTTCATTCATAAGATTTTCCTGTGAACGAAAAAAGTGCCTGCCTCTTTCAAGGCAGACACTTCGCCTAATTCCGGTTCCTGTGAAATTAAGCGAGTGTCTGACCGTACTTCTCCAATAACTTGTCTGCAAATGACTCTCCACTCACTTCATAAGTACCGTTCTGGATTTCAGTTCTTAAATCGGCAATTCTGTCTTCTCTGATATCAGAAGTACCCGCAAGTGCCTGTTTCGCTGTCTGGATGTCCTTTCCTAACATTGAAATCTGGAGTTTATCGGAAAAATTCGCTGATGATTTACTCTGCGTTTTCGTTGTTTTGGATGCATTATAAAGCTGCTGCACCTGAATATAAGATTCTATACGCATCTGAGTTTCCTCCCTCCTTGGAATATTTCATCTGTTAATAGTATCGGTAATTAAAACAATTACTTTAGTTTTTTTTATTATTTTTTTAAAAAAGAAGAACATTAAAATTCCCCGGTGTATATCCTAATATAAAAGAATGATTTCTTTTAAGTGATATTCACCGGGGAAAAGACCCGAACAAACCGACTAGCGGGTTGTATTATTTGTATTGGAATTGGTATTAGTTGTGTTGTTGGTATTGGTGTTGGTGTTTGAATTTGTATTGTTGCCGCCGTTTACGTCAGTTTCCCCGTCCATCATGTCAAACATGGACTGCATACGGTCTACAATATCATTATAAAATGTTTTTACCGCATCACCGAAGTTTCTTCCTTCATCATCAAGAAGTGTTACATATTCTTCTACAATGCTGCCGGTCTTGGTACCACCGTTTTCATTGAGGAAATCATTATACTCTGTATAAACATCTTCTCTGATGGCAAGACCTTCATCATCAAGATAAAGATGACCGGTCTGTGATTCGGGTACGTATCCGCCGGTAATGGCAGCTGTCACAAGACGATTGTAATGTTCAACCGCTTCATCACGATATTCACTTTCAGGATAATCCGCAATGAAATGTTCAATGGTTACAGCACGGTTTAAAAGCTCGCCGGCTTTTACACTTGCACCGTTCTTATCAAATGCAGGTTCATTTTCTTCCAAATCCTTCCATTCACGGTAAGCTTCTTCTTCCGCAGACATTACATTGTTACCTTCTGTGGTGTCAGGCACGGTGAGATTCTCAGAATCACTCTCTACCTGTGTGTCGCTGCTCATGGGCTCCTCATCGGTGCCGAAGCATCCTGTTAACATGACTGACATGGCAAGCATAGCCGCGCAGCCGAATCCGATCATTTTTTTCATATAAAACCTCCAAAAATTAAAATATTCTGAGGGTAGCATCCCCTCTTTTACTATATTTATTCAACCGGAGATGAAAATATTCCAAATTTTTATAAAAAAATTATTTTTTTATTTTAGGTTTACCGTTGTTACGTATGGGCTGCGCATTCCTCGTATGCCTTCTCCATAAAAGACTCGCCAGGGCTTTTCCGTGGAACGGGAACAACGGCCAGAGATAGGAAGTTCCCAGTACGGTCGGAGTCGTTGCCGCAGAAATCATGACCAGTGCCAGGCCCGCCGCCAGACCCGCACCTCCAAAAAGCCAGGTCAGAATACAAAGAAAAATCCTGTATATACGAAGACCTTCCGCAAACTCCAGACTGGGAAGGGCCAGTGTTACAAGCATGGTAGCAGCACCATAAAAAAGAATCTCCGGAGTCGCCCAGTTTAAATCAATTGCCACCTCTCCGATAATAAGGCCACCTACAATGGACAAGGCTCCCGCAAACCGGTCCGAGGTATGGGATGTGGCATAGCGGAACAATTCCAGTCCCACCTCCATTGCAAGCACCAGTATAAAAAGCTTTAACGGAGGTACTTCTGCCGTAACAAGCACATCAAAGGCTTCCGGGAGCCTGAAATGAACCCCAAAAAGAAGCAGACACGGCAAAAGAAGCAGACACAAAACCGCACATCCGAAACGAATCAGCCGGATATAATTTCCCACCGGCGGGCTTTTATAATAATCCTCAGGACTTTGCATAAACTGGAAAACAGAGCAGGGAAGAATCATTGCCATCGGGGAATTGTCCGCAAGCAAAACAATATAACCTTCTTCCAAAAAACTGCATGCCACATCCGGCCTCTCCGTAAAATGGGCTCCGGGCAGGGGATGTAAAAATGAACGGGGTGCAAGAAGTTCTTCCAGGGTTTTAATTCCCAATGTCAGACTTGTCACCTGCAAGGAAGAAATCTTCTCTTTCAGCCTGTTTACCAGCTCCGGCTTTACTTTCCCGCCGATATAGGCAATCACCACGTCCGACTTACTGTCCGTACCTACAGTTTGCAAAGAAAAGGTCAGCCGGGGATTGCGGATTCGTCTTCGGATTAAAGTTGTATTGACCAGGAAGTTTTCAACAAATCCGTCCTTGGCACCTCTTGTTACCTTCTCCGTATCCGGCTCTTCCGTCCCCCGGACAGGATATGCCCTGGTATCCATAATAATGCCTTCACTGCATCCGTCAAAAAGCAGGAGGCAGGTACCGCTTAAGAGCATCCTCTCAATCCGGTTCCAGTCGGAAACAAATTCCACCTGGGCGTAACCAATGCAGGAATTCACATATTTCCTGCAATTTTTAATGGAATCATCTTTTACAAAGGAACAATTCTGCAAATCCGAAATAATCCGCTGCAATACCACCGTCTGAGCAAAGCCATTGATGGTAAGAAGATAAGCTTTGGTGCTTCCCAGAAAAAGATTCCGTTCAATGTAATCAAAGCTTTCCCCGATTGCAAATATCTGTCTTGCTTTTTTTATGTTTTCTTCCAGCACGCATGAAAGCATTCCACACCTCATTTTTATTTCATTCTGCGCATAAAAGGCTTCCCTCCATCCCTTCATACACGAAAAAAGGAAGTCATGATTCTCTATGACTTCCTTTTTATTTTAAGCTTTATTCGTTTTTTTATTCACACCGGGAAGAAGACTAAAAAGCTTCTTTCCGCCTTTTTTGATTAGTTCCAGCAAAACAGAATATAAAAGACTTATCACTAACAGAATTACCACCGTTACCGCCCAGTAAGGAACACAGTAAATATAATCCATAAAAAGAATCAGGTAGAAGAAGCTGTGCACCAGATAAATATTCATGGAATGTTTTCCGATAAAGGCAAACACCTTGGACACCACCGGAATCCTGCCCAGCAAATCCGCCGTAAATAGTACAAGGAACAAAACAATAACACTGTCTGCCAGCGGCACATAGCTGTTGTATACCAGCTCATTCTGACGAATTGCAATGCAAAGAACAAAGGCAGGCACAGCAATCAGGTATTTTGCCCACAGAGGGAAACGGGAATTCATAAAACGCTCCGGCCATTTTCCCCACGCCGCGCAGATTCCTACCATTACCACGGGAAAATAACGCATCATATCGCTGTGCATGGGAAATACATACTGCAAAATAAAAGCAGCAGGCAAAATGTACCAGCCGATTTTACGGGTACAGAAAGCAAGCAAAGGAACCAGAAAAATCAACATATAAGCCAGTTCCATGTACCACCAGGTCTCATTCAGGGTGGGAGTATCAAAAAACATGGACAAGCCCAACGCATCCGTAACCATGGCAATAGCGCCCTGTTTTCCGCTCCCGTAAAGGGATGCATAGTCAAGCATCCAGCCCCAAAGGAGATTGACACTTATGTACAAACACAGGAAATTCCCCATCAGCTTGGCGAAACGTTTTGCAGCCTTTCCGTAGGCTCCCTTCCAATCGAAGGACTCTCCGCCCATCAAACCGTAAGAGATGCCGTATGCGGTAAGGAATACAAATACAGACACGCAGATATTCCCAAAACCCGTAAAATAGCCGAACACTTCCTCTGAAAACGGAGCATAGTTCACTCCGTTTCTTTCCAGAAGCTCCGCACTTTCAAACAGATGGTAAATCAGCATGAGAATAATCGCCACACCTTTTACGATATTGGTATGTTCTTTTGTGAAGCTTTGCATCACGGAACTTTTATTATTTTCTTTTACGGTAGAAGCCGTTTTCATGTTTATTCTCCTTTTCCGTTTCCGGAAGATAATATATTCCCCTCTTTCATTCCCGTCAGGATAAAACCGATAAAAACAGGTAATCCCACCACTATGGGGAATGCATATCTGGGATGCATAAAAAAGCAGGGAGATGCCATGCAGATTAAAAGGCTTACCCAGAAAGGAAGGGTTGCCACAAGATTACTTCCCTGTTTTTTACCTGCAAGATAAAAGGTAATCAGTGCCAGAAGCCATGTCCACACACCAATGTTTTCCAATACTGCCAAAGGTGTAAATTTTCCGGCAAACCGGTATAAGAATATCATTACCTTATCAGCACCTTCAAATAAAAGCCCCTGGTCTATAAATTCATAATCTGTCTCATAACGCAGGGAATTCTCCACGGAAGGAGTAATCCAGCCGTAAATATGGATATAAAAGGTTTCCGCATAGTGAAGCGGATGTTTTACAAAACCAATGCCCCATGCCTTGAAATATCCCAGAATCTCTTTCACGCCCGCTTCCTTATCATATAGTGCTTTTACCGGATCGGAAATACGGGGATTGTAGCTGTCCGCCACAATTTCAACACCGGGGAATACACCTTCGATACCTTCCCGTTCTTCCTCGCTTAATTCCGTTCCGTAATCAATCAGATAACGGGCCGTCTGCTGGAAGGGTACGGAGAACATTTCTCCCTTGCCACCGGGAGTGGCGGATAACATCAGCATCAACAGAAAAATCACCAGTCTGCCTGCAACAACACTGCAGACGCCCAGTAGTCCTGCGGAAAGAATTTTATCCTTTCCCTTGTATTTTTTAAATAACCAAATAAACGCACCGATACCGCAAAGAACCACCAGCGGCATGCCGTTGTTACGCATAAGGATTGTTCCCGTCTGCACAAGAACAAATACAATATAAAAGCTCTTGTTGTGAAGAAGCTCCGGTTTCTCAAGTATGGATGCCAGCCCCATAATATAAAGCACAACAAAACAGGTAAAAGGAACATCCTTTAACGCGGTTGTGGCAAGATTGGTGTACATGGGTGTTATACAGTACAACACAAGAATCACCCAAAGCAACGCCGGACGGGCTTTTCTGGATGCAAGAAATGCAATGGTTGCGGCAAGCGTGGCAAGAAATGCCACACACTGAAGTACCACATATACATAAAAACCGATTTCATAGTTTCCGAATAACTTCTGACCCAGAGTAGTAAGCCCTCCCACAATCAGAGTATGGGCAAGCGGATGATGGGCACTGTAATCCGTAATTCCCATTACCTGCTCAAGCTGTCCGATTACGTCCCAGCAAATCCCACCGGGATAGCTTAAAATCAAAAAAGGCACATAAACTGCTGCCAGAATGAGAAACGCCTTTAAAAATGGCTTCTCACTAAAAAAATGCTTCTTTTCGCCGGTATAAGAACCTTTTTCCGTAAGCCGAAACAAAAAGGGAATTGCGGCATCAAAAAATATATAAAAGCCAATGCACGAAAGAACCGAAATTACCGTATGAAGAAGACTTCCCGTCAAATACATTCCGGTTCCGGTTTCATAATAGCTTTTACCTGCAACCAGAATACATGCAAATGCGGCTGCAAGGATTCTGACGGAGACGCCCTTTTTCAGTTCTTTTTTATACATAAAAATATAAAAACCGGTCAACACCGTCCAGAGCAAAAAGAAAGAAAAACTGTACTGTCCGAGAAACGCATAAACATACGCAATCAGAAAATCCACAGTATCCCCGTAATGCTCCCGCAAAGGTGCGGCGGCATAGGTTGCCGTAAATCCGTATGAAGTCAGATATCCCGCCAAAAGGCATGCAATGTACACAAAGCCTGCGGGAAGACTTTTTTTATTCTGTTTTACTGCTGTATCATCAGTCATTTTATTTCAGTCCGTTTCCTGTTTTTAATCAGTATCTCCAAATTAAAATCACTTATTATTTTCATCTAAAATGCCGGAAATGTCAAATTCTGTTTTTATAGCCCCTGCACATCTTTTAAATCCATGAATATAGTATAGTAAATACAGGTGAATTCACCCAAAAAGCGAGGACTAAAAATGGCTGTTTTTTATAATAGAGCAACACTTTCCTACAATGACTCCAGCACCAACTCCAATATTGTAACAGGCGAAATCAGAGAAGCCGTAACTGCTGTGAAAACAGCGGTTACCGACACTTATGAAAACGGAGACGATGTCACTTACGTTATCAGTCTGGTTAATTCCGGAAGCACTTCTTTAAACGGGCTTACCGTTACGGATAACTTAGGCGCCTACACGTTTAACGGCAACACACTCTATCCTTTAACCTATATACAGAATTCATTAAAATACTATGTAAACGGTGTACTTCAGGCTTCACCTACAATCAGCAGCACCTCTCCTCTTATCATAACCGGCATCAGTATTCCCGCAAACGGAAATACCGTTCTTGTATATGAAGCAGCTGTAAATTCCTATGCCCCCATTGGTCCCAACGGAAGCATCACCAACACCGGTTCCGTTACCGGAGATGACCTGATTACGCCGATTCCTTTTACGGAAACCATTCAGGCAATACAGGGCGTAAATCTCTCCATTACCAAATCCTTATCTCCCGAGGTAATTGTAAACAACGGAGAAATCACCTATACCTTCACAATCCTGAATACGGGAAGTGAGGCTGCCACTGCAACAGATAATCTGGTTATTACAGACCTGTTCAATCCTATTCTTGACATCACAAGCGTTGTATATAACGGCACCGCATGGACCTCTCCCGACAACTACACCTACAACGAAACAACAGGATTATTCCAGACCGTTGCCGGCCGGATCACCGTTCCCGGCGCAACCTTTACCCAGGATCCCACAACCGGCATCTGGAATACCGTTCCCGGCAGCGCAACCCTTACGGTTACGGGAACCATCTGATATATTATAAAAAAACAAAGAACCGGCACCGGAATGATTCATGCATCTAAAAAGGCGGCACCCGAAAAGGTGTCGCCTTTTTCATCATTTTATTCGTATTTACGGCTTCCCGTAAGTCTCCGGGTAAAGGCATCCAAATCCATAGGCTTATCAAATAAAAATCCCTGTACCACGGCACAACCCGCATCCCGCAGGAAATTTGCCTGTTTTGCAGTTTCCACGCCTTCTGCGACAACGGATTTGCCCAACTCGTTAATCATGTTAATAATGTTTTTAATCAAAATTTCATTTCCGGTATCATTCTCTTCCAGCATGTCAATAAAGGACTTATCAATTTTG
This sequence comes from Lachnospiraceae bacterium, assembly GCA_017473905.1. GTDB lineage: Bacteria > Bacillota > Clostridia > Lachnospirales > Lachnospiraceae > UBA3766. The sequence goes on along the minus strand of JAFUJA010000026.1, from coordinate 90,289 downwards.
ATGATATCCGCATCAAGGGAGCGTAATAGATTCAAGGAAGAATAACCTGTCCCGAAATCATCAATGGATACGGGAATCTGATTGGCTTTCATCTCTTTCATAAAAGCTTCCAACTGCTGTAATTCACCGAAGCTTGTATTCTCCGTTAACTCTACCTCAATATATTTCGGGTCAAGATGATACTTCCGGATGGTTCCGATAACACGGGAAATAAAGTTCCTGTCTCGGAAGTGATGCTTGGAGAAATTAACGGATACGGGCACCGGTTCAATTCCTGCATCCAACCAGTTCCGGATATCTTCACACACTTTATCCAGAATATAGTAATCCAGCTCACATACACTGCCTTCCTGTTCTAAGGCCGGAATAAAATCTGCCGGCGGAACAAGCTCGCCGTCTTTCACCCAACGTGTCAGGGCTTCACATCCGCATAGTATGTTCCCATTCAAGGCAACCTTAGGCTGGTAATATGCTACAAATTCCTTTTTGGCAAGAGCATTGGGAAATGCCATGACAATATGTTTAAACCGTATGTCACGCTCCAGCATTTCAGGAGAATACCAGACGAAACTTTTCTCAGTCTGACGCTTGGCATTGGCAAGAGCCAGTGAAGCTCGTTCGATTGCCGTACCCGGCTCATCACCTTCATTGATATCATACACTCCGGCACGGACTTTGATTTCAAAACACTCCGTTTCGCCGTTCTGCTTCTCCATGTCTACCTGGATATCATCAAGATATTCCTGAAAAACACCCATTCTGGTCTTCTTGATAAAAACAAAGAAATTATCTCCTCCCAGACGCCCCAGACCTTCATCTTCCAGAACAAAAAGACGCAGTTTCTGGGCATATTTATACAGAAAACTGTCAGCATGGTAGGAGCCTACACGCTGGTTAAAATAATTAAAGTTACGGATATTGATAAACAAACCGTTATATTCATGAAGTCTGCCTTCTTTGGCCATAAAAGCTCCGAACCGAATCAATCCTGCAGCATTGCTGATTCCCGTAGCCGTATCCATAACAGAGGCTCTGTTTAAAAGAAACAGAAGTCGTCCTCTTCCGCTGATTAAAAACAGCTGTCTGGTAAGGAATTCCAGTTCTCGTTTCTCCTCATCATTCCATACGTAACCCGGATAAGGATATAACCAGAAATCTATCGTACTGTTTCCCGGAGTCTCATAACGGGTATTGTATGCGTCATTTCCAAATCCTTTTTCCGATTCAAAAAGTACCGCTGAAGTATCAATTCCCGCCGGTTCAAAAACAGAAGTTCTGCCATTCATAAAAAGTTCCATCTTTCCCAGGTGGGCAACTTCTTCCAAATGTTTCAGTGCTTCTCTGGCTCTTGGGTTAAAATCTTTTAGCTCTAATGAAATTTCCCCGATAATATTGGAAAAAAGAAGATATTCTTCACTGCATAACATTCCACTCATGGCTTCCTCCTGTGTATGTGTTAAACATACGTTTTTTATCTTTTGATTCTCCTTCTATTTTAGTTAATAATTGTAATAAAAACAAGTCTTTTATAAATGTCCATTTTACTTATCTTGTAAAATGGAATCTACTTGGAATTCAGTATTTTAATTCCCATGCAATTTCTCCGTTAAAAAATGTGTATTTTACCTTAGAAGCTATTTCCAAAGGATTCCCGTCATAGATAACAATATCTGCATCCTTTCCCTCTTTCAGGCTTCCCGTACGATGATCCAATGTGAGTCCCAGACCAAATTCATCCGCAATACGGATGGCTGTGAGCATCGATAAAACCGGGATACACCCGCAATCTGCACTGTTTATGTTTTCAACTTTTTTGTTGCATTTGCTTTTATATAAAAATTGAATACATTTTCAATGAGCACCATCTGATTGAAAGTGATTTTTATAATTTCTAAACCAAGAAAAAAGTACCGCTTAGCAAAATGCCAAACAGTACTTTTTATCTTCAGACCCTTCCGGTCTTACTGTTGTTCAATTTGATTCATTCTTACAGCTTCAAAGTCTTCTAATACTTCTTCCGAAGGAGGCGGTGTCAAAAGAGAAACCACTATAATAACGATAGTTGATACAATAAACGCAGGCAGCAATTCATAAATACCGAACACACCGCCAAGCTTACTGATACCAAGTTTCCATATAAATACCATTGCTGCACCACTTACCATACCTGCAATTGCTCCGGCTTTGTTTGTTCTCTTCCAGAACAGGGACAACAACATAATCGGGCCGAAGGTTGCGCCAAATCCTGCCCATGCGAAGGAAACAACCTGAAAAATAATACTCTTTTCATCAAGGGCAATAATAGCTGCGACAACTGCGATTGCAAGCAGTGTGATTCTTGATACATTCATAACCTGCTTATCTGTAGCATTCTTTTTGAAAACACCCTGGAAGATGTTCTTCGCAACTGCAGATGCAGCAATCAGCAAGTAGGAATCCGAAGAGCTGATTGTCGCCGCGAGAATACCTGCCATTACAAAACCTGCCAAAATAGGAGGAAGAGAACTTGTTGCCAACGTAATAAAAATATTCTCTGCATCTGACTTGGTAAGATGGGTAATCGGCTCCAAATATCTTCCGATAATACCAATAAATACCGCTACAGATAATGAAATAATAACCCAAATCATCGCTATTCTTCTGGAACTCTTAAGGTCTTCCTCTTTACGAATAGCCATAAAACGAAGCAGCACCTGAGGTACACCGAAGTAACCAAGACCCCATGCCAACATGGAGCAAATCTGAAGCAAACCATATTCGGAAGCAGCTCCAAATACCGGCTTACCTGCTTCCACAAGCTGCACCTTATCCGCATTCAACTCCGGAGTTGCCATTCCGAAGAATTCAAGGAAACCGGGAATTTCCCGTGCATTTGCAATAACTGCATCAATTCCGCCCGCATTGATTGTACTGACGATCACGATAACCGCAAGTGCTACAATCATTACAATACCCTGCATGAAATCGGAAGCACTTTCTGCGAGGAAACCACCTAAAATGGTATAAAGCAAAACGAAAAACGCGCCAAGAAGCATCATAACCACATAAGGTGCGCCAAATAATGCCGAGAACAATTTACCGCAAGTAACAAAACAACTTGCTGCGTAAACCGTAAAGAAAATCAGGATAAATACAGCAGATATCGTCATAATTACCTTTTTATTTTCCCGGAATCTGTTAGAAAAGAAATCCGGTAACGTAATGGAATTATTTGCTCTTACACTGTAGCGACGAAGTCTCTTTGACACAAACAGCCAGTTCAAATATGTACCTACAGCCAAACCAATTGCCGTCCATGCTGCATCCGCAAGACCACACCAATATGCCACGCCGGGAAGACCCATCAAAAGCCATCCGCTCATATCAGATGCTTCCGCACTCATAGCAGTCACCCAAGGTCCCAAAGAACGACCTCCGAGGAAATAATTCTCTGAATTTTCATTCGCTTTTTTGGCATAAATGAGACCAATTGCTATAACAACAGCCATATAAACAACCATTGCTATAAGAATCTGTATTGTATCTGCGTTCATCTTTTATCCTCCGTATTTTCATGCAAATTCTAATACTGTTGTCTGTAAAATTTTGCCTTCATTTCAAGGTGCAAAATACCTTTTAATTATAAACGTAGCAGACATTTTCGTCAATGAATTTCATCGACGCGGAAGGGACGCTAATAACGGCATATATCTCCCTGCCATTTTTTACTTCCGTCTTTTGAAGGTGAACGCAAAAGCGAGTCCTAATATAAGAACTAAAATACTTATTCCAATTGCAATCCAAGAAGATACGGTCACAGAGTTTTGTCCTTGCGGTTGCAGTCGTCCACCGTCGAAGCCGTCTTGCTTTCCGCCGGGCATTTGTCCATCGCCGAAACCGTCTTGCTTTCCGCCGGGCATTTGTCCATCGCCGAAACCGTCTTGCTTTCCGCCGGGCATTTGTCCATCGCCGAAACCGTCCTGCTTTCCGCCGGGCATTTGTCCATCGGGTTTCTGCGGAACCTGACCGTCAGCCATCGCATTGCCCATAGAGCCCATATCATTCATTTGAATATCCCCGGCATCTATAAGCGTATCGCTCTTTTGTGTCTCTGTGGTAGACCCGATGGTTCCGTCAAGTTGAGCACGCACGCTTTCTGCACGAAGCAAACAGAACGCTTTAAGGGTCGTAATACCTTTTTCAAATTCTTCATAAGTGCAGAATCTTGTAGGATCTTTTACGACATATGGTGAAATCATTGCGTTGACATTATCTACCATCTCTGAGAAATAACCGCTGTCGAAATAGGTCGTGATAAATTCCGAGAAATACTTATGGTACAATTCAGTATATTCTTCATTTTCGAAAATCCAAGCAATCATCGGCCTGTCTTCGGTGTTACCACCGGACACGGGAGTATCAATCGGATAGTTTACAAGACTTGTTGCTCCTCCCATTGATTGAAACCCACCAAAGGCAAGGTTATAATCCCAAGGGAGCATCTGCATCTGACCATCTTTTTCATAGAGATAGTAGTTATGGATCATCGAGCCGGTATAGCTATCGAAATTTAAAACAAAATTATGCACCACAAAATAACGGATAACCGCATCTATATTAACCACTTTTTCAAGTTCTTCTCCGTTGCCCAGCTTCTTTAGTGCTTTGATCAAACGGGATTTATCACTGTCGGTAATGTCAGTTTTAGCACTATCAAAGATATTTGAATAACTTTCAATATTATCATCGATATATTTTAACAGCACATCATCGATGCCGTTTTGCATTCCTCCATGTTCTCCGCCCGGAATCCGTTCACCCGGAATTTGTCCATCAGGCATCTGCCCGCCAAACATACCGTCATATCCATTCCGACGTTGTTCACCCATATCACCGGACATACTCATACTGTCCGGTTTATAAAGTTCACCGTAATCCTTACCGTAATTGCGCTGAAGAAAAGATTCTTCCAATCCTTCTACGGCAAGATAAAGTCCCCAATCTTCACCGTTTACCGTGATATAGGCATAACTGCAAAGAGGAGAAGCAACACCCATTTCGCTCATCATCTGATAGGTCAGGTAATCTTTCATATAAGTGTTATCCTGAATCATATTGTTCAGACATAGTTTATCAAGTCCGTAATAGGTGTTGGTACTATCGTAATGGTCAAACTCTATCTTATAACTGTAACGGTCGTTGCTCACCTGACTAAGTGAGGTGTTACCTTTACCGCGAATGGCAACATTCTTATACTCTTCGTTGTCGATCACAACGGTACAAGTATAATATTCCTCGCTTTTACAGTTAACAATAAACGCATCCCAATCATCCATAATAATATTGATGTTATGAACCCTGGATGTATCAAACAGTGTTTTTTCGTATCCCATTTCAGTTGATGCTTTATGAACCCCCAAATGCTCTGCGCTCATAAAAAGCACCGTCAGAATCAACGTAAAGCCAAAGATGACACAGCATATTTTATTAAAATGCTTGTGTGTTGACATTGTGTACCTCCTTAACCCATATACTCGCCATTATAACTTACCAAAACTGCATTGTTTACGCCGGGCATCATGCTTAATTCATTGATAAAATCGGTATTGTCGTTTGCCATACGAATTTCAAGATTCAGTTCAATAAGCCCCTTAGCTGCTGTTTTGCTCTTAACAATGCATCTTTGAACGTTTCCTTTAAGATAATCGACTGCTTTCTTTTCAGTCATCGCATCGACACAGGAAAGAACAACGATATACGGATTGCAATGGGATTTCCTGTTTACAAATACAAGAAGGATTGCACCAATGATAACACTGCCAATCACTGCAAGTGGAATCATCCCGGCTGCCAATACGATACCAACTGCGATTGCCCAGAAAAGAAACGCAATGTCAAGGGGTTCTTTAATAGCAGTACGAAAACGAACAATAGAAAGCGCACCAACCATACCGAGAGACAAAACCACGTTAGATGTTACTGCAAGAATAACAACGGTAGTGATCATTGTGAGGGCAACAAGGGTCGTTCCGAAACCGGAAGAATACATAACGCCCTGATAGGTCTTTTTATATACGAAAAAAATAAATATCCCAATACCGAAAGCCAGCAACAAAGCGATTGCCATATCGAGAATACTGACACTTGCAATATTCTCCAGAAAACTTGATTTGAAAATGTCATTGAAAGTCATAATACATGCTCCTTATAATCTAAATTATTTTAGCCGTAAATTCTGCAAACGGCATATTTGGAAAATGCGCCTACACGGCAACTTGGAAGTTGCAGGACATCGCGAATAATGTCAGGTAGATACTCATCCCATTTCACTTCCAGGATAATGGGTGCATCAACTACCGGAATGGTAACACAACCGGGAGTTAAAAAATCAGTGCACTTCGTTCCTGTGCGGATGTTGTAGTCAAGTGTCACTCTGACATTCCCGGGTACAAAAACAAAGGGTTCTCTTACGTATTCCACGATGATTTTAGGTCGCAGTCCCTGACTCATCATCTTGCTGTACAACTCCTGAATCAGAGAAATACCGCTTTCTACCATCCAAGTATAGTCGCCGTTTGCAATTGCCTGTGCTTGTTCTCGGGTAAGCGTCGTACTGTCCTTCAAACATAAGCCATTCACCTTGCTTTTCTTCTCTAAATGAATCAAGGATGTGTCGTTGTTATAATAGCGGATTCGAAACTTTTCACGGATATTCACACCATCAACTTTTTCCCTCAGAACCTTGTCGGATGCATTATCAAAATATAAACTGCGGATCAGATACTTGCCGTCAACAGCATGAACATCCCGTTTCATAACAGCGGACAATCGCTGACGGAGAACAAACATATCACCGTTGCTGATTTCATACTTCCATTCGTGTCGGTATTTCATTTACTCACTCCTTTCTCATTCAGCTTCAGAACATATTTTTTATACTTAGAAAATTACTATGCATAAAAAAACCTCCTGTACTTTGATGGTATCATTGTACAGGAGGAAGATTGAAGTTTTATTGAATTATTTTATTCTTTAGATTAAGGGGATTTGCACTCTGAATTCTACAAATCCGTTAAAGCATTGCACCTCAATATGACCTTTGTGTGAGGTTGCAATTGCCTTGGCAATAGCAAGGCCAAGTCCGTAGTGCTTGTCTTCGCCGTTTCGGGCGGTATCCACACGATAAAAACGCTCAAAGATCTGCTCACGCTGTTCTACGGAAATTTCATCACCTTGATTGATAACAGAGAACTTGGCGTACCCATGTTCTTTTTTTAGGGATACATGCACTTCGCCTTGCTTTTGGCTGTGTCGAATGGCATTATCAAGCAATATAGATACAATTTGTTTAAGCTGTGCACTGTTACCTTCGACACCGATGCCGTCTGTAATATTACTATTCAGCACAAGTCCTTTTTCAAAAGCTACACTTTCAAACGGAAGCACTTCGCCCGCAACAAGATGACTTAAATCTAAGCGTTCCATCTGTGGTGTCACATTCTCGGTTCGGGCAAGGTTAAGAAGCTGACTAACCAGCATTCCCATTCGCTCGTTTTCATACTGAATATTCCGGAGCCATTGGTTGTCACCAATCTCACGGGACAGCAGTTCTGCATTGGCACTAACTACCGATACCGGTGTTTTCAGTTCGTGACCTGCATCAGAAATAAACTGTTTCTGCTTTTTGTAGCTTTCTTCAAGAGGGTTGACAATCTTTCGCGCAAGAAATACTGACAGGAAGAAAAACAATACCAATGCAACACCGCCAAAGACCAGAGTATAACGAAACAAGGTCAAAGCATTCTCATTGACAACAGTATTATCCATAAAAGTAACAAGAATATATCCACCTTTATCCGCTTTATGGAAAGCAAGGTTATCATCTGTACCGTACTGTCTGTTTTCTTTAATAATGCGTTGTGCCAGTTCCATTAGCACATCGTCGGAATACACCGTTGGCGGCTCATTCTTTATTTCAAGAATATCACCATCATAAGATACCGCAACCGTATAAAATGTGGATAGCTGAAACATTGGTGATTGCGGGTCAAAACCGGGATTAAAACCGATATTTCCATCAGGTCTTGGTCTGTTCGGCGGTACCATATCTTCGTAAAATTTAGGAAGTACATACATTTCAGCGTGTGTTTGAAGCATTTTCTGATTCTGCTTCGACATTTCATAATAACTTGATGCGTAAATAATGCCAAGCGTTCCCACATACAAAAGTACAAGGATAGACATAATGGCTGCAACGATTTTTCTCCTTGATTTCTTAAACATCATCACACCTCAATTCATATCCAACCCCTCGAACTGCCTTGATTTCAGTCTTTGCCTCAACAAAAGCGAGTTTTTTACGGGTAAAGGACATATATACTTCCACGTTATTATATTCTGCCTCACTCTCAAATCCCCAAATTTTCATAGCAAGCTGCTCACGGGTAAGAATCTGCCCGCGGTTTGCAATCAGATATTCAAGAATGTGATATTCTTTTTCGCTGAGCCGCACATTCTGACCATTGGTAGTGCAGGATAACGTAAGGTTGCTTGTATCAAGTGCAATATCTGCATAAGACAGCACTCCGTCGGTTGTATCGTGTGTTCGTCTTCCAAGCGCACGAAGCCGTGCGAGGAGTTCTTTGGTCATAAACGGTTTTGTAAGATAATCATCTGCACCGCTGTCAAGACCGGTCACCTTATCATCAACCTCTGCTTTGGCAGTTAACATCAGGATTGGAGTAGTAATTCCCTGACTACGACCACGCTTTGCAATCTCATAACCGTTCATTCCGGGGAGCATAACATCAAGGATTACAATATCATAGATATTACTTTCCATTGCAGCCAAACCATCAAGACCATTGGCATAATGATCAACTTCATATTTTTCAAGGCGCAGGATTTCACATAACGCCTGCGCCATTCTTTTTTCATCTTCAACGAGTAAAATCCTCACAGGGACACCTCCACTTATATGCTTTTGCCTGTAATCCCTTATTCTTCTATATTTCATGCAATTAATCTTTAAAATCATATAAATATATTATACAAGTTCAATTTTGCTTTCTCAATGTTTTTATATTACAAATGCAAAGATTGTGCAGCTGTTAAAATTCACTTCGCGATGCAGCGTAAGTGGCTATCGCCACTTACTACGCGCGTATGCGCGCTATAGATAAAAAAGAAGATGTCCAAACGCAAGTAAACTTACCAGAGACACATAAACACTACCAGCCGTGCCATTTCGGGCATAATCCTTCGGATTCCGCCCTCAACGCGGACGCTCGCCAAATACTTCGTATTTGCTCATAATACAAAAAGAGTCTCCCTTGGATGCAAGCATCCGGAAGACTCTTTTTATATTATCAAGCACTACGTGCTTGGCTCGCTGTCTACGCGATCATTCCCACTCTTCTTTGCAAAGTTATTCTGTGGTGTAATGTGTTGATTTTGGTGGTGAAAATCTGGGAGTTTTGTCCGGATTGTATCTGGTTCGTGGATTTTTAGGGGATTGTATTGTCATTTTGTTGTCAGTGTTTTCTATTTCACACTCGTAACATCTTCCCTACATGAATTTTGCAAAAAAAGCCGGCATATTTTCAGCTGTTACTGGCAATGGATCATTATTAGCACAAATTCTTGTATAATAATTATTATCATACATAATCGCACCATTATCATTCTCAATTCTCAAAATAATTACCGTTTTTCCATGATAATCAACTAGACGAATCTTACTACCTATCTGACGTCTATAATGTTCTGTTAATGGCTGATTTTCTAAAATAGACTTAATCATAGCAAAATATTTATCAGCATTTCCCTTATAATATTCATTAATCTCACCGTCTAAACCACTGATAAAAAAATTACCAACTTTAACACTCTCTGTCCCGTATTTCGCAGATATTTTTCTCTCGTCATCTATGTCGTCAGCAACACCCAAAATAACATATCCAACAGCACCTTTCTCCGTATTTCCCATAGCTGTTAATGTTTTAAATATCTTACTTATTAACTTCTCGTTTAGTTCTCCAGTTACCAGATCATGAATACCTTGCTTAAAATCATATTGACTGTTTTCTGTTTTGGATTGGCTTAACAACGTTTCTAACTCCGTGGTGTAAGAGTAGTACATAGGATCATTTTCATTTCTCTTAACAGTGTATTCTTCTAAAACTGCCGCAGTTGCTGTGACCAATTCGTTTTTTTCTTTTCCTGACCAAGCACCGCCACCTCCAGATATATTAATTGTTCTTGAACTAATCTTCTCCAACTGTGAATAAAACTTATCATAATCAACTATTTTTCTCTCATTTACAACAAGTAAATTATATAATGCCAAAAACAACACTTGGAAATAACGAGGACCTTTATATACTCTCTTATTAACAATATGCTCAATGATTGTTGTATCTCTATTATAGAAAATTTTTCTTATTTCATCATAAATATACAAGAATTGTTGTTTTACCTTTTCTGGTGGATTTGCCTCTAATGCTTGCTCAATTCTTCTATCATTCACATCCACATCTTCTGCTTTAAAACCATAATAACTATCCAAGGTACTTAGGCGTGATGGTGGAATTGGTTTAATAGTCATTCCTGCTATTAAATCAGCAATAACTTCTTCATCCATAGACTGTCTAAGATCTTCTTTCGTTATTATATTTTCCCTTACCCAGAAAACGCCTGTAGGATCAATTCCTTTACCATTGATATCTTTCCCTATACTAATCTCATTTATCTGTGGCAAAAGAAGAATATCTTCATGCGAAACATCTCCTCTAATAACCGTAGCTAATTGTCTTACTAATTGTGCAAACTCACCTATTGCACCAGCTTGTCTTATTTCTTGTCTGGATAAATGCTGTCCATTTGCATTAATTCTTCTGAAAACTTCATCGATTGTTTTTGAATCATTCTCCTCATATATTGAGAAAGGTAGTTCATAACTTACAAGTTTTACACACGCTTCTCTTTTCATTACTGGATCTCGCTGAGTAAGAATCTTTTTTTCTTCCAAATCTTTAGTTAATGCCGTGGTTTGCAAGTCAAAATATTCACCTTCCTCATTAGGAAAAGCATTCTCTATATAAGAAAAAATTGCATTCAGCCTTTGCATACCATCAATTATTTCATATCTTTCGATTCCCTTATATGTTGCTTTTGAAAAAAGAAATAGTGGTATCGGATATCCTTTCACAATAGAATCTACAAATGCCATTTTCTCCTCTAGACCCCATACCAGTTTACGTTGATATCTACGATTGACCAAGAATGCATCTCCCCTATATTCCTCATATGCTCTCTCAATTACTTTCCCATTAATGATAGGTTGCTTATTCATTTCTTCTTTGCTCCTCTCTTTACATCATAATGCTAGGCAACTAGAATCCTATCTCAAATACATAAAAGACTTGTCCACACAATCATTATATTAGTTATTATCATTAAGCCCTTTCGCATACGCATAAATTCTCTTCATCATATTTTCTTCAGCATCATCATTTTCTTGGATTAGCTTAGAAAACCCATTATAGGAATTGAACCCTAACAAATATATGGCAATCGCCATTGCAACATCTTTGTTGTTTTCACCAATTGCATTTGCAATATTTTTCAGTTCTTCCAAAACAGTATCATGAGGTACCTTTGCTTCACTGTTAATTACCACATCACTAATAACCTCCGGAAGAATCATACACATTTGATAAAATGCATCTTCCTCTCCGGTAACAAGTGCATAAAATTGATCTATACTAACTCGACGAATTCTTCTATGAGTAACCTTCTTCTGATCAACTGTTGTTTCCCACTTAATATTTTGACTTCTTTGTGCAATAGCTTCAACCAAAAAACATGCACAATCATCATCCGCTAATAACTGGCTCTGCATCTTAATATATGTTTTAGCTGAGGACGCGGAATTCATAGTATTGTGCTTATTTTTCATCTCAACATATATTGTATGTACTACATCACCACCCGGCAGAATAATACCATCCGGATTTTGATAAATCACATCCCAGCCGCCTTCTTTACCATTCTCAGGCACTCGGCATTTATCAATGTATTGAAATATTCTCTGATGAAAATACCCAATATCATTATTATTGGATTTATCTCTCTGCCTAAAAATCTCATTGCCTACCATTTCTTTCCAAGATGTCTGATAAACAGTTTTATCAAAAATCAATTTGATCGGATCGACAATATTTTTATTAAATCTCTTAATATCAAATGACTCTAACTTTTCCCCATACTTCTCTATAGTTGCTGCAACATGCTTCTTAAAATTATCTTCAGTAATAAAACTTAACCCCCATAATTTCATATAGCCTTTTTATTCCTTTCATTTTTCTTGAGCAATTCTAATGATTTATAAATTTCTTTAGCAACATCATATGCCAAACTCACCGGTACTGCGTTACCTACTTGCTTATACTGCGATGAAACATTTCCACAAAACTCCCAATCATCCGGGAACATTTGACATCTAGCGTTTTCCCGTACCGTAAAAGGTCTTGCTTCAAGCGGATGGCATCTTTCTGTTTGCTTCTGTGAAGGTGATGTAAGAACTGTCAATGATGGCTCGTCCAAGCTCATTCTTCGCAAAATTCCAGTTCTTCCTCCTTCCATCTCCCAACAACTTTTCATATATTCTTTTGCAACTTCTGGATCAATATCTCGCCAGTATCCTCCCGGTGGAACAAGTTCAAAAATCTTTCGTTTCTTCTCACCGTATGGAACCCCTGGTCCCTTTGGACAATCTAATAAAACATCTCGTAAGACTGGTTTGTATTCATGTGGTTCTGGAAATTTATACTCTGTCTTATCAACTAAATCATTTCTAATTCCTATTGTAATCAATCGTTCTCTCTTCTGTGGAGCACCATAATTCCACGCATTCAAAACTTGCCTAACAATTGTATATCCCGCATTAGAAAAAATATTAAGCATTGTACTATATGTTTTGCCCTTATCATGCGTCAACAAACCTCTCACGTTCTCAAACAAAAACATTTTAGGTTGTAGCTTTTCTAAAAACAGTGCGTAATGATAGAACAAAGTTCCTCTTGCATCTTCTAGACCAAGTCTTTTTCCCGCATAAGAAAATGCCTGACACGGTGCTCCTCCAGATAATAAATCCAATTCTCCCGATTTAATCCCAAAATATTCTTCTAAGTCTAATGCAGAAATATTCGCTATATCGTCATGAATAACATTCCAATTTGGACGATTTTTCTTTAGGGTATCCGCTGCATCTTTATCAAATTCAATCAATCCAATCGTATTAAACCCGGCCTTTTCAACTCCTAATGCTAAGCCACCTGCTCCTGCAAATAATTCTATTGATGTATACATTTTTCCATCCTATCTTTCACTTTAGTCTACGTTACTATGCACTTACTTCCCCACTTAATACCATAATATCCTTAACCTGACAATCAAGCACATTACAAATCTTGCTTAATATTTCTGTCAAACAAAGGAATTACCATTATAAAAAAATTATATCAAATGCCCTTAAAATATTCAAACCAATTTTGACTTTTTCAGTACTTTTATGTTAACCCATAAAACAAAAAAAGCAGAGGTGCATCACACCTCCACTCACAAATTTGACAAATCACTAATTGGCACGCAATGCATCTCTATTGCAAGAAAATCCGGCATTACAATTATTCTGTTGCTTTTAGGTGTTTTCGGTTCCGTAATCACATCTTCCCCTTCCAATCTCTGATAGGACTTATTGATTTGCAATGTATTCTTCTGAAAATCAAAGTCCTTCGGTGTCAGTGCCCGCAGCTCTCCTTCACGAATGCCTGTCCAATAGAGAATTTCAAATGCATAATATGACAACGATTTATCCGCCACACATTCCAAAAATGCCTGAAATTCATTCTGTGTCCAGAACTCCATTTCACCACTTTCCTTCTTACCTATATATCCGGCTTTCCTTGCTACATTATCTTTTAGTCCGTAGAAATTCACTGCATGATTTAGGATAGCACTTAACTGATTATGAATCGTTTTCAGATATGTTGGTGAAAACAACTCTCCATTGGCTTTCGACAATTTCATCATCTCATTTTGCCACCTAATAGCATCCGCAGTCCTTATTTCATCCAACTTACGTTTCCCAAAATAGGGGAGAAGCTTAGTCTCAATAATGTGCTTCTTGGTAAGAAACGTGTTCTTCTTAATTCGAGATTCCAAATCATTCAAATAAATCTCCACAAAACTACCAAACGCCATGCTGATACTTTGGTCATCCTTTAGTTTAAAATTTCGTTCTCATTCTAGGGCTTCGCATTTCTTTGCAAAGCCCCTTTTAGTTTTCTGTTTTCGTTCCCCGGTCAGGTCCTTGTAATAAGTACGCACTTTCCACATTCCGGTTTTCTGATTTTTGATAACAGCCACTTATCCCACCTCCTTCTCTTCGTCACACAAGCCGTATATTCGCTTCATAAGATATTTGCTACTAATACGTCCTTTGATGGTCACAAGACCTTTTGCTTCCTGTTCCGCATTCAATTTACGAATCAGCTTGTAGGCGTATGATAGCGACACTCCCAACATCTCCTGCACATCTGTTGCAGTTAAAAATCTTTTGCTTTCCATGAAAACATACCTCCTCTCTTTTTTCTTTTCAGTTCATTTCTGTACTGTTTTATTCCCCTGTATCATAACAGTTCATTTTTGCACTGTTTGTGTTATAATGAATATAGTTACACGATTTACCTTTAGAAATTTTACTTACAAGGAGCAGTTATCATGGGCGAGAAATTCACCAGCCGGGTAGGCTATTTGATTAGAAACTTTAGAATTGCAGCCGATATGACACAAAAAGAATTAGCCGATAAATGTGGCTTAAATGAATCCACCATCCGCAATTATGAACTGGGAAACAGATATCCGGATGCAGCAACATTACTGAACATAGCCAACAACCTAAATGTCAGCTTCTACGCCTTGTCCGATCCGGATGTGGCAAATATGTTCAGTGCACTTCATGTACTATTTGACATTGAATGGGCATACGGACTGCGTCCCACCATGAAAGATGGCGAACTGATTTTTAAATTTGAAGAACGACTACCAAGCTCTGATCCCCGTCCATAGGAAGACCTTGATACCTTCCGAAAGATGGTTGAGTATTGGGCTCGTTTACGAGATAAATTGGAAGATGTAGAAATAACAGAATCAGATTATTTCTACAAAGAAATAAGATTTCCATCAAATCCGGTTGACCCGAATAAAGAACAAATTATTTCATTGAATCTTGATGATGAACCTTTATCGGTTCAGAATATGGATAAAAAATGAAGTTGCTGAAGAAACTGCAGAATTGTCTAAAGACTTGTTTCCGGATTTCTCTTATGTGAAGAGGAAAAGGAAACCGAAGAAAGAGTAAAAATTCTATGTCATATTTTTTAATACCTATTACAAATTTAATTATAAAACAGAATCTGGTTTTTAAAGATACAATACTTATCCCTTTATACCAAATTGAGCAAGTTGAAGAGTGCAAAGAAAATTATCCCGAGATATATTCCATTATTAAATCAAATCCCAGTTTCTATACTCATTCGTGTGAATGCCTTGTAAATTTTGGTTTTGTTAAAACCACTATTCAGAATCCTTGTGAAGTTGATTTTGAACTCGCAATAGATACTGTGAATCGAGCTCTTGACTATATTAGATTCAATTTTTGTCGAATAGATTTACGTGATACTCTGCCTGGAATACCTGGAATTGTAGCTAATACTAGATACGCATTCTTTTATAAAAGTGAAGACGATACTCTATCTGAGTTTTCATTATCTCCTTATTTTTATTCATTACAACCCGGCATAGGGCTCGAACTCAATCACCTAAACAACTATCAATATGAAGATAGCTACAAAATTTTCAATTCATCTCGTACTGATGAAGTTTACATGGAGTATCGCTCAATCTTATCACGCGCATGTTTTTCATTTCACATAACAGACCTCAATAGGTGTTTCTGCTATTTATTTTCGACAGTAGAAAGAATGGGGGGACAAGGCTATATGCACTTTCAGGATCGTAAGAAACGTATTATTAGCTATGTTTCTAATTCACAACACAAGTATGATGTATTAAATCATCAGTTTTATTTTTATTCCAAGGAAGTTAGAACTGAAATCATACACAAAGGCAAAAACTTAAATGAAATGATTCCACTCAATAAGATTAATGCTCTTCTACAAAATTTATTATTGCTGATTCATGATTTTTGCGTAGCAGTAATCTCTTCTGGAATCACTACTATGAGTGAACTTGAAACAGACTTAACTCAAAAAGTAACCCTTTTTGAGTATAAAGCTCCTAGCGATGAAATCATGTCAACAACAAACCCTGACTTAGGTTTTCTGGATTCCCAAAAGCATGTTTTTTTTGCTGAAATGCAAAATTTTGATATTGAATTTACTCTAAAACAAGGAAATATTATTTATCTTCCAATAAACTCAGTCAGCAATTTTTCTAAGTATTATTGGAGCTATGTATATTTAGATGTAATGGAAGATACTCTTTCTACACAATCTGAATATCCTATAATCGAATGGAATAATACCACATTAGAACTAGATGAACAGTTTACAACATTTACTGCAAATGATCTAGATATTATACTAAATACCATAAAACTGTGTGAAGTGCAGGAAATAAATTCACGTTCCGCTATTGCAATAATAGTTGATGAACCTTTTTTGAAAGATACTAACTGGGATTTTAAATCATATTCTTCATTTGCAGATATAATTTGTGACAAAATTAATCATGGGTTAGACTACATTATTCTATCTACATTAGATATAAGTCAACGCAATTCACTTCCCTCTCTTGCTGGAATTAAAGATAATATACGCTTTGCGTTTATGCTAGATGACATCGAGAATATAATTCATCCTATTCCTGGGAAAGTGTTTTCTCAATATTGCTGTTCTCCAGATTCTTTTATAATAAAAAAGGATTTTCAAATAGATAATATTCTGCTTTTTAATGCAATATTTAATACACGTACTGATGAGATTGCTATGTTATGCAAAAATGCACTCAAACGAGTAGTAGACTGTTATTACATAAGTGATTATACAATCCAAATAACATACATGTTTGACATTCTTGACATGCTTGATCCAAATGATACTGAAGGCAAATATCTTAAATCGCACGTCCTACCCTTTGTTGCTATAAACAAAACGGATTATCACCAGAAATGCGAGCATTTCAGAATACTTAGAGAAAAATATAGAAATCCATTAATTCATTACGGAAAAAGCATATACGACTTGACTACCAAACAAACCGAAATATATCATATCTTCAACCAACTAAAAACAATAATTATTTCCTATTGCGAAACTGTTATTAGTTTAAATGTTATTTCTTTTGAAGCATTAGAGTTAGAACTTGAAAAAACTAGAATACGTTTAGGAATCCGCTAAGCAAAAACAAATCTTATTATTTAAAATTTATTGTCATTTGATTGTCACACCAAAAAACAAGAGCCAAGAAACGCCGAAAATTCAGCATTTCTTGGCTCAACTTATATCTGCTACAACCCGAGCGCGAACTCGCGACAAAGTCGCTCGTACGCGGGCTGTCGCCGCTTGGAAATAAGCATAAAAATACCCGGTAGCAAATATATTTGCCCCGGGTATTTTTATACTTATTTAAGCTTCTCGTAGCCAGTCGCGATTATTCCCACTCAATCGTTGCAATCGGCTTAGGACTCATGTCGTAGCATACACGACATACGCCGTCAACCTCGCTCAAAATACGATTAGTAATCTTTTCTAAAATTTCCCAGTCAATGCGGGGAACTGTGCAGTGCATTGCATCTACTGTATTTACGGCACGGATGATTACGGGCCAGTAATCCAGACGCTTACCATCCTTAACACCGGTGGATGTAATATCGGGAACTACAGTGAAGAACTGCCAAATCTCTTTATCTAAACCTGCCTTTACAAATTCCTCTCTGAGAATTGCATCGGATTCACGAAGAGCATGTAAACGGTCTCTTGTAATCGCACCTGTACAACGTACACCAAGTCCGGGACCGGGGAAGGGCTGACGATCAACCATTTCTGCGGGAAGACCAAGTGCCTTACCTACCACACGAACCTCATCTTTGAAAAGTAATTTCACAGGCTCTACAAGACCTTCGAACTTGAAGTCTTCAGGAAGTCCACCTACGTTGTGGTGAGCTTTTACACCGTCTGACTCTAAAATATCGGGATAAATGGTTCCCTGTGCAAGGAATGAAATCCCGTCTACCTTGCCGGATTCTTCTTCAAACACACGTACAAATTCTTCACCGATGATTTTACGCTTCTTTTCGGGTTCTGCAACGCCTGCAAGCTTGTCCAGGAAACGGTCTGTTGCATCGATGTAGATTAAGTTAGCATCAAGCTGATTGCGGAATACTTCCACCACCTGCTCGCTTTCTCCTTTGCGCATTAAGCCGTGGTTAACATGTACGCATACCAGCTGCTTGCCGATTGCCTTAATTAAAAGGGCTGCAACAACTGAGCTGTCAACACCGCCGGAAAGTGCCAGTAAAACTTTTTTGTCGCCAACCTGGGCACGTACTGCTGCCACCTGTTCTTCAATAAACTGCTCTGCAAGTGCAGGAGTTACAATACGTTCCATTGTTTCGGGTCTCTTGTTTGAATCCATTTTTTTCCTCCTCGTGAGTGACTCACAACTTTTTTTACAAAAAGTATTATAATGACTGTTTTACAAAAAATCAATCCACATTCATTAATTTTTCAAGTCTTTCCAGAGACTGTTTATTTAATTCCATGGGACATTTTCTGTAATTGAACACAATTGCGTCAAAAGTGCCATTTTTACGGAACAAATCTGCTAAATCCGCGTAAGGAATAATGAAGCCTTTGTAATCAACATCCGAATAAGCAATTTTGAACTGCTCCCAATCTGAAAATACGGGAAGCGCTCTCTTACCGTCAGCACCGGAAAGAACAGCAAATGCAAGTTTCTCGCTTTCTTCTTCCGTAAGCTTACGATCAACTGCAGCTTCTCCGGGAAGTCCCTTTGCAGGAATTAAGAATCTGGCATCCTTCATTGCCATAGCCATATCCTTTTCGAGTTCTTCAAGAACTTCCTTTCTCTCAGGGTAGTCTACCTTCCAGAGAATCTCCTGGGAATATTTTAAATATGCACGCATAAAATCAGGGTTCATAACGGGCACAAGTGCGGGATCCATTTTCTTAACGTCAGGCTCAGCAACGAAATCGTTTGCTTCCAAAAAGCAACCAACGAGAGAACGGTCCACATGAACACCTTTTACACCATACATAAAAAAGGTCTGTGCAATATACATGGTCTGCATAAGCTTGGAAATTTCAAGCACTTCAAATCTGCGGAACTGTTTCACTGCCATTTCTTCCACATAATCATCAGCAAATACTTTGCGGGAGAATAATAAAATTCCGTTATCTTTGTTATCGATGTAAGGGAATCTCGTGCTCTGGTCGATGATGATATATACATTTTCAGCCGCTTTGATTTTAGCAATCAGCTTTGTATGCATGTCCCAGATATGTTCATTTAAGGTAAGACAAAGTTCCTTGTCATCCCTATAGTTTGCTTTTTTAATTAACATACGTGCATTTGTAATTAATACACATAAATCCTGAATTGTTAATGCACGATATTCTTCCTCGGTAATACCGGCTTCTCTCATAAGAAATCTCTGACAGATTTCAACGCCTCTGGACTGTATCTGTAATTTTTCTTCCGGTGTCATTTTTCATACCAAACCTTTCTTCCATAACAAGGGCCATAGCCGAATGGCCCCTGTACGTTTTCACGCTAATTGTGATTATAACATAAAAGAGTTCCTGCCGCAAGCAAACCCGTTACCTGTAAGGAGCTAAATATAAGAAGATCTTTTATTTTTCTTCTTAACTATGTAAATATTTCTCCTTTGTTGCCTGACCGCCTCTGATATGTCTTTCTGCCTTGTTCACATCAAGTACTTTTCTTACCTCTCTGGAAAGACAGGGGTCGATACTTTCCAGACGTGTGGTTAAGTCCACATGGACACTGCTTTTACTGATGCCGAATTTCTTGGCTGCCTGACGCACGGTAGCGTTGTTTTCAATAATAAAATGTGCCACTGCAATGGCACGTTCTTCGATATACGCTTTCAAAAAAATTTCCACCCTGCAATACATTTTTTACATTTTATGTACGCAGGGCGGAATTTAGAACGTTACATATTTTGTTTTATTTTAGTATTCAATGTATACACGTTCGGAAAGATAGGTTTCCACGATTTTATACATTGCCTGCTGGTAAAGATATCCCTTACCGTAGGTTTCTATCATCTGTGTCATATATACATCTGAACTTCCCAAATCAACTAAAACAGCATTGATGTCTTCGTCTGTAACAACGAAGCCTTCCTGTTCAAAAATAGCCTGAACGACCATTTTCTTCTTTACATCATCTTCTGCGGAAAGACGAAGTTCAGCTTCATATTCGCTTTCGCTCATACCGATGAAATCTTTCCACTTCATATCGAAGCCGAAAGATAAATAGTAGTTAAAAGTCTCCTCATCAGAATGTTTCTGGATTCCCATCTGTGTTTTCACATATTTGTCGGGGTACTGAATCAGAGTACTGTTTTCAACTGCCTTATCAAGGCCGTAAGTCTTAATCTTTTCGTCAAAATCCAGCTTAATCAGGTAATCGCAGTATTCTTCCACGCTGGAAGCCACGTCGCCATGATTTTCAATAATATAATCATCATTGATTTCGGACTTCTCGTAAATACCGTTAATCTTAATTTCAAAAACAGCTTCCTTGGAAGCAAGGTCTGCCTGACCGTAATCTGCAGGGAAGGTTACCTGAATTTCGAATTCATCCCCGGGGGAGTGACCTACAAGCTGATCCTCAAAATCATCAATGTAACCCGCGGAACCTACCACAATATCAGTACCTGCTCCGTTGGTGCTTCCGTTTTCAAAAGCAACACCATCAATCTTACCGGTATAGTCCAAATTGATTTTATCACCCAACTGGATATCAATATCCGTCTCAGTTGAAAGGTCACCGCTGTTGCCTGCTTCCTGCTCAAGCTGAGCCATAGCCTCTTCATAGGTCATAACTTCATCAGTATAATTAAAAGCAATGTTCTGGTAGTCACCCAATGTAATATAGTCGCTTAAGGTAACGCCTTCGATTTTACCATCATCGGTAAGTCCCTTACTGTAGTCTTCCACAGGCTTGGTCAGAATAAAATTAGCATATACAATCCAGTAGATAATACCTGCAACAAATGCAAGTCCTAAAGCGGAACAAATTCCAATGGTAAGAACTTTTTTGGTCTTCTGTTTACGAATCGCTTTTTCACGATTCTGTCTCTGTAACTCTCTTTTTGCACTACTCATTTTTTTACTTTACCTCCAAACGGTTTCCTTTATTATTTGGCATCTGCATTTCTGATTTCGGCACGCTTGATTTTACCGCCCAATGTTTTGGGAAGTTCATCTACAAATTCCACAATTCTGGGATATTTGTAAGGTGCTGTCGCATGTTTTACATGATTCTGAAGTTCTTTTACAAGGTCATCAGAAGGTGTGTAGCCCTGTGCCAAAACAACCGTCGCCTTAACAACCTGTCCACGGATGGGATCGGGTGCTGCGGTAATGGCACACTCAACAACTGCGGGATGCTCAATCAGGGCACTTTCTACTTCAAAAGGTCCGATACGATAACCGGAACATTTGATAACATCATCATGACGTCCCACGAACCAGCAATAGCCGGCGTTGTCTCTCCATGCAACGTCTTTTAAGTTATAGGAACCGCTTCCGAGAGCTTCGTTGGTCATTTCAGGATCCTGATAGTATCCCACAAAAAGACCCACGGGAGGATTCTCCTTTAAACCACTGATTACGATTTCACCTTCTTCACCGTTTTCACAATCCTGTCCCTCTGCATTGAGGAGATGGATATCATAAATGGGTGAAGGTTTACCCAGAGTACCGGGTTTTGCTTCAAACCACTCGAAGCATGCAATGAGTACGGTACCCTCTGTCTGTCCGAAGCCGGAAGCAATTTTCTTGCCGGTTAACTCTTCCCAACGGTTAAATACCTCGGGATTCAAAGGCTCACCTGCGGTACACCACTGTTCTACGGAAGACAAATCAAAGTCTTCCACCTTTTCCTGTAACATAAAACGATACATGGTAGGAGGTGCACAGAAGGTTGTCAGTTTATATTTTTCAATCATTCCCAAAAGTTTTAAGGGAATAAACTTGTCCATATCGTATGCGAAAATGGTCGCACCGCAAATCCACTGTCCGTAGATTTTACCCCAGCCGAACTTCGCCCAGCCGGAATCGGATACGCTCATGTGCAGTTTGTTTTCCTGTACACGCTGCCAGTATTTAGCAGTTACGATATGACCTAAAGGATGCAGGTAATTATGACATACCATTTTAGGCATTCCCGTAGTACCGGATGTAAAATAAATCTGCATGATATCCGTATTCTTGGTGGCTTCTTCGCCGGTAGGACGGGCAAACTCATCTGAGTACTTCATGAATTCCTCATTAAAAGGAATCCAGCCCTCTCTCTTTTCTTCGCCAACGAGTGCAATGTGACGAATGCAGGAAGCCTCTGCCTTCGCAAGCTCCATCTGCTCACATACATACGCATCGTTTAAGCACACAAACATTTCGATATTTGCTGCATTTGCACGGTATGCAATGTCTTTTTTAGTAAGCTGTAACGTTCCGGGAACCACAATCGCACCCAGCTTAATCAATGCTGTAGCACAAATCCAGTACTCCCATCTTCTTCTTAAAATCAACATAACCACGGAACCTTTTTTAATTCCGTAATGTTTAAAAAAGTTTGCCGCACGATTGGTGAGAAGACTCATATCGCGGAAAGTAAAAATCTTCTCTTCATCATGGTCGTTGCACCATAAAAGTGCTCTGTTGTCAGGCTTTTCCGCTGCCCAGCCATCTACAATATCAAAACCGAAATTAAAATTTTCGGGGATGTTTACGGTGTAATTCTTTTTAAAATCTTCATAGGATGAAAATTCCATCCTGGGTAAATATTTCTCTAACATTTTTACTCCATTCCATGTCAACTTATTCTGCTATCATGGTCAGGAAGGTAGCGGGTTTGTCGCCACCGCATCTCTGTCCATGAGGGTAATTCGGGTTAAAATAAATACTGTCGCCTTCTTCAAGCACTATCTCCTGGTCACCAAAGGTGACGACGACGGTACCTTTTAAAACCAAATTGAATTCTTCCCCTCTATGGGACACAAGGTCCGCTTTTTTATCAGAAGGATCCAAAGTAACCAAAAACGGCTGCATAATTTCATTTGCAAAATGATATGCAAGATCCTTAAATTCATATCCGGGATATCTGTCTGCCTTCTGTCCGTTTCCGCCTCTTACAACCTGATAGGTTTTTAACTTAGCTGAAACACCTGTAAGGATTTCGGAGAAATCCACCTTATACATCTTAGACAGCTGATATATTACATTGATGGGAATATCTTCACCGCTGGCTTCATAGCTTTTGTAGCATTCTGTTGTAATTCCCAGTCTGGAAGCCACTTCTTCCTCACTGAATTCGCAAATTTCACGAAGTTCCTTGATTCGCATTGCAATTTCTTTGATTTCGTTCATAACGTTCCTCCTTTTATCGGGAGCAATTCTGGATAATCATAAAAATGGTTTATGAGAACCGCAGAGATTCTCCACGATTCTCATCCATTTAACTTTTAAATATAATTCTTAAAGAATTCTATGATTCCATACCAATGCTTAATGCCTTTAAGTTCAGGTCAAGCATAGCTGCCTTCTTTGCGGGAATCACTTTACGGATACCTGCGTCAAGAGCATCCTTGCTGCAGAAACCGATTTCCTTGAAAAGCTTACCGATTAAGATGATGATTGCACAGCCTTTTAAGCCCTGCTCATCAGCAATCCTGGTAGCGTCGATGTAGTAAACGTTAACGTCGGTACGCTCTACCTTTTTGTCAATCATGGAGCTGTCTACGAGGATGGTACCGCCGGGAACTACTGAATTCACGAACTTATCCAAGGAAGGAAGGTTCATTGCAAACAATACGTCAGGCTGAGTTACCAGAGGAGAACCGATGGGTTCATCACTGATAACTACGCTACAGTTACAGGTACCGCCACGCATTTCGGGACCGTAAGAAGGAAGCCATGAAATTTCCTTGTTATCCATAAGTCCTGCGTAAGCAACGGTTTTACCTGCAAAAAGAATACCCTGGCCGCCGAAGCCTGCCAGTAAAACGTTTAATGTTTTAGCCATTATTCGTTTCCTCCTTCCGTAACATCCTTATATACTCCCAAAGGATAGTAAGGAAGCATATTATCACGAAGCCAGTTCATTGCCTCATCAGGAGAAAGTCCCCAGTTGGTAGGGCAGGTAGAAACCACTTCGATGATGGAGTATCCACGTTTGTTAATCTGGTTTTCGAAACCTTTCTTGATTGCTTTCTTTGCAATGTTAACATTCTTTACGCTGTCAACGGTAACACGCTGTGCAAGTGCGGTTCCGGATAAAGTGGAAAGCATTTCGCACACACGGATGGGATGACCTGCAGCATCAGTGTCACGTCCGTAAGGTGTTGTCTGTGTAATCTGTCCGGGAAGAGAGGTAGGAGCCATCTGTCCGCCGGTCATACCGTAAATTGCGTTGTTAATGAAGATAACAGTGATGTTTTCACCTCTGGTAGCTGCATGTACGGTCTCAGCCATACCAATCGCAGCAAGGTCACCGTCACCCTGATATGTAAATACCACGTTCTCAGGGATTGCTCTCTTTAAACCTGTTGCTACTGCGGGAGCACGGCCATGTGCAGCCTGCACCATATCACAGTTAAAATAATTGTAGCTGAATACGGAACAACCTACGGATGCAACACCTACAGTCTGTCCTGTTACTCCAAGCTCTTCTAAAACTTCTGCTACCAGACGATGTACAATACCGTGTGTACATCCGGGGCAGTAATGAAAAGGCACATCTGTTAATGCCTTAGATTTCTCAAATACTACAGCCATGATTACATCTCCTTTCCTGCAAGTGCGCGAATCTGACCAAGTACCTCAGCAGGTGTAGGAATCACACCACCGGTACGGCCAAAGAATTCTACGGGCTTGCGTCCGCTTACTACAAGACGAACATCGTCTACCATCTGTCCCATGTTCATTTCCACACAGAGATACTTCTTAGTGGAATCGATGGACTTTTCAATGGTTTTATTAGGGAAAGGCCAGAGAGTAATGGGACGGATCATACCTGCCTTGATACCCTCAGCACGAGCCTGCATGATTGCACTTCTTGCAACACGGGAAGAAGCACCGAAAGCTACAACTACATATTCTGCATCTTCCATCATGAATTCTTCTGCACGCTGCTCGTTTTCCTTGATTAATTCGTATCTTTCATAACGCTCTTTTACAAGGTTTTCCAGTGTTTCAGGATCGATGTAAAGGGAGTTGATAACATTTTTCTCTCTCTTGTTCTGATGTCCGTTTGCTGCCCAGGGCTTTTCTGCAATAGCATCGTCCTTCTTGGTAGGGAACTCAACGGGTTCCATCATCTGTCCGAGCATACCGTCGGATAAAATCATGGAAGGCACTCTGTACTTTTCGCCTACTTCGTACGCAAGGGGAACGAAGTCTACCATTTCCTGAATGGTGGAAGGAGCAAGTACGAATAACTGGAAGTCACCGTGTCCCAAAGCCTTGGTTGCCTGCCAGTAGTCAGACTGGGAAGGCTGGATACCACCGAGACCGGGGCCACCACGCTGTACGTTGATAATCAAAGCGGGAAGGTCGGAACCTGCAATATAGGATACACCTTCTGACTTTAAGCTCACACCCGGTGAACTGGAAGAAGTCATGGAACGAACGCCTGCAGCGGTTGCTCCGAGTACCATATTGATTGCTGCCACTTCTGATTCAGCCTGTAAAAATACGCCGCCCTCTTTGGGTAAACGCTTTGACATATATGCCGCAATTTCTGTCTGCGGTGTAATGGGATAACCGAAGTAATGCTTACAGCCGCACTGAATTGCAGCTTCTGCCAATGCTTCGTTTCCTTTCATTAAAACTTTCTCTGCCATTTCTTTTTCTCCTTACATTATCTTTCTACTGTAATTGCTACATCAGGACACATAATCGCACAGGATGCGCAACCGATACACTGAGACTCGTCTGTGATTGTGGAAGGATGATATCCTTTTGCATTAATTCGATCCTTGGAAAGAACAAGAATCTTCTTGGGACATGCTCCTACACAAAGTCCGCAGCCTTTGCACAGTGCTTCATTCACTGTAATCTTCGCCATTTTGCCTTCCTCACTTTCTCTTAATTATATACGATCCCATTCCGGATTCCCCACTTCCCAGGGGGCTTTTACATAAATTTCCACCGGATACCAGTTTCTGTCACCGTGACGGGAGATGCCCGCAGTAACTTCCTCCTTATCCATAAGAAATTTCGGAATCGTAGTTGCAAACAAGGGAAGTCCGGTCAATGCAACCGTCTTGTCAGTATAGGCGAATGCCTTTTCCTTGATTTCCCAGGTTGTATCATATTTTAGATGAGAATTATCCACGATGGCTGTCGCCTTGCAGCGGGATGCCTGTTGGATTTCTCTTAAAATCTCTACCGCTTCCTCCGGAGTTGCCGTCAGATTACGGTATTGATTGATTACATATAAAAGCTCGTACTCTACATTGGATAACTGTTTATGGAAACGTCCCAAAACAGTAGAGCCCGCATCATCACCGCCTACGTCCATAATAACATCCGCATCCGTTTCGAATACCATGTTCATGTTGGCGGGCAGAGCCGGAATGTCAACATTGGTGTTGGCATACAAAGGAGCCGTCACTTCGATTCCCATGCTTTCCAGCTTCTCTTTGTAGCCGGAAGACAGGAAATACGGATTTACAAGGTCAAGGTCCATCAGAACCACACGACGTCCCATTTTAGCCCGTTCTATGGCAAGATTCAAAGCAAAATTACTCTTGCCGCAGCCATAATGACCGCAAATAATATAAAATTTTCTGTCCTGAGCCAAAGCTGCACTTCCTTTCCGGTACACAATAATCTCAATTTACCAATAATAACACAGTGATTTTGAGAAATCAAGGTAAAATGTACCGTCTTTCGTGCCATTTTGACACGTTTATGCAAACTGTAACTGCCGTTTTCTGATTAAAGAACACGTCTGACGGCGAGAATACTTCTGTATGTAGCCTTGGAAATTTTAATTCCGGTCTTCGCAGAGCTTGCGTGAACAATATAGCCTGCACCTACGTACATGCCTACATGACCGGCATAACAGATAAGGTCTCCCGGCTGGGCATTCTCATAGGCAACTGAGGTTCCGCAGCTTCTCTGCTGGGTGGATGTGCGGGGAATGCTCACCCCGAAATTGGCATATACAGACTGGGTAAAACCGGAGCAGTCCGTGCCGTTTGTCAGGGATGTACCGCCCATTTTATAAGGGTTGCCCAGGAACTGGATTGCATAGACCGCAACCTCTTTTCCTGCATCGCTTCCTTCTGCTGCCCAGATAATGGCAGGGTCGAATTCATATGCGGAACCGGTATGCTTCTGCCCTCCGTTGTTTTCTTTCTGTTCCGCATCTTTTTTCTGCTTTTCCAAATTTTTAATTTTCTGATTCTGTTCTTTGATTTTCTTTTCGTAAGCGGCTGCCTGCTTTTTTACCTGTGCAAGCTGTGTCTCGTAGTCTTCACAGATTTCTTCCAGACCATCAAGACTTACTTCCAGTTCTTCTTTCTCCAGCTCGCACTCCTCTTTTGCTGCCAAAAGCTCGGATTCTTCCGCTTCCAGATTCTCTTTTAAAGTAATTACCTCTTCCTTGGCAAGTTGGTAATCCGCAAGCATTTTATTATCATAGGAATACATCATCTGCACGTATTCCCACCTTGTAAGGAAATCCTGCAGCCCGTCTGATTCAAGTAAAACATTAAGATAGGAACCCGTGCCGGACTCATACATTACCTGAATACGGTCCTTTGTGTCCTGATACTGGGCATTCTCTTTCTCGATTGCCGCCTCCAGGTCCACTTTGGCAACTTCTATTTCTTCTTCCTTGGCTGCAATATCTTCTTCCAGCACGCCGATACTTGCCATAATATCCGCAATCTGAAGACTCAATTCTTCCATTTCGCCCAGAATTTCTTCCTGCTCTTCTTCCATGGCCCCGATTTCTTCCTGAACCTTCTCTAACTCTTCCTGTTCTTTTTCTTTCTCTTTCTGTGCCTTTTCAATTTCTTTATTTATTTCTGCAGAGGAAGTGGCAAGTACATTCTGGGTAGATAAAACCGTAACAAGGGCTACTGATATCATTATATATAAAAGTTTTTTATACATGACAAATTCCTCCTTCATCTCATAGTCCCTTGTATTATACTACATTGTGCACTTTCAAACAACAGGATTTCCGTTTTTCCCTTGCCTTTTATTTCAAAAAATGATAAAATGATTTTTGCTAAAATGAATCATTGGAGGTAACAGATGAGTCCTTTTCTTTTACTTGCACCCAGTGCAGGCACAATTATACTTATCGTCATCCTTGCAGTATTCATCATCGCTACCATCGTTCTTTACTTCGTTGGTAAAAAGATGCAGAAGAAGCAGGACGAGCAGCAGAAACTTCTGGAAGCAAACAAGCAGACGATTTCCATGCTGATTATTGATAAAAAGAAAGTCAAATTCAAAGATGCAGGTTTTCCCCAGGCAGTCATTGACCAGACACCTAAAATGGCACGCCGCATGAAGGTTTACGCAGTCAAAGTTAAAATCGGTCCTCAGATTATGACCCTTATGTGCGATGACAAAATCTTCGATACCATTCCCGTAAAAAAGGAAGTAAAGGCAGTTATCAGCGGTATGTATATCATGGGGGTTAAGGGATTACACGGCAAATCAGAGCCCATTCCCCAGAAGAAGAAAGGGTTCTTCAAAAGAAGCGTCGAAAAGATGCAGGAGAAGGCAGGCGCTAAGCCCCTGAAGTAATTAAATATGTTGTAAAGTAAAAAGCATGGCAATTTTTGAACTGCCATGCTTTTTTTATACTATTTTCAATTACTTTTACATTGCCATAAATGCATATCGCAGAATGAACACAATCGCCACTATCCACGTAAGAACTTTGATTTCCTTTACTTTGCCAAGAAGAAGTTTTACAAGGCAGAAGGTAATCAGACCCATTGCAATACCGTTTGCGATGGAATAGGTAAATGGCATAAAAATTACCGTACAGAAAGAAGGCAATGCATTGCTGATGTCGTCAAAGTCCACGTCCTTAATGCTGCCAAGCATTCCCATTCCCACGAAAATCAATGCAGGAGCTGTTGCCGCCATGGGAACAATTCCCACGAAGGGAGCAAGAAGAATGGCTGCCACAAAAAGAAGGGAAGTGGTCAGGCTGGTTAAGCCCGTACGACCGCCTGCGCCAACACCGGCACTGGATTCTACCATAGTAGTTACGGTTGAGGTTCCAACCAATGCGCCCGCCGCAGTAGACACCGCATCAGAAAGAAGTGCCTGTTTCATGTGATGCACTTCGCCGTTTTTATCCACCAGACCCGCCTGCTTGGCTGCACCGAACAAGGTTCCGATGGAGTCAAACATATTTACAAGAGAGAAGCTGATTACCAGCATCACCACCGTAAAAATCGTCTCAATAATATTATCCCCTTGGAACAATCCCACAAAATCTAACTTGAAGAAAGACACTTCAAAGAAATCGCTTACCTGTCCCACCAAATCAAACTTAAAAGCAGAAAGTCTGGTGACTCCCAGAGGAATTCCGATAAGAGTTGCCACCACAATTCCGATAAGGATGGATGCAGTCACTTTTTTATACGAAAGCACCGCAATCACAATCAGACCGATAAGTGCTACCACACTGCAAAATATTGCATTGAGCTGTTCCGGTGTCACACCCTCTTCTCTCCATGCAGCAAAATTTAACATCGTTACCAGCGTTGCATCACTTCCCACCACAAGGCCGGCATTTTTCAAACCGATAATTGTGATAAACAAACCGATACCCGGTGTAATGGCACTTTTAATACATTGCGGTATGGCACGTATTATTGCCTCTCGCAAACCTACTGCAGTAATAAAAATAAACAACAGACCTGAAATCAGCACAATCACCAGAGCCTGCTGATAACTGTATCCCATTCCCAGCACTACCGTATATGCAAAGAAAGCATTCAGTCCCATGCCCGGTGCCTGGGCAAAGGGCACTTTCGCATACACCGCACATAGAAACGTTCCGATAAAAGCACCCAGACAGGTACCGATAAATACACCATTATAAATCTTCTCCGCCATTGCCGCATCCCCCATAATCGCATAGGGTTCCGACAGAATCTGGGGATTCAGGATAAGAATATAAGCAAGCGTAATAAACGTGGTAAAACCGGCAATCACTTCCACTTTTACCGAGGTCTTATTCTCATCCAGTTTAAAGAACTTATTCAGCATTGTAACACCTCCCCTTAACCTTCTAATACTTCACCAATCCGAACTGCGCCAGTGTATAGTACACAAGAATCGCAATCAGACAAATCGGTGCAATATATTTCACCATTATCCTAAAAATGATACGACGGGAGAATTTCTCCCCATTCTTTGTAATCTCGTCTTCAATCACCTTTGTTTTGCAAACCCATCCCACAAGAATACAGGTAAGCAACGCAACAACAGGCATCATAACGCTGTTAGAAAGATAATCAAAGAAGGTAAGGAAATCCATACCCAGAGGATTAATATTTCCTAAAAGACCATAGCCCAGTGCAGAAGGAAGCCCCAATACAACCGTAATGCCTGCCGTAATCAATACCGTAACCCAACGTTTTAATTTAAAACGATCCATAATCATGGAAACGATTGCCTCCATAATGGAAATGGAACTGGTCAGTGCCGCAAATAACACCAGAACAAAAAATACTGCACCGATAACATTTCCGAAAGGCATATCCTTAAATACTACGGGAAGGGTTTCAAACATCAAGCCCGCACCACCTGTTGCAAGACCTGCTTCACCGCTGAATACAAACACCACGGGAACGATAATAAATCCTGAAAGCAGTGCAACTGCAGTATCAAAAATTTCAATCTGGTTTACACATCCGATTAAGCTGATGTCATCTTTTACATAAGAACCATAGGAAACCATGATTCCCATTGCAATGGACATGGAGAAGAACAACTGTCCCATCGCTGCACATACGGTGCTGATAGAGAAATTAGAAAAATCCGGTAACAGATAATAGCGTACACCCTCTAAAGCGCCGGGAATGGTGAATACATAAATGCTGATACCGACAATAATAACCAGCAACACGGGCATCAGGATTTTACTTGCAAGCTCAACGCCCTTCTGTACGCCGCCCAGTACTACCAGAAGTGTAAGCACCAGGAAGATAATAAAAAATATCATCGGTGCAGAAGTTCCGGAAATAAAACTTCCAAAATATGTCTCCTCTGCAGCCTTAATTCCCTGCCCCGTAAAATAAGTGCAGCAGTACTTCAGTACCCATCCGCCGATTACACAGTAATAAGGCAGAATTAAAATAGGAACCAACGCAGCGATATAACCTAAAAAGCCAAACTTTTTATTTAATTTTTTATATGCCGTAATGGAACTCTGCTTGGTTTTACGACCAATGGAAATTTCCATCAAAAGCAGTGAAAAACCAAAAGTAAGCGCCAGTATAATATATACCAGAATAAAAATACCGCCACCGTGCTGGGCTGCAAGATAAGGGAATCTCCACAAGTTACCCAAACCTACCGCACTTCCTGCTGCCGCAAGGACAAAACCAAGTTTGCCCGAAAAACTACTTCTCTTCTCTTCCAATTATTTCTAAACTCCTTCCTCATTCGCAATCATCTCTTTTTATCTAAAAGAATTCCGCTGTTATTCTGCGGAAACAACTCTGATATTCATTTCCGTTTTCTGGTCGTAGCCGCCGCCAAAACCCAGAACATAATGTAACCTGGCCTCCAAACCGTCTTTCGTCTCCCGAAAGGACACTTCACTTCCTTTGGACTGAAAAGAAAGGCTTCCCTGGGGAATGCTGTAAAGAACTTCTTTCACTTCACCTGGCACAATTTCCATGGTGACCTTCAGAATTCCGTCCTTGGTAATCAAAGCCTTTCCCGGGGATAATTCAACTTTATTACAGATATCCCCTTCTGCAGTTTTCTCATGATATGTAATCCCGTATATTCCGTTTGTCACTTCCAGCGTACCAACATAATTCTCCTGAAAGTTCTCTTTCATCCCGCCTGAAGAACGGGTTCCGTCCATACAGATTTTTACACGTTTCATCCCCATCGTTTTCTCCTTCAGTATCTGTCTGTCTCAAGCTTTTGAGCCACTCTGCCAGACGACTTTTTACAACCGGCGGCTTCTCACTTCTCAGAAGAAGTTCTGCCTTCTCATCACCGGTCAAACCTTCCACCTCTTCACCCTTTTCATCCCGCACAATACAAATGTCTCCCACCAGTGCAAGTTCCGGATAAAGTGCTGCAAACCATGCAGCAACAAAAATAAACAATATAGCGAATATCTGATATGTTTTCATACTTTCCTCCTGTCATTTTTATTGACAGGATAAGCATTACCATTTTTTACCTTCTTATTCAGGTTTGATAAAACGACTTACAAATACACTTGCTGCCGGAAAACGGTTCTTTAAAACTTCCGCCGCCTTCGCCGCTGTTTCCTTCTCCCTAAAAAGACCGAAAACCGTAGGACCGCTGCCGCTCATCAGAGCTTTCATGGCACCCTTTTCTTTCATGATATTTTTAATCGTAGTGATGTCTTCGTATTTGCGCTCCGTTACCGTTTCCAGCACATTCTCCATAAGCGCCGCCATATCTTCTGCCGAATCTCTTTCGATGGCATCAATCAGACCGTCGATATCAGGATGTTCCGTCAATGAATTGGCATGAAGATTCTCATACACATACTTGGTGGAAACATCAAAATCCGGCTTACAGATAAGAACCGTACATGCAGGCACTTCATGCAAAGGCGTCAGTACCTCGCCGATTCCCTCCGAAAGCATGGTACCGCCCATTACACAATAAGGTACGTCTGCCCCGAGCTTTACACCCAGGGTACACAATTCTTCCTTGGAAGCTCCCAGTTCATACAATTCATTCATTCCGAGAAGAACCGCTGCCGCATCCGTACTGCCCCCGGCCATACCTGCCGCCATGGGAATTTCCTTCTGCAGATGAATTTCAATTCCGCCGGGAATTTTATAATGCTCCATCATCAAAGCCGCCGCCCTGTACGCAATATTTCTTTCATCGCAGGGAAGGCCTTCCGCTGTACAACTTAAAGATATTCCTTCATCTGTCTTCGTAAAAGTAAGGGTATCGTACAAATCCACCGTCTGCATAATCATCCGCAGTTCATGGTATCCGTCTTCTCTTTTTCGCAGTACATCCAGACCGATATTCACTTTGGCATAAGCTTTTCTTACATGCTGCATCCGTTCTTCTCCGTTTTTATAAAAATTTGTTTTTTACGGAAATCCATAAGTATTTTACATGAATTCCGCAAAAAACACAACCGAAACACAAATCTTGGAAAAGAAAGCGTTAAGTTTTTTATTCATATGCCGATAAACATGATAGGAGTGACGGCTCTGTCGTCAAAAGCAACTTATATTTCATCACCAAGGAGGGTAAAAGTATGAGCGTAAACGGAATTACGACCGGAGTAGACGCAGGATATTCTGCATATACAACCGGTAAAACAACAACAAAGACAACAAACGAAACCAACACCGCCATTACGGAAAAGGCTGCAGTCTATGAGCCTTCAGCCGCTGCAAGTGCTTATTCCGCAACCGGTAAAAAGGTTGCAAATCCCGAGCTGGTTTCCTATCTCCAGAGTGAAAATCAGGCGAGATGCGACCAGTTGCAGCAGATTGTGCAGAAGTTAATTGTCGGTCAGGGAAATGCAATTGCAGCATCCGATGATATGTGGAAATTCCTGGCAAGCGGAAACTTCACCGTGGATGCAGAAACCAAGGCACAGGCTCAGGCGGATATTGCAGAGGACGGTTACTGGGGCGTAGAGGCCACTTCCGACCGTATCATTGATTTTGCGGTAGCAATCGCAGGAGATGACAAAGAGAAGTTGGAAGAAATGAGAAACGCCTTTGAGAAAGGTTTCCAACAGGCAACCAAAACCTGGGGCGGCAAGCTTCCCGATATTTCTCAGAGAACCTATGATGCAGTGCAGAAAAAATTCGATGCCCTGACAGCACCGGAGGCTACAGCGGAAGCGCAGGCATAATAAGTCCGCATCCCAGACAAAAAACAGAATCTGTAAGACAAATTGATTCCAAGTCATAAAAACAACCCTGTTTACATATCTTTTAAAAGAATATGTGGGCAGGGTTTTTTATATTGTGATGCGAAACATGAATCGATTCCTGCCATCCGAAAGCAGAAAGGAGCTTATTATGGATTTTGTAACTACTAACATACATATGGACACCACCCGATGTAAAATCGAGTCCCAGTTCACAGTGGAGCAGGACTGTAATCTGGCTGACAGCAAGCCTGACGTAACCAACATTCTTCTCTCCGACGGTTTTGTAAAACTGGAAGAAATGCGTTGCTCGGAGGGTGAACTTCTTTTACGGGGAAAACTTTTATATAAGGTTTTATATGCTTCCGAAGACGATTTTGGCTCATTACAGTGTATGCAGGGAAAAATACCTTTTGAAGAATGCATTCATGTGGAGGATTTGTGCGTTACAGACAGTCCTCAGATTACCTTGGAATTGGAACACCTTCAGGTCAGCGCCGTAAATTCCCGCAAATTAAGTCTGCGGGGACTGCTTCTTGTAAGCGGCGTTATTTGTGATATTCAGGATGCCTGCCTTTCCACCGGCGTGGAAGACAATGAGCAGGTGGAAATCCATCATAAAAGCTGCAATGTTTTAAACACAGCCGTTATGAAAAAAGATATCTGCCGTATCCGGGAAGAAGTAAAACTCCCTTCCTCCATGCCTGAAATCGGCGAATTACTTTGGGAACAAACCGAACTTTGCAATCTGGAATTCCGTCCCGAGGAAGACCGTCTTCTTATAAAAGGAGACATCTCTCTTCTCATTCTTTACACCGCAAGAGAAGAAAACCGCCATGTGGAATGCTTCGAAACCATGCTTCCTTTTAACACCACCATTGAATGCAACGGAAGCCGCGAGGGACTCATCCCCCACATCACACACGCCCTTACCCAGAAAGAATTCGATATTCTTCCTGATATGGATGGGGTGGAACGTATTCTCGGTCTGGATCTGGTATGTGATTTATGTATCCGCTTATACGAAGATATGTCTGTTTCCTTGATTGATGACCTGTACGGTATCCGCAACAATATCCGTCCCGAATTTGCTCCCTGTAACACCAAAAAGCTTCTGGCTCTCACCTGTGGCAAAATGCGTCTGGAAAAGGAAGCCTCTCTCGGTCACGGAGAAGGAATCCTGCAGATTCTTTGTTGCAAGGCGGTTCTTTGCCCGGAGCGTTGCAAACCCGGCAATGAAGGAATCGAAATTGAAGGCTACCTTGGATTACAGATTCTCTATCTGACGGAGGATGACCGCTTTCCTTACAGAACCCAGCGCACGGAAATTCCTTTTAACTACGTAATCGACGTGCCCGGCATGAGTTCAGCCCTTTTATTCGAATTGGAAACCGGTCTGGAGCATTGCCAGATTTCCGCCTCTGCCGGTGATGAAGTCAGCGTAAAATGTATTGCTTCCTTCCGGGTTTTTGCCTATGAAGAGCAAACCCTTACCACCGTATGCGGCACCACACCCGATACCGAAACCGATTCCAACACATCCACGTCCACCATTACCGTTTACTATGTAAAAGAAGGTGACAGCCTGTGGAACATCGGAAAGGATTGTCTCACTCCCTTAAACCGCATTCGGGAAGAAAATCATTTAAGCTCTGACCATCTTGTTCCGGGGCAGAAGTTAATCGTGATGAGATAGCTGCGTTCCGCACTTCTTTCCACGTGTAAATCCGCCGTTTTCCTCGTGCAAATCTTCTGTGTTTCTTTCTGCATATTAAATACCCCAAAAATGCACTTGACATTTTTGGGGTGTGTTTTTTTTGAGGAGTCCACAGAAACTAAAGATGTGGCTCATTATGTGGGGGCGACCAGGCATTTCGTTCCCCACATTTTGAAGCAGGCGCTTATTTCGTGGGGATGGTCCGGACTTTTCTCCCCCACAAATCGAAGCAAACGCTTATTTCGTGGGGATAGTCCGGTCTTTTCTCCCCCACAAATCGAAGCAAACGCTTATTTCGTGGGGATAGACCGGTCTTTTCTCCCCCACATTTTGAAGCAAACGCTCATTTCGTGGGGATGGTCCGGTCTTTTCTCCCCCACATTTTGAAACAGGCGCTTATTTTCCGGGGATAGCCTGGTCTTTTCTCCCCCATATTTTGAAGCAGGCGCTTATTTCGTGGGGATGGATGGGACTTTTCTCCCCCACATTTTGAAGCAAACGCTCATTTCGTGGGGATAGACCGGTCTTTTCTCCCCCACATTTTGAAGCAAGCACTCACTTTCTGGGACCAGCTCAGTAGCCACTTGCTTTGTTTCCAAAAAAAGAAAAACCCCTTAAGCAGATTTGGATAATTTACCTTGTCTGCTTAAGGGGAATCATGTCAATTCTTCATCTTCATTTATTTCACACAACCAATCAATTCCTGAATATCTTCCACACCATACTTTCTCATGTAGGCTTCAATGCCTTCCACGATTTCCACGGTGGAATAAGGATTGACGAAGTTCATGGCACCTACGCTGACTGCGCTTGCACCTGCCATCAGAAATTCAAGAGCATCTTCTGCAGTTGCGATACCGCCCATACCGATGACGGGAATTTTGACTGCATTGGCTACCTGATAAACCATGCGCACGGCTACCGGTTTGATGGCAGGACCGGAAAGTCCGCCGGTCTTATTGGCAAGGGCAAAGGTTCTTCTGTGTACGTCAATTTTCATACCGGTTAAGGTATTGATCAAAGATACCGCATCCGCACCGCCTGCTTCCGCTGCTTTTGCCATTTCCGTAATATCTGTTACATTGGGACTTAACTTCATAATAATAGGCTGTTTTGCCACGTTTTTAATTTTAGATGTAATGTCGTAAAGACAGTCTGCCTTCTGTCCGAAGGCGATAGCACCTTCTTTTACGTTGGGACAGGAGACATTAATTTCCAGCATGTCTGCGTTGGTATCTCCCAGACGCTCCACACAGTCCAAATAATCTTCCACGGTTTTGCCGCATACATTCACGATTACTTTGGTATCAAACTTTGCCAGGAAGGGAAGGTCTCTTTCCTTAAAAACCTCCACGCCGGGATTCTGCAAGCCGATGGCATTCAGCATACCGCCGTAGGTTTCCGCAACACGGGGTGTGGGATTCCCGGGCCAGGGCACGTTCGCAACACCCTTGGTCACTACCGCTCCCAAACGATTCAAATCAACAAACTGGCTGTATTCCATACCGGAACCGAAGGTTCCTGATGCCGTCATAACCGGATTTTTAAAGGTAACTCCTGCAATTGTAACCTGTGTATTCATTAAATCTCCACCTCCCTTGCATCAAATACCGGTCCTTCGGTACAGATTCTGGTATTGTTCACATGTGAATGCTCGTCCTTATGGGTTGTTTTGCATACACATCCAAGGCATGCACCCACACCGCAGGCCATTCTTTCTTCCAGGGAAATATACGCGGTAATTCCCTGCTCTTCTGCATATTTTTTAATAGCACGAAGCATGGGCATGGGACCGCAGGCAAGAATCATGTCAGGTTTAATCGTGGTGGCTGCCAGGGCATTCATAACATTGCCCTTACAGCCAACGCTTCCGTCTTCTGTTGCAATATATACATTTCCGTGGGGAAGGAATTCATCCGCAAGGAAGTTGTTACAATCTCTGTAGCCAAGGAAAATATGCTTGTCTCCTTTTATTGCCTTGGAAACGCCCAGCATGGGAGGAATACCGATTCCGCCGCCCATAATCACTACGGTTTTACCTTCTGCTTCTTCCACGGGGAAACCGTTTCCCAGATTAGCAAGAATGGATACGGAATCCTCTGCCGTATAAGTTGCAAATTCTCCTGTTCCGGCGCCGGCAACCCTGTATACAATACGCAGACGGGAATTCTCCTTGTCCGCATCACAGATGCTGATGGGACGCGCCAGAAGATGGGATGCATCCTTGGGATACACGCCGATAAACTGACCCGGTCTTGCCGCCTTGGCTGCCGGTGTCTCAATGAGGCAATCAAAAATGCCCGGTGCAATTTCTGTCTGGCTGTAAACTTTCGCTGTTTCTTTTTTTCTGTAAAACATGTGTACCTCCTCTATTCTCCTGCGTATACAATTTTGCCCTCGCAAATCGTATAGTATATTTTTCCTTTTAATCTTTCTCCCATAAAAGGAGTGTTCTCCGACTTGGAATGTACCTTCGTAAGTACCCATTCCTCATCCGGATCAAAAAGAACCAGATCCGCAACCTTGCCTTCCTCAAGACGTCCGCAGGATAAGTGGTACATATCTGCAGGATTACAGGTAAGCTTCTCTAAAATCTCCATCAGAGACATTCCCGCCTCTTCCCGAAGAACCTTCAGTGCCAGGGGAAGTGCGGTTTCAAGCCCCAGCATACCGCTTGGAGCCTGGGTCAATTCCTTTGCCTTCTCTTCCGGTGCATGAGGCGCATGATCGGTTGCGATAATGTCAATGGTGCCGTCTTTTAAGCCGGCTAAAATAGCCTGACGGTCTTCCTCTGCCCGAATGGGAGGGTTGACCTTGGCAAGGGTTCCTTTCTTTATCACATCCTGCTCCGTCAGTGCAATGTGATGGGGAGTTGCTTCCGCATGTACATGATTTCCGGGAATTGCCTTAGCCTTTCGTACCAGTTCCACACCTTCCTTTGTGCTGATATGCTGGATGTTAACAATGGCTCCCGTTTCCAGTGCCACTTTTAAATCCCTGTCTATCATGGTGATTTCTGCTTCTCTCGGCGAACCGGAGATGCCGAAATGCGCAGAAGCCGCGCCTCTGTTAATCCCGTTATTTCCAATCAATGCCGGGTCCTCTTCATGAAGACTTACCGGAACAGAAAGTTCCGCCGCTTTTATAAAAGCTTCCCTTAAAAGTTCCTCATCCAGAATGGGAATTCCGTCATCGGTAAAACCTACTGCACCTGCCTCTTTCATATCTTCCATGGGAGTCAGCTTCTCCCCTTTTAAGCCCGTGGTAACAGCACCACAGGAAAGCACATGAATTTCGGTTTCTCTTCCCTTTTCAAGGCAATAGGCAAGGGTTTCCGTGCTGTCGATGGCAGGCTTGGTATTGCACATCATAATGACGGTGGTATACCCGCCTGCTGCCGCAGCCTTTGCACCTGATGCAATATCTTCTTTGTAAGTAAAACCCGGGTCTCTGAAATGGGTGTGTACGTCAACCAGACCGGGAGCAGCCACAAGGCCGGCTCCGTCCAGCACCATATTTCCCTCTGCATCTTCTTTCCAGATTTTTTCGCCTTTGCCTTCGGGCTTTACGGTTTCTTTTATGGAAAGTACTTTATCTCCGTCAATGGTAATATCCCCGTAAATATCGGTTTTTGTAGCCGGGTTTATCATGCGGACATTTTTAATTTTTAACATGAATGTCTCTCCTTTAAGTTTTCTTACCGGAAAACAACAGGATAATCCAGTGCCTCCGTACGAATAACCAGATAGGGGGCGGAGCTTACTTTCTGCGCCGCTTCTTCCTGAGTCGGGCCCATCAATACGGTATCCAGTAATATGTATTCTTCATACAGGGCAAGTTCCCGGGTCTGAATACAATATCCGCCGGATTCCTGCTCACCGTATCCTACGCACAAATACAAATATGCGCCGTCTTCATAGGTAACCTGAAACAATTTACTTTTACGGGCTTCCAGCTCTTCCAAAAGCTCCGTGGGAATATTCTCCTTGGCAAGAACCGTATATTCCAGTTCCCTGATGCACTCCGCTTCATCTGCAGTCTTGCATCCTCCCAGAAGCAACAAAACCGCCGTTACGCTTCCCAGTAAAAGTAGCTTCCACTGTTTCCTTATGTTTTTCATTTTAAAACCCCGTACAATTTCTTTGTAACTAGGATATTATCTTTTAATAAAAAATATACTTGTAATCTTCAATATCCGTAAGACGGGACTTGCTCTTTTTGCCGGTAAACTCCATAAGTTCCTTTTCTCTTCCCTCTCCGGTCAGATAAAAGATACTGTCGCCGCTTACCGGAGTAATGTGATCACCGGAAGCAAATCCGATTTCGGTTTCCATCTTATCGGTATATACCGCGAGAAGCCTGTCGCCGCCCTCGCCGCTCTGGTTGTAAGCATATACCAGAGAATTACCGTCTGCGGTTAACACGGCACTTCCGGGCATAACGCCGCGGGCAATTCTTTCCTCACCGAAATAAAGTTCTACCGCACCGTCGCCACCGTTTTTACAATAGCAGACTTTCTTTTTATCTGCGAACTCAATGGATACAACATCCTGCGCCACAACGGTAAACTTGCCTTTGCCAAACAAAGAGTTTCCGAGGGAATACATGATGCCTTTATGCGCACTGTCATATCCGATAAAATACATTTCTTCATCAGCGGTCTGGC
Organism: Lachnospiraceae bacterium; assembly: GCA_017473905.1. Lineage (GTDB taxonomy): Bacteria > Bacillota > Clostridia > Lachnospirales > Lachnospiraceae > UBA3766. Next base: position 49,460 of record JAFUJA010000026.1, on the reverse strand, counting down.
AGAACATGTTTCTGTCAATATCCGTAATTCCGGCTTCCTCAATAAGGTTGGCCTTACCACCGCTTCCATAAAACAAATCCCCGTTTTCCATGCGTCCGAAGAAAATGCCGTAAGCCAATCCGGTACCCATTAATTCCGTAACATCGGAAGTAACAAATTCGACCTTCTTGCCACCCTTTTTATAATAAAACAAATCTACACCGTCCTGAAGGAAATATACCTCATACTTGCCGTTCATATCGTATACATTGACGTTGCTGAAATTCTTGCCCAGCTCTACAATTTCTCCCTTGTTGTATACGCAGAGAACACCTGCCTTCTCGTATACCACATTCTCAAATTTATCATCCGCCTCAATAACACGGGACACCTCAGTGTCTATGATAACACGGGTTGCAATATCATCGATTTTCTGGGATGCAAGGGTGCCGTTTCCAAGGGTAAGAACCATATCCTTCTTTTCATTCACACGGAAGGTTTCGGAATCACCGGTAACGCTCTGAAGGGTTTCCTCTCCTACCCGGTACTTGTAAAGTGAACCGCCGATAGCATATAAAATTGTCTTTTTCTCCAGAATTTCATAATCAGACACATCGGTACTGATTAAAGTTTTCTTTTTACTTCCCACTTTGGATACATACAATGTAAAATCATCACCGTCCGTACTTTCCGCAAAGTAAAGATACTTGCCATCCGTATTCGTAACATAGGCAGGAGCATTTTCCTCTCCCGGGAAATTCCACGCACCGCTTTCACTTGTATAAGTTACGCTTCCGGACAGCTTATCTCCCATCATATCCCCGTCACTTAAGTACACCATAACGCCACGGGTCAGAGAATTATAATAAGAGGTGCGGATTCCGATAATCGTTCCCGCAACAGCAATAATAACCACTGCTGCCGCAATGGCAATGGCAATCACTTTCTGCTTCGTGGTAAAACGATCTAAAAAGCTTTCTTTATCCGTATCGGAAACGTTTTTCTTTTCTCCGGATGTTTTCTTTTCCTTGGTTGTCTTCTTGTTCCGGCTCTCTAACGCTTCCCTGGATGCCTTATCGTAAGCAGCCTCTACCGCTTCTTTATCTGCTTTTCTGTCCTCAGCTTTTTCAGCTTTTTCTTCCTTCTTATTTTCCTTGCGCTCAGTCACCTCTTCGGTTTCTTCATTGGCGGATTTTTCTTCGACTTCTTTCGCCTCAACCTCTGAAGTTTCTTCCTGCTTCTTTTCTACTTCCAACTCTTTTTCTTCACTCATGTTTTTATCCTTCTTTTTATCCGATTATATAAAAATGCTTGCGCAGTTTGCGTTGTTCTGCAGCCTGCATGTACTCCGCTTTGCTGCAATCCGTCACAATCTAAAACTGCTCCAGCACCGTAAGAATCTCTTCAAAATGCATGCCATGGGAGGCTTTAACCAGCACCGCATTTCCTTCTTTTATGATTCTGTCTTTCTCCGCCATAAAAGCTTCTTTGGTTGCATAATGGAATACGCTTTCTCCGTCGGCTCCGCCTGCCCCCAAAGCCATGTGTTCACTCAAGTCACCGATACACACCAGCTTGTCAATGCCGATTTCTTTGGCAAAGGCACCCACTTCGTAGTGCAGTTCCTTTTCCTTTTCCCCAAGCTCAAACATATCGCCCAGTAAAGCTACGGTTCCTTCGGTGCCTTCTTTTAAAAGGGTTAACGCCGCTTTCATGGAAACCGGATTGGCATTGTAACAGTCATCTATGATGGTAATTTTGTCGGTGTGAATAATATGGCTTCTTCCGCTGACCGCAGGCACTGTTTCGATTCCCCTGCGGATTTCTTCCGTACTTAATCCCAGTTCAAGCCCTACCGCAGTTGCCGCCAGAGCATTGGTTACCATATGGCTTCCGGGAAGAGGTACTTTTACATCAAAGCTTCCCTGCTCCGTGTGAATGGAACAAGTGCTTCCCTTCAGACCGAGATTTACAATGTTTCCCCCGGTTACCGCCGCACCCTCTCCGGTTCCGAAAAAGATGGCCGGCAAGCCGTTTACGGTTTTACAGGTGGCAAGCTTATCGTCATCTCCGAACAGACATGCCCTGCCCCCTTCTTTTAAGTACGCAAAGACTTCTGTTTTTGCTTTTAAAACACCGTCTCTGTCTCCCAAATTCTCCAAATGGCACTGACCGATATTGGTAATGACGCAAAGGTCCGGTTTGGCAATCCGGGCCAGACGGCTCATTTCCCCGAAATCGCTGATTCCCATTTCAAGAACCGCAACCTCATGCTCATCCCTGATTTTTAAAACAGTCAGAGGAAGACCGACTTCGTTGTTAAAATTTCCTTCTGTTTTCAGCACCTGATACTTCTGTGCAAGTACAGACGCCACGAATTCCTTGGTACTGGTTTTGCCCACGCTTCCGGTGATTCCTACCACTTTTACTGTAAGGTTGGCACGATAAAACTCCGCAATCTGCTTCAGGGCAACAAAGGAATCTTCCACCAGTATAAAAAGTCCCGCTACGCCCTCAGGAATCCGCTGGCAGACTACCGCAAGCGCTCCCAAATCAAATGCCTTACCGATAAAATCGTGTCCGTCCACCCGCTCTCCGGGAGTGGCAAAAAACAAATATCCTTCTTTTACAAGACGGGAGTCAATCACTGCTCCCTGCAACTCCTGCCGCACTGCGGCGTCTTCAAAAATTGTCGTTTTGCTGCCGTCTTCTTTTACGAGAAAAAGAGTTCCGTTACAGGCACGGCAAACCGTTTCGGGTGTCATGTTTCTCATGAGATACACCTTCTTTTATTTATATTTTTTAAGTGAAATTTCAATAATGTGCTCACAAAGTGTGGCATAATCCATCCCCACTGCTGCCGCTTCCTGGGGAAGAAGGGAAGTGGGAGTCATTCCGGGAAGGGTATTTGCTTCCAGGCAATAGGCTTTGCCGTTCTCATCCACCATAAAATCGATACGGGCATAGGTCTGCAAATGCAATGCTTTAAAAGCATCCTCCGTAATCTTCTGAATTTCTTCCGTCCACGCTGCGGGAATATTGGCAGGACAGGTTTCAATGGTACTGCCCGCCTGATATTTATTTTTATAATCATAAAAGCCTTCCACCGGAGCAATTTCCACTACGGGAAGTGCTTTTCCCTCTATGATACCGCAGGTAAATTCCCTGCCGGAAATAAACTGCTCCAAAAGAACCTTGTCTTCATAACGGAAGGCTTCTTTTAAGGCCTTGCGAAGAGCTGCTTCATCCGAAGCAATATAAACACCTACGCTGGAGCCTCCTCTTGTCACCTTGGCAACCACGGGATAGCCAAATGCTTCTGCAGCCTTTACCGCTGTTTCTTCCGCTTCCGGTGTATTATAAACGGTTGCAGATGCAGGTGTGGGAATTCCCGCCATCAGGAAATATTCCTTGGTAATGGCCTTATCCATGCAGATTGCACTGCTTAAATAATCCGTTCCCGTATAGCGGATGCCCATCAGGTCAAACGCTGCCTGAATACGACCGTCTTCTCCGTTGGCTCCGTGAAGTGCCATAAAAACAATGTCGGACCTCTTACAGATTTCCACCACATTTTTACCGAAGAAATCCTTATCATCGCCTTTTAAGGCACAAATGGCTTCCATATCCGGATTCTGCGCACTGATGGCTGCAATACCTGCCGCCCAGTCTCTTTCTTCTTCAAACACGCTGTCAGGGTCATCACAATCCACACCCAGATAAACGTCTAATAAAATCACGCTGTGTCCCTTCTCTTTCAGTGCTCTGTAAACACCGGTTCCCGAAATCAGGGATACATCTCTTTCCGTACTGTTTCCACCGGCTAAAACCGTGATTTTCATATTTCCTCCCATCCTGTGCCCATGGCACAAAACCTTTATTTAAACATATTATTTTATTATATGCCCAAAGGTTGTATGTCAAACGCAACTTTTACGCCCGACGAAGCAACCTCACTATTCTCATAAAATCTGTTCATGACACGTTCCGCAACCAGTCTTCCGTTCTCCACATCAGTATCCATCAGGAGCACAATATACTGGCTGTTACTGTATCTGGTACCGGTATCGACGGAACGCAAAGATGACACGACAGTTTCTTTTAAAATATCCATAATACGCTCAGGAGAAACCTTGCCTCCCGCTCCCTCAGGCATGCTTAAGGTATAGAGCAATGTCTGTACCTTCTGGCTGTTTCTGTTTACACAGCGCAACACAAAATCGTAGATGATTTTAAACTCATCATAATCCACATGGAAGGCACCTTTTTCCCCATCCTGCCCTTCCAGTATCATGCGGTGAATGTCTCCCAGGTCTGCCTCGGTATCAATCTGTATAAGATTTGCACTGAACTGAGACTTATCTTCATTGAAGAAATGATATGCGTTTTTACCGTTTTCTTTTACGAAATACAGGGTTTCATCTGCATCCGCATAAAGAGCTTCAAAAGTTTCACTGCCGTCGGTAATTTTGGCACCGATGGAGACGGAAACAATTCCCGCATATCCCATGGCACCCATTTTCCCTGCGAACATTTTAATAATCCCCGCAGCTTTGCCGGCTGCCTCTTCCTTATTGGTGAGATTTTTAAAAAACGCAACAAATTCGTCGCCTCCGAGGCGGCACACAATGTCATCCTTATCTGCATAAAACTTCAGGGTATCGGCAAAATTTTTAAGCACCTCATCCCCCACCATATGACCGTATGTATCATTCATGGATTTAAAATTATCAAGGTCGGTCATAAAAAGAGTTCCGCCGTGTCCCTCTGCCAAAAAGGTCTGAATTTCTTTTTCCAGATAATCACGGTTATTTAAGCCGGTAAGGGCATCCGTAAAAGATTTGATGGTCTTCTGCTCCAGCTCCAATTCCAAATCCTTACGCAATTCATGACTTTCCAGAATTCTGGCAACGCGGCTTCTCATAACATCCGGCACAAAAGGCTTGGTAATGAAATCATCCGCACCACACTGAAGGCATTCCGCTTCCGTAATGGGACTGGAATCCGCAGTCAGAAACACAATGGGAACCTTATCCCACTTGGCACATGCTTTGATACTCTTAACCACTTCTTTTCCGTCCATTTCCGGCATCTCAATATCCATGAGAATCAAATCCGGCAATTCTTTATCCAGAAATGCCAGAGCCTCTTTACCGGAGTTTACCGCTTCCGCCTGATACTCCCCTGCAAGGGCGTGTTTTGCCAGCAGGCAATTGATACTGTCGTCGTCAACAATAAGAATTTTTTTCATTAGACCTTTCTCCGTTTACTCTTTAAAAAAACCGTAAATTGCGCCATCTTCTATGAATCTTTCCTTAAGGCTGCATAGCCCCTTCCCGGATAAGATACTCTTTTACTTCCCGAATTACATCCTCGTACAGTTTCATTGTTTTCGGATGATTTTCTAAAATAAAAGATTTCTTTTCCTCTGTTTCTTTTCCTTCGCGGATACTCTTTCCCGCCATTTCCAGCTCCAGACATTTCTCTCCGAGAAGATTGCATCCCACATTTAAGGAATTGGTTTTTAAGGAATGAATCATTACCGTATAATCGTTCCAGTTTTCTTCCTCTGTAAAACGCTGCAATGAGCTGCATTTTTCATCATACTGGTCATAAAACATCTTAAGAATTTCCAAATACATTTCCTGGATACCGGAACAATATTTTCTTCCCAGATCATGGTCAAGCAGTTCTTTCTTATCTGCCTCCCCGAAAACACCTGTTCCGTCCTGTTTTGCTGCTTCCTCTTCCATGGGAACCGCCACATCTTCTGCAGCACTTTCCGTTGTAATAACTTTCTCCGCAGTATTGCTTGTTTCACTTTTCTCTTCCACGGGAACAGTTTCATCCGCCGCTACAGTCATTTTATCTGCAGGAATATATTTTGCAAGGGTTTCTTCCAAATCCTTCCCTACAATCGGCTTGCTTAAATAATCCGTAAAACCTGCCTTCTTGTACATTTCCCTTGCACCCGCCACTGCATTTGCAGTCAGGGCAATTACCGCAACATCCTTATTCCGGTTATCCGGAAGTTCCCTGGATTTAGCCAATGTCTCCATACCGTCCATTCCCGGCATCATATGATCAAGTAAAATTGCATCATAACGATGGGAACACATAAGCTCCAGAGCCTCTTTTCCGCCGGTACAGGTTGTAATCTGAATCAGAGTCTTTTTCAGCAGATGCTGAACCACCTGCAGATTCATCTGATTATCATCAACCAGTAAAACCGACGCTTCCGGTGCGGTATAGGAATTGGTGTATTTTTTCAAACGTCCCGAGGACTTTCTGTAATTGGATACAAAGTCTCCTACCGTTCCCTCTCCCCTTATTTCCTGAGGCAGATATACGGTAAAAGAAGACCCTTCCCCGTACACGCTCTGTACTTCGATTTTACCTCCCATCATCTTTACAAGGCTGTGGGTAATGGCAAGGCCGAGGCCGGTTCCTTCAATATTTCTGTTTATCTCCAAATCCAGACGCTGGAAGTGTTCAAACAATCCCGCAATATCTTCCTGACGGATACCGATTCCCGTATCTTTTACCGTCATGATAAGGGTTGCCTTTGAGGAATCAAGGGCTTTTTCACCGGTTACGTGTAATTCTACTTTTCCATTTGCAGTATACTTCACCGCATTATTTAAAAGGTTCAAAAGAATCTGTTTGATTCTTACGTCATCGCCATAAAGAGTCTCCGGCAATTCGCTGTTTACTCTCACCTCAAATTTCAAGCCTTTTTGCTTGGCTTTTAATTCAATCATGGTTACAACATCATTTAACGCCTCACCGATTTTGTATTCATCATCGGCTATTTCCATTTTACCGGATTCAATTTTAGAGAAATCCAGAATGTCGTTAATAATGGATAAAAGATTGTGACTGGCAATATCAATATTTCCCGCATATTCCCGTATTGATGTTTCCTCACACTCCCTTAAAATCATTTCGTTCATACCGATTACCGCATTGATGGGAGTTCTGATTTCATGGGACATATTAGCAAGAAAATCCGTTTTGGCATGATTTGCCTGTTCCGCCAGAAGCTTAGCCTGACGCAGCTCATCACTTTCCTTTGCTTTTTTCTCTGCACCTAAAAGATAAATCATGACAATGACAAGAAGAAGCCATAATAAACCAAAGCACCATAACACAAGGGGAATCAGTAAGGTAACATCTCCGGATACCGTTTCGGTAGGCACCCATCCGGTCACATAAAGGCCGGAATAATCTGTTTCCGACGCAAAAATTACTTTAGAGGTTCCGTCTGCCTTACATACCGCCGCTGCCGCAGAACTGATATTCATTTTATCCCGGATTGTTTCGAAAGCCTGTGCATGCTTCTCCCGGTAGAAAAATCCGTTTTCCAGCGGTGTTTCTTCCATCTGCAGCACTACATTACCGTCTATATCGATAACTGCACATACACCTTTTCCGCCATAGCAGGAAAGGTCCATTTTGGAGGCAAAGGCAGCTCCGTCATACAGCTTATACAACACATATTTAACATTTTCGCCGCTGTAAACAGGTACTGCAAACAGCACGGAACCGTCTTCACCGCTGCATACGGACGCATTGCCGTGAATTGCTTCAAAAATACCGCTATAACCGGTTACATCCAACTGGCTTCCGTAGGTTGCTTCTCCCGTAATACGGAGAACACCATAGGAAAGTCCTTCCTCCGGTGTTAAAAGGTCTTTCATTTTACCGGTTTCCAAATCGATAAAAGCCGTTACTTCGCTTAAAAGCTCCAATTCTTCTCCAAAGCTGTTGTTTACTACTTTGGAAAGAGTTTTACCCTGTTCTGCCACCTGATGCTCTGTCTGAACGTTAATGATGTCCTGCATTTTCCACCACATGGCAACACAGACAATAATCAGGATAACAAAGCTGACAATTACAACCCATATGTTATTTTTCTTAACTTTTAATTCCTGTTTTTTACTCATAGATTACGACTCCGTCTACAAACCAATCCATTCTTTCCAACAGAATTTCGTCACTTATGGATTCTCCTTCTCCACATCGGAGAGTCCCTTCATTATCATAAATAATTCCCGAGAAAACATCTTTTCCCTCTGCCATTTCTGCTTTTGCATTTTCAACCTGTTCTTTGATGCCGGTATCCACCTGCAAAGAATACTCAGATAAAGCAACCACACCGGTTTCGATTCCAAACCAGTGACGTTTTACGGAATTGCCTCTTCCCTGCAAATATTCTCTGATAATCTGGTAATACACCGCTTTCCAATCCCAGACCGCTGCGGTAAGATACTGATCGGACAATCCCTTCTCCGCGGCATTATAACCGATGGAATACACACCGGCACTGTCTGCCGCTTTGGCAACATTATGCTTGTTCTGATGATAGGTTAAAACATCCGCACCGGCTTTTATGAGAAGCTCTGCACATTCTTTTTCTTTCTCTGCATCCTCCCATGCGTCAGTCCACGCTACGGTTACAACCGCTTCCGGATTCACGCTTTTTACACCCAGGGTAAACGCATTAATGCCTCTGTTTACTTCGCTGTTGGGCATGGCTGCCACATAGCCGATATGATTGCTTTCGGTTTTTATTCCGGCAACAATTCCGGCAAGATATCTTGCCTGGTACATTCTGCCGAAATAGGAGGTCATATTTTCCGCATAATATTCAGCCGAGATTCCGTAAAAAGCCACTTCCGGATACTTCTCTACCACATCCTTTACCTCAGTGGGATAGGCATAGCTTGACAGAATAATAACCTCTGCTTTTTCTTTTACAAGAGCTTCTACTGCCGCTGCACATTCACCGGTGCCTTCCGGAACATTTTCTTTTACGATGAGTTCTGCCCGCAGTTCTTCGCAGGCGGTTCTTACACCCTGATAATGCATACCGTTCCAGCCCGCATCGATTGCGGAACCGGTTAAAATCAATCCCACTTTTACGGTATCTTCTTTTTGGGAATTAAACGTAAAAATAGACACAATAATTACAATCAACAAAACCCCTGCCAGCACAAGCAGCAAATAGGGTTTGTTTTTAAGATTCTTCATCCTGAATTACCCCTTCAACATACCAATTGAATTCATTGAGCATGGCATTGTCCGTCATGCTTTCTCCCTCTTTCACTCTAAGGTTTCCCTCATTGTCATAAACAGGTCCGTAAAATACGTCATAGGTTCCGCTGCTGATGCGCTGCATTTCCTGTGTGACAACTTCCGCCGTACCTGCTTTTACCTTATTAGTAAAAGGTGCTAAAGATATCACTCCGGTTTCTATACCTTCCCAGTAATGATTTCCCTCAAATTTGCCCTGAAGGCATTTTAAAATCGTAGGCGTATAAAACGCATCCCAGTCCCATACTGCCGCCGTCAAATAAGTATCCGCATAGTCTGCACTGTTATCCACATTGTATCCGATGGACATTACTCCGCGCTCTTCCGCAATTTCAAGTGCCTGTAAAGAGTCTGTATGCATGGCAAGAACATCAATATTATGACCGTCAAGCAGTTTATTCGTCGCTTCTGCAGTCGCAACATCGTCAACCCAGGAATTGGTCCAGCTTACATAAACATTTGCTTCACTGTTAACGCTTCGCACCCCCAGAGTAAAGGCATTAATTCCCCTGTTTACCTCCGGTATGGGAAAAGCAGCCACATATCCGATTTCGTTACTTTCCGTCTGCAATCCGGCAACAATACCGCTTAAATACCTGATCTGATACATTCTTCCGAAATATGTAGATAAATTTTTATCTTCTCCGACCCCGGTAGCATGCAGGAAATAAATCTCCGGATATTCGGACGCCGCCCGAATCATACTGTCGCCAAACTCAAAGGAATTGGCAACAATAACCTTACATCCTTCTTCCGCAAACTTATCAATAATCTCAGGCACCTGTTCCGGCGTTACATTTTCTTCGTACAGAACAGACAGATTCAGCTCCGCCGCAGTTTTCTCCATACCCTCATAATGGGACTGGCTCCAGCTGCGGTCATCCATGGTTCCGTTAAGAATCATGCCAACCTTGGTAGTATCTCTGGTTACCTCCGTATCAGCCTCATAAATATTAATAACAAAAATGCCCGCTATGATTGCAATCACAAATATGCATACTACAATAAAAACTTTTTTCATTCGTAATGTCTCCTTGTTTCTATACAACACGCAGCAAAACATTCCCCTATTCTTTTTTACACATACACTTTTTATTCTATCACACTCATTACATCTACGCAAAACATAAATTAAGCAATCATAAATGCTTTTTGCAATTCTTTTAAAAAATTAAAAAAAAGACCATACTTTACGAAAAAGTACAGTCTTTTCTGATTTAATCTAAAACATTCATGGGATTAACGGGGACACCGTCTTTGGTGAGTTTCATATACAGATTGGCACCCTCCTGTGCGTAATAAATGCTGGGAGTACCCACGGTTCCGATAATATCTCCTTCTTTCATTACATCACCGACCTTCATGGTGATGGTTCCCAGCTGGCCATAGGTAAGTTCATAGCCGTCACCTAAGTCAAATACCATGGTATTACCAAGCTCTGTGGTTTTCTCCGTTCTTACACAGACACCATTAGCCGCAGCAAGAACCTCCTTGCCTTCCGTTGCTCCGATAATAAGCGCAGGATTGTAACGATACTGTCCCAGGGTTTTAAAAAGTACGGTTTTATCCATACTGTAATTCATCAGGATTTCTCCCACAACAGGCCATGTAAGATGCTGATTCATAGGGAAGTTAAAATCCGCCTTTTTGGCACCGCCTGCGGTTTCCACTGCCTCTTCCTCTTCTTCACCGGCTTCTTCCGAAGGAGCTTCGGCTTCCCCTGCATCTGCAGCGGTAACATTTTCTTTCTTGTCTGCCACATCTTTTAAAGTTTCTGCCAGGATAGCTTCCACGTCATTGGCATCCACTTCCCATGCATCAGGGTCCGCATCTAAATCATCTGCAATGGTGGTTCCTCCCTGCATGGCAACATTTTGTTCTACAATTTCTTCCGTCTTCTCAGACAGGCCTTCACTGTCCAGCTGAGATAAGTCAAGACGGTATTCATCCGTGGTATTTTTCTTTTCTCTCATATAGACTCCGGTCATGGTAAGCGCGGTAAGTACAAATGCCGTCGCGGATAACATAAGGAGTCTTTCCTTACGAAAAGCAGAATTTTTCTTTTTCATATTCACTCCGTTTCTGTGTCTGGCACGTTTTGGATTTTATATGAAATAGTCTTTCCTGCTTTTACCGAAATATGCAATAAAAATGGAAAAAGAAACTGCACAAAAGATAAAATCTTTTTTACCGTTTCTTTTTCCAACTTTTTTCATGTTACACCCATGCTCCTGCATGAATGCCAGAAACGAATCATCTATCCGAAATATACGACTCATTTCTATGTAATTCCAAAGCTGTCTTTCCTTTTCCAATGACCTCTCCGCTTGCAAGCTTTCGCGGTCCCTTCACCACTTGCTTCCGTCAACGTTTCTGCTACAGATGATTCACAGAAATGTCACTTTCTTGTTATTGGTTAAAAACAGAAACCTTAACAGTTGAAAGTGACTCCGTTTCCTTGAAACCCTGAAAGATGAGATTCCATTCGAACCGGTTCTGACCCTGTAAGAAAACATCCGCTCTCGCCGAATCACTTCTGCTTTCTTACTTTGCTTCAGATGTATTTCATGTCTTTACTATACTACAAATTTTGGAAAAGAAAAGGGGTTTTGCACCAGTGATAAAAATAGTGTTATGAACAAAAAAAGAGCAGAAATATATCATCCGTGAACACGGAAAAGATATACTCTGCTCTAATAAAATCTTATTCTCTTTTAGATTCTGTTATAGTTAATCAGACATCCTTTTAAGATGATTTCTCTTTCCTCATTGGTTAATTCACCAACGGTAAGATTAAATTCTTTTACGGTGCCGTTGCTAACCGTATATGCCTTGATGATTTCCTGCTTCTCCTCAATTGCCTTGCGGATGCCGGGAAGATAGATATAATCCAGATTCTTAAAAGGAAGTTCGCCTTCTTCGCAAAGGAAGGGAAGCATACCCCAGTTAATCAGGTTGGAACGATATCTCTTGGTTGCATATTCGTTAGCAATGTTTGCCCAGCCACCAAGTACCTTCTGGCAGCTTGCCGCCTGCTCACGAGCGGAACCGTCACCGGGTTTTACCGCAAAGATGGTGCTTCCGATACCCACGTTTTCTTTTACGAGGCCGGGGAAGTTAGCATCCAGGGTTGCAAATACATCCTTTAATTCGGGAACCGCTTCCACAGGACATTTTCCTTCTTCTCTTGCCTTTTCAGCAAGCTGGATTTCCTTTGCACGGCCTACATATGCAGGATCCTTTCTGGAAAGAGCAAACTCTGCAAGTCCCAAAGGATTGGAACGGAAAGAGGAAGTCTCGCCGGAAGGAATCAATTCATCCGTAGTGGTTACAGGGTCGTGAATTTCGGATACTACTTTTAATAAAAGGTCATCTGTCAATGCACACATTGCAGGCCAGTCTTTGATATTGGGACCGAATTTGATTTCTGCATCCTTATCAGCCACACCCTTGGAATCAAATACACGATTCTCATAGATGCTCTTGTCAAAGTAGTATTTATACTTCTCAAGTGTACCGTCAAATTCTGCAGCAGAGGTAAGGATACCCTTATTTGCTGCTGTTGCAGCGATAGAACGTGCATCCATAAGTGCAACGGATGAAATCTGGCCGTTCTGAAGCTTACTTCCTTCACGGTTAGGGAAGTTACGTGTTGAATGGCGGATACTGAATGCATTATTTGCGGGAGTATCTCCTGCACCGAAGCAGGGACCGCAGAATGCTGTTTTCATAATGGCACCGGTCTGCATAATATTTGCTGCACAACCGTTACGAACCAGTTCCATATATACGGGCATGGATGCGGGATATACACTTAATGTGAATTCATCCGCACCGATAAACTTGCCTTTCAAAATATCTGCTGCAGCGCAGATGTTCTCAAATCCACCGCCGGCACAACCTGCAATAATACCCTGATCTACATAAAGCTTACCGTTACGCACTTTATTCTTCAAAGTATATTCTACGGCTCCGTCAAGGCTGACTGCTGCTTTCTTCTCTACGTCATCAAGAATATCTAAAAGGTTTGCATTCAACTCATCGATGGTATAGGTATTACTGGGATGGAAAGGCATTGCAATCATAGGCTTAATTGCAGACAAATCAACGGAAATCACACCGTCATAGTAAGCAACTTCGCCGGGATTTAATTCCTTGTATTCTCCCTTACGTCCATGAATTTCATAGAATTCTTCCACCTGGGAGTCTGTACACCAGATAGAGGAAAGACATGTGGTTTCAGTGGTCATAACATCGATACCGATACGGAAATCAGGTGTTAAGGAAGCCACGCCGGGTCCTACGAATTCCATTACTTTATTCTTTACATAGCCATTTTTAAATACTGCACCGATAATTGCAAGAGCAACGTCCTGAGGACCTACGCCGTGGGAAGGTGCTCCCGTTAAGTGCACTGCAATCACGCCGGGCATATTAATATCGTATGTCTGGTTCAAAAGCTGTTTTACAAGCTCGGGACCGCCTTCACCCATTGCCATGGTACCAAGAGCACCGTAACGGGTATGGGAGTCGGAACCAAGAATCATCTTACCGCCGCCAGCAAGCATTTCTCTTGCGAACTGGTGAATAACCGCCTGGTGAGGAGGTACATATACACCGCCGTATTTCTTTGCACAGGAAAGACCAAACATGTGGTCATCCTCATTGATGGTACCTCCAACCGCACAAAGAGAGTTGTGGCAGTTGGTAAGCACGTAAGGCATGGGGAACTTCTCAAGTCCTGATGCACGTGCGGTCTGAATAATACCAACAAAAGTAATGTCATGGGATGTAAGCTTATCAAAACGGATTTTCAGCTTATCCATGTTGTCGGAAGTGTTGTGCGCTTCCAGAATACCGTAAGCAATCGTCTGTTTCACAGCTTCTTCTTTTGTAATATTTTTACCTGTTTTAGCGGCAACTTCTGCCAGTGCCTCAGGACCGTCTGCGATAAGTTCGCTTCCGTTAATGAGGTAGGCGCCGCCTTTGCTTAACTGAATCATTTCAATCCTCCTACAATACAACCTTGTCCAGTTTCCAGATTTCATCCACATACTGCTGGATAGTTCTGTCAGAGGTAAATTTGCCGCTGCATGCCACGTTTAAAATAGCGCTTTCTGCCCAGCGTTCCTCATCCATATATGCTTCACCCACACGCTTCTGTGCTTCTGCGTAGGATCTGAAGTCTTTTAAAATAAAATAAGTATCTGCTTTTGATGTACTCTCGGTATTTAAAAGAGAGTTATACAGATGACGGAAACGCTCCGTATCATCGGGAGAGTATGTTCCGTTGATTAACTGCATCAGCACTTTGCGGATATCTGCATCGTTGTTGAAGATTTCCATAGGATTGTAGCCGCCCTGATTTTCATAGCGGATAACTTCATCAGAGGAAAGACCGAAGATAAATGCATTCTCTTCGCCTACTTCTTCCACGATTTCCACATTAGCACCGTCCATGGTTCCAATGGTCAACGCACCGTTTAACATAAACTTCATGTTACCGGTACCGCTTGCTTCCTTACTTGCGGTGGAAATCTGCTCGGAAACGTCTGCTGCCGCAAAAATAAGCTCTGCATTGGATACGCGATAGTTTTCGATGAAAACAACTTTGATTTTACCGTTAATGGACTTATCGTTGTTGATAACATCCGCTACCGCATTGATTAATTTAATGGTTAACTTTGCATTCCGGTATCCTGCCGCAGCCTTTGCACCGAAGATGAAGGTTCTGGGGTAGAATTCCATGTTGGGATGCTCTTTTAACTCATTGTACAGATACATTACATGTAAAATATTTAAAAGCTGACGCTTATATTCATGCAATCTCTTAACCTGAACATCGAAAATGGAGCGGGGATCCACTTCAATTCCGTTGTGTTCAAGGATATATTTCGCAAGACGAACCTTGTTCTGATACTTAATGTTCATGAACTCAGCCTGTGCCTTTTTATCTGATGCATATACCTTAAGGCCTGCAATCTTGGGAAGATCTGTAATCCAGTCATCGCCTACATGAGCGGTTACCCAGTCAGCAAGGAGAGGATTACCGTGAAGAAGGAATCTTCTCTGGGTGATACCGTTTGTCTTGTTGTTAAACTTATCCGGCATCATCTCATAAAAGTCGCGAAGCTCCTGATTCTTAAGGATTTCAGTATGAAGTCTTGCAACACCGTTTACGGAGTAACCTGCAACGATTGCAAGGTGTGCCATTTTAACCTGACCGTCATAAATGATAGCCATTTTACTGATTTTATCCTGATTTCCGGGATAAGCAGCCTGAATCTGTTCAATGAATCTTCTGTTGATTTCTTCAATAATCTGGTAGATTCTGGGAAGAAGACGACTAAAAAGTTCGATAGGCCACTTCTCCAAAGCTTCAGACATAATGGTATGGTTTGTATATGCACAGGTCTTTGTGGTTACTTCCCATGCTTCGTCCCATGTAAGATAATGCTCATCCATTAAAATACGCATCAGTTCAGCGATTGCAACGGTAGGATGGGTATCGTTTAACTGGAACGTTACTTTCTCGTGGAATTTACGAATATCATCGTGATTTCTTAAATACTTCTCCACTGCTTCCTGGACGGACGCAGAGATAAAGAAATACTGCTGTTTTAAACGTAATTCCTTACCTGCATAGTGGTTATCGTTGGGATAAAGAACCTCTACGATGTTTCTTGCAAGGTTCTCCTGTTCTACTGCCTTCTGGTAATCACCCTTATCAAAGGAATCCAGACGGAAGCAGTCGATGGGAGCCGCATCCCAGATACGAAGTGTATTTACGATGCCGTTTCCGTAACCTACGATGGGAAGGTCATAGGGAATTGCTTTTACAGCCTGGTAACCTTCCTGATAGTAGTTGCTTCTGCCGTTTTCGTCCACTCTTACATTCACATATCCGCCGAAACGCACTTCTTTGGTGTATTCAGGACGGCGTAATTCGAAGGGATTTCCGTCAGCAAGCCAGTTATCGGGAACCTCCACCTGATAACCGTCTCTGATTTCCTGCTTGAACATACCGTAACGGTAACGGATACCGCAACCGTAAGCGGAATATCCGAGGGTTGCTAAAGAGTCTAAGAAGCAGGCAGCAAGACGGCCAAGACCACCATTACCCAGTGCTGCATCCGGCTCCTGATCTTCGATAACATTAATATCCACACCCAGCTCTTCCAATGCCTCTTTTACGTCATTGTAAGCCATAAGGTTAATCATATTGTTGCCAAGGGCACGTCCCATAAGGAACTCCATGGAAAGATAATATACTGTCTTAGGATCTTCTTTCTCGTATGCTTCCTGGGTTTTTAACCAGTTGTCAACAATCTGGTCTTTGATTGCATAAGATACAGCCTGAAAAATCTGCTGCTGGGTAGCTTCTTCCATGGTCTGGCGGTACAAGGTCTTCACATTGTATAAAACACTACGCTTAAAAAGCTCCTTGTCAAAACGGAATTTACGTTCCGCTGCAGCTGCCGGAACAGCTTTCTTGCTGCTTGCTTTTGCACCCGCTGTTTTTGTGGCTGTTGTTTTCTTTTCAGTTTCCTTTTTGTTTGCCATAATTCATCCTCCGTTCGTGTTTTTATCTGCCCCCTGCCGGAAAAAACCGGCAACACTACGCTTTGATGCTTTTCAACAGGACCCCTCCTGTTTCTTTTTAGATTCTGCAAACACCAATCTTAATATCTTCACCGTTTACATTCCATTCCTTGGATGTATCACAGGTTGCACCGTAAAGGACTTCGTCTGCAAGTACCTTTTCGGAAATAGCCTTTTCGTTTTTCTTTACGATTTCGGCAATCTTATCGTTTCCTTCCAGATATACACGGATGTGATCCATTACCTCAAAATCACAATCCTTTCTCATGGTCTGGATTTTACTGATAACTTCATACATGAAACCTTCTTCCAAAAGCTCGGGAGTAAGATTTGTATCCAAGATAACGGTTACGGTTGCATCCGCCTCTGTTACATAGCCCTCTTTCTGCTTCATATCGATAAGAAGGTCTTCTTCTGCAAGAGATACTTCCGTTCCGTCCACATCAAAGGTCAACGCACCTTTTTCTTTTAAAATATCTATGGCGTCATTGCCATCCACGCTGCCTAAATACTTCTGGATGCCGCCAAGCTGCTTGCCGTACTTAGGACCCACGGTACGAAGCTGGGGTTTGAAGGTGTATGTGGTAAATTCTCTTACCTCATCGGTAAATACCACCTTCTTCACATTTAACTCATCTTCGATGATTTCCTGATAGAACTCACCCAGTGCGAAGGGTGCTTTTACAAACATGGTAGCAATAGGCTGGCGGTTCTTGATATTTGCGGTATTTCTGCAGGCACGACCAAGAACAACGGTCTTTAAAACTGCATCCATATCTTCTTCCAGTTTCTTGTCAATCATGGATTCATCCGCAACAGGGAAGTCACATAAATGGATACTTTCCGGTGCGCTTGCATCAATGCTGCAAACCAGATTGCGGTAAATCTGTTCTGTCATAAAAGGAATCATAGGTGCAGCCACTTTGGATACGGTTACAAGAGCAGTGTAAAGGGTCATGTATGCATTAATCTTATCCTGCTCCATGCCCTTAGCCCAGAAACGTTCACGTCCGCGGCGTACATACCAGTTACTCATTTCATCCACAAATTCCTGCAATGCTCTTGCAGCTTCGGGAATACGGTAGTTGGAAAGGTCATCATCTACTTCCTTGATTACGGAATTCATCTTGGAAAGAAGCCACTTATCCATTACCGTTAATTTATCGTATTCCAATGTATATTTGGTTGCATCGAAATTGTCAATGTTGGCATATAAAACAAAGAATGCGTAGGTATTCCAAAGAGTACCCATAAACTTACGCTGTCCTTCCTGTACCGCCTTGCCGTGGAAACGGTTCGGTAACCAGGGTGCGGAGTTAATGTAGAAGTACCAACGGATAGCATCTGCACCATAGGTCTGAAGTGCATCAAAAGGATCTACCGCATTTCCCTTGGACTTACTCATCTTCTGTCCGTTTTCATCCTGTACATGTCCTAAAACAATAACGTTTTCGTAAGGAGCCTTGTTGAACAACAGAGTAGACTCTGCCAAAAGGGAATAGAACCATCCTCTGGTCTGGTCAACTGCCTCAGAAATAAACTGAGCAGGGAACTGTGCCTCAAACTTCTCTTTGTTTTCGAAGGGATAATGATGCTGTGCGAAGGGCATTGCGCCGGAGTCAAACCAACAGTCAATTACTTCGGATACACGCTTCATGGTACCGCCACACGTCTCGCAGGGGAAGGTTACTTCATCAATAAACGGTCTGTGAAGTTCCACGCCGCCTTCCGGATAATTATTGCTTAAGGATTTTAATTCCTCACGGCTTCCGATGGAGTGCATGTGACCACATTCGCTACATTCCCAGATATTCAGCGGTGTTCCCCAGTAACGGTTACGGGAAATACCCCAGTCCTGAATATTTTCAAGCCAGTCACCGAAACGGCCTTTACCGATGGACTCGGGAATCCAGTTAATGGTGTTATTGTTACGGATTAAGTCTTCTTTTACGGCAGTCATCTTAATGAACCATGACTCACGTGCGTAGTAAATCAACGGAGTATCACATCTCCAGCAGTGAGGATAGCTGTGTTCAAACTTAGGTGCATCATAAAGAAGACCGTTCTTTTCAAGTTCTACAAGTACAAGCTTGTCCGCATCTTTACAGAAAGTTCCTGCCCAGGGAGTTTCCTTGGTCATTTCACCCTTGGAATCTACAAGCTGTACGAAGGGTAAATCATAGTTACGTCCCACGTTAGCATCATCTTCACCGAATGCAGGTGCAATATGTACAACACCTGTACCGTCTGTCAATGTTACGTAGGTATCACAGGTTACGAAAAACGCCTTCTTATTCTGCTTCTCGCAGATTTCAACCGCATGGTTGAATAAAGGCTCATATTCTTTGTATTCCAAATCTTTACCGATATAGGTTTCAAGGATTTCGTATGCAGGTTTTCCTTCTTCTGCCAGTCTTCCGAGAATGGTATCAAGAAGAGCTTTTGCCATGTAATATACATTGCCGTCTGCAGCTTTTACCTTGCAGTACTCCTCATTAGGGTTTACGCAAAGTGCCACGTTGGAGGGTAATGTCCAGGGAGTTGTTGTCCATGCAAGGATGTACGCATCTTCTCCTTTTACCTTAAAACGTGCAATGGCTGAACGTTCTTTTACATCCTTATAGCCCTGTGCCACTTCGTGGGAAGAAAGAGAGGTTCCGCAACGGGGGCAATAGGGTACAATTTTAAAACCTTTGTATAAAAGGCCTTTGTTCCAGATTTCTTTTAAAGCCCACCATTCGGATTCGATAAAATCATCATGGTATGTTACATAAGGGTCGTCCATATCAGCCCAGAAGCCAACGGTACCGGAGAAATCCTCCCACATTCCTTTGTATTTCCAAACGCTTTCCTTACACTTGCCGATAAAAGGCTCAAGGCCGTACTCTTCAATCTGTTCCTTACCGTCAAGACCAAGAAGCTTTTCAACTTCAATTTCTACAGGAAGTCCATGAGTATCCCAGCCGGCCTTACGGGGAACCATATATCCTTTCATGGTTCTGTAGCGGGGAATCATGTCCTTAATAACACGGGTTAAAACGTGACCGATATGAGGCTTACCGTTTGCGGTAGGGGGGCCGTCATAAAAGGTATAAGTTTCACCTTCCTTACGGTTCTCCATACTTTTACGGAAAATATCATTCTCTTTCCAGAAATTCTCTATCTCTTTTTCACGCTGCACGAAATTCAAATCCGTTGAAACTTTGTTGTACATGATATGTACTCCTTTCCTTACTCATGCTTCCATTGTGGCAAAAAAACCATTTTTACAAAATCTAGGCTTCTTCCTTTTGGGATTTTATGCGTTACAGGAAAATATCACCTGGACGCAGTTACAAATATTTTATAATTACAGCCATTCCTTGTCAAGAAAAAATCAATGTTCCCGCCCCGTTCTACCAAAGGAGAAACACGGATTTGTAAGAAATATAAAAGATTTGATTTTCCACTCTTAAAAGTGTATAGTTACCTCATAGGAATTTCCAAAAAAACGGAAAGGAAGACAAAATACATGGACAGACAGAATTTAACTCTTTTAACAGACCTGTATGAACTGACCATGATGCAGGGATATTTTAAAAGTAACAGCCGCCAGACCGTTGTGTTTGACATGTTTTACCGTAAAAATCCCAGTGAAGGAGGCTATGCAATTGCCGCCGGCTTAGAGCAGGTCATCCAATACATAAAAGAATTAAAATTTGAAAAGGAAGATATTGACTATCTTGCAGGACTTGGAATTTTTGACGGGGATTTCCTTGATTATTTAAGCACATTCCGGTTTACGGGAGATATTTATGCAGTACCCGAAGGAACCGTGGTTTTCCCCAAGGAGCCCCTTTTAAAAGTCATTGCGCCCATCATGGAAGCCCAGCTTGTGGAAACAGCAATTTTGAATATTATCAATCATCAGAGCCTGATTGCAACCAAGGCATCCCGCGTCGTTTATGCGGCAAAGGGGGACGGAGTTATGGAATTCGGTCTTCGCCGTGCCCAGGGTCCTGACGCAGGAACTTACGGTGCCAGAGCTGCCATGATCGGAGGATGTGTCGGCACTTCAAACGTACTCTGCGGACAGCTTTTTGATGTTCCCGTCAAAGGAACCCATGCCCACAGCTGGATTATGAGTTTTCCGGATGAGTA
This sequence comes from Lachnospiraceae bacterium, assembly GCA_017473905.1. GTDB lineage: Bacteria > Bacillota > Clostridia > Lachnospirales > Lachnospiraceae > UBA3766. Next base: position 28,643 of record JAFUJA010000026.1, on the reverse strand, counting down.
TACCGCATTCAAAACCTATGCCAATTTATACCCCCAGGCATGTATTCTTCTGGTGGACACTTATGATACCTTAAAATCCGGTATTCCCAATGCCATCCGCGTATTCCGCGAAATGGAGGAAGCAGGAATTCAGCTCGGTTACCACGGCATCCGTTTGGACAGCGGCGACCTTGCCTATATGTCTAAAAAAGCACGTAAAATGCTGGATGAAGCCGGTTTTCCCAATGCAGTTATTTCCGCCTCCAGCGACTTGGATGAATACCTGATTGAAAGCCTAAAACTGCAGGGCGCAACCATTACTTCCTGGGGCGTAGGAACCAATTTAATTACTTCTGCGGACAATCCCGCATTCGGCGGCGTTTATAAGCTTGCCGCCATAAAAGATGCTGACGGACACTTCATTCCCAAGATTAAGTTATCCGAAAACAGCGCCAAGATTACCAATCCCGGAAACAAAAAAATTTACCGCATTTACGAAAAGGAAAGCGGTAAATTAAAAGCTGATTTAATCTGTCTGGCAGATGAAACTTTTACGGAAGATGACTTTATTCTTTTATTTGACCCCGATGAACCCTGGAAAAAGACCCGCTTAAAGCCCGGCACTTTTATCATTCGAGAATTGATGGTTCCCGTATTTGTAAACGGAGAATGTGTATATACTTCTCCCAAGGTTATGGAAATCAGGGATTACTGTACCAAAGAATTAAATACCCTGTGGGACGAAACCAGACGTTTCGCCAATCCCCACAAGGTTTATGTGGACCTCTCCGGCAAGCTGTATGATATTAAAATTGCACTTTTGGACGAGATGGACAAAGACTAAAAACGTTCCGGCGTAATGCCGGAACGTTTTTTAATTCTTCTTTTCATCAATATACGTAATAAAGTTATTGCCGTTTTCCTCAAAGTATTTCGTGGAATCTTTCATGCCTACTTTATATACGGTTCCTGTTTTAGGATTCATCCAGACCGTGTTTAATTCGTTGTATCCCACCAGAAGGACTGCATTTCCGTCATCGGAAGACGCAAGTACGGGAATATCCTTATCCAGATAATATAACATGGATTCCAGATTACAGCCGGTCAGATCCAGAATTCTTTTATGAGGAAGCATCCTGCCCAGAATTTCCATGGCAGTTTCCCCGGAATCCAGATAAGTCTGTACATCCGTAGAAAATCCTTCATAATTTAAGATTGTCTCCAGACAAACCGCAAGGGTGGTATTTTCTTCTCCCACTTTAGTTCCTGCGATTTTCATAATCTGATTTTTGGTGGCGGTATTGCCTTTGATCCACACATACTCTCCGGCATCGTTCACAACAACCCCCGCCGTTTCATAAGCCAGACGGATGGCAGGAGAAGGTCTTGAATAAACCCCTATTACGTCACCCTTACTGTAAACATAGTAATTATCACGTTCCGAAAATACTTCCGGAGCTACCGTTCTTCCGCCTTCATATAAAACTTCCTGTGGTGCCATATATTTTATGGTTTTATCTTTCATTTCACCCCGCATGGCTATCTGAACTATTTTTTTAAGATTCTCGGTAGCAACCACTTCAACCCTGTTTTTACTGCCGGCCACCGTCTGATTATTCATGATGGAATCCGGCGTGGCATCATCAAACTGCTCTCCCACACGTTTTACACGTTGTAAGGTAATCAGGTTCTCTTCCATGGTACATCCGGTTACATACAAATCTTCCTGAGAGTAGCTTTTAATGATTTCTCCTCTTTCATCCCGGATATTTACCACATACATGGGAAAAGTAACTTCACCGGAGGGATGAATCCTGATATCTTCCTTACGGGCAATTCCGTATATCAAATCCTCCCCCATAAAACCAAGAGGCATAATGCGCTCATTGCTTTCCGCCTTGATTTCGGTTACCTGCTTACTGTCTAAATCAAAAAGAATCATTTCCTTTGCATCATACGGATCCTCGCCGTTCTGCCATACAATTCTGGTATCTCCTCCGGAGACTTTCAGGGTCTGCTCCGTCAGTCCCTCTGCCACAGGCCGGTAACTTCCCTCCGCAAGACTAATGCCGAAAATGGTTCCCTCCAGAAACAGAAACAGTTCATTTTCCCCATTTAAGTATGCAAGTCGCTGCACATTATTGCGAAGAAGTTCGTAAGACTTATCGTAGGGAATAAAAACGCTTTCCTCCAGAGTGTTTTTTACTCCGTCATAGGCGTATACAAGAAGGCCAAGCTCCCCTTCGTGGCTGCCACGGCTCATATAGCCGTAAACAAGGAAGGTAATGTTCCCCGTTTCATCCATATTCAGGATTTTAATGCCATGCTTTTTATTTCTGGTACGGGCATCCCAATTCTTTTCATCATAAAAAGAAAATACCCTTGCGCAGCTGTTATTTACAATATTGCAGGCATACAAAGCCCCTTCTTTGATGAATGCAAAATGATTTCCTCCTTCGCTTTCTTTTATGGAAATTTCTGCATCCGTAATTCCCAGCATGATTTTATCTCCGTAAAAAGAACGGTTGCTTTCCATAAAAATCTGGTTCATTTCCCTTTCGAAATCCAAAAGGTACATTCGCTCCGTTCCTTTTCGCAAACGATAAAACTCCGTTACATTAAAATAATCTGTTTCCTTACCGTCCGGAAGGGACGCAAGATATTCCACCCGCAAGGTTGCCGTTGTTTCAGCAAGTTCTTCCAGGCTGATTGCCACTTCACTCTCCTTCTCAACCGGCAAGTCTCCCCAGGTTATCATGTCAAACGAACTATGAATATTTACATACTGATAATTGGTATTATCTCCTGTAGAATCGCTTTCCAGATACATGGAGATTGCCTGAGCGGTTTCTTCGTTTTCAAAAGTTTTATCGGAAAATTCCCGGGCAAATTTGATTTTTTCCCAGGGATAATAGCTTTCCGCAGACATAATACGGGAATAATAATAAATTTCTTTCCCGTCTTCCATGGTCAAAATCATTACCATGGAATATTCACTGTTTTCCTCAATCAAATCTTTTATGGAGAACTCAACCGTGATTTTATCATCCTCTTCCCGGAAAGATGTCAGCTCTGTTTTTTCCACCAGACGGTCACCGGAAATATTTCTAACCTCATACCCGATACCGGAGATTTCCCGGCCGTAGGTATTGATACAAAACGTCAGTTTTCGTCCGGGTTGTAAAGGAGTCACCGGCGGTCGCATATAAGAGGTGTCCCGACGACTGGCATATCCTTCCATAGGATTTAACAACTGTTCCCCGTATAAAAAAGCAGCAGTAGGATAAGTCGCTTCCGCCATCTCAGCGGTCATGCTGGTATTTCCCCGGTTCAATATAAAACTGAATCCCAACAATGCTAAAAAGAACACCAGAATACATACTCCGACTTTAATGGCCTGTTTCATTTTATCCTACTCCTTTCCCTCCTCTAAAAGTTTCTGCAGGGTAATCTTTGCCCCCAGAAACCGGGAGAATTCTTCTTCTTTTTTTATGATGGCCTCCTGCTTTGCCGCAGAAAGCATTTTCTTTCTTTTTACACCTCTGACCAAAATATTTTTAGGTGTATGGGTCATATCTATAAATTCCAACAGCTGGGTTTCATAGCCGTATTTTTCTAAAATAATGGCACGGAGCGTATCCGTGGCAAGGGAAGCAAATCTGTCCCTGACAATTCCATATTCCAGCATGGGCGCCAAATCGGCGTTATTCAGGCGTGGATTTAGTTCATGATGACAACAGGGTACGGAAAGAATGGCTTTTGCATTCCAGTTAATCGCCTTGTGCAGCGCATAATCCGTTGCCACGTCGCAGGCATGCAGGGTTACCACAAGATCCACATCCTGAAAACTTTCGTAATCTTTTATATCTCCCACCAAAAACTGCAGTTTGTCATAGCCGTATTTTTTAGCCAGACGATTACAATTTTCAATAACATCCTTCTTCAAATCCAGTCCGGTAATTTCCACATTTCTTTTACATATTACATGAAAGTAATGGTATAGTGCAAATGTTAAATAGGATTTACCGCAGCCAAAATCTAAAATTCGTATTACATCCCTGTCATCAAAACAAGGCATGATATCTTCCACAAATTCCAGAAATCTGTTAATCTGCTTAAATTTATCATAAGACGCATGTACAATCTTTCCCTGGGAAGTCTGAACCTTTAAATCAATCAGAAAAGGAACAGGTATGTCTTCTTTTAAAATATAATTCTTATGTCTATTATGGGCAAATTTTTCCAGTTTTATACTTTCAATTCTGCCTTCTGCAGGTTCCGCGGTTTTAGGAAGTTCACCTTTTTCCTTCATGGTGAGGTTTCCCTTCTTGCCGGAAAGACAAATCAGACACCCTTTTCCGTTAAACATTTCCAACTGCTTAAAATCATTCTGCAACCAGAGGGCGAGCTGTTCTTTCAAGGCTTTTGCCTCATAATTTTCATGAAGCACCTGTTTCCCTTTATAAATACTGGCCTGGAACTTTAATTTGTTTTTCAGGGCAACGGGACGGATTTTAATCTTACTTATCTCCGAATCGGAAGACTTTCGCGGATTGCTGACAATTGCCTCATGCAAGGTCTCATTTAAACGCTGTTCTATTTTTATACCAAACTCAATCCACTGTTTCTCCATGTCTGTTCCTTTCTGCCTTACCGGGGCAACCTTCCCTGCCCGCATGGGCATCTTTTTCACGTTTTACAATTTTAGGGAGCAAGCCCGGAAATTGTATCAGAAGGTTGCTGCGCAACCTTCCTCGCCCGCATGGGCATCTTTTCACGTTTTACAATTTTAGGCGCTAGCCCTAAAATTGTATCGGAAGGTTGCTGCGCAACCTTCCTCGCCCGTATGGGCATCTTTTTCACGTTTTACAATTTTAGGCGCAAGCCCTAAAATTGTAAAAGGTGCAGTAAGAAAATATACTACACCTTTTTCAGCATTATTTCAATGTATTGATTCTGCAAATTGCTTTACGCAATGCAATATTGGCTCTCTGAACATCCAGACTGCTTTCCTTATGTGAGAGACGTTCCTCTGCACGGGATTTTGCTTTTTCTGCTCTTTCCAAATCAATTTCAGAAGGCCATTCCACAATTTCCGCAAGAATGGTTACTTTTTCAGGAAGAATTTCCGCAAATCCTGCATGAAGAGCAGCATTTTTAGGTCCTTCCGGCTCTGTAATGGTCAGAATGCCCGGTTCAATAATTACCGTGGTAGGAATGTGCATTTTATAAATACCGATTTCACCTTCTGTGGTATTGAACTCCACCATAGAAACCTGTCCTTCATAAAAAACACGCTCCGGTGTAATGATTTTTAACTCAAAAAGATTACTATCGCTCATTCTCGTTCACCATTCCTAGTTCTTAGCGTTTGCTCTTGCAACAACCTCATCAATACCACCTGCATTTAAGAAATAACCTTCAGGAATGCTGTCATGCTTACCTTCCAGAATTTCCTTGAAACCACGAATGGTTTCTGCAACAGGTACATACTTACCTTCCAAACCGGTAAACTGTCCGGCAACGAAGAAAGGCTGTGAAAGGAATCTCTGCACCTTTCTCGCACGGCTTACAAGGAGCTTGTCTTCTTCGGACAATTCGTCCATACCAAGAATTGCGATGATATCCTGCAATTCTTTATACTTCTGAAGAATTTCCTGTACACCTCTGGCTACATTGTAATGCTCCACACCGAGAATACGGGGATCCAGAATTCTTGAAGTAGATTCAAGAGGATCTACCGCAGGATAAATACCAAGTTCTACGATGGAACGGGATAATACGGTGGTAGCATCCAAGTGAGCGAATGTTGTAGCGGGAGCGGGGTCAGTTAAGTCGTCCGCAGGTACATATACAGCCTGAACGGAAGTAATGGAACCGTTCTTTGTGGATGTAATACGCTCCTGAAGAGCACCCATTTCCGTCTGGAGTGTGGGCTGATAACCTACCGCTGAAGGCATACGTCCAAGAAGCGCAGACACTTCTGAACCGGCCTGGGTAAAACGGAAAATGTTGTCAATGAAAAGCAACACGTCCTTTCCACCCTTATCACGGAAATATTCCGCCATGGTAAGACCCGTAAGACCTACTCTCATACGTGCTCCGGGGGGTTCGTTCATCTGACCGAATACCATGGTTGTTTTGTCAATAACACCGGATTCCTGCATTTCATGGTAAAGGTCATTACCCTCACGGGTACGCTCACCTACACCGGTAAATACGGAATAACCGCCGTGCTCTGTAGCAATGTTACGAATCAACTCCTGAATCAATACGGTTTTACCTACACCGGCACCACCGAACAGACCGATTTTACCACCCTTCTGGTAAGGGCAAAGTAAGTCAACGACCTTGATACCTGTTTCAAGAAGTTCTGTTGCTGTAGACTGCTCTGCGAATTCAGGAGCCGCTCTATGAATAGGTTCATAGGTAACACCCTCGGGAGCAGGCTTATTATCAATGGGATTACCCAGAACGTTGAAAATACGTCCAAGGGTATTTTCGCCTACCGGTACAGAAATGGGAGCTCCGGTTGCAACCGCATCCATACCACGTACCAAACCATCGGTAGGACCCATCGCAATACATCTTACGGTATCATCACCAAGATGCTGTGCAACTTCCACAACCAGCTCTTTGCCGTCCTTCATCTGAATTTTAATTGCTTCATTGATTTCAGGAAGGCAGTTTTCTGCAAACTTAATATCCAGAACCGCACCGATAATCTGTGTGATCTTTCCTATATTTGCCATTTTCTATCCTCCATAGCATCTTTACGATGCTCATCTTTAATTTACAAGAGGGAAACACTAGGAAATCGCTTCCGCGCCGGCAATAATTTCCGTTAATTCCTGTGTAATGGAGCCCTGTCTTGCTCTGTTGTACTTCAGCGTCAAGCCTTCAATCATTTCTTCCGCATTATTGGTTGCATTATCCATCGCCTGCATTCTGGCACCGTTTTCACTGGCAAGAGCCTCTACAAGTGCTCCGTGCAGTAAGCTGGATACGTACTTGGGAATAATCATCTTCAAAGCTTCTTCATCCTGAGGTTCGAAATTCATCATAAGACCATCGTCTACAGATTCTTCCTGTGTATCCTCAGGTAAAATAGGAAGAAGTTTCAATAAAGTGGGAACATGGCTAACCGTATTTTTAAAATTGGTATATGCCAGATAAACCTCACCAACTTCTCCTGCCTCATAAGATTTCATAACCTGATTGCTTACCTTAATCGCATCTGCATATTCAAATTCGTCCGCAAGCTCCGAGAAATCTTCGCGAATGGTGTACCCGCGACGTTCCAAAGCTTCCCGACCTTTTCGACCGATTGCATAAATATCTGCATCTTCCTGCGAAATTCCGCTCTGCATAACCATTTTTACAACATTGGAGTTATACCCGCCGGCAAGTCCTCTGTTGGAAGTAAGAACTATAACCGCTTTACGGGGAGAGGGCTGCACATCCGTATAAATACTGGCTGTGCCCTTTGCTTTTGCAAGAAGATTCGTTACGGTCTGATACATACTGTTAAAATATGTTTTCGACTGCATCGCCCGCGTTTTTGCACGCTGGAGTTTTACCGTGGAAACAAGCTTCATCGCCTTGGTAATCTGCTGCGTACTCTGCACACTGGTTCTGCGCCTTTTGATATCTCTCATTGAGGCCATAAAACCAATCCTCCGATTTGTTTTTTGTCAGAAACCTTTTACTTCAAACCTGCAACGAATTCTTTTTTGAATTCTTCAATGGCTGCAATCAGCTTGCCTTCGTTTTCATCGGAAATAACCTTTTCTTCTCTGATTCCCTGAGGAATTTCGGGATACTTGGTATCCAGGAACTCAAAGAACTCAGATTCGAATCTGGTAATATCGGATACAGCAATATCCAACAGATATTTTCTTGTTGCAACGAAGATAATAATTACCTGATATTCTACCGCCATGGGCTTGTACTGGGGCTGTTTTAAAATCTCTTTGATTCTTTCACCCTGTGCAAGCTTCTCCTTGGTATCGTCATCAAGCTCGGAACCAAACTGGGCAAATGCCGCAAGTTCACGATACTGTGCAAGTTCCACACGAATAGGAGCTGCAATCTTTTTCATTGCCTTAATCTGTGCCGCACCACCAACTCGGGATACGGAAAGACCTGCATTAACAGCCGGTCTGAAACCGGAGTTAAACATTTCTGTCTCAAGATAAATCTGACCGTCCGTAATAGAAATTACGTTAGTAGGGATATATGCGGAAACGTCGCCAGCCTGTGTTTCGATAATGGGAAGCGCAGTCAGGGAACCACCGCCGTATTCTTCACTCATACGTGCCGCTCTCTCAAGAAGTCTTGAGTGGAGATAGAAAACGTCACCGGGGTAAGCTTCACGTCCGGGGGGTCTTCTTAAGAGCAGGGAAAGTGTACGGTAAGCGGTTGCGTGCTTACTTAAGTCATCATAGATAACAAGTACGTCTTCTCCGTTCTCCATCCATTCTTCACCGATAGCACATCCTGCATAAGGAGCAATATACTGCAAAGGAGCAAGCTCACTTGCGGTAGATGCTACAACGGTGGTGTATGCCATTGCACCATACTCTTCCAAAGTTTTAACAATTGTTGCTACAGTGGAAGCCTTCTGGCCGATTGCAACGTAAATACATTTTACATTCTGGCCCTTCTGGTTAATAATGGTATCAATTGCAATTGCAGTTTTACCGGTCTGTCTGTCGCCGATAATCAACTCTCGCTGTCCTCTTCCGATGGGCACCATGGAGTCAATCGCCTTAATACCGGTCTGTAACGGTGTATCAACGGACTTACGTGTGATAACACCGGATGCTACTCTTTCAATCTGACGATATTTCGTGGTAGCAATGGGTCCCTTGCCGTCAATAGGCTGTCCCAAAGCATTTACAACACGGCCCAGCATGGCATCTCCAACGGGAACTTCAACCACGCGGCCTGTTGTTTTAACAACATCGCCTTCGCTGATGCTCTTCTGATTTCCCAGAAGTACGGCACCAACATTATCTTCTTCAAGATTCATTACCATTCCGTACACTTCGCCGGGGAACTCGAGAAGTTCACCCTGCATTGCATTATCAAGGCCGTGTACACGGGCAATACCGTCTGCCACCTGGATAACAGTACCAACATCTGATACTTCCAGACGATCAGCATATCTCTTGATCTGATCCTTAATCACTGAACTTATTTCTTCCGGTCTTAAATTCATGGATCCTGTCGCACCTTTCTTAAAAATTTTTATGCCAGCTGAATATTGGAAAGCGCACGCTCCATATTCTCCAGCTTTGTACGAATACTGCTGTCTACCACTCTGTCTTTGATACGAATGGTCATTCCTCCGATTAAGGAAGAATCCACAGCAAACTCACATTCAATTTTTTTATAACTTGTGGTAGCGAGAAGTCTTGCTTCCACATCTTTTTTCTGCTTATCGGACAATTCAACGGCAGTGGTAACATATGCTTTTCCAATGCCTTCCGCATCTTTTACGGTTTCGATAAAATATGCCAGGATACTCTCAACCTCGCCATAACGACCCTTCTGAAGAAGTAACTCCAGAAAGCCCATCAACTCTTTACTGATTTTACCTCCGAACACCTCACGAATAATGCCGATGCTTTCTTCTTTGGATACTTTCGGATTATTAATCAGCCGGCCAAGTTCCGGGTTTTCTTTCAACACATCCTGTAAAGCAGAAACCTCTTCTAATAATACGTTGACCATCCCCTGCTCTTCTGCAAGAGCAAACAATGCATCTCCGTATGTTTTTGAAACTAGCTTAGCCATGTGCTTTCACCCATTTCCTTCAATGTTTCGTCAATCAGGCGATTCTGTGTAGCTTCATCAATGGAAGCATCCACAATTTTTCCTGCCATTGCAGTTGCCACGGTAATCATTTCCTGTTTTACCTCATCGGCAACTTTCTGTTTTTCAAGCTCTGCTTCATGGTTAGCCCGTTCAACAATACGTGTTGCTTCTTCCTTGGCTTCACCGATGATTTTATTTTCATTGGCAAGGGCTTTTTTACGTGCATCTGCAAGAATTTCCTGCACCTGTGCATCTACATTGCTTAATTTCGCTTCATATTCTTCTTTCAAACGAGCTGCCTCGTCCTTGTCATCCTTTGCTGCCTGAATATCATCTGCAATGCCCTGTTTTCTCTTCTCCAGAAACTTTCTAGCCGGATTAAAGAAGAAAAAGGAGCCTGCGAGAAACAGTACGAAAACTGCAATCAAAGTCAGAACAGAATCGTGTAACAGCTGAAGGTCCAGGTCAAACAGACGGGACATTTCGCCGCTCATCAATATGAAGTTCATATCTTGTATCGTGTTCAAACTGCTGCCTCCCTCCGGTATTAGTTAAGCGTTTTTACGCCTTTGATATGATCGGACGGAGTCCTACTAGATTAAAGGTTTTACGAATAATAACAGGAATGCGATAAGCAAACCGTACAAACCTGTTGTTTCCGCAACCGCCTGTCCAAGGAGCATGGTGGACATGATCTTACCCTGTGCTCCGGGGTTTCTACCTACTGCTGCTGCACCATAACCTGCTGCAATACCCTGGCCGACACCGGGTCCGATACCTGCGATAACCGCAAGTCCTGCACCAATTGCTGAACAACCTAAAATAAAATTCTCGTCAAAATTCATTTTGAAATCCTCCTAAAATAAGTTTTTTACCAAATAAAATTGTCACCTTTGTCAGGTCTAATCTTCTGTATAACACGCCTAAAAGGCATTCACATTTGTTATTCCTCGCCGCCGATTGCATTTGAAATATACGTCATCGTCAGCATACAGAATACGTATGTCTGGATTGCTCCCGAGAACAAATCGAAATATACATGTAACACTGCAGGCCATCCTGTGGCGAACCACTGGAGCAAACCATATACAAGTGCCATCATAACCGTTCCTGAAAGGACGTTTGCGAAAAGACGCAATGACAGTGATATAGGTACCGCAATCTCACCAATCAAGTTGATGGGAGCCCACAGCGGAAGCCAGGGCGGAAGCGGTGAACACACGTCTTTCCAGATAGACGGTATCGAGTTGTAACGGAACTGATTTACATGAACCAGTGTGAATGTTAAAAGACCAAGGGGCAGGGTTACACCATAATCCGCTGTTGGAGGTCTCAATCCGAACAATCCTGAAATATTCGAAAACAGGATAAAGATAAAAAGTACCCCAATATAATTACGGAACCCCTTTCCGTTTTTCCCCATGGAACTGCTTACGATTCCGTCTAAAAATTCAACGGCCATTTCCAGTACGTTCTGCAACGGTCCCGGAATTGCTTCGGCCCGACGAAATACCATTCCACCGGCTATGAAAAAGAGAAGCAATACAAGCACCACGATGAGCAAACAAACGTGAGATGTTGTTATCCAGACCTCTTGTCCGAAAAGGTTGTACGAGAAGACGCCATGTATCATAAAATCAATGTCGCTTCCCGTGGATAACAGGATTCCCTGTTCCATATTTTTACCTCCTTACTTTGCTTCTATGTCCTCTTCTTCCTTGCGGAAGCGGGACATTATTTTATGTGTAAACGGCTGGAGATATGCCGCTACCTTCAAACCCATAACCCCGATAAAAATACCTATGGGGTTCAAAAAAGAAACGTATACGGAAATAATAATCACAAGTAAAACCATCCCGTATCTGACAAGTGTCGAGAACCGCATAACCCGTTCCGCACCGCCTTCCGCACTCAAAGCTCTCTGAATGCTTCGTTCCATATGATATCCCAGATACATGCTGATAAGTGCACCCAGCAAAACGCCCAGGACATACGCAATTTTATTCTCCGGAAACCAGATGCCTGCAGCAAGAGCTACCAGGGCAAACACACCATTTCCGATCCACAACTCAACCAGAGTGTTGCTTGGCTTTGTCACTGCTCTTTCTCCTTATCTATTCCCGCATATTTTTTAAAAAGGGCGTAAACATTTCTTGCACCGGCTGCTGCGCCCACAAAAAACAGGAGAATGGAAAAGATATACGTCTCAAGTTTCCCGTCGATCCACAGACCTAACAGAAAACAAAGAACCATCGGCACAAGCATGGAAATTCCAAACTGTGTAACACATGTTAAAATTCGAAAAATCTCTGCCATACTGCCGGATTTTTTCTTCTTGTCGGAATTCATCTTAAATATCCACTCCTCCCGAAGTAGATTATACCCATTTTTTTATTTAATGTCTAGGGAAAACACGGTTTTCCATTGACTTTTTTTGTCGAAATCGGTAGAATTTTGACCAAGAAGTGCTTTTGTTAATTTTTCATCAAAGTTTTAGACCTAAAAAAACTTTTTTTGTGCAATGTATCTAGTGCCGGCGCAAAGGAAAGGATGCCTATGAAATACCCTGTTTTGTATCGTAAGCGACTCATTCCTGCGGAGTGTCTCCGCCTAAAAGACGATGTCATTCTGCACTGCGAAGATGATTTTATCGTAACCGGTTGGAAAACCATCAATCCCCGCAAGGATATGGACCACGGTTATTCTCTTTACATGCTGAAAGAAGGAATTAAGGTGAGCAAATTTTATCGCGCCGACAATTCTCTTCTTTACTGGTACTGCGACATTGTGGAATATCAGTGGAGCGAAGACGCAAACACCTGCACAAGTGTGGATCTGCTGGCAGATGTGGTGCTCTATCCCGACGGCAGTCTGAAGGTTCTTGATTTGGACGAGCTTGCCCTGGCCGCAAAAGAACATCTCATTACGGATGAAATGCTTTACACTGCCCTGACGCGGACCAATACCCTTTTAAACACCATTTACAGAGGGGACTTTGTTCAGTATAAACAATTGTTGGAAAAATACGAAAAGTAAAACATACTCGTAAACCTACCCTGCGTTTTATACGAGACGCTCCTTAATTCAGGTAATTGACCGTTAAGATGACAATGCTGGTGGCAATCATAACAACTCCAACAACTCTGTTTAAGATTTTTGCTGATGCCTTATTTGCAATTACTGCGGCAATTCTCGCCCACAAAAACGTAAACATGACACATAACACAAGACTGACAATATCCGGCATTCCTCCCACGGCAAAATGACTAATACCACCGGTCAGTGCCGTAAATGCCATAATAAACACACTGGTTCCTACAGCCATATGCATTTCATATCCCAAAAAAGAAGTAAGCACAAACAAAAGCATCATGCCGCCACCTGCGCCAACAGTTCCGCATATAAAACCAACCACGGATCCACCAACAATCGACTTAATAATTCTGCTTTTCTTACTCTGCTCTTCCATCTTCTCCTTTGTTGTCTGTACCGGTTTCAGTAAGAACCTCAATCCAATGATAATCATTGCAATCTGCATGGTTCCACCCATGGTCTTTTCAGGTAAAAAACTTGCCACATAACTTCCTGCCGCTGTCATAATTAACACGGAAATCAGTAACAAAATACTTCTTTTCACATCTAAATTCCCGTTCTTTTTATAAGTCCACGCACTTACGGAACTGGCCAGCACATCACTCATAAGTCCAATTCCTATAGCATGATACGCAGGAATACCCAGAAACGTCATAAGCATAGGACCGATAATTGCTGCTGCACTCATTCCTGCAAACCCTGTTCCCACACCGGCTCCTGCTCCCGCTATAAAACATACCAAAACTTTAATTAACAAATCCATCTTTATACTTTCTCCAATCCTTTTCTCCGTGTCTTATCATTTGTCTCATTTTATCCGCCGGAATTCTTTCCACTACCGAAGATTCCTTCGGTTCTTCTGATGATTTATATAAGCATTACACAAAAGTATTTAAAAAGGGACAAATCCAATGACTTATCCCCTTAATCAAACTGCTTCTTTTTTAATAAAAAATATGTCTGCCTATAATAATGCCTTCAATACCGGGAATAATGGTTCTGAAGAAAACCCTGTATCCCACATTGGAATAGCCTGCCATAGCCGCATCTGCTGCCTTGTAGCAGGATTCTGTTGCCTTATTCTGGGCAAGTGCCAGCGCAAGGCGTCCGTTCCCAACGGGAGAAAACTGCTTTTTCTGATAAATAACATTGTACACAGTATCAGGAAAAACGGAAGAAAGCACTCTGTTAATCACAACGGCACCTACCGCCACCTGACCTTCATAGGGTTCACCACCGGCTTCACAATAAATGAGATTTGCAAGAAGATATCTGTCACCTTCTTCAAAGGTAATCTCGGAAATATCCCTCTTCTCCGACTCTGCGGAAAGCTTGGACAATTCAATCTCACGACGAATCTGGTCAATATCGTCCTGCTGCTCTTCCATTTCATCTTCTTTCGCTGCCAGTTCCTTCTCTATGTCGGATAATTCGTCCTTTGCGTCTGCAATTTGGGCGGCATAATCCGCCATTTTTAAGGAAGTACTCTCAATCAGACCGTCAATACGTGCTCTTTCGTTTAATGCCTGCTGTTTTAAAACTTCTAACTCCTTCTGCTCCGCCTTGACAAGAATTTCCTTTTCCTGGGTAACTTCTTTCTGTCTGGTATACTCCTCCAAAAGATTCGTATCATATTTGCTGAGCATGTTCAGGTATTCCGTCATGTTAATGAATTCGGCAAAGCTGTCCGCTCCGAAAAGCATTTCCAGATACAGGTTGTCCCCGTTTTCATACATGTGCTGGATACGGTTTTGCATCGCATCATACTGTTCTTCTTCCAACTCTTTATGATACGCAAGCTCCGCTTCCGTAAAAATTACTTCTTCTTCCTTAGCGGCGATGTCTTTTTCCAGTTTTTCCAGCTCTTCAGCCGTATCCATAAGCTCTGTATTCAGTTCTTCCAGCTGTTGTCTCAGGGAAGACTGCTGATAATTCAGCCCTGCGAGGTCTTCCTTTGCAGAATTTCTTTCCTTATCGATAGCTGCCTTTTCATTTTTCAGTTTTTCCATTTCTCTTTCCGCTTCTGCAAGGCGTTCCTCTGCCGAAGTAGCAAACACCTGCTTGTAAGGCATTGCGGCCGTAATCAGAATCACTGCCAACAAAATGGGAAAAAGCTTTACTTTGTTCTTTTTCATTTTTCTCCTCTTACGGAAACCGTGATTACAGTTCCATTGTAATGGTACGTCCGCTTCTCTTATATTGATGATATTTCACACCTGCCGCATCAAACATACGCATGGATGCCACAACAGACGGGGTACCTTCGTACTTATTGCTGTCATAAATTACTTCTTTGATTCCCGCCTGAATAATTGCCTTGGCACATTCATTACAGGGAAACAGGGTTACATACAGTTTGGAGCCTTCCAGATTGCCTCCTCTGTAATTCAAAATCGCATTCAATTCACTATGGGCAACAAAGGGGTACTTGGTTTCCAGTTCACTTCCTTCTCTTGCCCAGGGGAATAAATCGTCCGAGCATCCATTGGGAAATCCGTTGTATCCCATGGAAAGAATTCTGTTATTGGAGTCTACAATACATGCTCCCACCTGTGTACTGGGATCCTTGGAACGCATGCCGGAAAGCATTGCAATTCCCGTAAAATACTCATCCCAGCTGATATAGTCTTCTCTCTTCATTTCGTAACCCTCCTGCGTTTTACGCGTCTTCCTCTTTTACATAATATACGCTTGTGCGCGTCTTTTTTACGGCTCAATCAAATCAATTCTTCTCTGGTGTCTTTCATCTCCGGAGAAGTCTGTGTTTAAAAATGTATCCACGATGTTCAATGCCAGATTAGGTCCTACAATCCCTGCACCCAAAACAAGTACATTTGCATTGTTATGCTGTCTGGTAAGGGATGCGGAAAGAGAATCTGCACAAAGTGCCGCACGCACGCCTTTTACTTTATTTCCTACCATGGACATACCGATACCGGTGGTACAAATCAGAATGCCGTTTTCGCATTCACCGGAAGCTACGGCTTCTGCTGCGGGTCTGCCGTGATTGGGATAATCGCAGGAACTTTTATCATAGCAGCCAAAATCCTTGCAGGTATATCCTTTCTCCTCCAGATGTTTTTTTACAAGTTCTTTTAAATCGTAACCGCCGTGGTCACATCCTAATGCTATCATTTTGCATCCTCCCGTTTGAATCATGTTATAATGTTATTTTTTTATATCCTGCCGCTTTTAAAAGGCGGTTCATAATCGCGTGTCCGATTCCTTCCGTCGTAAAACTTTCGGAATATATTTTCTCCACACCTTCATCGTCCATTTCCCGCAAACAACGGTACAAAGATGCGGCGATTTTATCGGTCTCATCTTTTCCGCCAAGGATTTTTACGATATCCGAATTATAAAAAGGTGCATTTTCCCTGGTGGCAATCACTCCGGCTTTTATACCGGCTTCCTTATCTTTTGCAAGAGAACGGTTGATTTCCTCCACAACCTTCTCGGATGTGCCCTCTATGAGAAGCATGTCCCCTTTAGGAGCATAATGGCGGTATTTCATTCCGGGAGCCTTGGGACGTGCTTTACTGTTTCCCTCCAGAATGGTAGGGTCGATTTCCACTTCTCCAAGCACCTCTTCCAGCATGTCCGGTGTGATAACACCCGGGCGTAAAAGTGTCGGCTTGTCCCCGGACAAATCCACAATGGTGGACTCCAGTCCAATGGGGATGTCTCCGCCATCTAAAATCATATCGATTCTGCCGTCCATATCCTCCAGCACATAGCAGGCAAGAGTAGGACTGGGACGTCCGGATAAATTGGCACTGGGAGCAGCCACATATCCTCCCGCTGCCCGTATAAACTCTCTAGCCACGGCATGAGAAGGCATACGGATTGCCACGGTTTCCAAACCGCCCGTGGTCTCATAAGGAACTTTGTCCGATTTGGGCAAAATAATCGTCAGCGGCCCCGGCCAGAATGCCTCCATTACCGCCTTGGCTTCCTCTGAAACGCAGGATGTAAGTAAGGCAACATCTTCCTTTTCGCAAACATGCACAATCAAAGGATTGTCAGAAGGGCGCCCCTTGGCTTCGTAAATTTTTCTGGAAGATTCCGGATTCAGGGCATCTCCTCCCAGACCGTACACAGTCTCTGTAGGAAAGGCAACAAGCCCACCTTTTTTTATAATATCTCCCGCCTCTTTCAGGGTCGCATAATCTATATTTTTTTCGTCCTGTAACACAACTTTGGTCTGCATGAAAACCTCCCGGACTTTCTCTCAATTATATCAGTATATCACATTTTCTTCCGAAGAGAAAGACACATCCAGATATTTCAGGATTCCCTCTTTTAGCGCCAAGGCAATCCTGTCCCTGTAAGCTTCCTCATTCAAAAGTTTCTCTTCCTCCGGATTGGACAAAAAAGCGCACTCGGCAATCACCAAAGTTGCCTTTGTTTTCTTCAACAGCCAGTAATCCCCGTTTGCTTTTATGCTACGGGGACTCTGCACGGAAAGTTCCCGGTTCAATGCCTGCTGCATCACATTCGCAGCAGTTTCTCCCCCTTCACTTCCTTCATAATAAAAGACCTGAGGGCCTGCCACGGACTTATCCTGAAAACTGTTCTGGTGAATACTCACCGCAAGATGACATCCGCTTCCGTCGATCAGACGCACCCTTTCGTTTAAGTCCTCCATTTTTACATTGTCCGCCTCTGTATTTCCCAGGCTGATATCCTCTTCCCTTGTCATCACCACTGTGATCCCCTCCTCTTCAAGAAGAGGCTTCAGTTCCATGGCAATAAGAAGATTTATGTCTTTTTCCAAAGTGCCGGCTGTTCCTACTTTGCCGGGATCTTTCCCACCATGTCCCGGATCAACTACGACAACCGCACCTTCATAGATGCTTTTTTCTTCCGGTTCCGTAATCTCTTCCTGCTTTATTTCTTCCTCCGGCTTCTCTTTCTCTTTTAAGTAAAAAAGCATAAGAAATACGAGAAATAAACCCGTAATAATAAAAATTGTGGATAATATCCTGTTTCGATGCATACAACCCTCGCAAGCGGGTGTCCTCTTTACACTATATTAGCCACAATTTTATTTTATACTTATGAGTTCACGTAAGCCTGAATCACCGTCCATATTTCAGGTCTCTCAAAGCCCAGTTTCCATTCCGCCACACCGGCAACACCGTTGGCATTCATGACATTTAACTTGGTCTGGATGGATTCTTCTTCCTCCAGCCATATCTGATAGGTTGTGGTATCAGTCTGCTTCTCGGCATAATACTGGCAGGTAAGATTGTCCCATACGGCCTCAACACCGTTATTCTTTACCCAGTTTTCTGCCTTATCCATACCGAGTGCTTCGCTGCTTACAACGCCGCCCTGTATCTTCCACAGTCTCGTATAAAAGGGAATTGCATTGATGATTTTATTCGCAGGCACACCCTGAGCGATGGTATTCTGAATACCTGCCTCTACAAAATCGATGGATGCAACACTTCCTGCAACATCAGAACCGCCCCAGTGTTCATCATAACCCATAATCAGAACATAGTCCGCAACAAGCCCCTGTTCCTTTCGGTTATAGTGCTCCGTAGATGCCGTGGGAGCATAATTGTCAACGGATAATACCACGCCCGCGGCATGGGTCTGAATGGATAATTCTCTCAGGAACTGTACAAAATCGTCTCCACCGGGGGCTTTTACGGTTTCAAAGTCAATATTAATACCATCCAGATTATATTCATTCACATAATTCATCATCTGACTGATGGTAAATTCACGTCCGGTTTCCGTAGAAAAGATGGCTTCAAGATCAACGTTTTTATCCACGTCGGTAAATACAGCCCACACTTCCATTCCTTTGGCATGTGCTTTCTCTACATAATCCTTGCTGGCAATGCTTCCGAAGCTGCCGTTTTCCTCCAAACGGAACCAGGTAGGCGCAATGACGTTAATTGCCTGTGTATTCTTGGTATATTCTTCAAATGTACTGTTTGCACTTGCAGAAAACACCTGATGAAATGCCATGTTGATTTTATAATCCTTCGCAATAGACGTATATCCGTCTTCCACAACCGCCGGAGCTTCTGCCATGGCTTCGCTTCCCGCATCCTCCAGATAGCGGTTTTCCACGTAGCCCATAAAACCGGTTTTGGTCAGAACCTTGGTCCATTTTTCCATGGGTTCCAGAATATACACGCTGTCTCCTTCCGCAACCGGCACCACAATAGGAGACTTCACTCCGCCATGGGTACGAAGATTGGTATCCTTATCTATCAGGGAAACGTTACGGCTTGCCCACTGATTGTAAATCAATACTCTGTTGGGTTCCAAATAAAGTTCGTAGGTAAAAGGAGCAAATAACTGCAGATATTCTGCGGAAATATATACGTTTTCTTCATACAGAACAGCTGCGGATGCCTCAAGGCTTTTCTCCTGTCCCGATATATAATAAGAGGAAAATTCCTCCCCGATAAGGGTTTTGTAAATATCCGTCTGCGTTGTGTATAAAACAATCCCCTCTTCCATATTTATATAAAAACGGTCGGTAAAAAGTTCCTGCACCGTGTTCATATTAAAATAGCAGGTACCGTTAATGAGCTTTCCCTTGTTGGGAATATAAGAATTCTGCACAAAAACGGCAACATCATCCGGAGAAAAAATCTCATAAAACTCATTTAAATCCTTAGTTTCGGAAGAATAGTACACGTTCTCCACGATTTCTTTTCCGTAATAAATTACCCCTATCGCTATAATAAGCACAACCGCCACCGCAATGGGAATCAGCTTGGCCAGTCCCGCTTTAAATTTCTTTTTTTTCTTCTTTTTACGCATTTCTTCACGTTTCTGTTCCACTTCGTATCCTCCGTTTCAAGTAAACAATCGTCTTATTATAGCAGATATTTTTCATATCGTCATCTTTTTTTACGGATGTAACATTCTTTTCATAAGAAAGCGGCAAACTCAGACTTCTTCCGGCTCCGCAGTCAGTTCGGGTCGTATTATTTCGGGAAACACGGAAAAGCCCCGGCATTTGTGACGCAATATTTTATGATAAAAGAATCCATTGGCACTTTCCGCGCTCCAAAAGGAACCGTGATGTAATTTTTCACCGAAAATCCACACTTCTTTCTTTTATCTATCATAAAATGTATCAAAAATGACGATAATATAGATAGAGGATAAGAATGCCTATCGAACGCACCTTTTACTTGTAAATGAATTATTATGCTTTGAAATATTTTGGAAAAAACAATCGTACGACTGCACGAAAGCTTGTAAGACAATCCCTTTTAAGGGAATACAGAATTGTAAAAAAGTACTTTGAAGCTCCTCCTTTCCGGTACTGATTGTCCGAAGAGGCACCTTACAAACCGATTATAAAAAAGAAACCGGAAGATTGCAATTACCGTTTCTGCAATCACCCATTGCATTTTCGGTTATGGAAATGGATTCCTTCTTGCATTTTCCGCAAGAGTGGTTTAATATATCTTAATACCTCTAAAAGAGGAAAACAAATGTCCTGAGGCAGATTGGAGGGATATGGATGAAAATTGAAAAAATCAGTGAAAAGCAAATCCGTTGCACCATCACAAAGAAAGATTTGGAAAAGCATGGTCTGAAACTGGAAGAAATTGCCTACGGCAACGAAAAAGTAAAAACTCTCTTCCGCGACATGATGCGCACGGCGGCTACAAAGTTCGGATTCGAAGTCGAGGACACTCCTTTGATGATTGAAGTCGTTCCTTTCAGCGAATGTGCCGTGATTGATATTACCAAAGTAAAAGATCCGGACGAACTGGACACCAGATTTTCCAAATTTGCCCCTTCCGTTCACGGTTTGGGAAATCCCCTTGTCAGTGCGTTGGATGAAGTATTCGGCAAAGGCGGCGGCAACTCCAAATTCTCAGATTTTATGAAAAGTCTGGAGCGTTCCATGGAAGCCGACGATGATGCGGATGACGATGAAGAAAATGATACTCCCGAAGAAAGCAGCGTTGTAATTCCCGAGAGAAGCATTTCCGTTACAAACGGAAACCGTGAAGAATGTTACTATTCCTTCACCGGTCTGAACACCTTGATGAATGTGTCCGGAATTCTGGACCGTTCTTATAACGCAGCCAATGTTTTATATAAAAACGAAGCAAAAAATCTCTTCCTTTTAGGGCTCACCAGAGGAGGCCATACCGAGGAAGAATTTAAAACCATCCTGACACTTCTGGAGGAATATGCATCCCCCGTACCCGATAACGGATATCTGAAATATTTTATCGCAGAACACTGCAACGTTATCATACCGGAAGATGCAATTCATACACTGGCATCTTTATAACAAACAAAAATGCTACGGTTACCTTTCGGTTGCCGTAGCATTTCTTTTTGCGAAGGGACATTCTGCCGCTTCGTATTAGTCTGCAAGTTTGTTTAATTCATCCAGAAGGGCTTCAACGTCCATTCCGTGAACCATACATGCTTCTTCCAAAGTTTCTCCCTGTGCTGAAGGACAGCCGATGCAATGCATTCCGGCAGACATCAGAACAGGAGCCACCATAGGACTCATTTTAAGCATTTCGCCGATTGTCATGTCCTTAGTAAATTCCATGTCAGTTCCTCACTTTCTTTTTTTAGATGCTTCTACTATAAACCAAACCCTTGTTTTAAGCAAGCATTCTTCCATTACTTCCCTTATTTTTATGCTTGACGAAACAGTGACGGTTTTTCTATAATAGGCATGTCATATATTCCCGTATATGATTTTCTATAAATAGTAATACACTTTTTTAAAAAAGACATACTAATAGTATTTACAAAGTTTTTCTGCGGACTTTGAAATCAAATGCAGCAAATGCAAAGGAGGATAATTATGAGACCGGAATGGACCGATTTTAAAGGAACAAAATGGCAGTCCGAAATCAATGTTCGAGACTTTATTTTAGAAAATTATACACCTTATGACGGAGATGAATCTTTCCTGGAAGGTGCAACACAGAATACCAAGGATTTGTGGGACGAAGTGCTCCATTTATCTAAAATGGAACTGGATGAAGGCGGCGTACTTGCCATGGATACCAGAGTGGTTTCCACCATCACCTCCCATGGCCCCGGATATCTGGACAAGGACAAAGAGACAATTTACGGTTTCCAGACCGACTTGCCTTTTAAGCGTCCCCTGCATCCCTTCGGCGGTATCCGTATGGCGGAAAAAGCATGCTCCGACCACGGCTATAAAGTAAATCCAGAAGTAAAAGACTTTTTTACCTACTACCGTAAAACACATAATGCAGGCTGTTTTGACGCATACTCCACAGAAATGAGAGCATGCCGTTCCAGCCACATTATCACCGGACTTCCCGATGCTTACGGCAGAGGTCGTATCATCGGCGACTACCGTCGTATTGCGTTATACGGTATTGACCGTCTGATTGAAGATAAAAACAAGCAGAAATTCTCCTGCGGACACGTTATGACAGATGATGTTATCCGCCTTCGCGAAGAACTGACCGAACAGATTCATGCTTTGGAATTAATGAAAGAGCTTGCTGCAAGCTACGGCTGTGACATTTCCCAGCCTGCAAAAAACGTTCAGGAAGCAATTCAGGCAATTTATTTTGGTTATCTTGCAGCTATCAAGGAGCAGAACGGTGCAGCAATGAGTGTGGGACGTACCACAACCTTCCTCGACATTTACGCACAGCGTGACCTTGCAAACGGCACTTTTACGGAAAAAGAAATTCAGGAGTTCGTTGACCACTTCATCATGAAGCTTCGTCTGGTAAAATTTGCACGTACTCCCCAGTATAACGAATTGTTCTCCGGTGACCCGGTATGGGCTACCGAATCCATCGGCGGTGTTGGTATCGACGGACGTCACATGGTTACCAAAATGGCATTCCGTTATCTCCACACACTTGAAAACTTAGGACCTGCTCCCGAGCCCAATCTGACCATTCTCTGGTCCAGAAGACTTCCTGCAGGATTCAAAAAATATTGCGCAAAGCTCTCCATCCTCACTTCTGCAATCCAGTATGAGAATGATGATTTGATGCGTGTAAGCCGAGGTGATGACTATGCCATCGCATGTTGCGTTTCTTCCATGAGAATCGGTAAGGAAATGCAGTTCTTCGGTGCAAGAGCAAACCTTGCAAAGTGTCTGCTTTACTCCTTGAACGGCGGTGTGGATGAAATTTCCAAGAAACAGATCGGACCTTCCGCCTGCAGACGTTATCAGGGAGACGTTTTAGATTACGATACCGTTATGGACAGCTTCCTCTTCATGATGGAATGGCTTGCCGGCGTATACGTAAACACTTTGAATGTTATTCACTATATGCATGACAAGTATAACTATGAACGCGCACAGATGGCGCTTCACGACAAAGACGTAACCCGTTTCTTTGCAACAGGTATTGCAGGTCTTTCCGTTGTGGCAGACTCCCTTTCCGCTATTAAATATGCCAAGGTAGAGCCCATCCGTGACGAAGACAATATTATTGTAGACTTTAAGATTACCGGTGATTTCCCTAAATACGGAAATGATGATGACAGGGTAGATGAAATTGCGAAGGAAATCGTTACCTCCTTCATGAACATGATCCGCCGCCATCACACCTACAGAAACAGTATCCCTACTACTTCCGTTCTTACCATTACTTCCAACGTTGTATATGGTAAAAACACAGGTTCCACACCTGACGGCAGAAAGGCAGGCGTTCCTTTCGCACCGGGTGCAAATCCCATGCACGGAAGAGATACCAGCGGTGCGGTTGCATCTTTGGCATCCGTATCCAAGCTTCCTTACAAGGATGCCCAGGACGGTATTTCCAATACCTTCAGTATCATTCCCAATGCTTTGGGTAAAAGTGATGAAATCTTTGCAGAAGACATCCGTAAAGACGTAGCTGCTGAAGGGGAAGATTATGTATATATCCCCGGTACGGCAAGCGAATTCCAGGTAAACAACTTAGTCAGCCTTTTAGACGGATATGTTGCCAAGGGCGGACATCACTTAAACGTAAACGTATTAAACAGAGAAACCCTTTTAGATGCTATGGAACATCCTGAAAATTATCCTCAGCTGACCATCCGTGTATCCGGATATGCGGTTAACTTTATTAAGTTAAGCAGAGAACAGCAGATGGACGTAATCTCCAGAACTTTCCATGAATCCTTATAAAATGAAAGGCCGGATTCACTCACTGGAAACCTTTGGTGCGGTTGACGGTCCCGGAGTACGCTATGTAGTATTTTTTCACGGCTGTCCCATGCGATGTGCTTACTGCCACAATCCGGATACCTGGGCAGTAAAATGCGAGAATGAAATGTCTGCAGAAGAAATCTGGAAACGTTTTGAAAGAAATCGTTGTTTCTATGAAGACGGCGGACTTACCGCAACCGGCGGAGAACCTTTACTGCAATTGGATTTCCTGATTGAGCTTTTTACACTCTTTCATAAAAACGGAGTGCACACCTGTCTGGACACTTCCGGAATCTGCTTCGACGAAAGCAAACCCGAGCTCATGGAAAAGTATGAACAGCTCGTTTGCGTTACGGATTTGGTTATGCTGGATATCAAGCATATTGATGATGAAAAACACCGGAAGTTAACAGGACAGTCCAACGAAAAAATTCTGGCATTTGCCCGCTTCCTGGATGAACATCAGGTGCCTATCTGGATTCGCCATGTACTGGTGCCGGGTATCACCGACGATGATGAGGATTTGCAGCGTTTAGGACGTTTTATCGGCTCTCTGAAACATGTACAGACATTGGATGTACTTCCCTATCACACCATGGGAGAGGCCAAGTATGATAAGTTAAATCTAACCTATCCCTTGAAAGGAATTCCTACTCCGGACAAGGCTCATGTACTTGCCAAAAAAGCCCAAATTATGAAAGGTTTTTCAGAAAAGGTATAACTAACCACTTGCACAAGCCTTCTTTTTAGTATAAAATAAGTTCTGACATAACATGAACTTTTATGATTAATCAAGGAGGTAACTATCATGGCATATGTAATTGGTGATTCTTGTGTACAGTGTGGTGCTTGTGCAGCTCAGTGTCCCGCAGACGCTATCAGCGAAGGTGCTGACAAGTATGTAATCAATGCTGATGCTTGCGTAGATTGCGGTGGATGTGTTGATACATGTCCTGCAGAAGCTATCTCTGAAGCATAATTAAATGAAACGTAATTAATAAAGCGTTCGCAATGCGAACGCTTTATTTTTTTAATCTCCTGCTGCTATGTGTCGTTGTAACATGGTCAATTTAGATTCTTTATTCATCTATTGCCATTCCAAATGAAAGTATACTAAAATTGACCGAACAATCTAACAATGACAATTTTTTTAATATATGACTTGGAATAGAGTAACCTATCTCTGCAAATTCTGAACGAATATAAATATTAATACTTACTTCCTCATACCTGCTTGTTAATTGATTAATATATTCTTTTTTTTCATAAAGTTGATTTACCACCTTCTCCAGGCTATTAAAATACTCCGCTTCATCATCATACTTAATTTCATAGATCCACTTGTATTTTGGTGCTTTTCTACCTAGAGCCACAACATTACCTTTATTAACAATCTTTGATGGTTTGATTTCTGTTCCCAAATTAACATCTATATACTCGATATCTGCAATTTCAAATGATATTTCTCCATTAAACACTTTATGCCCTCCACTATTCAGTCATTTCTTTGTATTCCTCAGCCAACTCTATCAGTTCTTGATAAGTAAAATTTTGGTCTGCTCTCATATTCATTTCTTTAGTTCATGAATATAGTTTCCAAACCCTTTTCTATCAACACCAACTTGGTTTGCTGCATCATTGACCATTTTTATATCTGCCTTTTTTAAAATCAACTTTCTAAATAGATCCGGATACGTATTCGGAGTAGCTAAGTCTGTCGCACTCCCAACAACCTCATCCGCATTCTTCACTACCCGCACTGATGAAGCGGCAAATCTCTTTTACATTCCATCCACACTATATTTTTATGAGTATGGGTTCTTTTATTGTTAAAACCTCAATAATTGTGTCAACGGAATCAAATATAATATAATTCTTGACGGCATCAATTGGACGGGTTCCGGATACTTGTTTTGCAAAGTATTTTATATACTCTGAATTTTCCACTAATAATACGCTACTCTTTTGTATTTCCCTATGTTTAAACTGTGTTGCCCGATCTATGTATGCATTTTCAATCGCACATCTAAATTCCCATACACAATCAAACACTAATTTATATTTTACATTATCCGTGGTGGTAAAATGTACTTCATATTCCTGGTTGCCTCCGGATACACTATCTATGCTTTCTATATCTACAGTAATATCACAATTTACTAATGTTTCCATTTGTTTCTCCTCAAATTTAATAAAGTATTTTTATACTCTTTCCCGTAGCTGGATCATATATTTCTACTGATGGCGTACCTCCTAACGTTGTAGAGGGATGTATATTTATAGTTCTTCCATCTGACAAATCACCTGCAATTGTTCCATTTGAGTACAACCTTATATTTTTGGGATTCATAGCATCAAAATCTGCCTTTGCTGCTTCATTGCCTTTTATGGTTGAAACATAATTGTCCACTTTTTTCGTTTATTCTCACAGTAAGCATACAGGTTTTTAAATCCCGTGGATGTGGTTTCAACCATAAGTACAAACACTGTATCCGCACTGATGAACTGGCGAATCTCCGGGTCATAGTATCTTGCCTTCAGATGATAGAATCCTGTTTCTTCATCGTATCTGTAGCTGCGATAGCGATACGGATTCTTCTCTAAGATTCTGTCCGTATCAATGCCCGGCGTAGCTTCCATAGTGCTGACGGTTTTCCCCAGAGGTCATATTCATAGGTTCCGATAAGTACGGAATCACTGCTTCTGTATATGGAAACTATATCATCCTGTGCATTTCGCGTAAAGAAGTATTTGTTTTCATCTGCAGTTCCTTTGATGTAACCAAGGGAGAGAATTTTTCCTGTTGTATCATTAGGTTTTTCAAAATATCATAAAAAGAGGATGTTCCACAGTAGTTATTTACCAATAGAACATCCGCTTTTATGGTTTTAATTTTATAAAAGATTTAAAAACATAACCTGGTCATTTTAAATTTGCCTTCTCAATGCGTCAATCGCATATTATTCCTTAATTATTTAGATCTGGCATATTCGTCCGGATTTGCTCTTCACGTGATATTTCCGATAAGAGTCTCCCGAATTTATACAAGTATACTTCTTGCGTCAAATGTGTTCCCAAAATAAATTCATCCACAAATCTTTGACTTGATAACCAATAATCCATCGGTTTAGTCTTTAATGTTTCCTTGGTTTCAATTATTTTGACATTTGTTAACGCATCCTTTAAATAATTTTCTGCTTCTTTTCCTTCGAATGTTTTAGAAATATCGTACCTATTGTTAACAAAGTTGGTATTCTTTGAGCATTCAATTGATTTTAATAGATTGATTTTATAATTTTCATTACTCCTTACGTTCTTTTCAGAGAAGAAAATAGAATATGCATTGAGATAGTAAATGATTGCCTTATCATTATCATTTACCAAATTAATCATACCATTTAATTTCCTCAAGAAATCATTTGCTTCCAAAATCCATTCCGCAGATAAATAGGCCGCAATGTAATATAAATTTAAACCTTCAATATACTCATCATTTTCTCTAATTATATTAATTGCATTTATAAAATCTTCAATAGGACTCATTAGTTCTGACATAACATAACGTTCCAGCGAAACGTAGTTTTTATTATCAATAAATTCTTTTTCCATTCGTTTATTAAGTTTTTCTATATTATTCATTTCATCACCATCTTATTCTGTAAATTTTAGTTGTCATTAATAAAGAACCATCAGAAACATTAATAATTTCTCCGTTTATCTCTACAGAATGTAAGTCGGTTTTACCTTGACTTCGTAATGTATCGTATGCCTCTTGTGTATACTTTACAACTTTATCCTGAGACCAGTTTTTATTAAAAAAGTGTTAGGTTGTTGGTTGTTTTTACAGACAAGTATTTCCCGATATCTCAACAAAAAAATATTTACAACGTTACCACCTAGGCTTCATAGGTTCTAACCAGTAGGGCATTTTAATCTATTAATCCATTTTGAATCCATTAATGCCGGGTTTGTTTTTTTTATAAATTGTATAAAAGCCTCTATGCTTTCATATAATTCGCTTTCGAACTCCTGCATACTGACCACTTCCGTCCACTTGGTCTCATTATTCTTATTATTTATAAAAGAAATGTGTAAACCCTCATCTAATTTCATGACTAATCTATAAACATTCATTGTCAAAAGAAACATTTCATATTCTTCACCCTTTTTTAGGGCATGAACTCCTTTTAGCAAATGATTTAACCAATATAAAATGTCTTCCAAACCTTCCTCATCTTCTTTTATCTTTCTCTGTGGACAAAATCCTTCCTTATTTTGATTAATCGTCAATTCAAAATATCCGGATATAATTCCATTCCACTCATTATCAAATTCTTCTAAGGTGATATCTGATAAATTGTCTGTAATAACCCACTTTATTTTTATCATTTTTTAATATTTCTCCTCTACAACTCATATGATGGTTATAAAAAACCTTATTCTCCCAATAAACTCATTATTTCTTCATATATGTATACATAATCACCATTATCAAAAAATAAAGTTTTGCTATTATAACTAATTTAGTTCACCAAATATCAACTCTAGAAGTTACAAACTGTATATATGCTCCTTCTATTATATCATTCGGAATCTT
>JAFUJA010000025.1 GCA_017473905.1 Lachnospiraceae bacterium | reverse complement strand
AGCATCTTCTTTTGTATATCATCCAGACATTTCTGCCAATGTGAAAGCTTTTCATTGGATGCGGACATGTAATTAAGTTGCGTTACATAATCCACATGAAATTCATTCCCCATATTATTCTGACTCCTTTTACTTAGTCCAGGCTTGAAACATAAATATATTCCACCAACTATTGTTAATATTATCATAATATACAATCTAATGTAAATGTTAACGTTATTTCCCTGCTCTCATCACACGTTTTTCTTGAAAAATTAAACGTATCCCCTTCCCTCTCTCAACATCATTTCACAAAAAAATCACCGGCTTGCCAAACATATGATAAACCGATGATTTACTATTATATAACTTTATTCTTCTTCCTTCGGAACATCCTTCTCCACAAGATTCCGTCTAAACTCGAAATCTCTTCTGTTTTTTATGGACATATCCGATAAAATCATTCCCGCGAAGAAAGACTGGATGGCTGCCAGAGTGGCAAAACCACACACAATCAAGGTAGGGAATCTTTCCACCAGTCCGGTTGTAAAATAATCGTACAGAACCGGCACCATAAAAATTGCAGCCAGCAATACCAGAATGAATGCCAACGCTGAAAAGAAGCCCAAAGGCTTGTAATTTTTATATAATTTCAAAATTGTAAACAATACTTTGGCACCATCGGAATAAGTATTTAACTTGGATACACTTCCCTCGGGACGGTCTCTGTATTCCACAATTACATTCTCAAGCTGCATGTTATTCGAAACTGCATGAATGGTCATCTCTGTTTCAATTTCGAATCCCTTTGACAATACAGGAAAGGTCTTTACGAAACCATATCCGAAAGCACGGTATCCGGTCATAATGTCCTTGATTTTACAGCCAAACATTCTATTGATGCTACCGCGTACCATACTATTTCCCACATTATGGAAGGGACGCTTGTTTTCCTTAAAATACGTAGAAGAAAGTCTGTCTCCGATTACCATATCTGCCTTACGATAAAGCACCGCATCCACCATTTCACGGGCACAATCCAGAGGATAAGTATCATCTCCGTCAATCATAAGATAACATTTTGCGTCAATTTCCCGGAACATGGTACGGATTACATTTCCCTTACCCTGCTGGTACTCATGGCGTACAACGGCTCCCGCTGCTGCCGCAAGTTCCGCGGTACGGTCCGTGGAATTATTATCATACACATAGATAACAGCCTCGGGAAGCACTTCTTTTGCATCCCGAACCACCTTTTCTATGGTTTTCTCTTCGTTATAACAGGGGATTAAAACAGCAATTTTATCCATTTTTTAAGTCTCCTTTTTTTAACAGGCCCGTCATGGTCAGTATGGATGCAAACAACCATAAACACAAGGAAAACAGACCGATTCTATAGTCATAACACATGGTATCAAAAATCATTGCGGGAAGGGTAAATACAAGAATCGCTCCCAAACCGGTTACGGCAGAAAAAAGAATTTTCTTCCCTTTCTTCTTGTTTTTTATCCCCCCAATCAAAGCAATTGTTACAGCTGCAAGGGTAAAAATAAGCACTCCGTTCATTCCCGTATGCATATAATCTCTGGTCAGAACAGGCTCCCGTTCCCACATTCTTGTATAATTATAGCCGTATTTGGAATTGGCTGCATTATACATATATTTCACCGCTGAGACAGGCATAAACACATAACCGGTTACTTCTTTCCACATCTGAACAAGATGTCCGGTCCAATTCTGCCTGAATCCGGTCAGATTCATTTCCATAAAAAGCTTCTTAGCTTCCCGGCTTCCCAGCTCTTTCTCCATCAAAGGAGCCGCAACATAAAAGAGCCCTTCTTGCGTATCCTCATACTCAGCAAAGTACCCGTCATCAAAATACTTCTGTAACACTTCTCCATAAAATGCAGAAGCTTCTTTCTGCTCGTACAAGGTAAAACGGTGCATCAGGTCTGCTTCCGGGCTGTAGGAAACACTGTTTGCCACTACTCCCTGTAAACCGGTCGCCTGATTGACTTCTGATTTTACCGCCCCGGGATATAAAACATGAATGACACAGGCAAGCAACAGAAGAACAGGAATACACCCCGCCGTACCTAATTTTCTTTTACTGTTCGGATGAATCATAAAACGATCTGCGAACACATAAATACAACAGAACAATGACCATAAAAAAGCTCCGTAAAAAGCATAACGGTCGTAGGTTGCGGTAACCAAAAGGCCACCTGCAATCACATACAGACAATCCCAACGGAACTTCGCCCTGTCTGCGGTCAGCTCCAGACTTTTGGCAAACAAAATACAGCTTGCCGCAAGACAGATTGCATCCGGCAGTAACGCAAACTGCATCTGCCAGATGATGGGTACCGTAACAATATAAAGACCGAAGAGGACTGCCACCTTATAGGGTATTTCTTTTTTAAAAAAATGCAGTCCCAGACTCCGGATTGCTTCCGTAAAAATAAACAGGGAGAACAACGTCTGAAACAGGTAAACGCCCCAGACATAGCCATCTCCGAGAAAGCCAAAAACAGTCTGTGCAATGTTTATCACCATCACATAACCGGGAAGATGCCATGCATCCAAGCCATACATTCCTGCGCTTTTTAAATAAAAGGAGGTGTCATAGAACTCCTGCACGTTATTTCCGTTTGTAAACGCCCAATAACCGGCAAATACCACCTGAAGTGCAAATCCTGCAACAAACAGAGACACCAGAACCGGCCGGGCATATTGACACAGCTTATCCTTCATTATTTTCCTTCTCTTTCAACAGTTCCATCAGGCAATCCAAATACAGCTTTCTGCCTTCATCGTTAAAGTGAATATCATCCTTTAAATAAATCTCATAATTCTCTGCGTTTACACCCATGGTCTCAAGTGTATCGAAAAAAACGACTCCTTCGTACTCTTCTGCCACCTTTTTCATGGCATCATGGTAATCCTGAATGGTGCCGCCTCCCCAATTCACGGAATAACCGTCTGCAAAAGGCTTTCCTTCCTCCGCGAACGTACAGTACGTAATGGAAGATAAAATAATAACTGCATTGGGGCAGTCTTCTTTCAGAAGTTCAATCCCGCTTCGCAGCGCACCGCAATAAGTACTTTCATCATAAGGATCTTCCCCTTCAATCCTGCAACCGATGGTGTAATCATTCAAACCGTAGGAAATCACCAAATAGTCCATTTTATCAAGATACAGGTCTGTCAGCATACCGATTTTCCCCATATCTTCCGTAGTTTTATCATCTTCCAATTCCAAAACAGCCTGCAAATCGCCGGTGTGTATAATCTTCGCCAGATTATAAAAACAAAACAAATCCGTCAATCCGTCAGGATTCCCCGTAAGATTGATACAGGATGCGCTGGTACCTCCGATGGCACCGTTATAGGCTGTATAATATCCTGCCTTCTCCAGCATAACCGGAATGGAATCCCCTTCATCATCATAGGCAATATTACTGTCTCCGAGAAATAAAACCTGCGTGCGGTCATCCTCTTTAAAGGGGTAATATTTTTTCTGACCGATGAAAACGGTACAAAGAAGGAGCAGCAGCACTGCCACACTAAGTCCGATCACTATGAACTTTTCTTTTTCCCTCTCTTTTTTCACAGGTCATCCTCTTTTTACATAAAATATGTGGTTCCTATCATCAGATGGGCAAAGAAATACAAACCACAATAAAAATGATACAACAATACGCCCCCGGCAAAAACTCCGTAAAGACAGGCGGGAACTTTTTTATTCTTTTCCCAAAGTGATTTGAGATTTTTTACAAAATAAACCATACAGACGGTGAAAACCACAAAGACACAAAAATCATATCCCCAGGAGAAATTACCGTCATTGGAACGGGTTCCCGTTTCACGCAGGAACACATATTCCAGCAAGCCGCATCCCCACATAAGCCAGGAAAAAAGAAACTCCCGATGGGTTAAGGACTGCTCTCTTTTTTTCAAATCCTTCAAAGTATCCCGTAATACAGGATACAGGTTCACTCCCAGAACAAGCAGTGGAAACGCAACGGAAAGAGGAACCGTAAAATAAGGTCTTTTCGCAGCCACATATAAATTATAGGCAAATTCAATTGCAATTCCGTTTCCGGTATCATCCCCGAATAAAACTGCCTCCTGCAGAAGAACAATCAATATCGTAGGCACTACGGTAAGCGCCACAAGAAGTACCTTTTTCCAGGGTACCTTTAAATACAAATCGACACCCAGCATAAGAAGTGCCGCCGGAGCAAACACAGCTACAAAGCTGGTTTTTGTCGCAGTGGTAAGAGCCAGAAGCACCGCAAAGGCTATCCACTCTTTTACGGTAAGTTTCTTTCCGTATTTTCTGGCAAGCACACAGTACAAAATAAAGGCAAGCACTGCCAGAAATTTCATAACAATATAAGTGGAATTATGCCAGATACTGCCGGACTGATAACCGGTATATCTGGAATACTGCACCGCTTCGATAAAAAAGGGCATTACAAAGCCGGAACAAAACGCAATTCCAAAAGAAATCCACGGTTTTTTCAAAAGAAGGGAAATTCCCTTTTCCGTAGCCAAAACCGCTCCCAAAGTACAAAGCATCAAAAACAATGCCACCAAAAAGTTCATATTGGGAAACAGGTTTAAAAACCGATATACAATTGCCGTCAGACTATATCCCCATCCGTCCAGCGCCATCTCAATATGATAGGGCAAATCGGACTCATAAATAAAACCACAGAATTTCATGGTCTGCATATAATACAGATAAGTACATAAAATTCCGTAAATCGTAAACAGCACCGTTCTGGTACAAAGAAGGGGCAGACGTTTTTTTATACTATTCCAATTCTCACCGGAACCCTTCATCTATTCCTGCTCCTCTTTCTGAATCACTTCCCTGATTACATACTGGGGAGAATTATTCATACAAATATAAATTCTGCCGATGTATTCGCCGATCATACCCAGCATCAGCATAATCATACCGCCCAGGAATACCAGCATGGACATTAATGCTGAGAACCCTGCTTCTACCTCTACAATCACCAGCTTCTTGATGATGGTATAAATACCGTATAAAAAGCCTCCGCAGGCACACATGGTACCGATAATCGTTGCAATTCGCAAAGGTTTGATGGAAAATGCAGTAAAACCGTTAAACCATAATCCTAAAAGCTTTTTAAAAGTATATCCGCTGGTACCTTCCGTTCTGGCTCTGTGTTTTACCTCAACATTGGTAATGTTTTTGGTAGAACGAAGCACCAGACCGATTACATAAGCATAAGAATGTTCATAACGAAGCATATCGTTTACAACAAAACGTTTCGCCGCAAAATAACTGGAGATAAAGAGTTCCTTGGGTTTGCCCAGAATCACTCTTGTCATCAGTTCATTTACTTTACTTCCGAAATTACGGAACAGGCTATGCTTCTTTTTGCCGTAACTTGCATAAACCACATCAAAGCCTTCCTCAACTTTTGCAAGAAGTTTTCCCACCTCGTCTGCGGGAGTCTGACCGTCATCATCCAGACAAACCACAATATCTCCCTTTGACTGGCGCATACCTGCCATAAGTGCCGCATGCTGTCCGAAATTACGGGCAAGATCAATGCCCACAATATTGGAATGCTTCTCACACAAACCGCGAATGGCATCAATGGTATTATCCGGTGAAGAATCATTCACCAGAATAATTTCATGCTCATAACCGCTCAGAGTCTGCATGGTTGTATTAATTTCATCCACAACCCCCTGAATAGTGTTAGCGGAACGGTAGCAGGGGATTACAAAACTGACTAAACTCATATTTTA
This sequence comes from Lachnospiraceae bacterium, assembly GCA_017473905.1. Classification (GTDB taxonomy): domain Bacteria; phylum Bacillota; class Clostridia; order Lachnospirales; family Lachnospiraceae; genus UBA3766. The sequence goes on along the minus strand of JAFUJA010000025.1, from coordinate 35,424 downwards.
TGCCTCTTCTCTTTTTACACCGGAACCTTAAATTTCGGGATTGATTTGTCCCATCAGTACAATATCCCTGTACTCTCCCCGGATACATACATCGTCATTTAAAAGGGCTTCTTTTACAAAGCCTGCTTTTTCATAACTGCGGATTGCCTGTTCATTGTCTGCAAATACCCGCAGGAACAATCTGTGAAGTTTTAAAACCTCAAAACAGTATTTTACCATCAGACGGGCGGTTTCGCTTCCGATTCCGCACCCTCTGTAAGCACTCTCGCCGATAAAAATACCGTATTCACCTTTCTTGTGCTGACGGTCGATATCCCGCACATAAACGCTTCCCACCGGAATACCTTTTTCATCCTTGTCATGTTCTTTTACACAGATTACCAGCTGGTCCACTTTGCCGGTTTCCACCATTGTTTTAATCCAGTTTTCATGGCTTTCTTTTGTAAAAAGCTCCTGATAAATAAAGTGTTCCCGCACGGCGTCGGTATTACGCCATTTTACAATATTTTCCGTATCGGAATATTCCATTTTGCGAAGAAGTACTTTATCGCTTTCCATTACCGTCATGCTGTTATCCTCTTTTATTTCAGATAAAATTCTTTCACCTTGCCGATGATATACTCCACTTCTTCCTTTTTCAATCCGTAGTACAGAGGAAGACGTACCAGACGTTCGCTCTCTGCCGTGGTAAATTTGTCTTCTCCGTGGAAACGGGAATATTTTGCTCCCGCAGGTGCGGAATGCAAAGGAATATAATGGAATACTGCAAGAATATCATTTTCTTTTAAGTAAGAAATCAGACTGCTTCTTTCTTCCAAATCCTTACACTTCAAATAATACATGTGCGCATTATGCGTGCAATGTTCAGGAATAAAAGGACGCTCTACAAGTCCCTTCTGCTCCAGTTCCTCAAAAGCTTCGTGATACATGTTCCATGTCGCCATACGGTCTGCGGTAATTTCCTCGGCAAGTTCAAGCTGTGCGTACAGATATGCCGCATTCATATCACTGGGAAGATAGGAGGAACCCTTTTCTACCCAGGTATATTTATCAATCTGACCACGGAAAAATTTTGCTCGGTTGGTACCTTTTTCACGAATAATTTCCGCTTCTTCAATTTTATCTTCCTTCTGAATCAGAATGGCACCGCCCTCTCCCATGGAGAAGTTTTTGGTCTCATGGAAGGAAAAACATCCGTAATCTCCAATGGTTCCCAGAGCCTTTCCCTTATATGTGGACATGATACCCTGTGCCGCATCCTCGATAACGCAAAGATTATATTTCTTGGCAATTTCCATGATTTTATCCATTTCACAGGAAACACCTGCGTAATGCACGGGTACGATGGCACGGGTTTTATCCGTAATTGCAGCTTCAATCAGATTTTCGTCAATGTTCATGGTATCCGGACGGATGTCCACAAACACAACGGTTGCCCCGCGAAGCACAAATGCATCCGCCGTGGATACAAAGGTATAAGAAGGCATAATCACTTCATCCCCGGGCTGAATATCCGCAAGAATCGCTGCCAGCTCCGTTGCATGGGTGCAGGATGTGGTAAGAAGTGCTTTGGGTGTACCGGTTTTCTGTTCAATCCACTCATTACATTTCTTCGTAAAAGCACCGTCGCCGCAAATTTTATGATTGGCAACTGCCTCCTCAATATATTTTATTTCTTTTCCCGTATAAGGGGGAACGTTAAAAGCAATCATTTTTCGCCTCCGTTAATGCTCTCTTCCAACTTTGCAAAGGGTTTTAAAAGAGCATCCATACATTTATTGTTAAAAAGATATTTAAAAATAAACTGTCTAACCATATCAATCAGGGAACACACAAGAAATACCGTCAAAACAGTTCCCGCAAGGTGAAGGAGTAACCATGGGCTGTCCTTCATCTCTGCAACCTTAAACCATGTGGGCCAGAGATAACGCATGTACATGTGCTCGTGAATTAAGAATACACCAAAGGTACACGCTCCCAGACGCACCAATATTTTTCCAAGGACACCTTCTTTTATATTCAGTTGCAGGAAGAATAAAAACAGTGCAATACTTCCTATCAATGTAAAAGTACTGTTATAGGGGAAAAAGTTTCCTGCATATCCCCCAAGCTTTCCTACCTTGGAATCCACAAAAAGAACCAGCAACCCCAGAGCCACACTTCCTGCCGCACATCCTACATAGGTCAGCAGACAAAGCCATTTTTTCACTTTGATACAATCCGGATATTTCCGGATATAAGCTGCCACAAGATAGAGACATACAAACCAGGGAAGGTCCATTCCCTCTCCGTCGGAAACCGGAATCGTAAACGGAAGTACCGTATTCCATAAGGAAAAGAATGTAAGGGCAACCCCGGTTACAATCAGATGCTGCTTTCTTGTCATATTTTTTATCAGAACATTTAAAAAAGGTGAGAAAGCAAAAAGCATCAGATAAATGGTTCCGAACCAGTAGTGATTTCCCGTTACGGGCAATGCCACGGGTATCAGATCATAAATTCCCTGAGAAGATAAACTTACCTTACCGCACAGAATAAAGACTGCTGCCATTCCCCATGCATAAAAAAGAATCTGTGCCCATAAAACAAGTACTTTTTTTATTTTAAAACGGGTCTCCAGCAGAAAATATCCGCTGATTAAAACATACACATTTACGGAAACCATGCAAAGAACCTGGATAAAACGGTGTAAAACCGGCTGAAAACCGTTTACTGCGGCAAACTCTACCAGAATATTTCCCTTGTCCAGATAATGCAGGGTTATAATCATCATCATGGCTATGATACGCAGAAGTTCAATATTGGCCTGTCTGCTTTTTTTCTGTTCCGCCATTTTTCCTTCCTCCCGGGTCAGTTGATTACCGCCCTTTTATACGCCTTTGGTCCGCTCACTGATAATATAGCGGGGACGACCTTTTACTTCTTCATAAATACGTGCAAGATAATGTCCGATAATACCAAGGCTTATCATAATGCAGCCGCCGATTACCAGCAGAAGAAGAATAACCGTGGTAAAACCTTCCACGGCAACTCCCATAAAGAAGTTTACCAGTGTCTGGATGCCTACCACTACCGAAAATATCATCATCAGAAAACCGATTACCGTTACTATCTGAAGGGGTACCGTGGTAAAGGATGTAGTATTGCTGATTGCATATTTTACCAGTCCCATAAAAGACCACTTGCTCTCTCCCGCCACACGCTCCTGTACATCAAAGGAAACGGAAGTGGAACGGAATCCTGTCCAGAAAGAAAGCGCACGGAAGAAGGTATTTTTCTCTGTCAGGGAAAGCAGGGCATCTACCACCTTACGGTCCATCAGTTTGAAGTCCGATGTGGCATTCATATCCATTTTCATCAGTTTGCTCATGATACCGTAAAAGATGCCTACGAACATTTTATGAAAAATGCTCTCCTTTCCACGGCTGGATTTAATACCTTCAATTACCTCATAACCATCTTCCCAAAGTCTGTACATTTCCACGAGAGTTGCGGGGGGATGCTGCAAATCACAGTCAATCACTGCCACACAGTCTCCTTTTGCCACCTCAAGCCCTGCAAAAATTGCAGATTCCTTACCGAAATTACGACTGAACTGAATCCCTTTTACATGAGGGTCTTTTTCGGATAATTCTTTTACAATCGCGAATGTTTTATCCTTGGAACCGTCACTGACGAACATCAGCTCATAGTCAATGGAGGCATCTTTTAAAACACCGCCGATTACTTCCGCGGCACGTTCAATATTGGATTCTTCATTATAAGAGGGAATTACCACTGTCATCAGACCCATATTCTACTCATCCTCCACTTTTGCTTCTGTTTTGATATATAAAATGCCGTTTACCACCTTCATGGAATTCTCACCCGGAAAGGTGTCCAGGGCTCTGTATTCATCGGAATTGTAAATTTCAACCAATTCTACCCCTTCCACTACAGGGAAGGTCACATTCATGTAATGCGCCATAAATGCTGCGTACTGGGAACCCTTGTATAAAAGGAAATTGCCTCCGGTTCCCGAAATACCGGACGTAGCCTCAAAGGTAATATCTGCATTTGGAAAGGTATTTTCATCTACCACACCTATCATAGCCACCTTCATTCCCGGCTCATATCCTTCCGTCTGCTCCATACGATCCAACAACCGCAGGCAGTAGGCATACGTTCTTTCATAACGCTCATTCATGTTAAAATACGCAATATTGTCCGTTACCATAAAAGAATAGGACAATCCGGCAGATGCAAGTGCTGCCACACAGGAAATCACAAGGACTACACGGCTCGTAATGTTTCCTTTTTTCGTTTTAATGAAATCCTTTTCAACACTTTTAATATAACCGGAAGCATAATCAACAAAGCACAGGGCAAAAATGGGATACAGCCCCCACTGGACCCTCATCAGCAAGTGATAATACGCATCACCGGATAAAAGAAGGATTACATTGGTTGCCACCGGCAAGAGAAGAAGAAAAACAGGAAATAACAAGAGGTTTCCCCATCTTCTTTTTTCACCCACATTCAGGTAGCAAAATAAGGCAGCAGAAATTGCCACCACTCCTAATAATACCACAACAACGAAAGAAAATCCATTGTTTACCAAAACATTCCCTTTCAGGGCAAAGGCACCAAAATCCCGTATCATATGAACAATCATACCGGGGAGCGCCGGAAGGGAAATTTTTCCCATTTCGCTGATTCCCTGATAAGAATCCAGGGTTTTGTCCTGAAGTTTTAGGCAAATCTGTAACATGATATAATAGAAGCCGCCTCCGGCAACTCCCATTCCCAAGAACTTCAGTCCCTGAAGCCACATTTCTTTAATACTACGGTTTGTCAGGCACATTTTTATGAGGTAAAACACACATAAAAGCATTGTTACCGCCAGATATGCCTGATAAATGCCCAGACTGAATCCCAGACAAAGAGCACCAATCGCAAAACCCGCCTTTGACTTTTTGGCAAAGTATACCGCGAGTACGCTGAGCATAAGACCTATCATATATCCGTCAAGGGTATACAAATAAGCAAATGTTGCGCAGATTGCGGGAAAGGTTACAAGGAGGGCTGCCACCAATCCTCTGTTTATGTTGCTTCTTACCTCTAAAACTTCACAAAGGAAAACTGCGGTAACACCCAGATACAAAAGGGATAAAATACCGATTATCCAGTTCAAATCATAAAAAGATGATATTCCGCAGGCAACTCCCAGAAACCATCTTCCGGAAGTAACCATATTCTGATCAAACCAGAAGTTTGTCATGGCATCGGAATTCGGGAATTTATTCACCATTACCGGCATGTGAGTCAGAAGACCCACAATAATTGCACTCCAAAAAGGACACAGGTATTTCGTTTTATTCAGTTTTGTCCAAATTGTGCGAAACTGCTGTTCCATTTATTTACTCCGTTTTATTCTCTTCCAACATTTTTTCATACTTCATCTCTGCCAATACCCAGTCCGACATGGTATCAATGTCCTGCACTTCTGTTTCGGAAACCTCATAGGAAAGAATATCTCCTACCAGAAGCTTACGGCTTTGTTCAAAGGATTCCGTCCTGAAACAGTAAAACTGTCCCGCATCATGATACCAGGGTTCCAGATCCTGGGAACGGGTATCAAGATATTCCGGCATACGGAAGGTCAGACGTCCGTCTTTTTCCGTAAAAGCCCGCTGGGGCGGATAGGAGAACCGCACCACGGGAATCAGGCTGTCTGCGTCTGATTCCGCAAGACGTTCCATTGCATGTTTCAGCTTCTCTCCCGTCACAAAGGGCGCCGTAGGATAAATACAGCAACCAAATTCAAATACACGACCCATCTTTTTATACTCTGTTATCACTTCCAGCAAAACATCCGTGGTGGTTGCATAGTCATTAGCGGTTTTTTCACTTCTCATAAAAGGAACCTTTGCCCCTGCTTTTATGGCAATTTCCCTGATTTCCTCATCATCCGTGGACACCATAACCTCATCAAACATACCGCTTTCCAAAGCTGCACGGATGGAATAGGTGATAATGGGTTCCCCACAGAATTCTTTTATATTTTTACGGGGAATGCGTTTGCTTCCCCCTCTTGCGGTTATAATAGCAATTGCGTTCATGTTTTCCTCCGGTTTTATCCTGTTTTATTTCTTCCGGCTGATTGCCTTACGCAGTTTTCTGTATGTGGTAAGCAGCGTATAATACCAGAAAAAATACGCAGGATTTTTACAGTGCATTTTTGTCAGTTTTTTTACTTCCGCATCCTGTTTTTCGTAGAAATACGGATTGGTATCAAACTCGGGAAAATACGCCATGATTCCGTCTCGCAGCGCTTTTACGTATGAAATCCTTCTTTTGGTAAAAGGAACCCCTAACATATAAGTAAACAGGGTGTTGATATAAAAAATCTCCGTAAAACGATACTCGATTTCCTCCGGAAATTCCTCCAGAAAACCTCTTTTATAACACTCACCCATAAAGTATTCCATGGTCGTAAGGCGGTCGTTACATTTCTCCACGCTGATATGGTGTACCGTGGATGCGGAATGCTGGTAGTAAAAGTAATTTGCCTCATCCACATAAGCAAAACGCTTCGCATACAGAAGTGTCAAAGGACCGAGACAGTTATCCTCATAAAACATCCCTTCCGGAAACCACAGCCCGTTATCATAAAAAATAGAATACTTATAGATTTTGGGTACCATACTGCCGGGATTTAAAATCAATTCCCTTTTATGTTCTTCATCCAGAATTCCCGCCTGACCGGGATGATTGCTTCTTGCAGGCTTACCGGGAACAAAAGAATGCTCATAGGTGATGTTGTAGTTACAACCTACCACATCCGCTCCCGTTCTTTCTGCTTCCGCAAACAGCTTTTCATAAAAGTCCGGCGTAACCCAGTCATCAGAATCAATAAAGCCTACCCACTCACCTTTTACGGCGCGCAGCCCTAAATTCTTGGCTCCGCCCTGACGACGGTTTTCGGGCGAAGCTATGACACGGACTTTATCCGGATAGTTCTTCTCATATGCCTTCAGGATTTCCAGTGAATTATCCGTGGACTTATCATCCACGGCAATAATCTCATAATCGGTAATGGTCTGATTCACGAGGGAATCCAGACAGAACGCAAGTTTCCCGTCTGCCGCCATATTATAAACCGGCACAATAATGCTTAATTTCATTCCCTAGCGCTCCTTTACGGCCTTGCCGTTCTCAATACGGTATACCGCATCACATTTCTCAATGGTCTGAAGACGATGTGCGATAATGACAAGGGTTTTATTACCGTGAAGACGGTTAATGGACTCCATAATTGCCTTTTCGGTATCGTTATCCAATGCGGAAGTGGCTTCATCCAGCACCAGTACTTCAGGGTCTTCATACAAAGCTCTGGCAATACCGATACGCTGACGCTGACCTCCGGAAAGACGGATTCCCCTCTCCCCGATTCCCGTATCCAGTCCCTCGGGAAGAGACTTCACAAATTCGTCCAGCTGGGCTTCTTTTAAAACCGTCCAGATACGTTCCTCATCGATTTCTTCATCACTGACACCAAATGCAATATTACGTCTGATGGTATCATCCAGCATAAAAATGGTCTGGGGAATATATCCCACGTTCTTCAACCATTTTCTGTAATTTTCTTTTTCTAAAATGCTTACGCCGTCGGCAAGAATATCGCCTTTTTGCAGTTCAAGAAGTCCCAGCATCACATCCACGATGGTGGATTTTCCCGCACCGGAAGAGCCTACAATACCAACCGCGCTTCCCACGGGAATGGTAAGGTCTGCCCCTTCAAGCACCCATTTTTCCGTATTGGGATATTTGTAATGCACATCTTTTATCGTAATTTCTTTTTTTACGGGAAGCTTCTCCTTGGGAATTTCCATAAAAGACATGTCCACATTTTTATCATCGATTTCATCCTGCAGATTATCGGACACACCCATAAAGAAGGGCTCAAAATAGGATATGTTGTTTAACTGGTTGTTAATGCGGTTCGCACAGGGCATAAGACGTACCAGAATAATACCCAGTAACGTAATTGTTGTAAAAATATCCGTAGTCATACCACCGGTTAAGTACACAATGATAAAATAAATAACCACACCTGCCACACACATGGTTTCAATAATCAAACGGGGCATGTTATTAAACAGGGTATACTTCTGTACCGCTCCCACATACCCTTTTCCGCAGGCACTGTAAGCATCTACAAAATACCGTTCCTTGCCACCGATTTTTACTTCCTTGATACCTGTTACGGTCTGGCTGATCCATTTAAATAATCCGCTGTAATAATCCTGATTTTCTTTTCCGGCCTTGTACATGATGGGTTTTAAAACCACTTTAATTACAAGCAGGGTAATGACCAGTAACGCTGCGATAATAAGTGTCATCAAGGGTTCTTTGACCAGCGAAACGCAGGCCAGTGTTACGAAAATAATACCTTCGGAAACCAGCTGCAGCACAGCAAGAATCAGGGCATACATATTGTTTACGTCAGAAGTAATGCTGCGCTGTACCACTGCAGTATCCGCACTCAGATAAAATTCATATCCCCGGCGGAGATAGTTACGCATCATACGTTCGGAAGTACGGAACTGATTGGTATAAACGAAATGATATAAAATTTTCTGCTGGAAGTATAAGTACACATTTTTTAAAATAAATGCAAAAATAAGAAGCAGCATAACACTTACCGCAAAGGTTCTTTCCGATTCCATTCCGGAGATGCGGTACATTGCGGAAACAAGAGCATTTTCTGCAATTGCTTCACTGTCCACAACCAGAGTAATCACCGGCACAACAACCGCCACGCTGAAGGCTTCCAGAATCGCACCGATTAACATGAGAAAAACCAGCAGTACCATGAAGCTTTTCTGCTTTCCGTCCAGAAGCTGTGTCATCTTTTTTAATATCTTAAACATAATCAGTTACCTTTCGTAAATCAGGCTTTTATAAACCTGTTTTATATCATTTCATTCTGCCGGTGAATTGCCGGCTCTTCGTATTTATCCATAAAATCAGCACCCAGACGGATGTTCTCATCCGCAAAAGTGATTCCCTTCATTTCCGTCAGCACACCGATTGCCTTGGTAAAATGCACATCATCAAAGAAATTCAGAATCTCCATAGGCATGGCCGCATCGAACATGGGATATTCCGCAAATAAGGTTTTATAATCCAGAACATCTCTGGGATGGGGTTTTAAAAATACCTGGGCATCCTTTCCGTATTCTTCGATAATATCCCGGAAAATCCGCTCTCTTACATCAAGGGTACACAAAGGATCCGTTAAAATCAGTACCTTCTCCGGATACTGTTTTCCCTGGGCAATTTTTTCCCGCAGTTCCTTCATATCGGAAACAAACATGGAAAAAATCAGCTCTTTATCCTCCTCCGTAAGCCTGTCCACAAGAGGCTTTCTGGGAACCTCAATATAATATTTGCACGGATGCGTAATCGCGGAAATATCGTTTACTTCCATATCCTTACAATATTTTCCGTAACCGTTCTGAACAAAAATCAGGTTCAGTTTCTTGGAAAGAAAAGCTTTCAACTTAAAATGTCCGCGGTTTTCATATCTGGCGGCATCGAAGTTTTTCAGGCAGTTCAATCCGTCTTCCACCGCATGATAGCGGATGCGTTTTTTATTCAGATAATATCCGATGGGGTCGGAATCACAGAACACATAAATATCCCCGTATTCCTTGAAATTCACGGGAATATAGGGTTCCTGATATTCCGCATATTTCCGGGTAAAAGTAATGCGGGCAAGCATGTTTTTAAAGGTGCTTCCCTTCTCTTTCCGGAGCTCCACCAAATCAGGAAACTCTTTCTCTGCCTTTTCATCAAAAAGAATCACTTCTTCAAAAAAACCTGTTTTGCGCACTCTGGCAGGAAAATCCCCAAAGTTACAGGACATGGTGGACAGGACAAGGGTTGCCTGTCCGTGCTGTTCCTCCGGCAACGCCAGTTCTTTTAACACGGAAATATATGCATGATAAAATGTGTGACACACATAAATTCTTTCTTTCATTTCCAGAACACCTTACTTGTTTCTTTCCGGAATTACCGTACTCCTTTCAGGCGCATGATTACACCGTGCACCCTTTTACTCAATTTGGGAACACGGCTTAAAATCAACAGATTCCGCCGCTCCTTTTTGGTAAAATACGGATTTTCTTTTATGGCCTTCCGGTTGGCTTTTAAATCTTTTAAAATACCGTTGCATACCTCATTCTCCTTTGTCATCATGGACAGGGGAATATGAAGCAGGTAATCCAGTCTCTGGTATAACCAGAACCGCTTCGCCTCGGTTTCAAACTGAGGGAAGGACTCCTGCATCAGGGCATATGCGGTATCGCTGTTTTCTATCATGGCATTGTACATAATGGTACGAAAGCACCCTCTGGTGTTGCTGACACCACGAAGTACAATGTTATAGCCGGCTTTCTCCAGGGAATAAATACCATCCACTCCCATAAGCATGCGTAACAGCAGTTCAAAATCTTCATTTAACTTCCCTTCCACGAAACGGAACTGTTTCATGTAAGGAGCATCAATTAACTTGGTACAATAAGAACTGTCCCCCACATGAAGCATGAGAAGTTTAAACATCTCGTCCCTGCTCAAATAATTTACATTACCGGAATCCTTGTAGGGTCCCTGCTCCAGACTGCCGTCTTCCCTTAAAATATTGGTCATAACCTGGGCGATTTTGGCATCCTTATATTTTCTGAAAATCTGCAGGAGATTTTCATACATATCCGGCTCCACATAATCATCACTGTCGCAAAAGCCGATGTAATCCCCTTTTGCAATGGTAATACCCGCATTTCGTGCACTGCTGGAGCCGCCGTTAGGCTTGTGTACCACCCGCACCCTTTTATCTTTCTTTGCAAAAGCATCGCATATGGCAGGACTTCTGTCCGTGGAACCATCATCCACAAGAATAATTTCCAGATTATCATAGGTCTGGTTTAAAAGGGATCCTACAGACCGTTCCAGATAGTTTTCCACATTGTAAATGGGCATAACAACCGTAATCAGTTCCCTTTTCACCGGTGTCTCTTCCGTCTTTTTCTTCTTTGGAAGTACGCTTTCTACAATTTTTTCAACAAAATTATTTTTCATGCTTTTTCCCGATTAAATATTCATACATTTTCCGTTGTTTTATAACCTTTGCTTCACTTAAGGGTCCCGAGCTTTCAAAATGCATCTTTCCCTGAAGAAGTTCTTCGCAAAGAGCTAAAAGTCTGCTTCCCGCACATTCCGGATTCCAAAGGGATTCAATGGTGTTATATGCCCCATCTCCCAGTTTTTCCCGGAACTCACCGTCGGTACACAATTTTTCCAGACAGGCTGCCAGTTCTTTGACATCCCTGCTTTTATAAATCAAACCGTTCTTTTCGTGTTCTATCAGAAAAGGAGCAGAGCCTACTGCATGACTTACCACAAGAGCACAGCCTGCATTCATGGACTCATTCACAACCGCTCCCCAGCCTTCCCTGTAATCGCTGGTAAAGAGGAAGATATTGGCTTTTTTCATTTCTTCACGAACCTGCTCCGGTTTTAAAAATCCGGGAAGACTGACCATATCTTCCATTTTGTGTTCCCGGATAAATGCCTGCATTTCTTCCCTGCATTCCCCGTCTCCCACAAACTGCATACGGAAAGGAATTCCCTTTTCTTTTAAAAGGAGAAGGGCATTTAATACATCCATGGAATGTTTCAGTTCCATAAAACGTCCCGCCCACATAATATGGGTAATTTCATGTTTCTTGGCCGCAACGCGCTCTTCTTTGGGGAAAGGTTCAAATTCCGTAAAATATCCCCATTTAAAACGTTTCCCTTTATAAGCCCGGATAATGGCAAAGTCATCTGCTACATATCCACCGGCACATAAAAGGTAAACGGGGGCATTATTATATTTGGTGTGGTCATGATATTTCTTCCATAATCCCCGGGGTGAAACAGCTTTCCACTGTCCTTCCCGATAGAGCCGCTCCGTGTAACGGAGGACAATCTTGCCTGCGTCAAGACGGGGTTTAATATAGCTTTCATCTTCACAACCACCGAAAAGGACAATGTCACTTTCCGCAATCCATTTTTTACACTCTTCTTCCTCTTTCTCATACACAAGCAGATAAGGAATATTCCCGGTATCGCTGTTCCACCCCTGTCGGATCCGTTCTTCTTCCATGGGCTCCGTCTGGATAAAACGATACCCACCCTCCAGCTTCCTGTAAAGGACATTCGCCATGGGAATCTGGTGATGATTGATATAATTGGATACAAAAGCTATTTTCATGTTTCGTCCTTCTCTTCACAGATTTCGCTGTAAATCTCCATAAGGCGTTTGTAATTCTTGCCCGGATTATGCGTCTCGAATGCTCTTCCTCTGGATTTTACGGGGAAAGAACGAACTTTGGTAACATCCTCTTCTTTTACACGCATGGGACGCATTTTTCCCGGATCTTCATATTCATAGGCATCAAAAATTTTAATGATGGCACGACTTAATTCCTTAATATTTCCCGCATCGTAAAGAATTCCTTCTTCCATGTCGGTTAAAAGATTGGCTACGCCGCCCACATCAGAAGCTACAACAGGAACACCCAAAAGCATTGCCTCACCTACTGAATTGGGTGAATTCTCCATAGTTGAGCAGGAAACAAACACATTACTCTCCAGAAAACGGTTTTTCATTGCTTCCGCATTCAGATTACCAAGATAAATTACCTTATCCTGAATGTTATTTTTCTCCATAAGTTCACGAAGATATTTTCCGTAAGAAGGAATCTTAATTCTCTTTCTTAAATTTTCATCTCCGGTAATGCAATTTCCCGCCACATATACCTTTGTATCCGGATATTCATCCAGAATGTCCGGCAACGCCTGCAACATATAATGCAGTCCCTTAATGGGATAATCGCCCTGGCTGACAAAAATGGAATGCTTTTCGCAGGTCTTAAAATTCCATGTTCCCTGATAGAAGTTATAACGCAGGGTCTCGTTCATAAAAAAGTACTTCACCCTCGGATTGCACTTCAACGAGTATTCCCGGTCAAGGTCTGTTCTTCCGGTAACATTTCCGGTCATGGACAACGCCTTCTGCTCATAGGCACCTCTTTTATAAAACTTCTTCTGCTGCTCTAAAATACTGTCATTTTTTAAAAGGTCACGAAGCGTACTCCGCTTCACAACTTTTTCGGGCAGCCCCTCCAGATAAGCATCTGCGCACAAAGTACACATTCCCTGTATTCCCACCAGTGTTCTGGAGGGATTGTTGAAGGCCTTCACCATAGCAAGAGTATGGGGAAATTCCGTTCCGAAAATATGCACCAAATCCGGTTTGAAATCTTCTACGATTTCCCGCATACGTACTTCCAGATTCTCATCATAAAGCTCCGGTCTCTGTACATCCTCATAAAAAGCATAGGCGGAAACTTCAAACTCACCCTTCCATTTGGCAAGATCTTTTCCCGCAGGAAAAGCCACACCCAGCTCAAGCTCCGTGTTTTTTTCTTCCAGAATGCGCTCAGACAATCCGGCAAGCCATCCTTCTTTATTTCCGGCATCCATATTCAATTCTTTGGCAACAACAGGAAGAATGCGGTTGCATACCCACAATACTCTCATTTTGTTTTCCTCCGGTACAAAGCTGATTTTAGTTTGTCGTAAATGCCTGAAAACGGACTGTCCTGTGCAATCCACCTTCTCAGAGGCTGTAAGGTGACAATCATCAGCATTCTGTACTTTTTAACAAGTCCGGTTCCGATATATTTGTTTGCAATTTCAAGATGTTCTTCTTTGTCACGTTTCCGGTTCTCTTTGGTTTCGGAATAGCCGCCGCCCTCATAATCCGCAATTACGCACCCGATGTAAAAAGGACGCACGCCGTTGGTATAGTACTGCCTCAAAAAGAACTCGTAATCCGCACGGATTTTATACTTCAGATGAAATCCTTCCGGTGTAAAAAGCTTCCTTGCAAAAACGCAGGCCTGATGACAGGGAATATGGGAAAAACATACATAGTCCGTAATTTCTCCCGGCATATGAAGAACATCACCCACTTTACGGAAATAAGCATCTCCGTAATAAATTCCCCTGTCCGGAGTTTCTTCCGTCGCCACGGCAATTTTATGAAGAACATCTTCTTCGTAAAAGAAGTCTCCGCAATTCATAAACATCACGTAGTCCCCTTTTGCCATTGCAACTGCCTGATTCATGGCATCGTAAATCCCCTTATCGGGGCAACGTTCCAGACGGATTCTCGGATCCTCGGGAAGCTTGTCCACAGAACCGTCCTTGGACATTCCGTCTTTAATCAGAAGTTCAAAATCCTTATATGATTGTTTCAATACGTTACTTACGGTTTCCGCAAGTTTATCCCCTGCATTGTAAGTAACCGTTATGATTGTAAATTTCATTTTAGCTCTCCTTACCCGGGATTACACATCCACGCGGTACAAGGTTTCTTCATAGTTAAGAATCCAGTTATAGTAAGGCACAATAAAATTACCTCTGTCCTTACCGGATTCCAAAAACAGATAAAAATACGCCAGCCCGGCAATTACCACCAGCACCGTAAACACCCTTCTCACCCATTTTTTCTCTATGGATGACAGCACGGCGGGTATGAGCAGAATCTGGGAAATATTCAGGAAATACCCGATACGGGATATAACCGGAATAAAGGAACAGCATGCATAAAGAATCAATGCCTCCAGATTCAGGTTGAAATAAAACATATTCTTTTTATTCCCTTTCAGGGCCTTTTTATAAAAAATCAGGGCAAATACCAGCACAGCGGCACAGCGGAGAATGTTAATCACGCTTGTTTCACCCGTGTCATAAACGGAACCTTCATAAAAGGGATAAAATTTAAAAATAATCCATCTGTAAAAATCAGGAAACAGCAATAAGCTTCCCGTAAAAAGTGCGACAAGGGGAATGGTTATTTTATTCCATTTTATCAGTGCCATGGGATATGCAAGAAGCACAAACAATACCGCCATGTGGAAACAGGATGCCACAAGAATACAGAACACAAATTTCACATATTCTTTCCTGAAAATATACTGAATGGAGAAAAGTGCTATGGCAAGCACAAGATAATACCGGATTGTATTAAAAGTGGACAAATAATATCCCAACGTCATAAAAAGGAAAAATGTCCAGCCGTAATGCTCTGACTGTTCATACATTGCCACCATAAAAAGCCATATGGTCACAAATGCAAACAGGGCAAAAATGATAATATAATTCTCCGGTCCGAAAATCCACTGGCAAAGCCGCACTACCATGTTAAAGCCTTCTTCCGTGGATACGTATCTGTTCTGGGAAATCAGACTGAATACGGAAACATATTCCGTATAATCATGACCGATTCCGTGGCGGCATGCAGATACCAGAAAAAGTGCGAGAAAAATCACAATCTGAACCAGAGCGTTTCTGCTTCGGACCCGACTTTTTCCCCTTTCTAAAAGAGAGGGAGACTCAGGATATTCTGTATGACATTTTTCTACCACCAAAAAGGCAAGACCGCAGGTAACGGCTGCCAGAATCAGATAAACTGTCATTTCTTAAGTCCTTTCCTGACCTGTTTTCCTTCCCGTATACCATCCATAATCAGACGATATGCTTTCTTTGCGCCGATTTCTCCTTTGAGCATGGAACGTTTCGTTAACACAAAACGGAAACACCATACAGGTGCCAGTCCTCCGTATAAAAAGAAAAACAAAACACCTCTGTCAAAGAAAAATTTCTCCGTGAACCCATGGAACCATGTAGATTCCCTTGGAATCTCTTCTCCGATGCAAACCGGAGATGTATATATTTTACAGCCGGCGGAAGCACATTCTTTTAAAAACAGACTGTCTTCCCCGTTACTGTATCTGGCTCCTCCGCCAAAAAGCTCCGAATAGCGCACTTTACACTTCTCAAGGGCACTTTTACGGATTGCAATACTATATGCCGGGAACCGTCCGCAGTTGTACCAGCGGATTCTTTTGATTCCCTCGTTCCAATACGTACGCCTTTCCTCACATACTTTTACGTTAAATAAAATAATATCCGACTTAGGATTTGTACGAAAAGCATCCAATACATTTGCCGCATATCCCGCCTCGTAAACAATGTCTTCATCAGCAAATAAAAGGATATCTCCCGTTCCACGGGAAATTGCCTCGTTACGGCTTCTTCCCACACCTCTTTCGTTTCGGGACACAACGGTAAAAACATTGCCGTTTATATTTAATTCTTTTTCCTCATCCCTGTCACACTGATTGACCAGGACACCACCGCATTCCGGTCTCATTCCTTTTAAGAGCTTCTCCGGCTCTCCCTGAAGACTGGAAATTAACATCTGCAAAACCATGGCAGCGTTCCTCCGGCTTTTCTTTTAGAAATAAAATTTCTCGTCTGTATTCTCGTCTTCTTCGTTCCGGCTCTTTTCTTCTTCGTATTTTTTACGGAAAGGTGTTACCGGAGTAAAGTAATATGCATCCAGCAGCCATTTATCTGCATCATAAAGCAGAATTCCCACAATGTTGCAGCCCTGCTTTAAAAGAAGATTGATACAGCGTTCCACTTCGTTAAAATTGTGCTCTCCTGCACGAACCAGAAGAACCGTACCGTCATACCCGGCACATTCTTCTGCCACAAGGGCATTTTTGCTGATGGGGTCTTTTTTATCCAGACGATAACTCAATGATGAAAAGTGCTGGGCAGACTCCTCTAAATCTCCTCTTGCAATCTGTAACGTTTCATCCTGCTCCAGCATAAACTTTACCTGAAGCAATGCATCAAAAGGATATTCCCCCACAGGATGAACGGAGGCATCCGTAACCGCCACATTGGAGCAGTTTCGGGACAGAACCTTAAAATTCTGCTTGATGGCATCCAAATCCCAATCTTCTCGTTTCTCTTCTTCCGTCCATTCCCTGTCTGCTTCCCAGTCAGCGTTAGATGTTTTATTTCCCTTATCCTTACGCCGGTAGACCACGCCGATTACCGGGATTCCGAAGCGACGCTCAGCCGAAACGGGCACATAAACGGAATCATCCATAAGATATAAGAATATAATTAAGAATACCGAAAGAATCACGCCGGTAATTGCTCCGACAATGGCCATGCTGACCACTTTATTCTCTACTTCCGGAGCAGAAGCATTATCTGCGTCGGTATAAATTACAACGTTGTTAATGTCCACCATTTCTTCTGCCATCATAATAATGGCTTCCTGATACAAACGGGCGAGTTCTACCGCTTCCTCAGGCTCATCCATAGTAGCCGTAATCGTTACGAAACGGACATCAGAAACCAGTTCTGCGGTCACTGCCGCATCCAGCTCTTCCCGGGTAACAGAGAAGGAAACCCGGTCTAAAACATATTCTGTCACCTTATCGGTTTTGGCAAGATTCTGCCATGTATAATCATTGATATACACATTGTCGAGACGCACATCCGTAGCGTATTCCAGATAAAGTTCCCCTTTGGCGGTATACTGTTTCTGGTCGGCAAGCGTAAATGTTTTCATATAATACACAAGTGCGAACAAAACCGTAAAAACAATTGTAAGGTAAATCCCGAAACGGACATTTTTAATAAAATAAAGCAACAAAAGCTTTAAGTCCGTGGGTTCCTTTCCGAGTCCTGCCGCATATGTTTTATTATCTTTCATGGCACTTCCTCCGTCATATTTCCCTTTCAGGAACTATTCAGAATCATTCTCCTCATCAGAGGCATCTGATTTTTCTTCATTCTTTAAAGCTGTTACCTGATTTGCTTCCACACCCTCCGTACTGTCCGGCGTAATTAATACCTTTAAGGTAAGAAGCATCAGTTTCAAATCCAGCCATACGGAATAATTTTCGATGTAGGTCAAATCCAGTTTTAATTTATCATACGGTGTTGTATTGTACTTTCCGTACACCTGGGCATATCCCGCAAGTCCGGCTTTTACCTTGGTACGGAATGCGAACTCCGGCATTTCTTCCAAATACTGTTTGATGATTTCCGGACGCTCCGGTCTGGGACCGATAAAAGACATGTCGCCTTTTATGATATTTAAAAGCTGGGGAAGCTCATCAATTCGTACTGCACGGATAAATCTTCCCACAGGGGTAATTCTCGGATCTCCCTTGGAAGCAAGTCTCGCCTTTCCGTTTTTCTCCGCATCCACACGCATACTGCGGAACTTCAGGATTTTAAACTCCTTATTTCCTGCGGTACATCTTATCTGACTGTAGAACACGGGACCACCGTCGGAAATTTTAATCACAATTGCCGTCACAAGCATAACAGGAGATGCAAGAATCAAAAGAATGATTGCACAGAATAAATCAATACATCTTTTTATAATTCTTTGTTCAACGGTGAGAGCATATTCACGGGTTAACAAAATCGGTGTATCAAACAGATGCATTTTTTCGGAACCCATGATAATAACATCAGGAATTTTAGGCATCATATATACACGGATGGACTGACTGTAAAAATGTTTCAGCAGCGTATTTCTTGTATTAGTTGGAATATCCCATAAAATCACACCACCGTAACGCTGTTCCGCCTCTTTCTTAACCGCTTCAATTCCTTCGCTGATGTTAATACAGTTGACAATCTGATAACGGTCGCTTCTGCCTGCAAATTTCATTTTGATATCTTCAATGGGACGCTCGCCGTGAATCAGAAGCAATTCTCTGGGAGGGAATACCATTTTATAAAACATGTCCGCACAGAAGGTCCAAATAAAGGCAAAAACAATCTGTACACCCGTCAGCAACAGCATGGGTCTGGTATCCGCAAACCATTCACACATCAGGGAAACCTGTGCATAGGTAAAAACATTCACCATAAGCAGGGCAAATACCTGGGACAGAAATACATCCAAAGGTTTTAAATATCCGATTTTGGTTCCGCCATAGGTAGAAGTAAAAAATAATAACAATATGGCATAAAGTGCAATTACCAGCCAGTTACCCCTGTTCCAGAAAACAAGCTTAATTGCATCTGCGTAATAGCGATACCACATGATTCCGTATGCAGCTATCTGGAGTAATAAACCGATTGTGGTTAACTGCAATACAACCAGTCTTTTTACCGACTCCATTTTTCTCATGACTAAAATCTCCATTCTGTGTTACTTATTCGTTAATTTTTATGATTAAGACATCCCCAACCTTGCGGATACAATCCTCTGCGGGGAACAGTCCCATTTCTTCAAATTCTTTGGTTTTTACCAATTCCAGTTCTTCCGGTGTGGTGAGATAATTCACGGTAACACCCATGTAACGTGCCCAAAAAGCCGCATACTTGTCCGTGGAATCAATCACGTATTCCCCGTAATCACCAAAATATCCTCTCAACATCCATCTGGCATTGTCGGTTGTGGGGAAAATATCCTTATTGGGAAATCCTCCCAACACAGCCACTGTCATTCCCGGCGTATAATCCGGATGTTCCTCCATACGGTCCAGCATACGAAGTGCCAGAGCATAGGATTTTTCATATCTTTCGTTCAAGCTGAAATATGCAATGTTGCCGTTTACCGCAAAACAGAAAATCATAACGACAAGTGCAAGGGTTCCACCCCATAAAACACCTTGGGCAAAAAGTTTCTTCATCTTACCGGAAGCACTTTTTAATTCCGGCAGCCCCTCTTCCAGAAGCACAGGAACAAAGAGGAAAAAAATCACCCAGGGATAGCGCATCAACAAGTGGAAATACACATCCGGATTCATAATGTTAATCAGATTTGCTCCGAAGGGTATCATAACGCAGAGCACTGCGACAAGAAGGATTTTGCCTCCCTGTCTGTAGGCTTTTCTTTTTATAAAAAGATATCCGAACAGCCCAACCGCTACTGCAATAAGAATCACCAGCGCTACCTTCATAAAAATGTTGGCGGTAAGTACATTGGATACAAAAAGGAAGGAACCGAAACTTCTTCCTGCGGAAAGTAACCCTTTCGGCAAAAGAGAGAGTGAATATCCGAGTACCCGGTCAGACCCCTGATATCCGGAAACCTCCGCACCCTTTAAAAGAAGCATCAGTTTCAGGGTTATGACATAAAAAACATAACCTCCCAGTCCCATTCCCAGGCATTTCATTCCGTGTACAAGGATTTTTTTCATGTTGTCTTCTCTTAATATTTCCAGAAGCATTCCCATAATGCAAAGTAAAATGGTCCATGAAAAATATGCCTGATAGATACCGAGGCTTACGCCCATGCAAACCATGCCGGGCAGAAATCCCCATTTATATTTTTTCGTCAGAAGATATGCCAGGGTTGCAAGAAGCACCGCAAGCATATATCCGTCAACGGTATAGGCATAACTGTAGGTTGCCACGAAGGAAGGAAAGCTTACCAGCAGAATTCCCGCAATGGCAGCAAACACTTTATCTTTGATTCCAAAAATTTCTACCAGCATGACAGCGGTAATACCCAGATACAGAAGGGATAGCACACCGTTTAACCAATGCAGGTCATAATAGGAACCGATGGAGCAGGCATAGGTCAGAAACTGCCGGCCCGAAGCAATAATATCCTGGTCGGAATATTGATTCCAGAGGGAATCGTTATTCAGGAAATGATTGGTCATGGGATACAGATGAATCAGAAATCCCGCAATCACACAGCCCAAAAAAGCACAAACCCACACCGGTTTTATTTTAGATTTGATTTGTCCGAACAAATCATCCACAGTAATCAGATTTTTCATAAAAGCTCCTTTTATACCCTGCGAAGCACGGCTCTGATTGCCCAGAACATAAAATGCCATGCGCTGACAAAGACGTTGAGTTTTTCTTCTTTGCGGTATAAATTCCATATTCTTTTCACCGCTTCCAGCTTATTGGAGGAAAGGGAATTTCCGGGTCTGCGGTAAATGACAAGATTTTCATTCAGCCCCTGTGCAATTACGCCGCCCCGCAAAATACGGAACCATAACGCACTGTCTTCACTTTTTACATCCGGCATCATCAGCCGGTCTTTGGAAATCAATCTGGTATCAAACAATACCGTAGATGTAAAAATTGTTGTATTTCCCAGCGCCTGCTTATAAGTAAGACGCTCCGGCACTTTTACTATTTTACCCAAAGGAGTTGCCGACTCATCCCCGAATTCATATCCGGTAAAACAAAAAGCAGCATTTTTATTCTTCATAAAAGCAATCTGCTTTTCCAGCTTGTCCTTACGCCATACATCATCTGCATCCAGATAGCCGACATAAATGCCTTCAGCCACTTCCATACCCAGGTTACGTGCTCGCGCGGCACCCACATTGGAGCCTGCCTCGATGATTTTGATTCGTTCATCCTTAAAAGTTTTCAAAACCTCTTTGGAACCATCCGTAGAGCCGTTTTCAACAAGAATCAGCTCCCAATCAGGATACGTCTGGTCCTGTACACTTTTTATGGTATGGGCAATATATTTTTCTGCATTATAGACAGGGATGATAATACTGACTTTTTCCTGCATAATTCCTCCGGGCACAAAATGGGCATATTATCTCATAGTATAACACATATCCCTCTTCTAGTCACTTCTTTTCTTTGAGCAAAAATAAAACCGCGCGATTTTTTAATATTTACTTTTTTGACAAAATATGTTATTTTTACCCCGTAGTCGGCATTTCTTATCAACTTTTGTCATGGAAAGGAGATTATTGACATGAGAAATAACATGACCTGCGTTGATTTGGAACGTTACGTTACCAAAATCATGCTGGACATGGGCGTACCTGCCCACCTGAAGGGATACCACTACTTAAGAGAAGCCATCCTGATTTCCGAACAGGATATGGAGATTATTACCAGTGTTACAAAACTGCTCTATCCTTCCATTGCGAAGCGTTACCACACCACCGACCAGAAGGTGGAACGGGCAATCCGCAACGCAATTGAGGTTTCCTGGAGCAGAGGAAATACTCACACATTCGAAGAATTATTCGGATATTCTTCTCTTTCCGGACGCAACCGTCCTACCAACAGCGAATACATCTGCCGCCTTGCAGACAAAATCCGTCTGGATTTGGCAGGCTGAGAAACATACTGAAGAAAGGAAATATGTTAAACATATTTTCTCATAGAAGTCAGCTTTAAAAAGAGCCCGCGGCATACCGCAGGCTCTTTTATTTTTCCTGTATTTCTAATTATTTTTACGATAAACAACATAATCCTCCGATTCATATATCACGGAATAATTCCGGTCCAAAAGTTCTCCGTAGGATTCATAAATCACGGCAAAACTTTTTTCCACCCATTCCCGATTCAAATCTTCCGGATTTTCCTTGGAGAACAACAGATATCCCGCCTCTTCCGGAAACACCCCGTCATCCATAATAAAATTCACACCAAAGCCTCCGGGCAGGGCACAAATGGGCTTCGGCTCCATGGTAAACATACATACCGTATTTGCCCAGGGGCCGAGGTTTTCATCCAAAATAAAAACTTCCGCAAATTCCGCTTCCAGGACTGCCCACTCTTCTTTTTGCTCCTGCGTCTGATACCTGTTTTCCATAAAAGTATCCATATTGGCAGGCAGGAAGAAGAGACTGATTGCCTGCAG
The DNA here is from genome assembly GCA_017473905.1 of Lachnospiraceae bacterium. Taxonomy (GTDB): domain Bacteria; phylum Bacillota; class Clostridia; order Lachnospirales; family Lachnospiraceae; genus UBA3766. Next base: position 12,860 of record JAFUJA010000025.1, on the reverse strand, counting down.
GGCAATGACCACATAATAAAGAATTTTATTTTTCATCATACACAAAAGCCAGAGAGAAAATACCACCGCAATCTGTGTTCCTCTCACAAAGGTAAAAGGCTCAATGGAGTACAATGTCATATACATAAAATAAAACAACGGGATGCTGTAAAGCACAATTCCGCCGAGGATGGCATCATGCTTTTTATCTGCTCCGGCTTCTTCCGTATCCTTCTTTTTATTTTTAAAATAAAAGAATACGAGAATACCTGCCACGGCAACCAACGCAATACAGAAGAAAATATGCCAGGGAATCAGGGGATTTGCATAAATATATGTCCACAGAAGATATACTTCCCTCATGCCCTGTTTTACCATACCGAGAAACGCCACCAGTGCTCCGGTCACATCCATGGCTTTTACGGCATTTAAAAGGGTTTCCGTTTTATGAATGTTATAATTACTGGAAATCAGGTGAAGCAGGTAATAGCTTCCCAGGGCTACAACACCCATTCCACCGACACCGGCAAGGAGCTTTTTCCAAAGCTTGCTTCCCTTCATCAGCGCAAATACATAAACGGGCACACAAAAGGCAAAAAACACGTATACCTGCACTGCTGCCAGAATCAACAGGGGCGTTGCCACATACTTAATCCATCCGGCACACTCCTTAAAAAACATTCTGTACAACAGGCCCGCAATTACGATTGCAATTGCATATCTGAAAATTTCCGACATATTCACGGAAAGATAAAGAATCAGAATTGCAGATGTTGCCTGGGTTAAAATCAGACGCAGTGAATACTTTCCTTCCGGCTTCACAGCCAGATAAAAAAGCACATTTGCCAGGGTAATATAAAATAAATTCACAAAGAATACAAATCCGGGCGTAATGGGGAATAAAAAGGCAAATATAGCATAGGGCCAGATAATTGCCGGGCTCCACGCTCCGCCGGTTCCCACAATGGCATGATTTCCGTTAAATCCCCAATATCCTACGGGATTCCCCGATGTAATACAGTTTTTAATCATCTGCAAATAAGCTGCTTCATCATTCCATTTCAAACCGGGTTCCGGAAAAAGTCCGGTTTTTATCCAATAAACGATTCCAACGGTAATTGCAATCAAAACAGGGATTCCGATCATGAATCCCGCAAGAATACCGTCTTTTATTTTCTGCTGCTTAGTTTTGTCCATTTTGACTCCGACTGTTACATTTTATGCATTTTAACCATCTACTCGGTCATTTTACTAGAAAAAACCGGGATTGACAATATTGTATTTTCCCCTAAAAGTGGTTATAATACATTTTAGTCATATAAAAGAATCGGATTCAGTTCCCCGAAAGGAAAAGAGGATAAACTACATATGAACTATGTAATCGAGCTTTTGAACAATCAGATACTGATGTCCGCCGGCTTAAGCTGGGGCATCGCCCAGATTGTAAAAACCATTATACATTTGATTCTTACCAAGGAATTCGTTCCCGAGCGTCTGGTAGGAAGCGGCGGAATGCCCAGCTGTCACTCCGCAACTGTTTGTGCACTGACCGTATCCGTGGTAATTAACGAAGGAATCCATTCTCCCTTCTTTGCAATTTCCGCCATTTTGGCAATCATCGTTATGTACGATGCCCGCGGGGTACGTCGCGAAACAGGTATTCAGGCAACAGTTTTAAACGAAATTGTAGAAATCATTGAACGCCTCGGCGCAGATGTTTCTTACGACGAGAAGTTAAAAGAATTTGTCGGACATACACCTCTTCAGGTTGTTGTCGGCGCAATTCTCGGTATCATTATTGCATTAATCTACTGCACATTGATTCCCTACCTGCATACTTTGGGATTTTTAATTCCCGCTTAATCATTTGTTTATTTCCCATTACACATAAAAAGGAACCCTGACAGTCTGCCGTGGTTCCTTTTTTATGTCCGAGCGCTTGTCCATCCGCAAACGCTGATTATATATTCTAATATTCAAGATTCTCCATATATTCCCGAATTGCATCCTTCCAGTCTGCAAATGTAAAATCCGTGGTAAGACGGAACATGTAATTATCCAAAACGGAATATGCGGGACGTTTTGCCTTTGCTGCAAATTCACCGCTGGTAATTCTTTTTACCTTAGTGTCTTTCCCTGCAAGGCGGAAAATTTCTTCCGCAAAATCTGCCCAGCTGCAAACACCTTCACAGGTTCCGTGGAAGGTACCGTAATTGTCGGTAAAAAGCAGGGCATCCATCGCCTTGGCAAGCTCCGTTGTACTGGTAGGACTTCCCACCTGATCCATGACAACACCCACCTCCGGCATGGTTTCCGCAAGGCGGAGCATCGTCTTCACAAAATTCTTTCCGTCGCCGTAAAGCCATGCGGTACGGATAATAAAATATCTGTCTGCAAACTTCTCCACAAAACGTTCCCCTGCCAGCTTACTTGCTCCGTAAACGCCCTGGGGACCGGGCTCGTCAAATTCCCTGTAGGGAGTATCCGCATCACCTGCAAATACATAATCCGTGGAAATATGCATGAGCTTCGCTCCGTTTGCCTTTGCTGCAATTGCCAGATTGCGGGGACCGATTGCATTGATTTTATATGCAAGGTCAACCTGGTCCTCACAGGCATCCACTGCGGTATGGGCAGCACAGTTAATAATTGCGTAAGGCTTTTCCTTCGCCACAAATTCCTGTACTGCTTCAAGATTGGTAATATCCAGATCATCCACATCCGTATTCACACAGCAGATATCTTCTCTGTCTTTATATAATGCATTGATGGCACGTCCGAGCTGGCCGTTTCCACCGGTGATAATCAATTTTATCATCTCAAAATCTCCATTCTGTACTTTTTAAAATAAGTTCTCATCCTATGTTATTTTATCCGCAATTGGAAACTTATGCAAGGCTTCCCACAATTTTCTTTTTGCGATTTAAAAGGTTCTATGTTATAGTTTACCTTGGATATAAAAATTTGTAGTTTTTTATTTAGAAAGAAAGGATGAACTTATGATACGATTACGGACATGCCTTCTGACTTTTATCATGTCCCTTATGATGTGCTTTCTGTTAACCGGTTGCGGCAAAGCGGAAGCAACGGTTTACTACTATGTGGACGGCATAAAAGCGGAGACAGTTCCCGACAGGAACTTTTATGATATTATCTCTGTGGAAAGTGACAACGAAGAAGCAAATGTTGTATGGGATGCAGGAACATGGAGCCTTTCCCACGATGAATTGTCAAAAGACACGGTTATCAATGTATATTTCCAGTATACCGCCTCTCCCTTCAAATGTGACGGTGTCGGATACGCTACAATGCAGGAAGCTTTTGATGCTGCGGTAAGCGGAAGTACTCACACCATTCACGTAACGGCAGATTATAACGGGTATGGTGTTACCCCCGTGGATTCCGATATTGTTCTCAACTTAAACGGTTACACCCTGGACGGTATGGGATACGATACCATTACCTGCGGTGGCAAACTCCTCATCAACGGCGAAGGAACCATTCGCAATACCATTGCCGGAGATTACTCCAAATCACTGGTAAATTACGGTACCTTAACCGTTAATAATGTAAAAGTAGAAAACACCACCGCCAATGTTTCCATCTGGAACAGTAATAACGGCGGAAGTGTAATGATTATGAACAACTGCACCGTCAATCGTGAGGATGACTGTATTGTAATCATCAATTCCGGCGACATGACATTAAACGCATGCACTGTTACCGGCGCCGGAACGGAAATTCACCCGGTTATTTATAATAATGCGGAAATCGCAATCCTCCGCATTTCGGATTCCGTGGTTTCCAACACAGGAACCGGCTACGACATATATCGCGACGAAGGAATTGTAGACTCATACAATACCACAGTAAACAATCCTTACGGTTTGGAAAAAGCGGAATAAACATAATCACAACAAAATGATACCCCCTGTCTGCGGTAAGTACCCGGAATTCCGGATACATATCACAAACAGGGGGTATATTGTTTGATGGTTTTTCTTTTTAATTTATCCGACTAGAATCCAAAGTTGCTGCCGCTTCTGGTATCCAGAATTTTACGCAGTTTCTCCGCATAATTGTATTCACGCATAACCTTCTCATAACCGGCACGGATAATGCTCTGACGTTCTTCCTCATGGGTCAGATAATAATTGGTTTTGGCAACCAGATCTTCCAGGCTGCGATACATTACTATCTCTTTGCCCTCTTCGAATTCTGCCGCCAAATCCTCCTGATAATTGGTCAGAACAAAGCCCTGACAGGCTATAATTTCCAGCACTCTTCCGGGAATTCCCGTCTGAATTGCTCTCGGCGTCACGTAAACGTTAATTTTACTCTGATTAAAAATCAGGGGCGCCTGCTTCTGAAAGTCCACCGGACCGCAATTGATAATTTCCGGATATCGTTCCGTATTGGAAACCGTGTATACCTTCATATCAAACTTTCGCGACAAAAGACGACATACGGTTTTACGCTCTTCTACGGTGATTTTACGGGCAAGTACGGACTGCAGGGCAATATCCTCCCGTTCCGCAAAGAAATAATTATTTCTGTCGCCCTCCGTAGCCTTGGCAAGAAACTGAACCATTTCATCAGAAACCCCTCTGCGCAGAACACCTCTTCCGTAAGAAAACTTCTTCTCTTTGATCAGTTCCACCAACTGTTTGTAGGTTTCTGTTTCCCTGTCCTCAGGCTTCATATGGTTGAATATATTGTTGGCACTTTCATAAATACTTCCCACAAAAGACACATCTGCCTGATACTTATTCTTTTTGGTAGCAGCACCTTCCATGGCATTTTCAAACAACTGCTTGTCAGCCGGCAATGACAGATACTGGGCAGTCTGTACATTTCTGCGCTTCAATTCTTCAATCTGCGCCCGGTCAAATATAAAAATACGATTGCAGGGAAGCTGTGCCTGATAAGAATACAGATTCCACTGAGGAAGATGAAACAACCAGGAATAATATAAAATTCCGGCCTGCTTTGCCGCAGACGCCAAAGCATTAAAATAATCTACGGAAAAGAAAATATCCGCATGATATTCCCTAGCCGCATTGGCAAGATACAGCACTTCCGCTTCTATGTCATCCTTATGGGCTTCTTCCCTTTTAATAACACGGACAAAATGTCCGATATCCCTTAACGTCTTCTCTATGACAGGCTCATTAAACGTACCCCATTCACATAAAAGTATTCTCATAATACTACGCCTTCTTCCAATTGTTTTTCCCTTATAAACAAGTATAGTTTTTTTCTGCTTTTTCGTCAAGAAATGGGAAGGGAATCTTCCATTTTTTTTACTAAAATGATATGATATTTTTATACATACAAACAGAAATTTTATACCTTATCTTCTGACAGGATAAAAGGAGAAAACCATGACTGACAAAATCCCCGTTTCCATCTGTATCATCACTAAAAATGAATGTGCGCTTTTAGAGGAATGTCTAAAAAGACTGACTCCTCTCGGTCATGAAATTGTGGTAGTGGATACCGGTTCCTCAGACGGGACTCCGGAAATGGTTTTAAAATATACCGACAAACTGTTCCGCTTTGAATGGTGTAATGATTTCTCCGCAGCACGGAATGAATGTATCCGTCATGCATGCAATGACTGGATCCTTACAGTGGACAGTGATGAACATCTGACAGACTGGGACGAAGCAAATAATCAGAAGCTTATCAAACAAAATCCCAGAGGAATCGGTCGTATCTTCAGAACGGATACCTATACCCAGCAGGGAGAAACCAGAACGGTGCGGGAAGCAATGGGCCGCCTGTTTCGTAAATCATTGTATCACTACGAAGGAAGTATTCACGAGCAGATTATTCCTAATGAGTCCGCTCTTCCGGTTTCCTATTTTACGTTAAATGCGGAATTTGACCATATGGCATATTCCGGGGATTTGGAAACAAGAGCCAAAAGATCCCTTCGCAATATCACACTTTTAAAAAATGAGCTTCAAAATAATCCCGATGATACATACTTTATGTTTCAGCTGGGGCAGGCATATTTTATGATGGAAGATTACGAAAACGCGGTAGAGGCTTACGGCAAGGCTCTTACTTACGACTTAGACCCTCGTTTGGAATATGTACAAAGCATGGTAGAATCCTACGGTTATGCCCTTCTTTACACAAAACGTTACCAAGAGGCATTGGGATTGGAGGGTGTTTATGATACCTTTGCAATTAACGCAGACTTCTGTTTCCTCATGGGACTTATTTATATGAACAATGCAATGTTTGAACAGGCAATCCGGGAATTTATCAATGCCACCAAACAAAAAGTCAGCAAGGTTACAGGTGCCAATTCCTATCGTGCTTTTTATAATATCGGCGTCATTTACGAATGTACGGGACATGTCCAAGAGGCAGTCTCCTACTATAAAAAATGCGGCGATTTCACTCCCGCACTAAACCGAATTGCACAACTAAAATAAATCCCCCAAAAGGAGGTATCGCCATGGGTAATTTTTCCATATGCATGATTGCAAAAAATGAAGAAAAAAGAATCGAGCGTTGTTTATCTGCCGCCGCTAAAATGAATGCGGAAATCATTTTAGTAGATACGGGTTCCACGGACAGAACCAAGGAACTTGCCGCCAAATACACGGATAAAATCTATGATTTTACCTGGATAAACGATTTCTCCGCAGCAAGGAATTTTTCCCTTACCAAGGCATCCAATGACTGGATTCTGGTTTTAGACTGCGATGAATACGTGGAAGATTTTGACTTGGAGGAAATAAAACAGTTTACTGTCCCCACGCTTTCCCACATGGTAGGAGTTCTTCTGCGTCGTAATATGACAGAGGGAACTACCGCATGTATGAATGACCGGGTAGAAAGACTTTTTAACCGCACCATGTATCATTATGAAGGAACCATTCACGAACAGGTGGTAAGAAAAGACGGAGAAAAGATCATTCTCTGTAACATCCCTCTTACGGTACTTCATGACGGATATGTAGGCACACCGGAAGAAAAGCAAAAGAAGGCTCTCCGTGATAAAAACCTTCTTTTAGAGCGTTTAAAAACAGACCCTGACAATCCCTATCTTCACTTCCAGTTAGGACAGGCGTGTTCTTTGGAAGGAAAGCCGGAAGAAGCGTTGGAATGGTATCGCAAGGGAACCAGTTACGATTTAGATCCTTCCTTGCACTTTGTTCAGCTCATGGTTCTGGGATACGGAGAAACTCTGTTGAAACTGGGACTTTATGAAGAAGCGTTACTTTTTGAAGGAATTCACGAAGAATTTGCAACCACTTCGGATTTCTTATGTCTGATGGGACTTATTTATATTCGAAACAATCAGCCTTTAAAAGCCATCCTTGAATTCATGAGGGCACTTACGGTGGAAGAACACTGGAGAGAAGATACAAATTCCACCTTTCCCCGCTATCATATCGGACTTATTTATGAAGCATTGGGAAATACCAAGGATGCCGTTACCTTCTTCCAAAGCTGCGGCGATTATCCGCCTGCGGTTGCGAAACTGAAACAATATGCCGGTCAGTAACAATATGACCATGCTTTCCAATATTTTGTATACTTTAACATAGGAAAAGACCTTCCAAATTGATGGAAGGTCTTTTGTTATTCACATAAGCTCTATTATTAAAAATATCTTATGCCGATTCATTACGGCCACATAAAAATCACGCGCCTAAGCGCGTGATTCTTATGATAGTATTTGCAATGATTATCCAAGTAATGATAATACACTCTGGTTAGACTGGTTAGCCTGTGCCAACATTGCTGTACCTGCCTGGGTAAGAATGTTGTTGTTAGAGAACTTAACCATTTCAGATGCCATATCGGTATCACGAATCTGGCTCTCAGCAGCGGTAGTATTTTCAACTACGTTGTCGAGGTTCTTAATAGTATGCTCAAGTCTGTTCTGGATAGCACCGAGGTCTGCTCTCTGCTGAGATACAGTCTGTAATGCAGTCTTGATAGTCTTGATAGCATCCTGTGCACCTGTAACAGTACCAATGGTAACGTTAGCAGCGTCAACACCAAGAGTTTCAGCTGTCATGCTGGCGATGTTCATGGTGATGGTATCACCCTTTTCAGCACCAACCTGAAGGTCTTTGTTTGTGAAAGTACCATCAAGTAATTTCTGCTCGTTGAAAGTAACGGAGTTAGAAATACGGCTGATTTCACTCTGAAGAGCTTTTACTTCTTCGTTCAAATATGCACGGTCTGTACTCATGTTAGTTCCGTTTGCGGACTGAACTGCAAGTTCGTTCATTCTCTGTAACATTTCATGTACTTCTGCTAAAGCACCTTCAGCTGTCTGTACACAAGAGATACCGTCCTGTGCGTTTTCGGAAGCCTGTGTAAGACCTCTGATCTGTCTACGCATCTTTTCGGAAATTGCCAAACCAGCTGCATCATCTGCTGCACGGTTAATCTTGTAACCGGAAGATAACTTCTCTGTTGACTTTGCCTGTGAGCTTGCTGTTAAACCAAGCATTCTGTTAGAATTCATTGCTGTAAGATTGTGCTGTACTACCATATGTTTTCCTCCTTGAATTTACGGTGGCATCCTTGCCACTCGTTCTTAACTGGTTGTAATGAATCTCACCGGCCGTACGCTCCGTTTCGTTTCATTACGGTGGTTAATAAGTAACTTTGTTTTACTTGTAATATATATCGGAGCTCTTTTTGAAAACTTTATACCTAAAATGAATTTTTTTTCATTTTTTTCAAAAATTATTATTTTCATAAAAAAGCTTCGATTTTACCTGGGTTTCAGCTCTTTTTATCCATGAGCTGGGGATCGACCGTGTTGATTTTATTCATACGCTGATAATACTCTGCTGCTGCCCTGGAACCGATTTGTGACTGCTTAATGGTCTGGCGTCCTTCTGCCAGTCTTGCTTCCACAAGTTTCTTGTTGCGCTGCTCCATTGCTTCAAGTCTGGCGCCAAGCTCTGTTACCTTACGGATCCCTTCCTGAAGAAGAGAGATTTCCTCACGGTAAAGTTCTTTCTTGTTTACCAACGGCTCTTTGATACGATCATACAACCCCTGAAAACCTTCATCCTGGCGAAGAATTTCCTGCACCAGAATATCCTTTTCTTCCAGATTGATATCAAATCTGTCCCAGTTCATGTTGGCTTCACTTAAAATATCTTTCTGTTCTTCACTTTTTTTAATCAGCTGAAGAAGTACTTTTTCTTTTTTATTCAGGCTCTCCAGCATAACACGAATATATTTCTGTTCCATTTTAGACTCCGTTCCGATTTAGATACAGTCCCCCGACTGTCAGGCTACACGCCGCCTTTGTTTGCTTTCATAACTTCAATCCAAGTTTCCCGCATACTTCTTAAATGCTGTACAACTTCTTCCATGATTTCAGGATCCTTGGTTGCATTTGCCAGTAAAAGTCTCTGCAAAAGATATACGTATACATTATCAAAGTCCTTTGCCACCTCATACTTCCGGTCCAGGCTGGAGCGGAATTCTGTAATAATTCTCTGTACCTTGATAATATTTACATGAGCTTTCTGGATATCTTTTTCTTTCATTGCAAGAATTGCAATATTTCCGAATTTGATTGCTCCTTCATAAAGCATTAAAGTAAGCTCTGCAGGAGAGGCTGTTAAAATTTTACTGTTATTGTATTGTGCATAAGGGTTTGTCGCCATGTTGCAAATCCTCCTCATCGTGTCATATGTAGCAAAAACTCCCCACTCCATCACGAAGCAGGGAGTTCCATTCTTTAAATCTTAGTTCATTGTGAAAAGACTGGAAATTGCATTTGCACCGGAATTAAGCTGTGATAACGCTTTCTCCATTGCTGCAAATTTCTTGTAGTACTTGTCTTCAGCCTCTTTCAGCTTTGCTTCAAGGTCTTTGATTTTTTTAGAATAGTCATCATATTCGGACTGCATCTTTTTATCATTGTAAACCTTGTAGATACTGCTGTAATCCGTAGAAGCCATTTTATCCGTCAACTCATCATAAACATTAGCAGATAACTTGGTGAAGAACTTGGTTACAAGTTCAGGGTCTGCTGCGATTGCTGCTTTCAACTTATCGGTTTTACCGGATACGGTTGAATCATCAGCATCACCGTCAATGTGGTATGCATACTTTTCATTTTCTTCTGCGGACATGTAGTTAGCTGTACCGATACCAAAATCGGACAGATAATATTTCTTTCCGTCAATTTCCACACCCGTGCTCATTGCATTACGCATAGCACTCATTACTGTAGACAATGTAGAATCTTTGCGAAGAAGGGAATCTTTGATTTTGGTTTCCCAGTCTTCAATCTGCTTCTCTGTCATCAGTTCCATCTGCTCTTCCGTCAAAGGCTTGTAACCTTTGGAAGAATCTGCGTTATATGCAGCTGACATGGAGTTGATCACATCATTGTACTCAGTCAGGAAATTTTTAACCATATCATAGATGCCGCTGGTATCGTTCTGTGTAGTAATGGTAATGTCTTCATCGCTTTCTGCGTTTACAACATATGTAGAACCATTGATGGTAAAATTATTGCTACTGGACTTAAACTTCGCACCGTTTAATTCAAGAACTGCATCCTGACCTTTGATTCTGGTAGCACCAACGCTTGCACTAAGACCTAATTTCTTTAATGCATTGTCACCGGATGTAAAAGTAAAATCTTTAGAGGCTCCGGTTTCTTTCGCACTTACGAAAAGTCTCTGGTTACCTTCATCAAAATTAGCATTTACGCCAACTGCTTTTAACTTATTTACAAACTGACCCATGGTCATATTGGAAGTAATGTCAATCTTGGTATTTTTACCACCGAAGCTGATGGATAAGGACTCGCCTGCCGCAATACCCAAATCAGTAAGCTTGGTGGAATTGGTTACTTTTCCGCCGGTCTTGGTGGAAATTTCCGCACCGGTTAAATATCCTGCCTTCGCCATGGAATGAATTTTAGCAGAATAGGTACCGTTTACCGCATTACCGCCTGCAACAACAGACAATGCACTGTTTGAAGTAGTGGTAGCCTTTTTGCTGTATGAACTGGACATTCTCATAGAGGAAAGCTTTCCGGAATATAATCCGTAAATTTTACTGTTCATATCTTTCCATGCAGTCTGGGTCCACTCCAACATGGTCTGGTCCTGCTTTGCTTCATCCACTTTTGTTTTATGTCCGGAAACCATTGCTGTAATCATGCTATCAGTATCCAGACCGGATGTTAATCCTGTCAATCTCATTACATCTGACATAATGGTTCCTCCTATCTCTTCTCATCAACAAGGATACCTGCAAGTTCCCATGCCTTGGCAATCATGTCAAGTGTCTTCTCAGGGGGAAGCTCTTTGATAACCTTCTTGGTTTCTCTGTCAACAATCTTAATTGTTACTCTGTTGGTTGCCTCATGAATGCCGAACTGCACATCTGAGGAATACGCCTTCTTGTTAATTTCTTCCACAGCCTTACGAAGCTGCTCCTGAGTGGGTTGCTGATTCCCCTTATCCTCTGAATACTCGCTTTGCTGTCCGTTAATCTGTGCTACTGCTACAGTCGTGGAATCCACCATGGGATTTGCTTGTGTCTGCTGACCTTCCGTGGTCTCAATAGCAGGCTGAACTGTACCCTGCGGTTTCGCTACGGGCTGTGCCTGAAAACTCATCGCACCACCTAATGCTTCAATTGCCATTTTCATCCACCTCCATGTGATATGTACTCTCGTTTTACTGTTACATGCAGAGTTCTTCCGCTTTCTTATGTTTTGTATCGGAAGATTATAAGTAAAAGTTTAGGGCAAAACGGGAAAAAATCAAGGTAAAATCGGTTTTTTTTATAAAAATTCCTTATAAAACCGAATTCCCGTCTATTTTTTTATCTTTTTATCATAATATGCAGGAATCATACTGATATCTTTCAGGTAAGCTTCCGCCTTTTCGCGCCCTTCCTGATTCAATTGTTTGTAATATGCAAGCAGCCTCTTCTCATCACGACCGTGTTTATCATCAGTGCAGACAGGTTCCAAATCCACCGGATTAATCTGCAATTTCTCACAAATCAAATTCAGACGTCCCCACGCCATACCGTCAATTCCATTGTTAATGGCACTAACCAGAGTTCCGTGAGGAATCCCAACCTCACCTGCAAACATGCGGATGCTGGGATACTGCTGCAAAATAATCTCTTTTAACTTTTCTGAGCGACTATCCATAATTGTGTTTCTCCTATTCCTGATATGATAAATTTATGCGGAATCCCCATTGAAAAAAAAGGAAGGGTGTGTTACATTGTAGAAAAGGTGGTACTAAGTTGTGCCCCTTGTGCTAGAAATCTAAAAAATAACTGCTCTAGTTTTCCAGGCTGAGGGCAGTTATTTTTTGTCTTTATGACTTATCTTGTATACAAGACCTATTAACGCTATCACAAACAATCCCAGTTGAATGAGATTCTCATATGTAACAAAGTCCATAGGCATTCCCCCTTTCTCAAGGGGACAACCGTTCCCACGGAATTAGTTTAACACGCTATGTTTTATATTTCAATCGTTGTTTTGTTTTTCTCTCATCGAATCCCTATTGTAAAAAGCTTTGGGATGTGATACATTATAGAAAAGGTGGTACTGAGTTGTACCCCTTGCTATTGAATACTGAAAAAAATAACTGCTCTCAGTTTCCTACGCTAAGGGGCAGTTATTTTTTGTCTTTATGACTTATCTTGTATACAAGACCTATTAACGCTATCACAAACAATCCCAACTGTATGAGATTCTCATATGTAACAAAGTCCATAGGCATTCCCCCTTTCTCAAGGGGACAACCGTTCCCACGGAATTAGTTTAACACGCCATGTTTTATATTTCAATCGTTGTTTTGTTTTTCTCTCATCGAATCCCTATTGTAAAAAGCTTT
>JAFUJA010000024.1 GCA_017473905.1 Lachnospiraceae bacterium | reverse complement strand
CTTCCCTATTTAAACTAATTGATTATGGAGCAGACCCTAAAACCGCACCCTAAAACCAGCCCCTAAAAATAGACCCTAAAGTTTGCCCCTAACGATTGACCCGAAAATAATCAGACCCTAAAAAAGTTTGGATACCCATAATAAAAGCTGTTGTAACAGTAGTGTTATGACAGCTTTTTTTTATGGATAGAAAAATTAAAAAACTCCATACATGTTTTTAATCTGGACTGAAAATGATAAAAATTGGGCATAATAAAAGGGATGAATCCGAAGATTCATCCCTTAAATCATATGCTTATGAAAAATTATTTCTCAGCTTTTTTAACAAGAGCAGCATATTTCTTCTTAGCATCAGCTTCAGCCTTTGCGAAGAGCTCTTTTGCTCTTTCAGGTTTGCTTCTTAACAAGGAGTTGTAACGAACTTCGCTTGTGATGAATTCCTGATAATCAGCAGTAGGTTCTTTAGAATCTAACATGAAAGGATTCTGTCCTTCTGCGTCTAATCTGGGATCGAAGCGGAATAAGTGCCAGTAACCGGAAGCTACAGCTCTCTTTTCTTCGGTCTGAGCACCCTTCATGCCGCCCTTGATACCATGGTTGATACAAGGAGCGTATGCAATGATAAGTGAAGGACCGGGATAGCTTTCAGCTTCGATAAATGCCTTGATACACTGGTTGTAGTCAGCACCCATAGCAATCTGTGCTACGTATACGTAACCATAGCTCATAGCGATAGCAGCAAGGTCTTTCTTCTTAACTTCCTTACCAGCAGCAGCGAACTGTGCGATAGCACCGGTAGGAGTAGCCTTGGAAGACTGTCCGCCTGTGTTGGAGTAAACTTCGGTATCGAATACGAGAATGTTTACATCCTGTCCGCTTGCAAGTACGTGGTCAACACCACCGAATCCGATGTCGTATGCCCAACCGTCACCACCGAGAATCCACTGGGATTTCTTTGCAGCGTAGTCTTTGTTAGCAAGGATGTATTCCTTGTCTGCATCTGAGCATCCGCAAGCTTCTAATGCAGCAATCATCTTCTTGGTAGCAACAGCGTTGTCTGTAGAAGAATCCTTGGTTGCAAGGTAATCAGCTAAAGCTGCCTTAACGTCTGCATTTTCTGCTTTTGCAGAAAGGCTGGTAGCTGCATCAAGAACACGTTTTCTAAGTGCTCTGTTAGCAAGTTCCATACCAAATCCGTATTCTGCGTTATCTTCGAAGAGGGAGTTAGCCCAAGCGGGTCCCTTGCCTTCTTTGTTAACGGTATAAGGTGAAGCAGGTGAAGAACCGCCCCAGATAGAAGAACATCCGGTTGCGTTTGCAATATACATTCTGTCACCAAATAACTGAGTCATAAGTTTAGCGTAAGGTGTTTCACCACAACCTGCACAAGCTCCGGAGAACTCGAGTAAGGGCTGCTTGAACTGGCTACCCTTAACAGATTTAGCAGCGAATTTCTCTGTTACAGCTTCGGGAACGTCGATGGATACACCGTAATCGAACATTGCCTGAGCTTCAATCTGAGATTCGAAAGGTTTCATGGAAAGAGCCTTTTCACCCTTCTTGCCGGGACATACATTTACACAAGAGCCACATCCTGTACAGTCAAGTGCAGAAACGCTCATTGTGAACTTGTATCCGGGAAGTCCTGTTAAGTCCATAGTAGCACCTGCAGGAGCTGCAGCTGCCTGTGCTTCGTCCATAGCAACGGGACGGATAGCAGCGTGAGGACATACATAAGAACAGAAGTTACACTGGATACAGTTTTCAGGATTCCAGCTGGGAACGTCGATAGCAACACCACGCTTTTCGAATGCAGCGGAACCTAAAGGAAGAGTACCGTCTACATAATCAACGAATGCGGAAACAGGTAACTGGTTACCGGTCTGGCTGTTGATTGCGTTCTGAATGTTGTTAACATAGTCAACAACGTCTTTTCTTTCACCGGTTACATCTGCACCGAGCTTTTCTTCGGTTGCATTTGCCCAGGATTCAGGAATTTCAATCTTTGTAAATGCAGTAGCACCTGCATCAATAGCGTCATGGTTCATCTTAACGATGTCGTCACCCTTCTTGGAGTAAGAAGCGGTAGCAGCGTCCTTCATGTACTTGATTGCATCTTCAGCAGGGATGATGTCAGCAAGCTTGAAGAATGCAGACTGAAGAACGGTGTTGATACGTCCGCCAAGACCGATTTCTTTACCAATCTTGAAACCATCGATGGTGTAGAAGTTAATCTTGTGGTCATACATATATTTCTTTGCCTGTCCGGGAAGGTTCTTTTCAAGTTCTTCCATATCCCATGAACAGTTAAGAAGGAAGGTACCGCCATCTTTCAGATCCTGTACCATGTTGTACTTCTTAACGTATGCAGGCATGTGGCATGCTACGAAGTTAGCCTTATTGATAAGGTAGGTAGACTTAATAGGATCCTTACCAAAACGAAGGTGAGAGATAGTAACACCACCGGACTTTTTGGAGTCGTAATCAAAGTAAGCCTGAGCATACATGTTGGTGTGGTCACCGATAATCTTGATAGAGTTCTTGTTAGCACCTACAGTACCGTCTGCACCAAGACCCCAGAACTTACAGCTGATGGTGGATGCAGGAGTGGTGTTAGGATTTTCAACTCTTTCAAGAGAAAGGTTTGTAACGTCATCAACGATACCAAGAGTGAACTGCTTCTTGGTTGTGTTGTTGTATACAGCGATGATATCTGCAGGGATGGTATCTTTGGAACCTAAACCGTAACGGCCAGCGTATACGGGGATGGTTTCAAACTTAGTACCCTTTAATGCAGCAACTACATCGAGGTATAAAGGATCGCCTAAAGCACCGGGCTCTTTGGTTCTGTCAAGAACGCTGATGGACTTACAGGTATCAGGAATAGCTGCAAGTAAGTGCTTTGCGCTGAAAGGTCTGTAAAGACGTACTTTAACGAGACCGACTTTTTCGCCTTTTTCTAATAAATAGTCGATGGTTTCGTCGATGGTTTCACATACGGAACCCATAGCAACGATAACTTTTTCTGCATCAGCAGCACCGTAGTAGTTGAATAACTTATAATCGGTACCGAGCTTTGCATTAACCTTGTCCATGTATTCCTGTGCAAGGTCGGGAACTGCATCGTAATATGTGTTACATGCTTCACGAGCCTGGAAGAATACGTCAGGGTTCTGAGCAGTACCACGCATTACGGGATGCTCAGGATTTAAGGAACGGTTACGGAATGCAGCAACTGCATCCATATCGCACATTTCTGCAAGATCTTCGTAATCCCAGATTTCAATCTTCTGAAGTTCGTGAGATGTACGGAAACCGTCGAAGAAGTGCATAAAAGGAACACGTCCTTTGATTGCTGTTAAGTGTGCAACTGCGCCTAAGTCCATAACTTCCTGAACACTGCTGGAGCAGAGCATTGCAAAACCGGTCTGACGGCATGCATAAATATCGGAGTGATCACCGAAAATAGAAAGTGCATGAGATGCAACTGCACGAGCGGTTACATTGATAACACCGGGTAAAAGCTCTCCGGCAATCTTATACATATTGGGGATCATAAGAAGTAATCCCTGAGAAGCTGTATAAGTTGTTGTAAGAGCACCAGCCTGAAGAGAGCCGTGAACTGCACCTGCAGCACCTGCCTCAGACTGCATTTCGGAAAGAATAACTTCGTGTCCGAAAATATTCTTTCTTCCCTGAGTCGCCCAGTTGTCAGTGTAATCTGCCATGGGTGAAGAGGGTGTGATAGGGTAAATCGCAGCAACGTCAGTAAACGCATATGATACGTGAGCCGCAGCTGTGTTACCATCCATGGTTTTCATTTTTCTTGCCATGTTAATAATACCTCCTGTTTTGTTTGTAATTTCCCAACTGAATCATTTGTACGAAAAAACAGTTGTTCATTTTTTGTTTTTTTCGCATAAACATCCAATTTATGCATCTTCTATAGTTTAATATATTATAAGGGATTATTCAAGTGTTTTTTAGTGAAGAAAGTATGTCAGGAATTGAATAGAAAAAAGAAAAAACAGCTTATAAATCCAGAAAAACGGAAGAATTTTATGTGCATATAAATATGTTTCTACATATTAAAATACCATCTAAAAACAGTTCGCAGAAAAAGTTTGGAAAAAAATAACGGATAATATGTCCGGATGTGGGAAATATATGGTTGGTCAGCCCCTTTTTTTATTGATTTTATGATATAAATGGAATAAAATAAAAAAGGTATTGTTTTTCATGACAGGATGATAAAAAGTTTGGGGAAACTTGATGGACTGGCTTGAAATGGGGTGAGCTTACAATATGGATAAAAGGCGTTTGTGTTTGCCGGTATTACTGCTTGGTCTGCTGTTACTTGCAGGGTGCGGCGGCGAGACCGGTGTGTCTGAAGAAAACGGCTCTGTTCCGCTTACTGCAGACGAAATAAAAGAATATGTTCCGGAATCGGAAGATGCTTCCGGCATATCGGGTGCAACGGAAGAGACGACGGAAACGGAAAGAGATGTAAAAGAAGATAAAAAGGAATCCGATACAGTCGGGAAAACGGAAACGTTGCTTTCGCAGGATGACAGGGAAAATGTCGACGGACAATCTGTATATTCCGTGGAAGAACTTGACGTTACTTTGTATGTAAAGCAGGCGGTTAATGTCCGTAAGGGGCCTTCCAGGGATTATGAAAAAACAGGTGTTTTAAACAAGGGTGATTCCGTTAAAGTAACCGGGCTTACGGATAACGGATGGTACAGGATTGTCTGCGGAACCGGAGAGGCATTTGTGTCCGGAGAGTATTTGTTGGATGAAAATGAATATGCGGCGTTGCGGGAAGCAGAGCAGGCATCGGAGCGCGAGGATTCGGTTGTTGTCTTTACGGATGATTTCACCGGTATGCAGTCGGAAGTTTTAGAATTGATGAATGCTTACAGACGCGAAAATGGTCTGGAACCCTTGGTTTTATCTGAAGAAACTGATTATGCCGCTGAAATAAGAGCGATGGAAATTGCCGAGGTGTTTTCACATACAAGACCGGACGGAACGACCTGTTTTACGGTGTTAAGTGAGGCGGACATTACCTATCGGACTGCTGCGGAAAACATAGCATCCGGCTATGTGACTCCGGAATCGGTTATGAACGGATGGATGAATTCGGAGGGGCATAAGCAGAACATTTTAAATCCGGCTTTTACGCATGTTGGAATCGGCATTTATCCCATGGCAGACGGCACCGGATATTATTGGGTTCAGATTTTTACGGAATGATTTGAGCGTTATATACAGCTGTTGTTTGACAGAATGGAAAAATGGAAATATAATTTAATTTGCTGTGTAAAAAACACTCTTTCAGAGTGAATACATAAAAGTTTTGGAGGTACGATTGTGAAAGCGTATGGCGTTAACGAGTTAAGAAAAATGTTTCTTGATTATTTTGAAAAAAAGGATCATTTGAGATTAAAAAGTTTCTCTCTGGTTCCCCAGAATGACAAGAGTCTTTTGCTGATTAATTCAGGAATGGCACCCTTGAAGCCTTATTTTACCGGTGCTGAAATTCCTCCCAAGAGCAGAATTACCACCTGCCAGAAGTGTATCCGTACGGGAGATATCGAGAATGTAGGTAAGACCGCAAGACATGGTACATTCTTTGAAATGCTTGGTAATTTCTCTTTTGGTGATTACTTCAAAGAGGAGGCGATTTCCTATACATGGGAGTTCCTGACAGAAGTAGTGGGACTTGATAAAAACCGTCTGTATCCGTCCGTATTTGAAGATGATGACGAAGCTTTTGAAATTTGGAATAAAAAAATCGGTATTGCGCCGGAGCGTATTTTCCGTTTCGGCAGAGCTGATAATTTCTGGGAGCACGGTGAAGGTGCCTGTGGCCCCTGTTCCGAAGTGTATTATGACCGTGGAGAAAGATACGGATGCGGTAAGCCTGACTGTAAGGTAGGCTGCGAATGTGACAGATTTATGGAAATCTGGAATGACGTATTTTCACAGTTTTATAATGACGGAAAAGGTAATTATACAGAGCTTGAAAAGAAGAATATCGATACCGGTATGGGACTTGAACGTCTTGCATGTGTTGTGCAGGATGTAGATTCCATGTTTGATGTAGATACCATGAAGGCATTGAGAGATCACGTATGTCGTCTTGCGGGTAAGGAATACGGGGAGGATTATCAGACTGATGTTTCCCTTCGAGTTGTAACAGACCATATCCGTTCCGTAACTTTTATGGTCTCAGACGGTATCATGCCTGAAAACAGCGGATGCGGTTATGTTATGAGACGTCTTCTTCGTCGTGCATGCCGTCACGGAAGAATTCTGGGCATTCAGGGAGCTTTCCTTGCTGATTTGGCAGTGACTGTTATTGAAGGTTCCAAGGATGGTTATCCTGAATTGGAAGAAAAGAAAGAATTTATTCTTAAAAATATCGCAAAAGAAGAAGAACAGTTTAATAAAACAATCGACCAGGGACTCTCCATTCTTGCCAAAATGGAAGAGGATATGGAGAAGAACGGTACGAAGGTACTTTCCGGAGAAGACGCATTTAAGTTATATGATACCTTCGGTTTCCCTATCGATTTAACCATTGAAATTCTGGAAGAAAAAGGCTTCACTTATGATGAGGAAGGCTTTGAAAAAGCAAAGGCGGAAGCAAAGGCACAGTCAAAGGGCACCTATGTAGGCGCTGAACATATGGCAGGACGTGCTAAAAATGTTTATGATGATTTGGATGTATCTTTAGAAACCACTTATGTGGGCTATACGGAATTAAGCTGTGGTGCAAAGATTACAGCGGTAACCACTGATGCTTCCGCAGAAGATGCCAAGATTACAGACTCTTTGACAGAAGGTCAGAAGGGTACGCTTATTCTTGATACCACATGTATGTACGGTACCATGGGCGGTCAGCAGGGCGACTGCGGTGTGATTTCAAGTGAAAACGGTGAGTTTACCGTTACCGAAACCATTCATCTTGCAGGAACCAAAGTGGGACATGTGGGATATGTGTCCAAGGGTTGTGTAAAAGTCGGCGAAGAAGTACTTGTTACTGTGGATGAGGTAAAACATGCCAATACATGTAAAAATCACTCCGCTACTCATCTTTTACAGAAAGCATTAAAGACCGTACTCGGCAATCACGTAGAACAGAAGGGATCTTTGGTAACTCCCGACCGTCTTCGTTTTGACTTCTCTCATTTTGAAGCAATGACCGCAGAACAGATTGCTGAGGTGGAATCACTTGTCAATAAAGAAATTGCTCTCGGATTACCTGTAGTAACAGATGAAATGAGCATTGCGGATGCAAAGAAGACCGGTGCCATGGCGCTTTTTGGTGAAAAGTACGGTGAAAAGGTTCGCGTTGTCAGCATGGGCAAAAACGATGCAGAGGAAATCGAAGAAGCATTTAAGGATGCATTCTCCGTGGAACTTTGCGGTGGTACCCATGTTTCCAATACATCAACCATTCAGTCCTTTAAACTTCTTTCCGAATCCGGTGTTGCGGCCGGTGTAAGACGTATTGAGGCAATTACAGGTGAAGGCGTTCTTGCTTATTATGCAGACCTTGAGAAAAAGCTTGCCAGAGCGGCGGAACTTTTGAAGACTACACCTGATAAGGTAGAAGACAGAATTACCCATATCCTCGCGGAAAACAAAGCGCTTGCTTCAGAGAACGAATCCTTAAAGAGCAAGGCTGCAAAGGATGCTTTGGGCGATGTTATGGATAATGTAAAAGATGTAAAAGGCGTAAAATTACTTGCGGCCAAAGTTCCCGGTGTTGAAATGAACGGTCTTCGTGATTTGGGCGATCAGTTAAAAGAAAAATTAGGCGACGGTGTTGTTGTCCTGATTTCCGATAAAGACGGCAAGGTAAATATGATTGCCATGGCAACTGATGCAGCTATGGGGAAAGGTGCTCACGCCGGCAACTTAATCAAAGGTATTGCAGCGCTTGTTGGCGGTGGCGGCGGCGGTCGTCCCAATATGGCTCAGGCAGGCGGAAAGAATCCAGAAGGAATTGATGCGGCGATTGCGGCAGTAGAGGAAGTCCTTTCATCCCAGCTTGCATAATCTTTTGACGAAAAAGAAAAAAAGGTTGACGAATAGCAAAATTGTGTTATAATCTAACTTGTGCAATTTAGAAGTACCCGAACAGTCAGTGCACAATATAAGACTGGGAGGAGGGTGAGTGTAAATGTCAAGAGTTGAAGTAAAAGAAAATGAGTCTTTAGACAGCGCATTGCGTCGTTTTAAGAGAAGTTGTGCGAAAGCCGGAATCCAGCAGGAAATCCGTAAGAGAGAGCACTACGAGAAACCTAGCGTAAAGCGTAAAAAGAAATCTGAAGCTGCTAGAAAGCGCAAATACAATTAATGAACGAAATCTCCGGTATAGTGCCGGAGATTTTTTTCGTCTAAAAGAGTCGTCTTTTTCATATAATTAGGTAACTTTTAGGAAAGAGGAAACAAGTATGAAAAAAACGATTTCTTTTATAATGGTTCCCATAATCATTGCTGCAATGATCGGAGGAACTCCTTTGTATGCATCTGCGGAGGGACCGGAGGTGAATGCAGCAGGGGCGGTGTTGATGGAAGAGAGTACCGGCGAGGTAATTTGTGCACAAAATCCGGATGTGAAGAGAAGCCCTGCAAGCATTACCAAAATCATGACTTTGATATTGGTGTTTGAAGCCATTGAAAAAGGTAAAATTTCGCCGGAAGATGAGGTCATGACCAGTGCGTATGCCAAGTCTATGGGCGGTTCCCAGGTATTTCTGGAAGAGGGAGAGTTGCAGAGTGTAGACACTTTGATAAAATGTGTAACCGTAGCAAGCGGAAATGATGCCAGTGTTGCTCTGGCGGAACATGTATCCGGAAGCGAAACGGAATTTGTGGCGGAGATGAACCGGAAGGCTTCTGAAATCGGAATGAAAAATACCCATTTTATGGATTGCACGGGATTGTCCGATTCGGATGAACACTATACAACGCCCTATGATGTGGCATTGATGTCCAGATATCTGATTATGAACTATCCGGAAATTTATGACTACAGCACTATCTGGATGGAAGACATTGTTCATGATGTGAACGGAAAGCAGACTCCTTTTACGTTATCAAGTACCAACAAATTGTTGAAACAGTATCCTTATACCACGGGATTAAAAACCGGTTCTACGGACAAAGCATTGTACTGTATCAGTGCAACTGCCAAAAAGGACGGAATGTCTTTGATTGCAGTTGTGTTAGGGGCTCCGGATCCGGTTACCAGATTTGAAACTGCAAAGAATCTTCTTCATTACGGTTTTGCCAATGTGCGTTTTTACAGGGATGAAACTCCGGTTTCCCTGGAAGAACTTCCGGTGAAGGGGTCCATAAAACAGAGCGTTAAAATCACAGCGGAAGAACCCTTTGTTTATCTTGATACCCTTGGAATTGACTTCGGAAACATACAACGCAGTGAAGTCTATGCGGAAGAATTAAAGGCCCCTATTGCGCTTCATTCCGTGTTGGGAGAAGTGGTTTATGAGTACGACGGAAGAGAATTGGGAAGAAATAAAATTATAGCGGTGGAAGAGGTGGAAAAAGCCGGATACTTTGACTGTGTGGTTAGACTTTTCAGTGAAATTCTTTTATGATATACTAAAAACACCGGCATGAAAATGCAGGTAAGAAACGGAGAATGATTCATGGGATGGATTTTAGGAATCCTGCTTGCACTTGTGATCTTTTTTATCATTGTTGATATTCTGGATTTGAACCGTTTTGTGGTTCGGACAAGGAAAGTAGTGTCAGATAAAATAAAAAAACCCGTAACCCTTGTTTTTTTATCGGATTTGCATAATCAGTGTTACGGAAAAGAGAATAAAAAACTCCTTCGGGCCATTGCAAAACAGGCACCTGATTTTGTGGTGTGCGGCGGTGACATGATTATCGGCCAGCCCGGACGGGAAAACGGGAATGCGGTACGTTTTATGGACGAAATTGCAAGGAATTATACCTGTTTTTATGCGTTGGGAAATCATGAATACCGGACGGCGGTTTTTCCGGATACTTACGGTAAAATGTATGAAGAATACACCACACCCCTGAAGGAAAAGGGCGTTGTTTTTCTTCGTAATGAAGGTGTTTTTCTGGAAGAGTACAATCTTGAAATAAAAGGACTGGAGATTGACAAACATTTTTATAAAAAATTTACAGTGGTTCCCATGGAGGATAACTATGTGGAGGATACCCTTGGGAAGAAGAATGAAGAATGCTTTACATTGCTTCTTGCCCATAATCCGGATTATTTTCCCAAGTATGAGAAGTATGGTGCGGAACTGACTTTGTCCGGGCATCTTCACGGCGGGCTGGTGCGTTTTCCGTTCTGCGGCGGAATTGCCTCGCCGGCAGTGAGATTTTTTCCCAGATATAATGGAGGCATGTACCGGAGGAACGGTAAAACAATGATTGTCAGCTGCGGCCTTGGAACCCATACCTTACCCGTGCGAATTTTTAATCCGGGAGAACTTACCGTTATTAAAATCGAACCGGCGGAGTAGGTTCGATTTTTGCAGTCGGTTCTTGCAAAGTAAAAGAAAAAAAGTTACAATAAAGGGCGAGTTTGATTGAAGCAGGGGTGTTTCCCCGGGAGGTAACATGGCGATATCGGTTAAACTGGAAGTGTTTGAAGGCCCGCTGGATCTTCTTTTGCATCTTATAGAAAAAAATAAAGTGGACATTTACGATATCCCTATCGTGGAAATTACTGCCCAGTATCTGGACTATATCAGTCGGATGCAGAAGGAAGACATGAATGTTGTCAGCGAATTCCTGGTAATGGCAGCCACCCTTTTAGATATTAAGTGTAAAATGCTTCTTCCACCGGAAGTGAACGAAGAGGGAGAAGAAGAGGACCCGAGAGCGGAGCTGGTTCAGAAGCTTTTGGAATATAAAATGTACAAATACATGTCCTATGAGTTAAAGGATATGCAAATGAATGCGGAGCGGTTTTTATATAAGAAGGCAACCATTCCGGAAGAAGTAAAAAGCTACGAGCATCCTATCGATTATGAGGAGCTGGTGGGGGATTCCAATCTGACACTGTTGCATGAATTGTTCCAACAGATCATGAAGCGGCAGGAAGATAAAATTGACCCGATCAGAAGCAACTTCGGCAAGATAAAAAAAGAGGAAATTAATCTGGATGCCAAGCAGGAATATGTATGTAATTACATAGCAAAAAATAAAAAATGCAGTTTCCGGCAGCTGTTGGAAAAACAGCAGAGTAAAATGGAAATTATTGTTACGTTTTTGATTATTCTGGAAATGATCAAAGTGGGCAGTGTCGATGTGGAGCAGGAAGATACCTTTGGGGATATTTCCATAACTTATAAGGCTCCCATGGTTGCGGAAATTGACATATCATAGGAAGCAGGAGTGAAGAAGTGGACAGAAAAAAAGCACAGGCAATTATAGAAGCGGTTTTATTTGCCATGGGAGAATCGGTAGAGGTTTCCGATCTTGCGGATGTTTTAGAGGAAAGTGAAGCCTTTGTAAGAGAAATACTGGAAGAAATGCAGGTTTATTATGCGGCGGCAGACAGAGGGATTCAGTTAATTGAACTGGAGGATTCGGTTCAGCTTTGTACCAAGGATGAACATTATGATGCATTGATTAAAATTGCCAATGCCCCGAAAAAACAGGTTCTTACGGATGCACTTCTGGAAACCCTTTCCATTATTGCATACAAACAGCCGGTTACAAGGCTTGATGTGGAGAAAATCCGAGGTGTAAACAGTGACCACGGCATCAGCCGACTGGTGGAACTGGGACTGATTCAGGAACTGGGAAGACTGGATGCGCCGGGGCGCCCGTTGCTGTTTGGCACAACAGAGCAGTTTTTGAGAAGCTTCGGTGTAAAAAGCATTGATGAACTTCCGGAAGTGAGCTCAGACCTGATGGCTGATTTTAAGGTGCAGGCAGAACAGGAAATGCAACTTAAGTTGGATATTTAGGAGAGAATCCGCATATTTTATACAGAGACAGGTATGAAAGCGGAATAATATGAAAACATGTAAAAGATGGATTGCGTTGCTTACACTGTTGGGGATTGTTTTATTTCCCTGCAGAGCGGCAGCAGAAAATGATGAAGTAAATTTACACGCCCGGGCGGCTCTTTTGATGGATGCTGCTACAGGGCGTGTTTTGTATGAAAAGGACGGGTTTACTCCCTATGCGGTGGCCAGTACCACAAAAATTTTAACCGCAATGATTATTCTGGAGGCGGAATGCGGAGAGGATTATGTTAAGGTGAGCTCCAATGCGGCGAAACAGCCCAAGGTAAAATTATACATAAAAGAGGGGGAAGAGTATAAGGTGAGTGATTTGTTATATTCTCTTATGCTTGAGTCTCACAATGACGTGGCGGTAGCCCTGGCAGAGCATGTAGCCGGAAGCGTAGAAAACTTTGCGGATAAAATGAATAAAAAAGCCGGGGAACTGGGGTGTAAAACAGCGCATTTTATAACGCCCAACGGTTTGGATGCCACAGATGAAGACGGTGCGAACGGGGCAAGTGCTTACGATATGGGACTGATTACAGCCTATGCATTGCAGAATCCTGAGTTTCTGGAGCTTATTCGTACTGACAGTCATTCTTTTACGGATAAAACCGGAAACCGTTCCCATACAGTTCACAATCAGGATGATTTTCTGGATTTGTATGAGGGGGCTATCGGTGTGAAAACCGGTTTTACCAATCAGGCTGGATACTGTTTTGTAGGAGCGGCAGAGCAGGAAGGGAATACTTATATTTCTG
This sequence comes from Lachnospiraceae bacterium, assembly GCA_017473905.1. Lineage (GTDB taxonomy): Bacteria > Bacillota > Clostridia > Lachnospirales > Lachnospiraceae > UBA3766. Next base: position 40,694 of record JAFUJA010000024.1, on the reverse strand, counting down.
TTGTTTTAGGATGCGGATGGCCGCCGCAGAAAACTTTAAAGTGGCAGGATACAAAAGAATTGATGGATTTTGGAAAAGAAAATTTCAGATTACAGAGTCTTACCTGTAATATTAAATATCCGACTGTGCAGATATCAAACGGGCAGAAAGACAATGTTACTGTGGAATGTCTGCGGAAGGCATATCATCTGTTGTTGAGTGATTGGGATGAAATCAGTGTACATTCTTTTCGGGAAGGTGTTCTTGCGGCACCGGTTGAAAAAGGAGACGTGATAGGTTGGGAAAGGATTTATGTAAACCAATATCTGCTTGCTGAATTTCCGATTGTTGCAGGTGAGGATATGAAACCTGTAACAATGGAATTTTCGTTTTATAAAATTTGGCAAATATTTTCATTTTAGCTCATAAAAATATAAAAAAATTAGCAAATTTAACTAGTCGATTTTTACATATTATGCTATACTCAGATATGTGCGGTCTTTTGATAAGAACCGCCCCAAAATGTATTGTTTTTACAAAAAATATTATAAATGGAGGACAGTAAAATGAGTACTAGTTCAGCAAGTGAAGCGAGACAGAGAATTAATGCTTTGCTCGACGAAAACAGTTTCGTTGAAATCGGTGCCCTTGTAAGTGCAAGAGCAACAGACTTCAATCTGAAACAGCTTGATACTCCTTCAGACGGTGTTATTACCGGATATGGTGTTATCAACGACAATCTTGTGTATGTTTACAGCCAGGATGCTTCCGTTATTAACGGAACCGTTGGTGAAATGCATGCAAAGAAAATTGCCAATCTTTATGACCTGGCGCTTAAAATGGGCGCACCTGTAATCGGTTTAATCGATTCAGCAGGTTTGAGATTGCAGGAAGCAACAGATGCATTGAATGCGTTTGGTGAAATTTATTTCAAACAGTCCATGGCATCCGGTGTAATTCCTCAGATTACAGCTGTTTTCGGTAGCTGCGGCGGTGGTCTTGCAGTAATTCCTTCTCTTACCGATTTTACATTTATGGAAGAGAAAAACGGTAAGCTTTTTGTAAATGCTCCCAACACATTAGACGGTAACGAAGTCAGCAAGTGCGATACCGCATCCGCTAAGTTCCAGAGTGAGGAAAGCGGCAGTGTTGATTTTGTGGGAAGCAGTGATGAAATTCTTTCCGAAATCAGAAACTTAGTTTCCTATCTTCCCGCAAATAATGAAGAAGAAGCTGATTTTGTGGACTGCACAGATGATTTAAACCGTGCATGTACACAGGTTGAAGCATCAGCAAAGGATGCAGCACTTGCTCTTGCTGATATTGCTGACGACGGCTTATTCCTTGAGATTAAGAAGAACTATGCAAAAGATATGGTTGCAGGTTTTATTAAATTAAACGGAACAACTGTTGGTGTGGTTGCAAACCGCAGTGAAGTATACGGTGAAGATGGTGTAGAGAAACTTGATGATGTTCTTACCGTAAAAGGATGTAACAAGGCTGCAGATTTTATCAATTTCTGCGATGCATTCTCCATTCCTGTATTATCACTTACTAATGTAAAAGGCTTCCAGGCTACCAAGTGTGCTGAAAAAGGTATGGCTCAGGCTGTTGCAAAACTTACATATGCATTTGCAAACGCTACCGTTCCCAAGGTAAACGTAATTACACAGAAAGCTTTCGGTAGTGCTTATGTGGCTATGAACTCTAAAGCAATCGGTGCAGATGTTACCTTTGCATGGGAGAATGCCCAGATCGGAACCATGGATGCAAAGATGGTGTCCAAGATTATGTACGATGGTCAGGGTGCTGATGTAATTGATGAAAAAGCAAAAGAATATGCTGCATTACAGAACAGTGCCATGAGTGCTGCAAAGAGAGGATATGTTGATTATATTATTGCTCCCGCAGATACCAGAAAGTATGTAATCGGTGCATTCGAAATGCTTTACAGCAAGAGAGAGGATCGTACTGCCAAGAAGCATGGTACCGTATAATTTTAGAAAGGATGGCGCAATCATGAAAAAAATGATTACACTGATTTGTTGTGTGCTTTCCGCTATGCTTTTGCTGACAGGTTGTGCCCAGGCGCAGCTTACTTCCGAACAGGAAACCCTTGTGAAAGATAATGTAAAATCCATTGTAAACATTATTGTAGCAAACGTTCCCGCTGATGGTGCGGCTTGGGTTGCATACAGTGAAGCGGACAGAAATGCCCAGCTTGGTATTTCTGATGACCTTTGGGAAGAAACCCAGGATAACTGGAAAGAAAACAACAAATTAAACATTGATAAAAAAAGCACATATGTTAAGGGTATTGAATCCTATCTTTCTGCTGAAGAAGAGAACGGTGTTCCTACTTCGGTGAATGAAACCCTTGAGTATGCTATTGTAGATAATAATCTTGCGGTAACTGCAACATTGGTTACACCTGTAAGAAACGTAGAGATGGTTGTTTTATATGATGATACTGACATGACTGTTATCGGTATTTCATTTAACCCTGTATATACCGTGGCAGAAAACATGCTCAGAGCTACATTGAATACCTTAATGGGTATGGGTGTTGTATTTGCCGTTTTGATTCTGATTTCACTTATTATTTCCTGCTTTGGATTTATTCCCAAAATTCAGGCTGCTTTCAGTAAAAAGAAAGAAAATAAGGAACAGAAGGAAGAGCCGGTAGACCAGACTATCGCACAGATCATTGAGAAAGAAGAACTTTCCGATGATTTGGAACTGGTAGCGGTTATCAGTGCGGCAATTGCGGCATATGAAGGCAGTTCTTCCACAGAAGGTTTTGTGGTAAGAAGCATTAAGAAACAGAAAAAAGATGGCTGGAAAAGAGCTTATTAGGAGGAAAATAAAATGAAAAATTATACCATTACCGTTAATGGAAACGTATATGATGTTGTAGTAGAAGAAGGCGCAGGAAGCGGTGTTGCTCCCGTAGCAGCTCCTGTTGTAAAGAAAGCAGCTCCCGTGGCAGCTCCCGCAGCAAAACCCGCTGCAGCAGGTGGTGCAGGCAGCATTAAGGTAGAAGCAGGTGCAGCAGGTAAAGTATTTAAAATTGAAGCATCTGTAGGCAAGGCTGTTAAGAAAGGTGACGCCGTAGTAATTATCGAAGCAATGAAGATGGAAATTCCTGTTGTTGCTCCCGAAGACGGAACCGTTGCAAGTATTGATGTAGCTGTTGGCGATGCAATTGAAGCAGGAGCAGTTTTGGCTACATTAAACTAAAAAGCAGTTGAACGAAACGAACAGGAGGTTTTTAGATAATGGCTTACGTTATTGAAACTATGAGTAACCTGCTTAATCAGACTGCGTTTTTTAACCTTACTATCGGTAACTACGTTATGATTGCTGTTGCATGTTTTTTCCTGTATCTTGCAATTCGGAAAGAATATGAACCTCTTTTATTACTTCCCATTGCATTCGGTATGTTGCTCGTTAATATCTATCCTGATATTATGGCACCTATCGGCGAGGACGGACATGCAGGCGGATTACTCTATTATTTTTATCTGATGGATGAATGGGCAATTCTTCCTTCACTGATTTTCATGGGTGTAGGAGCGATGACCGACTTCGGTCCCCTGATTGCCAATCCGAAGAGCTTTTTACTTGGTGCGGCTGCACAGTTCGGTATTTTCGCAGCATATTTCGGTGCGTTGTTATTTAATGAAACCGGTCTGGTAGATTTTAACGATAAGGCAGCGGCTGCAATTTCCATCATTGGTGGTGCAGATGGTCCTACATCCATTTTCCTTGCAGGAAAGCTTGGACAGACAGCATTGCTCGGACCTATTGCGGTAGCGGCATATTCATATATGTCACTGGTGCCTATTATTCAGCCCCCCATTATGAAACTGCTTACAACAAAGAAAGAAAGAGCTATTAAGATGGAACAGCTTCGTCCTGTTTCCAAACTTGAAAAAATTCTCTTCCCTATCGTTGTTACCATTGTTGTATGTTTACTTCTTCCCACAACAGCACCTCTGATTGGTATGTTGATGTTAGGTAACTTATTCCGTGAATCCGGTGTTGTTAGACAGTTAACAGAAACTGCTTCCAATGCGTTGATGTACATCGTAGTTATTTTACTTGGTACTTCCGTTGGTGCAACCACAAGTGCGGAAGCATTCCTGAAACTTGATACACTCTGTATCGTAGTGCTCGGATTGGTTGCATTTGCATTTGGCCCTGCGGCCGGTGTTGTATTTGGTAAAGTGATGTGCTGGGCAACAAAGGGTAAAGTAAATCCTTTGATTGGTTCTGCAGGTGTTTCTGCGGTTCCTATGGCTGCCCGTGTTTCACAGAAGGTGGGTGCAGAAGCCGATCCTACCAACTTCCTTCTTATGCATGCGATGGGACCTAACGTTGCCGGTGTAATCGGTACTGCTGTTGCGGCAGGTACTTTTATGGCAATTTTCGGTGTCATGTAAATCGTGTACTGGAAGAAAAATTGTTTGAAAGATGAATCAGGAGGAAAATAAAATGGATAATATGGTGAAAAAACCGATTGGTATTACGGAAACAATTCTGCGTGATGCACATCAGTCCCTGATTGCAACCAGAATGCCCACCGAATTCATGCTTCCCATTGTTGAGAAGATGGATAAGGTTGGATATCATTCCGTAGAGTGCTGGGGTGGAGCAACTTTTGATGCTTCCCTTCGTTTCCTGAAGGAAGATCCCTGGGAGAGACTTCGTAAATTAAGAGATGGTTTTAAAAATACACAGTTACAGATGTTGTTCAGAGGCCAGAATATTTTAGGATATCGTCACTATGCGGATGACGTTGTAGATTACTTCGTTCAGAAGTCCGTAGCAAACGGTATTGATATTATTCGTATCTTTGACTGCTTTAATGACTTGAGAAACCTTCAGGCAGCCGTAAACGCTGCAAATAAGGCAAAACAGCAGGAAGGACGCGGTCATGCACAGATTGCTCTTTCCTATACCCTTGGTGATGCATACACCATGGAATACTGGATGAAGATGGCAAAAGATATTGAAGAAATGGGTGCTGATTCCATTTGTATCAAGGATATGGCAGGTCTTCTTGTTCCTTACAAAGCAGAAGAACTTATTAAGAGCATGAAGAGTGCTACCAAGCTTCCTATCCAGTTACATACACATTACACATCAGGTGTTGCAAGTATGACTTACTTAAAGGCAGTAGAAGCAGGTGTTGATGTAATCGATACCGCCATGTCACCTTTTGCTATGGGTACAAGTCAGCCTGCAACAGAAGTTATGGTTGAGACCTTCAAGGGAACTCCCTATGATACCGGTTTTGATCAGAACCTTCTTGCAGAAATCGCTGATTACTTCAGACCTTTCCGAGATGAGTGTCTTGCTAACGGTCTGCTTAATCCCAAGGTTATGGGTGTTGATATTAAGACACTCCTTTACCAGGTACCCGGCGGTATGCTTTCCAACATGGTTAGCCAGTTGAAAGAGCAGAATGCTGAAGACAGATACTATGATGTATTAAAGGAAATTCCTGAGGTTCGTAAGGATCTCGGTGAACCTCCTCTGGTTACACCTTCTTCCCAGATTGTTGGTACACAGGCTGTATTTAACGTACTTATGGGAGAAAGATATAAAATGGCTACCAAGGAGACCAAAGCGGTTCTTCGCGGTGAATATGGTCAGACTGTAAAACCTTTCAACAAGGAAGTTCAGGATAAGGTTATTGCAGGAGAAAAGATTATTACCTGTCGTCCTGCAGACCAGATTCCTAACGAATTAGAGAAGATTGAGTCTGAAATGAAAGAGTGGAAGCAGCAGGATGAAGACGTTTTATCCTATGCATTATTCCCTCAGGTTGCTACAGAATTCTTCAAGTATCGTCTTGCTCAGCAGGAAAAGGTGGATTTAGCTTCCGCAGATACCAAGAATGGTGCATACCCTGTCTAAAAACAATTGGTGTAAAACCTCTAAAAGAAGCCGTGAAAAACGGCTTCTTTTTTTATGAAAATATGGTATGATAAAAGAGCGGGAAAACCTGCGGACTTTTGGAAAGAGTGGAATTTAAAAATGAGCATGACTGTTTTAGATAAAATTGCCGAAAAGAAATTTTCCAGCAAAGGACAAAAGGCTTTGGCGGCTTTTTTTATGGAGCATACCGCGGAAGCGGTTTTTATGACGGCTGCCAAAATCGGAAGTACGGTAGGGGTTAGTGAATCTACCGTGGTACGTTTTGCCATGGGGCTGGATTATGCGGGATTTCCGGAATTTCACAATGATTTAAAAGCGTATGTACAGGAACATTTAAGTGAGTACGGGGAAGCAAAAGATGAAATATTCTGTGAATCCCAGCTTGTAAAAGATGTTTTAAATGCGGATGAAACCAGTATACATGCTACGATGGAACTTCTGGAGAAAAACTCTTTTGATGCGGCCGTAAAAGCGATTATAGAGGCAAAACATATTTATATTATCGGCTTGCGTAACAGTGAGCCGCTGGCAAGATTTCTGGCCTTTTATCTTCAGCTGATCCGGCCTGATGTGTATCTTCTCGGCTCCACCAATACAACGGAAGTATTTGAACAGATGATCCGTATCAATGAGGAGGATGTTGCGATCGGAATCAGTTTCCCCGGTTACTCCATGCGTACATTAAAGGCATTGGAATTTGCCAATGACAGGAAGGCAAAAGTTATTGCCATTACGGATAACGAGCATTCTCCATTGAAAATGTATTCTTCCTGTAATCTTTATGCGCCTTGTGCCAAAATCGGAATTTTGGATTCCATGGTAGCTCCTTTGAGTTTGATGAATGCTTTGATTCTGGCAATCAGCAGAGAGATGCCGGATGCTATTTTTGAACATCTGAAAACTTTGGAGGAAGTGTGGAATAATTATCAGGTTTATCAGAATGATGAAATCAATGAAGGGATGGAATATCCTGAAGAATAGTGGGAGTCAAAAATGAGTAAAATAGCGGTAATCGGAGGCGGCGCGGCAGGAATGATGGCTGCAATACGGGCTCTGGAAAAAGGACATCAGGTCACCTTGTTTGAAAAAAACGAAAAGCTTGGAAAGAAGCTTTATATTACCGGCAAGGGACGGTGCAATGTAACCAATGCCTGTGAGGCGGATGTATTTTTTACGCATATGAACGGTAATGCGAAGTTTTTGTACAGTTCTTTTTATGCATTCGATAATCAGGCGGTTCAGGATTATATTCAAAAAGCGGGCTGTCCTTTGAAAGTAGAACGGGGAAACAGGGTTTTTCCTGTATCTGACCATTCTTCGGATGTGATAAAAGCCCTGCGCCAGCGGTTGGAAAAGCTGGGTTGTGAGATTTTATATAAAAGTGAAATCAAGGAACTTTTAGCAGAAGACATGCCCTGCGAAGCAGATGAATTTCTGTCGGAAGATAATAGCAAAGATAATGGTAAATATAAGAAATCTAAAAAGAAAAAGGGCTATGAAAAGTTTGTCACCGGGGTAAAAACGGGAGACGGGAAAAAGCATTTTTTTGACAGCGTCATCGTTGCAACCGGGGGCATTTCTTATCCCGTTACGGGTTCCACCGGTGACGGATATAAATTCGGACGCAAACTGGGACTGGATATCGTGGAGCCGGTTCCGTCACTGGTTCCTTTTGAGACGAAGGAAATCTGGGCGCATTCTTTACAGGGGCTGGCCCTTAAAAATGTGACGGCAACTCTTTTTGCTGATGGTAAAAAGGTATTTTCCCAGATGGGAGAACTTCTTTTTACACATTTTGGAATCAGTGGTCCTTTGATTCTTACGGCAAGCAGTGAGCTTGCACGGAAGAAAGCGCAGGATGTAAAAGTGATTTTGGATTTAAAACCTGCAATTGATGCGGCTCAGTTTGATAAGAGACTGATTCGGGAATTTGAGGAAAATCATAAAAAACAGGTAAAAAATATTATGCCGGGAATTTATCCCGCAAGGCTTGGTGAGGTAATTCTGGAGCTGGCGGGAATTGACGGGGAAAGGCCGGCGTATACGGTTACGAAACCGGAAAGAGAGACACTTGTGCGTTTGACGAAGGAACTGCCTCTGACCATAACCGGAACCAGAGGCTTCGATGAAGCAATCATTACCTGCGGCGGAATCGCTTTGAAGGAAGTGAATCCTTCCACGATGGAATGTAAGACCGTAAAAGGCTTGTATTTTGCGGGAGAAGTGCTTGATCTGGATGCCCATACGGGAGGCTACAATCTTCAGATTGCCTGGTCTACCGGGTATCTTGCAGGAGACAGTGTATAAGGAAGCTTAGAAAGGAAGAGAAAAAATGGGATTTAATGTAGCGATTGACGGACCGGCAGGAGCCGGAAAAAGTACCATTGCCAAGGAACTGGCGAAGGAATTGGGTTATATTTACGTGGATACGGGGGCAATGTATCGTGCCATTGCATTGTATTTGCTGCGTAATGGCGTAAAAGCAGAGGAAAATGACAGGATTTCCGCTCTTTGCAAAGAAGCAAACGTAACAATTCAATATGCGGACGGAAAACAGATTGTTCTTTTAAACGGAGAGGATGTGAATCCCTATATCCGTACGGAAGAGGTGGGAAGTATGGCGTCTTCCAGTTCCACAAATCCGGATGTGCGCAAACAGCTTTTAGGACTTCAGAGAGAGCTTGCGGCAAGCAACGATGTTATTATGGACGGACGTGATATCGGTACGAACATTCTGCCCAATGCCCAGGCGAAAATTTATCTGACTGCCAGCATTGAAGTGCGTGCAAAGCGTAGATTTGATGAATTAAAAGCCAAAGGCGTGGACTGTGATTATGAAGAAATTAAAAAAGAAATTGCGATTCGCGACGAACGGGACATGAACAGGGAGATTGCGCCTTTGAAACAGGCAGAAGATGCAGTTTTGCTTGATACTTCAAATATGAGCATAGACGAAGTGAAAGAAGCAATGATTAAAATTGTAAAAGAAAAGCAGTAAAAGGAGACGAAAATGGAAGTCAGACTTGCAAAATCCGCAGGTTTCTGTTTTGGTGTAAAAAGAGCCGTAGATACGGTTTATGAGCAGATTGAAACCGGGAAAAAAATATATACTTACGGTCCAATTATCCATAACGAGGATGTGGTAAATGATCTGCGTGAAAAAGGTGTTCAGGTAATCGAAACAAAAGAAGATCTGGAGCAGTTAAAAGAGGGTGTTGTGATTATCCGGTCTCACGGCGTTCCGAAAAGTATATATGGGATTTTAGAGAAGAACGGAGTGGAATATGTGGATGCCACGTGTCCTTTCGTAAAACGAATTCATTCCATTGTGGAAAAAGAGAGCATGGCAGGGCGGAAAGTCATTATCATCGGCAATGACGGACATCCGGAAGTTGAAGGGATTCAAGGATGGTCCGTAACCCCTGCAACAGTGGTTGAAACAGTGGAACAGGCGGAAAAATTCGAGGCAAATCCCGGTGAAAAACTCAGTATCGTCTCACAAACGACATTTAATTACAATAAATTTCAAGAATTAGTTGAAATTTTTCAAAAAAAGAGGTATGATGTTAATGTTGCGAGGACTATTTGCAATGCCACTTCCGAGCGTCAGGAAGAAGCAAGGGAAATTGCGAAAATTGCTGATGCTATGGTCGTAGTCGGTGGTGCTCACAGCTCCAATACCAGAAAGCTCTATGAAATCTGTTCGGGAGAATGTGAGAACACATATTTTATTAAGACACTGGATGACCTGCATTTAGAATTACCTAAATCTGTAAAACTGGTGGGAATTACGGCAGGGGCATCGACCCCTAGCAAAATTATTGAGGAGGTTCAAAGATATGTCAGAATTAACTTTTGAACAAATGCTTGAAGAATCATTCAAAACAATTCATACAGGAGAGGTAGTTGAAGGTACAGTCATCGATGTGAAACCGGATCAGATTATTCTGAACATTGACTACAAGTCTGACGGTATTCTGCCTAAGTCTGAATATACGAATGATTCATCACTTGATCTCACAACCCAGGTAAAGGTTGGGGACAAACTGGATGTTAAGGTGCTTAAAGTTAACGATGGAGAAGGACAGGTTGCTCTTACATACAAGAGACTTGTGGCTGACAGGGGTAGCAAGAGAATCGAAGAAGCATTTAACAACCAGGAAGTGTTAACCGCAAAGGTTGCACAGCTTTTAAACGGCGGTTTATCCGTTATTGTAGATGAAGTTAGAATCTTCATTCCTGCAAGTCTTGTATCTGATGTTTACGAGAAGGATTTAAGCAAATATGCTGATCAGGAAATCCAGTTCGTTATCAGCGAATACAATCCTAAGAAGAGAAGATATATCGGTGATCGCAAGCAGCTTATTGTTGCTGAAAAGCAGAAAGCTCAGGAAGAACTTCTTTCTATGGTAAAAGAAGGCGATATCATCGAAGGAACCGTTAAGAATGTTACCGACTTTGGTGCTTTCATTGATTTAGGCGGTGTAGACGGACTTCTTCATATCTCAGAAATGAGCTGGGGAAGAATCGAACATCCTAAGAAAGTGTTCAAGTCCGGCGATGTTGTTAAGGTTATGATTAAAGAAATCAACGGAACCAAGATTGCACTCAGTGCAAAGTTTGATGATGCAAATCCTTGGAAAGATGCAGTTGAAAAGTATGCAGTAGGCAGTGTTGTAACCGGTAAGGTTGCAAGAATGACAGAGTTTGGCGCTTTTGTTGAACTTGAGCCCGGCGTAGATGCACTTCTTCATGTATCACAGATTTCTAAAGAGCATGTAGAAAAGCCTGCAGATGCTCTTAAGATTGGTGATGAAGTAACTGCTAAGGTTGTTGATTTTAATGAAGAGAGCCAGAAAATCAGCTTGAGTGTTAAAGCGATGATGGTTCAGAATGACAAAGAAGAAACGACAGAGGAAGAGCCTGTTGAAGCTTCTGCTGAGGCAGACGCTGAATAAGGTTTGGGTTTAGAGTGAATGGTTTACGATTACGAGTACTTTAAAAAGCAGGTCTTGGCTTTGACCAAGATAGACTTGAACTGCTATAAAGAGAAGCAGATGAAACGTAGAATTGATACGTTGATTAATCGTCATGAGATCGTAGGCTATGACGCCTTTGTGGAGCGTATCAAGAAAGATCCGGCTATGATGGAAGAGTTTGTGAACTACCTTACGATTAATGTTTCTGAGTTTTACAGAAACCCTGATCAGTGGGTGATTCTGGACAAACAGATTCTGCCGGAACTGATTTCACGATTCGGAAATAGTCTGACTGTATGGAGTGCAGCCTGTTCAACAGGAGATGAACCGTATTCATTGGTTATGGCACTTTCCAGACATGTTCCTTTATCGCGTATACGTATTATTGCGACAGATATTGATAAGCAGGTTTTGGCAACTGCAAAGAATGGTGTTTATTCAGAGAAAAGCGTGGCAAATGTGCCTGCTGATTTGAAACAGAAATTTTTTACCAGAGTTGGAACCTTATATCGCATTTCTGATGATGTAAAGCGTTGCGTGGATTTTCGGGAGCATAATCTTTTAAGAGATGACTATCCTAAAAACGTGGATTTGATTGTATGCCGTAATGTTTTGATTTATTTTACGGAGGAAGCGAAAGACGGAATTTTTAAAAAGTTCTATAATGCACTTTCTCCCGGAGGAGTTTTATTCCTCGGAAATACGGAACAGATGATGGGATACAAAGATGTGGGATATGAAAGAAAAACTTCTTTCTATTTCGAAAAACCTGTTATGTAAAAACAAAGCACTTTCGATTTGATTCGAAAGTGCTTTTTATTTTTATAAAATATAAAACTGAATTGATTTCGGAACCGAATGTTCTAAGAATAATCATTCATAAGCATGCTTTGCAAAATATGTTCTGCATATTTGTTAAATGACGCACGGCTTGTTTTAAATTCATCCGTAAGTTCAAAGAAAATTTCACGGTCTCTGTAATTCCTTTTGTAAAAAGGTGTGAAAACCATTTCCCATTGGGGAAGATAGGTGGACTGTTTTCTGGTATAACAGTTGGCCGCAGTGGCCTGATTGCGATGCTCTTTGTCCACAAAGGTTGCAACGGATTTATGGATTGCCACATCTTCTTCGGGGAGGTAGTAGTAATCCTTGTAATTAGAATAAAAATATTTCATTTCTTCTTCATAAAGAGGAACCTTTAAAACTCCGTCCATGGCATGCCCGGTAAAATAACAACCATTGCCGGCATTGGATACGGGAACGGGGAGAGGTGTGGTAAATCTTAAATTCAACACAATTTCCTGACGTTTCTTGTTCTCGTAATCGTGGTAATAATTTGCCTGAACCTTCATGACGCGCAGAGGAAGGTTGAATAAATCCGTAAAAGCAAGAATGGAGAGTAAATCCAACATTCCCACAAGGTCTTCCTGATTATGAAGGAGAATGGCATCCAGTAATGATTCGTTGTGTGAACAAACATAATCATGGTACTGGTTGATAAGTTCTCCGCCGGAAAAAACATCCTCGCGGGTGATGCCCAGATAGTTTTCGATTGTTTTCTGTTTGCAGTCAGTAAGTTTTAAAAACTGGGCATAGGGTTTGATTCTTTTATATAAATCTACTCCGCTGTATACCTCAAACAGGAAGGGAATCTCATAGATATCGCATTTCTGCTGAAGATACGGAATGTCAAAACGGTTACCGTTAAAGTGGATTAAGAAATTATAATTCAGGCAAAACTCAAGGAAACTTTTTAAGACAGTGATTTCTTCCTCGTAGTTTTCGGCAATCCACTGTATGGTATGCCATTCATCCTCTTTGAAATATGCACATCCGATCAGGTAGAGATTGGAGCTTTTTGCAGTGAACCCCGTGGTTTCGATATCAAGGAATAAAATATTTTCCGGATTGGCCAGACGCTCAATCGGATAAGCGGGTTTTTTTGATCCTAAATCTTTTTGAACAATCTTCATAATTATCCCCTTTGAATTCATATAAATAGATAAAAATATCTAACTAACATAATACCATAAAAGATAAAAATTAAGTAGTGTTTTTTGGCAAAAATTTCGCTTATTTTTTCAAAATAATCCCACCGGCTTTTTTGTCGTGAAAAAACTTGGAAACCTAGGAAAATACTGGGTTGATTGATATTCTTTTAACAAGAAATAGGGGTATTATTTTGTAGAATTTTGTGTTATAATTGTACCGGCAAGAAAGAGATACCTACGGTATTTCAGATAAAAAAAGTAAGGAGAAGGTTACAATGGCTAAATTTACGTTCCGTGGCGGTATCCATCCGTATGACGGAAAAGACATTTCCAAAGACAAACCAATTAAGGTTTATGAACCTAAGGGTGACATGGTATATCCTTTGTCACAGCATATTGGTGCGCCTGCTGTGCCTATCGTTCAGAAAGGTGATGCGGTTTTGGTTGGACAGAAGATTGCGGATGCGCAGGGCTTTGTGTCTGCACCTATTTATTCAACCGTATCCGGTACGGTGAAAGCGATAGAGCCCAGAAGAGTGATTACGGGAGACAATGTGATGTCTATCGTAATTGAAAACGATCATGAATTTAAAGAGGTTGAGTTTACCAAGCCCAAGCCTGTAGAACAGCTTACAAAAGAAGAAATCATTAAGCTGATTCAGGATGCAGGTGTGGTTGGTATGGGTGGTGCAGGTTTCCCTACTCATGTAAAACTTTCTCCCAAGGAGCCGGAGAAGATTGATTATGTAATTGCAAACTGTGCAGAATGTGAACCTTATTTAACCAGTGACTATCGAAGAATGATAGAAGAACCCGAAAAACTTGTGGAAGGTTTGAAAATTATTCTTCGTTTGTTTGACCACGCAAGAGGTGTTCTTGCCGTGGAAGACAATAAACCTGACTGTATTGAGAAGCTTCGTAAGTTGACGGAGAATGAAGACAGAATCTCAGTGGTTGCATTGCAGACCAAGTACCCTCAGGGTTCCGAGCGTCACCTGATTTTTGCAGCAACCGGTCGTGCAATTAATTCCTCCATGCTTCCCGCAGATGCAGGATGCGTGGTAAATAACGTGGATACCATTGTGGCTGTATACCATGCGGTGACCCAGGGGCGTCCTCTGATGAACCGTATTGTTACCGTTACGGGTGATTGCATTAAGGATCCCTGCAACTTCTTCATCAGAGTTGGTACAAACTATCATGAACTCATTGATGAGGCCGGTGGATTTATTAAGGAGCCTGAGAAGGTTGTATCCGGTGGTCCGATGATGGGATTTGCCATTTTTGATTTGGATGTACCTGCAACCAAAACATCATCTGCACTTCTTTGTATCAGCAAGGATGCGGTTTCTTCCGCTGAAGCGACTGCATGTATTAACTGCGGAAGATGCGTTGAAATATGTCCCGGACGTGTAATTCCCAGTCGTCTTGCAGACCTTGCGGAGAACGGACAGAAAGAAGCTTTCGAGAAAATGAACGGTATGGAATGCTGCGAATGTGGTTCCTGCAGTTATATTTGTCCCGCAAAGCGTCAGCTTACACAGTCTATTAAGTCCATGCGTAGAATGATTCTCGCAGACAGAAGAAAAAAGTAGGAGGAAAGTCATGAAGGAAAAATTGGAAGTATCATCCAATCCCCATATACGTGATAAATGGAAGACCAGTAATATTATGACTCTGGTTGTGATTGCACTTCTTCCTGCAACTTTATTCGGTATTTGGAATTTCGGATGGTATGCGGCTTTATTGATTCTTGTAACAGTTGGCAGTGCAGTACTTTCAGAGTATGTTTTCTGCCGTATTATTCATAAAAAGAGCACCGTAAAAGATATGAGTGCTGTGGTAACGGGTCTGCTTCTTGCATTAAATTTACCCCCTCACCTTCCTTTATGGATTGGTGCCTTAGGTGGTATTTTTGCAATCGTTGTAGTAAAAATGCTTTTTGGCGGACTTGGCCAGAACTTCATGAATCCTGCATTGGGAGCAAGATGTTTCCTTTTGATTTCCTTTGCAAGATATATGACAGATTTTACCTGTGATGCATATACACAGGCAACTCCATTAACCGCTTTAAAAGCAGGAGAAAGTGTTGATATTCTTGATATGGTAATCGGTACAACCGGTGGTACCATTGGTGAAACATCCATGATTGCTATTTTACTTGGAGCATGTTTCCTTGTTGCAATGGATGTAATTGATTTAAGAATTCCTTTGAGTTATATTGGAACATTTGCGGTATTTGTACTTGTATTCGGTGGTAAAGGTTTCGATTTATCATTCCTTTCCGCTCATCTTGCAGGTGGTGGCCTTATGCTTGGTGCATTCTTTATGGCAACCGATTATGTAACACGTCCCATTACCAAGAAAGGCCAGTATTTATACGGTATTTTATTAGGATTATTAACCGGTGTGTTCCGTATTTTCGGACCCGGCGCAGAAGGTGTATCCTATGCGATTATCATTGGTAACATGATTGTTCCTTTGATTGAGAAGATTACTCTTCCTAAGGCATTTGGGAAAGGAGGAGAACGTTCATGAAAGAGAAAGGACAGATGAAAGGTCTCATTAAAGATACTTTGATTCTTTTTGCAATTACTTTAATTGCAGGTGTGCTTTTGGGTGTAGTGAACGAACTCACCAAAGAGCCCATTGCCCAGCAGGAACTTGCGGCAAAAGCTACAGCTTGCGGAGAGGTATTTTATGAAGCAGATGCAAGCGGTAATATGGTAGAGGTGGTTTCCCTTACCTTTGAAGAACTTTCTGAAACTGAAGTAGCAGCATTGAATGAAAAGTGTGCAGGATCTTACAGCAGCAGTATTACTGCTGATGCAGTTTATCGTGCGTTACAGGCAGACGGCAGCCTTTATGGTTATGTTATTGGTATTACAACCAAAGAAGGTTACGGCGGAGCGATTTCATTTTATATGGGCGTGACAGCAGATGGTGTGTTAAAGGGCGTATCTCTTCTTTCTATTGCAGAAACTCCCGGTCTTGGAATGAATGCAGAAAGTGTATTGATTCCCCAGTTCCGCAACGTAAAAGCTGATGCGTTTTTTGTAACAAAAGGCGGAGACGGAGCTCAGTCTGATGAGGCAATTGATGCTATCACCAGTGCAACAATTACATCTGATGCAATCACAAATGGTGTAAACGCAGGAATGACCTGTTTTCGTGCACTTACGGAAGGAGGTAATTCATAATGAAGAGTTGTATTGAAAGATTATATAACGGTATTATCAAAGAAAACCCTACCTTCGTATTGATGCTTGGTATGTGTCCTACCCTTGCGGTAACATCTTCAGCAATCAACGGCTTGGGAATGGGATTGTCAACCATGGTTGTATTGGCATTAAGTAACCTTTTGATTTCTGCATTGCGTAAAATCATTCCTGATAAGGTTCGTATTCCTGCCTATATTGTAATTATTGCAACCTTTGTAACCCTTGTAGAATTGATTATGCACGCGTATGTGCCTTCTCTGTATTCTTCATTAGGTATTTATATCAGTCTTATTGTAGTAAACTGTATTATTTTAGGACGTGCGGAAGCTTACGCATCTAAAAATAAAATGCTTCCCTCATTGTTCGACGGTATCGGTATGGGACTTGGATTTACCCTTGCACTTACCCTTATCGGTTTGCTTCGTGAATTTATCGGTGCAGGAACATTCTTCGGTATTTCCGGTCCGGACATTTATAATACCTCTATCCCCGTTATGATTAACGGACTTGTAGATAAGGTTCTGGATCCGAACAGTACTTCTGTTCTTGTTCAGGAATTAAATGCTTTTATTACCGGAGAAATCGGCAGCTTTTCACCTATTGGTATTGTTGTAATGGCACCGGGTGCGTTCTTTGTTCTTGCATGCCTTACTGCAATTCAGAATGTAATGAAGGAGAGCGGAAAGAAGAAGGGCAAAGATGTGAGCAAGATTCAGTCCGGATGCAGCAGCGATTGTATGAACTGCAGCGATTCGGGTTGTGCAAAACGTCTGATTGATACCACTGAAAAGGTGGCAGCTCCCGCAACCGAAAAGAAAGCGGAAGTAAACGAAGAATCTAAAAAAGAAGTTGTAAAAGAAGAAAAAGCAGAAAAGGAGGAGAACTAAATGGGTGACTATTTTATTCAGTTATTTGTTGTAGCAATCGGTTCTTCCCTTGTTTCTAACGTAGTATTAAGCCAGTTCCTTGGTTTGTGTCCTTTCCTTGGTGTATCCAAAAAGGTTAAAACCGCAGCCGGAATGGGTGGAGCCGTTATTTTCGTTATTACCCTTGCATCTCTTGTAACAGGGTTGATTTATGAATTTATTCTTTCTAAGTTGGGTCTTACCTACTTAAAAACCATTGTATTTATTTTGATCATTGCAGCATTGGTTCAGTTTGTAGAATTGTTCCTGAAGAAATACATGAAAGGTCTGTATCAGGCACTTGGTGTATATCTTCCTCTGATTACAACAAACTGTGCGGTACTTGGTGTTGCAATTAACAATGTTAATTTGGAATATGATATTTTGACAGGTGTTGTAAACGGTTTGGCTACCAGCGTGGGATTTGCCATTGCAATTATTATTCTTGCGGGTATCCGTGAAAAAATGGAATTTAACAATATTCCCAAGCCTTTTCAGGGTATGCCTATTGTACTTGTAACTGCCGGTCTGATGGCAATCGCATTCTGCGGATTTGCCGGATTAATTTAAAGGAGGAGAGACAATGGATATTAAAGCTATTTTGTTTTCCGTTGCTATTGTAGCGATAGTCGGATTATTCATCGGTATCTTCCTTGGAATTGCATCCATTATTTTCAAGGTTTTTGTGGATGAAAGAGAAGAAAAAATTGGAGGCGTTCTGCCCGGAAACAACTGTGGAGGTTGTGGTTACCCCGGATGTAGCGGTCTTGCTGCAGCAATTGTAAAAGGAGAAGCTCCCGTAAATGCCTGTCCCGTAGGTGGCGAAGCTGTTGGAAATCAGATTGCCGAAATTATGGGCGTTGAAGCTGTTGCCGGCAAGAAGATGGTTGCCTTTGTAAAATGTCAGGGTGATTGTGATAAGGTAAAAGAAGATTACAATTACACAGGACAGCAGGATTGCCAGATGCTTGCATTTGTTCCCAATCAGGGACCTAAAAGTTGTAACTTCGGATGTCAGGGCTTCGGCAGTTGTGTAAAGGTATGTCCTTTCGATGCCATTCATGTAGTAAATGGTGTAGCTGTTGTTGATAAGGAGAAATGTAAGGCCTGCGGTAAATGTATTGCTGTTTGTCCCAGAAACTTAATTGAGTTGATTCCTTATGATGCAAAATATGCCGTGGCATGTTCTTCCAAAGCAAAGGGTGCGGCAACAACCAAAGCCTGCAGCGCAGGTTGTATCGGTTGCGGTATCTGTAAGAAGAACTGTGAAAAGGGTGCTGTAGAAGTGACAGATTTCCACGCTAAAATCGATCAGGATTTATGTATCGGTTGTGGTGCCTGCGCTGAAAAGTGTCCTAAGAAATCAATCATTACACTTTAAAATAATTATTAAAAAAAGAGTCTGCATCGTTGCAGACTCTTTTTTATTTTGGTATCCTGATACATCATTAAGAATTCTGCATCAGCTATGATAAACATAAGTGGGGTAAAATGGATTATTCATTCTCTCGGGTAGAGTAGATTTCTCCGTCGTTTGTGATAAAAATGCCTTCCGTATCAGGAAAAGACGCAAGCAGTTCCAGCGCTTTTTCTTTTCCTAAAAGGAGACAGGTGGTACTTAAAGCATCTGCCTTTGTGGATGAGTCACAAATGATGGTAACACCGGCAATATCTGTTTCGGCCGGATATCCTGTGGAGGCATCCAGAATATGGTGATATCTGGTGTTTTCCCAGGTGAAATAGCGCTCGTATGTGCCGGAGGTGACTACGGAATTATCCGTTGATGAGACAGTGGTAAGGTGACCTCCGTTTACTGAAAACGGATCTTTTACACCGATGGTATAAGCACTTCCGTCCGGTTTGGAACCAATGGTTAAAATGTTTCCTCCAAGGTTAATCAAAGCTGAAGTAACCCCTTGTTCCATCAGATATTCTTTTAATTTATCGGCAATAAATCCTTTGGCAATGAAACCTAAGTCGATGCCTGCTTCCGGGTCGGTTAAGGTTACTGTTCCGTCCTTTAAAATCACATTTTTATAATTGATATGAGGGAGAATCGTATCAATATCTTTCTTTGTGGGAGGGGCTTTTTCTTCGATGCCGGAAGTGAAATCCCATAAGTCCATTAAGGGTGCAACCGTGATATCAATTTGTCCGTCTGTCTGTTCGCAGTAAGAAATTGCATCTTCCAGAAGTGCATAGGTTTCTTCCTGTACACTTACCGGCTGCCCGTTTCCGTGGTTAATGTTCCAGATATCACTGCCTTCCACGGTGCGGCTCAGCATGTTTTCGTATTTTTGACATAATGAAAAGCAATTGCCTTGTAATTGAGCATCTGTTTCATTATAAAATGTAAGGGTAATAACCGTATTAAAATAGTACCCCTGATAATGGAGTGGTTCCGTATTTCGACTGCATCCGGAGAGGGTGGAAAACACAAGGCTGCATAGGAGAAAAAGGGAGACAAACCTGTATTTCCCGGAATTTATTTTAGGATTATGCATATAGGATTCTCTTTTCTTTTATTGTTTTTACATCAAGTTATATGTTAGCTTTTTTATTCTGGAATGTAAAGAGAAAGTGTTTTCCAATCCGGGTAATTGTGGTACACTATACCAAAGGAGTTTAAATAAAATGAGACTTGATGAAAACTATGAAGAACAGATACGAAGCAGCAAAGGCAATTCTTTTGTGGTAATAGCGTTTTGTTGCATGGCAGTTTTTATTGTGGCTGTCGTAGGTGTTGTCCTTCTTTTAAACAAAGATAAAATATTCGGCGGAGAGAGAGGAAAAACGGTTACGGAAGGCTCATCTTCGGAAATTTCCATAGATTCCCTTATCAGCGGAAGTAAGCTGGAATCCGATGATTTGGATATTTGGGTAGATTATATGGAAGAGGAAGACGAGAAAGAGAAACCTTCTGTTTCTACGGAACGGGAAGAAAACGATCCCAGTGAAGGGGGAACCAAAACCCTTCTTGAACGCAGGGACGGAAGCAGTGAATGGGTAAAGGTCAATTCCTATCTCCCGGTGAATGATTACGAGAATTCCGGTTTCGCACTTTTGAATGACCGGATGGCATATTACGAAGACGGAATTAAAATTTCTTACCAGGGAATTGAGGTTTCCAAGTATCAGGGTTATGTGGATTTTAACGAGGTAAAAAGGGACGGTATTGATTATGTAATGATCCGCCTGGGACAGAGAGGTTATACCACGGGACAGCTGGTGCTGGATGATTATTTCTCCGATAATATAAAACGTGCCACGGATGCGGGACTGGACGTAGGTGTTGTATGGCATTCCCAGGCAATTACGGAAGAAGAAGCAGAAGAGGAAGCAGATTTTGTTCTTCAATATCTGCAGGATTGGAATCTGGCATATCCCGTGGCTTTTGTGATGGAACATGTGGAAAATGATTCCGCACGTATTGATGCGCTTACCAAAGAAGATAAAACCAGAATTGCCAAAGCGTTTTTACAGAAAATTGATGAGGCGGGTTATATCGGTATTATATACGGTGACAAGGAATGGATGTTTGAAGATATCAATTATGCTGCACTTTCTAATTACGGGACATGGCTGAATCAGATAAAAGATATTCCGGATTATCCGTACCGTTTCCAAATGTGGCGTTATACCACCGTGGGAGATGTGGAAGGCGTATCCGGTTCGGTGGCAATGAGCATCAGTTTTGTTGATTATACCATAAAATAAAAAGAAGCACTTCTTACAGGCAGTGAATCGTCGGATTCAGACGGAAGACTGCGTAAGAAGTGCTTTGTTGTTTTGTTTAAATTGGGTCAGGCCTCATATAAATAAGGATTTACGGACAGGGAAGAGTATAACTCTGCGTATTCCCTGGGAGAAATGTTTTCTACATAATTGGGAGTGTATTTCCTCTTGAAGCCGTTTTTGTGAAGAATATCAATGGCTTTATTGTAAGCGATTGCGGCAAGTTCTTCACGTTCATAATTTCCGATTTTGATGGTGCCGTTAACGTGAATGTATGCTTCATAAAAGACATTTCCTTCATCGTCTTTGCGGCGTACTCCACGGTAACGGTTATGAATGATAATGTTGTTATATCTGAAATCGTTTGTATCGCCGTTTGCAAAGTCATAATCCCTTCCGGGAACCGCATAGCTCATGATTTCGTAGCGGTTTAAAATATTTACCTGCATTCCGTAATCTGCCACAAAAAGATGGTTTCCTCTTGCCATTATTTTATGGGAGGAATAATAAAACAAATCATCCTTGTCGAATTTTAAAATTCGTTCCCGGGACAGATAATATAAAAAGAAACTTTTTCGTAAATAAATCGGGGTTGAAAAATACAGTCCGTTGTCTCTGAAATTGGTAAGAATAACCAGCTTTTCAAAAGGCAGGGGAAGTTCCAAAGGGCAGTTTTCCGGTAACAGGGACGGTGTGTCCAAAATCTCCCGGGCATAGCGATAGGCTTCTCCTGCCGCTTCCTCGGTATTAAAGCTTCCCAGACTGATGTGTTTCCCTTTGTATGTCAGGGATGCACGGTAATATATGGAGTTGTCTTTTTTTCGTGCGGCGAAAACGCCGGTATTATTTCTGCTCATACGTGCATTATAACATGTAAAACCGCAGAAATACAGACTGTTTTTAATTGCATATACGGATTTCGTGTGTTATAATTTAATGATAAAAATACTGGGGGTATATCCCCAAATATCGGAGGCATTATGGATATCAGATATAGAAGTACCAGAGGAAACAAAGAATATGTAAGTGCGTCACAGGCAATTATCAAGGGTCTTGCGGATGATGGCGGTCTTTTTGTGCCGGACCGGTTCCCTGTATTGGACAAGAGTCTGGAAGCACTTTCAGCGATGGAATACAGAGAAATTGCTTATGAAGTTATGAAACTGTTCTTCACTGATTTTACGGAAGAAGAGTTAAAAGACTGTATTAACAAAGCGTATGATGAGAAGTTTGACACGGATGTAATCGCACCCATGACTGCAGTGGATGATACCTATTATCTTGAACTGTTCCACGGAGCAACCATTGCATTTAAGGATATGGCATTGTCCATTCTTCCTCATTTAATGTCCGTATCTGCAAAGAAAAACGGCGTAGATAAGGAAATTGTAATTTTGACCGCAACTTCCGGAGATACCGGAAAAGCTGCTCTTGCAGGGTTTGCGGGAGTGGAAGGTACCAGAATTGTTGTTTTTTATCCGAAGAACGGGGTGTCTGCAATTCAGGAAAAACAGATGGTGACCCAGAAGGGTAAGAATGTTAAGGTTGTAGGTATTACAGGCAACTTTGATGATGCCCAGACCGGTGTAAAAAATATTTTTTCTGATAAAGAACTGGCTGAGAAACTTGATAAAGCAGGTTTCCAGTTCTCATCGGCAAACTCCATTAACATCGGTCGTCTGATTCCCCAGGTTGTTTACTATGTGTATGCTTATGCAACACTTTTAAAGGAAGAACGGATCAAAGCGGGAGATGCTGTGAACTTTACCGTTCCTACCGGTAACTTCGGTAATATTCTTGCAGGATATTATGCGAAAAAAATCGGTCTTCCCGTGAACAAGCTCATTTGTGCATCCAATGAGAATAAGGTATTATTCGATTTCTTTGAAACCGGATGCTATGACAGAAATCGTGAATTTATTCTGACTACATCTCCTTCCATGGATATTTTGATTTCCAGCAATCTGGAAAGATTGATTTACTTTATCGCAGATGAAGATGCGGACGCAAATAAAGCATTAATGGATTCTCTTTCCAAGACAGGTAAATATGATATTACCGATGAAATGAAAGCAAATCTTGCAGGCTTTATCGGTGGTTATGCAACGGAAGAACAGGTGGCAGGAACCATTCGCAGGGTATATGATGACTGCGGTTATGTCATGGATACCCATACCGCGGTAGCAGCTACGGTTTATGAGGAATATCGTAAAAAAACAGGAGATGCAACTCCTAATGTGATTGTATCTACAGCAAGCTGTTTTAAGTTCACAAGAAGCGTTATGGAAGCAATTGACGGCAGCGTGGAAGGAAAGGGCGATTTTGAGTTGATTGACCGTTTATCCGAACTTGCAAATGTGGCAGTTCCCCCTGCAATTGAGGAAATCAGGACTGCTGAAGTTTTACATTCCACCGTTTGTGACAAAGAAGAAATGGTAAAAGAGGTTTTAGATTTCTTAAAATAAAAAACCGGAGAACAATATGGATAAAATGAAACATATTTTGATTGTGGATGATGTCACGACAAATTTAAAATGTGCTGCCGAAGTGTTGGAAAATCACTTCAGGCTTTCCATGGCAAAATCCGGAGAACAGGCGATTAACTTTCTGAAAAAAGCGAAGCCGGACCTTATTTTGCTTGATGTACGTATGCCGGATATGGATGGTTACCAGACTTTGGAGATTATTAAAAGTAATCCGGATACCGCGAATATTCCCGTCGTATTTCTTACGGTGGAAGACCAGAAGGAAAGTGAAATCAGAGGCCTTAAAATGGGAGCAATGGATTTTATTTCAAAACCCTTTGATCCTACGGTTATGTTAAGCCGGATACATAAAATTCTTCAGATTGAGAATTTACGTAAAAATCTTTCCGTCAGTTCCAGGAAAGATGCCCTTACAGGGCTCTGGAATCGGAAGTACATGGAAGATGACATTGAACGCTTCTTTGACGGCGGCGGACAAGATGGCGTATTTTTGATTTTTGACATTGATAATTTTAAAATGATAAACGACCTTCACGGTCATATTATGGGTGACGGTATTCTGGTGCGTTTTGCTGAGATTCTGCAGAACAGTATAGGACCCCGTGATGCTGTGGCCAGAATCGGCGGAGATGAGTTTGTTGTATTCCTGAAAGGGGAATATACGGCGGAGGAAATTCGTGAATACTGTGGTATGGTTAACAGTAGCATGGAGAGCGAAATTGCCGATATTGTAGGAGACGGTACTGCGGTTACTCTTTCCATCGGAGTTGCGCTTGCGCCTTCTGACGGATATGATTTTGAAAGTTTGTATTCGAAAGCGGATAAGGCTCTTTATCATGTGAAAGAGAACGGTAAAAACGGTTGTTATTTTTATCGTCTTGAAAGAGAACGGGAAATGGTTTCCGTTGTGGGAGACAGTTCCAGCTCTGTTGATATGGATAAATTAGAGCAGGTTGTGTCGGAACGCAGTTCCAGAGAGGGTGCGTATCGGGTAGAGTATGACGGTTTCAAGCATATCTACCAGTTTATTTCCAGAAGTATCGGCCGTACGGGTCAGACTGCCCAGATGCTGCTTTTTACACTTACCTATGAGGGAAGTCATAAGCATTCGCCGGAAGTTTTAAATAAGGCGATGACTGAACTGGAAAGAGCAATTGTTGTGTCCTTGAGACAGGGAGATGTAACAACCCAGTACAGTAGTTTTCAGTATGTGGTACTTCTGATGAGTGTCAGCAGTGAAAACGGCGAGAAGATTGCCAAACGTATCTGTGATACATGGGAGAAGCTGAATGAATACGAGGGAATTGCCTTGGAGTATTCCATCAAAGCTGTCGGAAGTAAAAGTGAATAAAAATATAAAAACCTACGGTTATGATACCGTAGGTTTTGTGTTTTTTATCTGTTAAAAATATCCGTATATTCCATATCTGTAATAATGGGTTTATAAGCGGGACGAATGATTTTACCGTTATTGGCAAGCTCTTCCAGACGATGTGCACTCCAGCCTACGATTCGTGCAATGGCGAACATAGGGGTGTAAAGCTCATGAGGAAGGCCAAGCATGTTATAAACGAAACCGGAGTAGAAGTCCACATTAATGCTTACACCTTTATACATTTTACGTTCGGATGCAATGATTTCCGGAGCAAGTCTTTCGCAGAGAGAATAAAGCTCAAATTCTGCCATAAGTCCTTTTTCCTGGGATAATTCCTGCACATACTGCTTGAATAAAACAGCTCTCGGGTCAGACTTGGAATAAATCGCATGACCTACACCGTAAATTAAGCCTGCATGATCAAAGGCATCCTTATGTAAAAGTCTAGTTAAATAATCTCTTACCGCATCTTCATCTTTCCAGTCGGAAATTTCCTTTTTCATATCTTCAAACATCTGAACTACCTTAATGTTTGCACCGCCGTGACGGGGGCCTTTTAAGGAGCCGATTGCTGCTGCAATGGCGGAATAGGTATCCGTAAGGGTAGAGGTTACAACATGTGTTGTAAAGGTTGAGTTGTTACCGCCGCCGTGTTCCATATGAAGAACCAGTGCAATATCGAGAAGCTGTGCTTCCAACTGGGTATATTTACTGTCGGGACGAAGCATGTAAAGAATATTCTCTGCTGTGGAAAGCTCCGGCTGGGGAGAATGGATAAACAGGGAATTTCCGTCATGATAGTGGCTATATGCCTGATAACCGTAAATTGCCAGTTCGGGGAAAAGGCTGATTAACTGCAGCGACTGTCTCAATACATTGGGAAGAGAAGTATCATCTGCCCGGTCATCATAGGAATAAAGAGTAAGTACGCTTCGTGCAAGGGTATTCATCATATCCTTGCTGGGAGCTTTCATGATAATGTCTCTTACGAAGCTTGTGGGAAGTGTACGATATCCCGCAAGTATTTTTTTGAAGTTTTCAAGTTCTGTCATGGAAGGAAGTTTTCCGAACAGAAGAAGATAAGTGATTTCTTCAAAACCGAAACGTTCTTCATCCGCAAAACCTTTTACAAGGTTTTTTACATTGTAACCACGATAAAATAATTCGCCGTGAGTAGGAATCTGCTCGCCGTTAACCAGTTTATTGGCTCTTACGTCGGAGATGTGTGTAAGACCTGCCAATACACCTTTACCGTTTAAGTCTCGTAATCCTCTTTTCACTTCATATTTGGTAAAAAGTTCAGTGTCGATAACACCGACTTCTCCACACATATTCGCTAAACGAATAATATCGGGTGTGATTTCGCAGTATTTATTATATTCCATTGTGTTCCACCTTTCTATTATGGTCTAGTGTTGGTAAAAAGATACCAAATCTATAGTACCATGATTAAAAGTACAATGACAAGAAAAATATTTCATTTGACAGAAAGTTAATAATTTGCACACAATTTGGTCATAGAATATGATATTATGATTAAAAATCAGGCGTAAGGGAGTTTATAGATGAAAAAAACAATCATAAAACGGCTTGAAGCTTTACGAAATGCAATGACGGAGGAGGGAATGGATTATTTTTTTCTTTCTGACGGCGATTGTCACAATTCGGAATATGTGGGGGAATACTATAAATTACGTACCGCATACAGCGGTTTTACAGGCTCTAACGGTATTTTACTGGTGGGAAGAGAGGAAGCCAGACTTTGGACGGACGGCAGATATTTTGTCCAGGCTGCTAAAGAACTGGAAGGCACCGGAATTCTTTTAATGAGACAGGGGGAAAAAGGTGTTCCGACGCTATTTGATTATCTCGGGGAGTGCGATGTGAAGAATCCCCGTATCGGCGTGGACGGCAGTTATATCTCACATGAGCGTATCTCCCTTCTGAAAGATGTGATGGAAGATAATTACAGGGAGTATTCCCTTATAATAAAAAAAGATTTTGCAAGGGAAGTACTCCTGAAAACGGAAGATTTGCCTGCGTTCCGAACCTTGGAAGCAAAGCCGGTTCGCGTCTTGCAGGAATGCTTTTACGGTAAAACGGTAAAAGAAAAAGCAGAGGATGTATGTGAAGAACTGGGAAATAAGAATGCACATATGTTTTTAAGTTCTTCTCTGGACGCAAACATGTGGCTTATGAATATCCGAGGGTGTGATATTCCTCACAATCCGGTGGCATTTTCCTATGTGCTGATTACACCGTGGGAAAAGGTTCTTTTTATTCATAAACAGGCAATTACTCCCGAGTTGGAAGCCTATTGCCGGAAAGAAGAAATTATTCTGGAAGATTACGGAAATCTGGAAGAGGTAATCGGAGAGAAGTGCAATGGTAAAAAGATTTTAACAAGTTTCGGAGACTTAAGCGCATATCTTGTAGAAGTTTTAAAGGATAAGAACATAAAATGGGTTGACGGAGATGCGGGGGTTTCTTTGCGTAAGGCCGTGAAAGATGAAGCTGAACTGAAGGCAATGAAGGAGATTTATTTAAAAGACAGTGCTGCAGTCTGCAAATTTTTATGTTGGCTTTCCAAACAGCCGGCCGGAAGCGTGACGGAAACGGAAGCTGCAGATAAAATGGATGCTTTGCGGAGTGAAATTCCGGAGTTTACGGATTTGTCTTTTTCGACGATTGCGGCATATGGTGCCAATGCAGCAATGATGCATTACGAACCTGACCGGGACCATCCTGTTGTACTACAGGATGGAAATGTATTTCTTTTAGATTCCGGGGGACAATATAAAGGCGGAACGACAGATGTTACCCGTACTGTTGCCATCGGTGAGGTGTCTGAGGAAATAAAAGAGCATTTTACAAGAGTTACCAGAGGTATGCTTGCATTACAGAATTGCAAATTTATGTATGGTTGTACAGGCATGAATCTGGACATTCTTGCCCGTGGCCCGTTGTGGGAAATCGGTTCTGATTATAAATGCGGCACCGGACACGGTATCGGTTTTATGTTAAATGTGCATGAAGGTCCTCAGGCAATCCGTATGCGTGGTGTCGGTGTCGCGGGAAAAACGCCTTTTGAACCGGGAATGGTTGTATCCGATGAACCCGGCGTATATCTGGAAGGAAAATACGGCATCCGTATGGAAAATATTTTGCTTTGTACGGAGTGCTTTGAAAACGGGGATGGCAGATTCCTAAGCTTTGAACCGCTCACCTTCGTTCCTGTGGATATGCGTCTTATTCTAAAAGAATTTCTGACTGCTGAGGCGATGGGGCAATTGTTTGAATACCAGCAAATGGTATATAAAAATATTTCTCCCTTTTTATCGGAAGAAGAACGGAAGTGGTTGAAGAAAGAAACCGATATGTGGCCGGAAATATCATGACATATCAAAATCATGAATATTTTGTAAAAAAAGTTGATAATTATTGACTTTTGGAAGTTGTTTTGCGATAATATGTAAGGTGTATGATTACATACATAGAGGAAATAAATCATGTTTCATTTAATAGGAGAATCATGATTCAAATTATATTTAAGGAGGACGTAATAATATGTCAACAAAAGCTTATTATCCGATTTCCGAAATTGGTGCAGGTAAGGTTGGTTTCTCTAAGACCCGTTCCATTATCGAGGCAGCATTTTACGGAAACAACGTAGTGAAAGTGAATACCCTTAAGGAAGCTTATGAATTAGCAAAGAATTCACCCGGAACCATCGTTACAGATATGCCTGTAAAAGATGGTGAAACTTTCGGTCTTGAAAAAGATGCTAAGGTTTTGCTTTTCAATGATGGTGCCGTAACCGGTCGTTATGCAGCAGCTCGTCGTATCAAAGGCGAACCCGGTGTGGATGAAGCAAAACTTGATAAAGTAGTTATGGATGCTGTTTATGAGACACGTTGGAAAACCATGTATCATGCAGAGTGTTTCGTAGGTCTTGATCCTGAATTCATGGTAAAAGCTCACCTTCTTATTCCCGAAGGCGAAGAGAATATCCTTTACAACTGGATGATCAACTTCCAGTATATGTCTGATGAATATGTTAAGATGTACAAGAATTCCAAGCCTGTTGGTAACGGAAATGAGCCTGACATCTACATCTTCTCCGATCCCCAGTGGGTACCCGGAAACAGACCTGACGTTGATTACAGCTGCTTAAGCGATCCTTTGACTCTTTGCTATTTCGATACCAACCAGAACTGCGCAGCAATTCTTGGTATGAGATACTTTGGTGAGCACAAGAAAGGTACTCTTACAATGGCTTGGGCGCTTGCTAACAGAAACGGTTATGCAGCTTGCCACGGTGGACAGAAAGAGTACACACTTGCTGATGGATCCAAGTTCGTAGCTTCCGTATACGGATTATCAGGTTCCGGTAAGTCTACTCTTACACATGCTAAGCACGGCGGAAAGTATCCCATCACTGTTTTACATGATGATGCTTTCATTATCAATACAGATACCTGTGCTTCCGTAGCTTTGGAGCCTACTTACTTTGACAAGACAGCAGATTATCCTACAGGATGTCCTGACAATGAATATCTTCTTTCTGCACAGAACTGCTCTGCAACTCTTGATGAGAACGGCAAACTTCAGCTTGTAACAGAAGATATCAGAAATGGTAACGGACGTGCAATTAAGTCTAAATTATGGTCACCTAACCGTGTAGATAAGATTGACGCTCCCGTTAATGCTATCTTCTGGATTATGAAGGATCCTACCATTCCCCCTGTAGTGAAGTTAAAAGGTGCAGCACTTGCTTCCGTTATGGGTGCAACTCTTGCTACCAAGACCTCCAGTGCAGAACGTGTTGCAGCAGGTACAGATATGAACGCACTTCGTATCGTTCCTTATGCAAATCCCTTCAGAACCTATCCTCTCGTAAACGATTATGAGAAGTTCAAAAAGTTAGTAGAAGAAAAGAATGTAGATTGCTACATCGTTAACACCGGTGACTTTATGGGAACCAAGGTTAAACCTGCTGATACTTTAGGAATTCTTGAAACTATCGTTGAAGGAAAGGCTAAATTTGAAAAGTGGGGCAACTTTGATGATGTTGAAATCATGTATGACTGGTCCGGAAAGACCGCTGATTTCACTCCCAACTTAGCAGATGAGTCTTACAAAGCTGCATTAAAGAGCGCTATGCAGAATCGTGTTGATGCAGTTCAGGGATTCGCTACTAAGAAAGAAGGCTATGATAAGCTTCCCGATGAAGCACTTCAGGCTGTTCAGAAGTTAGTGGATGCACTTAACTAATTAAGAAGTTTTCAAGGGCATGTACATTTGTGCATGCCCTTATTTCTTTCAAATAAAAGTAGGAAAAGAGAAATGAAAAAATCGGTTAAGCTATCTTTCTATATTTCTTTTGCCGTTTTTTTGGCAGTATGTGTATTGTTTTATTATATGGATTTAAAAACCCTTACGGTCTGGACTGTTAACATCTGGGATACTTTTCTGGAAACCGGAACTTTCAGGGAGTACTATGCTTACAGTGCAAGGAATCTTTATGATCTTCCTCACGCAATGGTGGGAAGTGATATTCTGATTTATATGCCCTGGGCAATCTGGAATCTCCCCATATGGGCGTTGCAGCGTTTTGCCGGACTTGCAATCACGGAGCATTGGTGGATGCTTCTCTATTCCAAGGCATTTATTCTTGGTGTGTTTGGGCTGATTCTTTCTTTTACGGGAAGAGTGGCAAGGGAAATCTGTGATGATAAAAATGCATGTAATAAGACAGTGTACATGTGCGCTACCTCAGCGTTTGCTTTATGGGGAATTGCTTATGGCGGACAAAATGATGTTTTGGTGATTCTTCCGTTTTTGTATGCGGTTTATATGCTGATGAGGGGAAGAAAAACATCGTTCCTCATTTATGCGGGAATTTCTGTCATGTTAAAACCGTATTATTTGCTTGCAATCATTCCACTCATTCTTTTAAAAGAAAAGAAACTGTGGAAGGCTGCCGGACAAATCATTTTTACCGTATTGTTTTATTTCCTGCAGAAATTGATCTTTATCGGCGCACCTATGTATGCAGAGTCCATGAGTTATGGTCCCGCAGAAGGGTTGTTTGCTTTGTTTACGGCATCGGAATTACCGGTCTCCGTTGTGCCGGTTTCTTTGTTTGCTATTGCGTACGGTGTAGTTTGCGTCAGTGCATATTTAAATGACGGCAGCAAAAATGAGAAGGAGAGTATTCTCTTTTATATCATTGTACCTTTTCTTGTTATGTTCGGGTTTTGCGGTTTTGATTTTTATCGCACGGTGTATTTGGTGCCGTTTTTGTATCTTTTTATGCTTGCAAAAAAAGACCGCGGATATATTAACGGTATCATTGAATGCGGAATTGCGGGAATTCTTCTGTTTTATTTTCTTACCTGCGAGGAATTGTTTTTCTCCGGCAGATATCTTTTTGACGGAATAGAAGGTGCGTTGCCATTTTGTCTCTGGTATAAGGATGCGGTGGGTATCTATGCCTATAATATTTTGTTTGCGGTTTTCCTTGTTTTTATCGGAGGATTTATATACGTAAACAGACCGGGATACCAAACAGAGAATAAAGTATTACTTCTAAAAGAAGAAAGCTGGGTTTACTGGATTCGAACCCTGATAAACGGAGTTGCTCTTATTTGCGGTATTGCAGGTGTTATTCTCTAAAAAAGTAAATTTATGTCAAAGGGAATCTAAGAATAAACATTGCGTTTTTTCACTAAACGGGATATAATATAATTACCCTGAGATGTTCGATAACTCTCGTCATTTTGAACCTACAATTCTTTAAACGGGATTCCTAATTGTTTTGTGGATGTCAGGCCTCACCGGATATCAGTGGAAGGCAGAAGCAAAGCTGCGGTTGCCCACCTAGCAGTGGCTAGGAGTCAAAATACGGGAACCGGCATTTTGGGCGATTACGAAAGACAGGCAGCTCTTTAACGAGCTGCTTTTTTATTCCTTTGTGAAGTCATATTTTAAAACGGAAAAGGGAGTATATCTATGTATAAACGTATTATAAAAATCAGTATTGTTCTTCTATGCTTTCTGATTCTGATTTATGGTGGCATTGTGCAGGAACAAAAGCTTCGGGAAAATAATCCCGTTACAGGCAATTCTGAAAATGATAGCGATATATCTGCGGATGGTACGGAAGCGGTCGTTGAAGTGGAAGAAGCCCCTTTTGTATTTGAATACAATCCCGATATGAGAGTAGTGATTAGAAACAGTAATTTTGCCGGAATTTATCATGATAATGTACTGATTACATCTGAATCGGATTGTGAACTTTTAAGTCCGGAAGGAGAAGTTTTAGGAGAATATAAAAAAGGTAAAACTTTGGATTTTGAGGAATTTGGCATGATAGAAGGAGAAGCTCTTGTTTTAAAACAAACAGGAGAAGGGAGATTTAGCATCGATTCCCTGACACGTGCCCAGGGCGTTCCGTTTTATAGGGGAAATCTTGAGATTTATAAAGAGAAAGAGGGCTATGTGATAGTAAATGAAGTGCCTATGGAAGAATATTTACTTAGTGTGGTACCCAGTGAAATGCCTTCTACATATCCGAAGCATGCATTGGCTGCCCAGGCAATTTGTGCAAGAAGTTATGCGTATTCCTATCTGGCGAATCCCGGATACGAAAAATACAATGCACATATGGATGACAGCACTTCTTATCAGGTGTACAACAACATAGATGAAAGGGAATCTACAAGCGAAGCAGTGGTATCTACTGCAGGTGTTGTACTTTTGGAGAACGACAGACCGGTGCCGGTATACTTTTTTTCTACTTCCTGTGGTTATACATCCAATGAAAATGTCTGGCGTACAAAACATTTGGAAGATGAAGTTTTTAAGCCGGTTACGGTGGCGGAAGCGGTGGAAAGCAGCACGGTGCAAGCATCAATTCTAAAAGCAGATGCCATGATGGATGAGGCTGTGTTTGAGGAATTCATAACCGGAGTTGATGAGAATTCTTTGGAAGCGGATGAAAAGTGGTACCGTTGGAGTTATACGGGAACAATGGATGCGGATGTCCTGTTGGAAGAACTGAGAACAATTTATAACAGCCGGCCGGAGATTGTGCTTAGCAAATACAAAGACAAATACATCAGTATGCGTCCCGGGAAGTTTAATAGTGTTT
Source organism: Lachnospiraceae bacterium (assembly GCA_017473905.1). GTDB lineage: Bacteria > Bacillota > Clostridia > Lachnospirales > Lachnospiraceae > UBA3766. Next base: position 7,922 of record JAFUJA010000024.1, on the reverse strand, counting down.
TGAATATGGAAATTGTGTCCCGCCTTCCGGGTGGAGTTGCAGATGAATTGTTAATCGAAACAGACGGCGGAACTTTCCTTGTAAAAACCGAATATTATATCCGTATGTTACTTTCTGACGAAAATTCTTACGTAATCTGCCATGACGGAAGCAAAGTAAAAGCATCTGCATTACTTCCGAGTGCGTATATTTGTCTTGATAACATAAAAGATGAGGATGGAAATGTCACCCGGATTGATATAAAAGGCGGTGGCTTCGGTCACGGTGTGGGTATGTCTCAAAACGGAGCCAGACAGGCGGCGCTTTTAGGATGGAGCTGGGAAGAAATACTTACGTTTTTTTATGGGAATCTGGAATTGAAAAAGGTTTCTCCTTGACAGAAAGTTACGAAATGATTAAAATAGCTAGTGTTGGAATAAGTAAAGGCTGTGAAGGTGTCCAGTAGGTTATTGTCTTCGGTTCAGAGAGAGGAAGTCGTCGGCTGTAAGCTTCCTTGCGTTCAGATAATAGTTGAATTTCCCACCGGAGCCGGTTTTCTGAAGCAAATGTGGTAAGAGGACCCGTGCAGACGCGTTAAGTCTTAAGCGAGTGCTTCCGTAAAACGGAAGAATTTGGGTGGTACCGCGTTTTTCACAGTAAGAGACGTCCCATATAAGACCTGAGTGGTTTTATATGGGATTTTTTAATTTATAATTAGGAGGAATACAATGAACGAGAAACTTTCGAGCATTAAAAAGGAAATTGAAGACGGAATCGCAGCAAAAGCGACTTCCCGTGCGACTGCATTTGAATTAAGAAAGCAGTTCCTTGATTCAAAGACAGGAACCATCGGTCAGTTGATGAAGGAAATGAAAAATATTGCACCGGAGGAGCGTGCCAATTACGGTAAAGAAGTAAACGAGTTAAAGGCATGGGCTACCGAGGTTTTTGCAAAGCTTGATGAAGAAATGAAGGCAAAAGAACTGCAGGAAAAGTATGCATCTGAAAAGATTGATGTAACCATGCCTGCAAAGGAATATGAAACCGGTAATCTTCATCCCATTACCCAGATGCGTAATCAGTTAATTGATGTTTTTGCAGGTATGGGATTTGAAGTGTTTGAAGGAACTGAAATCGAGAACGATTATTACAATTTCACTGCATTAAACACTCCTCAGGATCATCCTGCAAGAGATATGCAGGACACCTTTTATCTGTCTCCGGAGTTTTTGCTCCGTACACAGACTTCTGCCGGACAGATTCATGTAATGGAGAATAAAAAACCTCCTATTAAGATTCTTTCTCCCGGTAAGGTGTTCCGTTCCGACGATGATGCAACCCATTCCCCTATGTTTACACAGATGGAAGGTCTGGTTGTTGATGAGAAGATTACACTTTGCGATTTAAAAGGCATGCTGGATGTGTTTGTACAGAAGATTTACGGCGAAAATACCACAACACGTCTTCGTCCTTCCTATTTCCCTTTTACAGAGCCTTCCGTGGAAGTAGATGTCAGCTGTTTTGAATGCGGCGGCAAGGGCTGTAAGCTTTGTAAGGGTACCGGCTGGATAGAGATTCTCGGTGCAGGTATCGTAAATAAAAAGGTACTTGAAAACTGTGGCATTGATTCAGAGAAGTATAGTGGACTTGCTTTTGGTATCGGTATTGAGAGAACTGCAATGTTAAAGTACGGAATCAATAATATCAAGTTATTGTTTGAGTCTGATTTGAAGGTACTTAAACAGATTGATGATAATTAGGAGGATAAAAAGATGTTATTACCTTTAAGTTGGTTAAAAGAATATGTAGATATCGATATTACACCTGCTGAACTGGAAGAGAAGCTTTTCTCCTGCGGTTTTGAAGTGGAAGAATTAAATGAAGTCGGAAAAGACATCACGAATGTAGTGGTTGGTCTTGTTTTAGAGTGTGACCCCATTCCCGAAACACATCTTCATGTGTGTAAGGTAGATGCAGGTTCTCACGGGACTTTTCAGATTTGCTGCGGTGCTGATAACGTAAAAGCCGGCGGTAAATTCCCTGTTGCATTAAACGGAGCGACCGTATACGCAACGGCAAAAGATCATAAAACCGTAGAAGGCGTTATGACAATTAAGAAGGGCAAACTTCGTGGCTATGAATCAGAAGGTATGCTTTGCTCCGGTGTGGAACTCGGTGTGTCCGAAAGCATGTATCCCGGTGCGGGTTATAATGGCTTACTTGTGCTTCCTGAAGATGCAGAAGTTGGTGCCGATGTAAAACCTATTTTAGGATTGGATGATTACATTTTTGATATTTCCATTACCGCAAATCGCCCTGACTGTCAGTGTATAACAGGTATTGCAAGAGAGGTGGCAGCTGTTTTAAACAAAGAATTTAAGATGCCTTCTTTGGAATATACAGAGACAGAGGTAAAGAAGGATGGTTTCTCAGTAGAAGTGGAAGCGCCTGATTTATGTCCCCGTTATATCGGACATTATGTGCATGATGTAAAAATCGGCGAGGCTCCTTTGTGGATGAAGAGAAGACTTGCACTTGTAGGTCAGGACTCCATCTCCAATATCGTTGATATTACAAATTATGTAATGCTTGAAATGGGCCAGCCCATGCATGCTTTTGATTGTGATTATTTAGAAGGAAATAAAATCGTTGTCCGCCGTGCAAAAGACAAGGAACAGATTGTTACCCTTGACTCTCAGGAATATGAATTAACAGAAAATAACCTTTTAATCTGTGATGGTGTAAAAGGTGTTGCAATTGCCGGTGTTATGGGTGGTTTGAATTCTGAAATCAGAGATACTACAACAGAGGTTTTATTTGAGTCTGCGAAATTTGCAAGAGACAATATCCGTAAAACTTCCCGTTCACTTGGCAAGCGTACCGATGCAAGTGCCAAGTATGAAAAGGGAGTTGATGAATATTCAACCGTTCACGCAATGAAGAGAGCACTTCATCTTGTGGAAGAATTGGGTTGCGGTAAGATTTCTTCTACTCATGTAGATGTTAATACGGGAAATTCCGTAGAACCCCGCGAAATGAAGGTAAGCATTCAGAAAGTAAATGATGTACTTGGTATTGAAGTTCCTACGGAAGATATTATTCGTATTTGTACCAATCTTTCTTTTGCACCTGTTATTAACGGTGATGAGCTCATCCTTATGATTCCTGCATATCGTGAAGATATGGATTCTTATCCCGATGTGGCGGAAGAAGTAATCCGTATGTATGGTTATGAGCATGTGGTTCCTACTTTTATGCCGGATTCCAAAGTGACTATGGGCGGTTTGAATGAACTTCAGAAGAAGGAATTAAAATTAAAGAAGGATTTATGCAGTATCGGAGCATATGAGTGCATCCACTATTCCTTTATTTCTCCTGCGGATTTTGACTTACTGAATCTTGCGGAAGATGCAAAGGAGAGAGAAGCGATTCGTCTTTTAAATCCCATTAACGAAGATTTGTCCGTAATGAGAACTACACTGGTTCCGTCCATGCTTCATGCGATTTCCAGAAATCAGAAGAAGGGCAATCTTTCTGGTCGTTTATTCGAAGTTGCAAGCAAGTTTATTCCGGAGTCTCTTCCTCTTACTTCATATCCTGAGGAGAGGGCAACCCTTTGCGTAGGTGTGTTCGGCGGAGCAGAAGATTTCTTCACTTTAAAAGGAATTGCCAACAAGGTAGCGGATACGTTCTTCACCAAGTTTTCTTATGAAGCTGCACAGACTTCTTATTTACATCCTTTCCAGTGCGCATCCGTGAAACTGGGAGATCAGGTAATCGGTACCCTTGGTAAGGTTGCTTATGAAGTGGCAGAAAAACTTGACCTGCGTGAAGATGCATATATTTTAGAACTTGAGTTAAAATATCTTTATGCGTTGAACACAAAGGCTTCCTATGTGCCATTATCCAAATTCCCCGAAGAAGTTCGTGACCTTGCTCTTGTAATGGATAAATCCGTTACCTGCGGTCAGGTAGAAGGTGTTATTTCTTCTTCCTGTAAATTTGTACAGGAAATCAAGCTTTTTGACGTTTATGAGGGAGAGCAGATTCCTGCAGATAAGAAGAGCATGGCATTCTCCGTGAAGTTTGTGCCCGGAGAAGAAGCGTTTGAAGAGGATGCAGTGGACAAATTTGTTAAGAAGATTCTTAAAAATCTGAAGTTCCATCTGGATATTGATTTAAGAAGCTAAAACGGAGGCTGTAATATGGAGAATAAATGTATCTGGAACAAGTATTCCAAAACACAGTTAAAAGAACTTGAAGCATTAAATGCAGACTATATTGATTTCCTTTCCGCATGTAAAACAGAGCGTGAGTGTGTGGATGAAATTGTAACCCGTATTGAAGATGCGGGTTACGTGGATATCAATTCTTATATAAAAGAAAAGAAACAGATTACAGCGGGAGACAAGCTGTATGCCGTTAATATGAACAAGTCTCTGATTATGATTCAGGTGGGAAGTGCACCCTTGGAAGAGGGCTTGAATATTTTAGGCGCTCATATTGATTCACCCAGAATTGATATTAAGCAGAATCCTTTGTACGAGGATTCCGGTCTTGCATACCTGGATACCCATTATTATGGCGGTATCAAAAAGTACCAGTGGGTTACCACTCCTCTTGCAATGCACGGAATTGTCGCTAAAAAAGACGGCACAAATATCATTATACAATTAGGTGAAGAAGCAGATGACCCTGTATTTTTTATCTCAGATCTTCTGATTCACTTATCTGCAGAACAGCTTGAGAAAAAGGCTTCCCATGTCATTGAAGGCGAAGCGTTGGATATTATTATCGGTAATCGTCCCATTGCTCCTTCAAAAAAGAAAGGCAAAGAGGAAGAATCTGCAGACGAAAAGGATGCGGTTAAAAAATCCATTCTTGCGCTTTTAAAAGAATATTATGATATGGAGGAGGAAGATTTCCTTTCAGCAGAACTGGAAATTGTTCCCGCAGGAAAAGCAAGAGAATGCGGTCTGGACCGTTCCATGGTTTTAGGATACGGACAGGATGACCGTGTTTGTGCATATCCTTCTTATCGTGCAATGCTTGCTGTGGAAGGTTTGGAAAAAACTGCAGTTTGTATTTTGACCGATAAGGAAGAAATCGGTTCTGTCGGTGCTACCGGTATGCAGTCCAGATTTTTTGAAAATACCATGGCTGAACTTGCATCATTGGAAGGAGAGTATACGGATTTAAAACTCCGCAGAATGTTAGCAGCATCTTTTATGCTGTCATCAGATGTTAATTCTGCTTTTGACCCTACCTATGCATCCAGTTTTGAAAAGAAGAATGCTGCCTTCCTCGGAAGAGGTATGGTGCTTGGTAAATTCCACGGTGCAAGAGGAAAATCCGGCACCAACGATGCAAATGCTGAATATATCGGTAAACTTCGGGGTGTTTTTGACAAAGATAAAGTTTCTTTCCAGATGGCAGAGCTTGGTCGTGTTGATCTTGGCGGCGGCGGTACCATTGCATATATGCTTGCAAAATACGGTATGAATGTAATTGACTGCGGTGTTGCCGTGCTTAATATGCATGCACCTTATGAAGTGACCAGCAAGGCAGATATTTATGAAACCTACAGAGGTTATATCAGCTTTTTGAAAAATGCATAAGAAATATCATCAAATCTAAAAGGAGTAAAAAATGATTCCTCTTACAATAATGGATGTACGGTTTTTACCCGGGGACAGCGCGTTTTTATTGGATGATGAAGAAACCTCCATTTTATATGATACCGGATTTGCTTTTACGGGATATGCGGTTGCGGATAAAATAAAAGCTGTTTTAGGGGAGAGGAAACTGGATTATATCTTTTTAACGCATTCTCATTATGACCATGCACTGGGGTCTGTTTATATTGCAAAAAGATATCCGGAAGTGAAAATTGTGGCGGGGGAATATGCAACCCGGATTTTTGCCAAGGATAGTGCTAAAAGCGTGATGCGGGATTTGGATCGTAAATTCGCTGCGAAATGCGGAATGGAAGATTACGAAGACCTGATTGATGAGTTAAGGGTGGATATCCCCGTGGCTGACGGAGATGTGATCCGGGCAGGTAAGATGACTTTCCGCGTCATCAATCTGCCGGGTCATACCAGATGTTCCGTAGGCTTTTATCTGGAAGAAAATAAATTACTTCTTAATTCCGAGACCATAGGTGTTTATGACGGCAATTCTATGGTGGTGCCTTCTTATTTGATAGGCTACGAAACAACTCTTGAATCTATTTCCAAAGTAGAAGCATTGGAGATAGAGAATGTGCTGATGCCTCATTTCGGATTGTTGGATAAGGAACAGACCGCTAGGTATTTAAAACTAGCCAGAAAAGCAGCAGTGGATACTGCGGATTTTATCAAGGCAGAGCTTCGTAAGGGAAGCGGTAACCGGGAAATCATAGAAAAGATGAAAGAGCGGTTTTATTATGGGTATATTAAAACAATCTATCCCATAGATGCCATGGAATTGAATTCTGATATTATGATTAACCTGATAAAAAAAGAATGTATGTAATAAAAGGAAAGACAAATGACACAGCTTACCAAATCTGATTTTTATTTTGAATTGCCGGAAGAATTGATTGCGCAGGACCCGCTTCTTGACAGAAGTTCTTCCAGATTACTGGCATTAAACAAGAACAACGGAACTTATACGCATGGTATTTTTAAGGATATTATCGGATATTTAAACCCCGGTGATTGTCTGGTTTTGAATAATACCAAAGTTATTCCTGCCCGGCTTTTCGGTGTAAAAGAAGAAACAGGTGCAGTGGTGGAATTTCTTTTATTAAAAAGAAAGGAAAATGATGTCTGGGAGACTCTTGTAAAACCCGGAAAAAAGGCTCGGCCGGGAATGCGCTTTTCCTTTGGCGACGGACAGCTGAAATGTGAAATTACAGGAATCGCGGAAGAAGGAAAACGATTGGTTAAGTTTGAGTACGAGGGAATCTGGGAAGAAATTCTGGATACTTTGGGAGAGATGCCCCTTCCGCCTTATATTACACATAAACTGGAAGATAAAAACCGCTATCAGACCGTTTATGCAAAGTATGCAGGGTCTGCGGCGGCACCTACGGCGGGCTTACATTTTACACCGGAACTTTTAGACAGTATTCGCGAAAAAGGAATACATATTGCTTATGTGACGCTTCATGTGGGACTTGGAACGTTCCGTCCCGTAAAAGAAGAAAATATTCTTGCTCATCATATGCATTCTGAGTATTACGAAATTACGGAAGAGGCAGCACAGACGATTAACCAGTGTAAAGAAAACGGTGGAAGAGTCATTTGCGTCGGAACAACAAGTTGCAGAACAGTAGAAAGCGCTGCAGATGAAAACGGAAAGTTGAAAGCCTGCTGTAATAATACGGAGATTTTCATCTATCCCGGATATCAGTTTAAAGTGCTGGATTGTCTGATTACAAACTTCCATTTGCCGGAATCAACTTTGATTATGCTCGTATCTGCATTGGCAGGCAGAGAAAATGTCTTGGCAGCATATGAAGAAGCAATAAGGGAGAGATATCGATTCTTTTCATTCGGAGATGCAATGTTTATCGGCGATAATGTGTAATTTAAGAACATAAAAATATGACATGTGTTAGAAATCCCAGCTAGAGAAACAACTATGAGTTAATCATAAAAAACATGTGTGTACTTCTTATATTGTAATCGGGTTTTATGGCTTTCTAAAAGCAATAAAAAAAATTTTAAAAAAATAAAAAAAAGTTGTTGACAAGTCCAATTTAGAATGATATGATAACAAAGCTGTCGCCGATTGCGGATGACAAAAAGCGACACAGTACCTTGACAAATAAACAGCAATGCAACCCTGAAAGTTCAAGTATGCAACGAGCAGTGCGAAGCCGAAAGACGGAGCACACAAATCATGCTTGCATGATTTTGTGAAACGGCTTGCGGATTCATAGGGCGACTGCCCGT